>CAMKTN010000016.1 GCA_946415705.1 uncultured Prevotellaceae bacterium
TTATGCGTTCTATGGTTGCAGTGGCCTAACCTCTGTGACCATCCCCAACAGCGTGACCTCGATTGGCGATGCTACGTTCTATGGTTGCAGTAGCTTGACTTCTGTCACCATTGGCAACAGTGTGACCACGATTGGCGGTTATGCGTTCTCTGGTTGCAGTGGCCTGACCTCAGTCACCATTGGCAACAGTGTGACCACGATTGGCGGTTATGCGTTCTTTGGCTGTAGTGGCCTGACCTCAGTCACCATTGGCAACAGTGTGACCTCGATTGGCAGTTCTGCGTTCAGGGAATGTAGTGGCCTGACCTCAGTCACCATTGGCAACAGTGTGACCTCGATTGGCAGTTGTGCGTTCTCTTGGTGTAGTGGCCTGACCTCTGTCACCATTCCCAACAGCGTGACCTCGATTGACGGTGAGGCGTTCTCTGGCTGCCGTGGCCTAACCTCTGTCACCATCCCCAACAGCGTGACCTCGATTGGCATTTGGGCGTTCTCTCGTTGCAGTGGCCTAACCTCTGTCACCATCCCCAACAGCGTGACCTCGATTGGCGAAGGTGCGTTCCGAGATTGCAGTGGCCTGACCTCTGTGACGATTAATAGCAATACTATAGCATCAAAATCCTATGAAAGCTCTTCGACATTAGTTGCACTATTTGGTTCGCAAGTAAAGGAGTATGTGTTTGGCGATGGAGTGGAGAGCATCGGTAGCTACGCATGTTACAACTGCACAAACATAACCTCCGTCACCATTCCCAACAGCGTGACCTCGATTGGAAGTGATGCGTTCTCTGGTTGTAGTGGCCTGACCTCTGTCACCATTCCCAACAGTGTAACTTCGATAGGCAGTTATGCGTTCCGAGGTTGCAGCGGCTTGACCTCTGTCACCATTCCCAATAGCGTGACCTCGATTGGCTATGAGGCGTTCGATGGCTGCAGTGGTCTGACCTCCATCGCCATCCCCAACAGCGTGACCGAGATTGGCGATTATGCGTTCTCTGGTTGTAGTGGTCTGACCTCTGTCACCATTCCCAACAGCGTGACCTCGATTGGCTATGAGGCGTTCTATAAATGCAGTGGCCTGACTTCTGTCACCATTCCCAATAGCGTGACTTCGATAGGCGGTTCTGCGTTCGAAGGCTGCAGCGGTCTGACCTCTGTCACGATTAATAGCAATGCTATTGCTTCAAAATTCTATTCAAGCTCCTCGACCTTGTCAGGAATATTTGGTTCGCAAGTAAAGGAGTATGTGTTTGGCGATGGAGTGGAGAGCATCGGTAGCTACGCATGTTACAACTGCACAAACATGACCTCCGTCACCATTCCCAACAGCGTGACCTCGATTGGCGAATCTGCGTTCCAAGATTGCAGTGGCCTAACCTCTGTCACCATAGGCAACAATGTGACCTCGATTGGCAGCTCTGCGTTCAATGGTTGCAGCGGCCTGACCTCAGTCACCATTCCCAACAGCGTGACCTCGATTGGCGATTATGCGTTCTATTGTTGCAGTGGCTTGACCTCCGTCACCATTCCCAAAAGTGTTAAGTCCATAGGGACGTATGCATTTGCTGATTGCATAGGGCTAAATACTGTCACATCATGCATAGATATTCCTTTCAATTTGGATAGCAGCGTCTTCACATACACCAACACGAGTTATAATCCTAACACAATATACTATATTGCTACGCTCAATGTTCCAAAGGGGCGTAAGATGTTATATTCTATGGCAGAAGGATGGAAGCTTTTTGCCAATATACAAGAGTTAGACTTGACAGGACTTGATAGCGTACAATCTGATGTACAAGCAGATTACTCGAGATGGGTACGACTCGATGGCACAGAGGTACAAATCAATTTGAAACGCTCAGGAATCTACATCCACAATGGCAAGAAGGTGCTGGTGAAGTAATCCTTCACATTCCCCCCCAACATCCATCTGCTGCCAATGCTCTATCATGAGGGCATTGGTGGCAGTGGCGTATAGAGGATTACAAAATTATCCGATTTGGATAATCTATTTTGGATAATTGTTTGGAGGAACAAGCTTCAGAAGGATTGAATGCCGAGACTTCATAAAAACATTTTTTTACAAATTTCATGCGCACACCGCACAATGATTCATCCAGCAGGCTGCATCACACGATGCAGCCTGCTGCGCAAGGTGATATAGCACGCTGGTGTGTACCCTCTATAGTCTCTCGTCCGACCCTCTATAGTGTCTGCGCGTAGGGACTATAGAGGGTCAGGCGAGGGAGTAGTAGTGTCCTTGACGTAGAGAGCAGTTTTTTCTTCGAGATAGCTTACAACCTTACACCTCGCGCAAAATGGCTGCAATTGATTGTAGTACAGTAGATTGCGGCGCGCGTCACCCTGCGCAACCTCGCGCAAGGTCGCGCAAGGTCGCGCAAGGTCGCGCAAACTAGGTGCTGGGGCTGGCTGCGTGTAGGGTTGCGTGAGGTTGCGCGAGGTTGCGTAGGGGTGAGCGCGGGATAATGGGTTGTTTTTCATGGGAGTTATGAGGATTCTGCGCGAGGTGTGAGGTTTCTCGATGATTCGGCGATTTTTTGGCAGGAGAGACCGATGCTTTTTGCAGGAGAGACCTTATTGTTGTTCGGTCGCGATGGAACAACGAGAGGATCTAGGTCCTCGTGCCGTAGGACGTAGGTCTTATGGCTTGAAGGCCTATGTCTTATGGCTTGAAGACGTAGGTCTTCAGGCGTGTCCCATTAGTGGGACTCGGTAGAAGAGCTAGGGGCGTTCGTTAAAAAAGAGCAAAAGTTTTGGCTGTGTCGCGGAAAAGCAGTACTTTTGCACGCAATAAAAACTAAAAGTTTTTCGTATGGCCAATTTTATTGCAGACCGCATTGTCATGGACGGCCTCACATTTGATGACGTCCTTCTCGTTCCCGCGTATTCCGAGGTATTGCCTCGAAGTGTTGACCTGACCACGCGCTTCTCGCGTCACATCGAGCTGAAGGTGCCTTTTGTCACCGCAGCGATGGACACCGTGACGGAAGCCACGATGGCGATTGCCATTGCCCGTGAGGGTGGTATCGGTGTGATTCATAAGAACATGAGCATCGAGGAGCAGGCGCGCCAGGTGGCTATCGTCAAGCGTGCGGAGAATGGTATGATCTACCATCCCGTCACCATCCGCAGCGATGCCAAGGTGGCCGATGCCCTCGCCCTCATGGCAGAGTACCATATCGGTGGTATCCCTGTGGTGGATGCCGAGAATCACCTGGTGGGCATCGTCACGAACCGCGACCTGCGCTTCGAGCGCCGCGTGGAGCGTCCCATCGCCGAGGTGATGACGAAGGAGAATCTGGTGACGACGCACCAGCAGACGGACCTCTCTGCCGCAGCGCAGATCCTGCAGGAGAACAAGATTGAGAAGCTGCCGGTCGTAGATGACGAGAACCATCTCATCGGTCTGATTACTTATAAGGACATCACGAAGGCCAAGGACAAGCCGATGGCGTGCAAGGATGAGAAAGGTCGTCTGCGCGTGGCTGCCGGCGTGGGCGTGACGGTAGATACGATGGAGCGCATCACGGCACTCGTGGAGGCCGGCGCTGATGCCATCGTCATCGACACGGCGCATGGCCACAGCAAGGGCGTTATTGAGAAGTTGCGCGAGGCTAAGGCTGCGTTCCCCGAGGTAGATATCGTGGTGGGTAATGTCGCCACGGGCGATGCTGCCAAGATGTTGGTGGAGGCTGGTGCCGATGGTATCAAGGTCGGTATCGGTCCGGGCTCTATCTGCACGACGCGCGTTGTGGCCGGCGTGGGTGTTCCCCAGCTGTCAGCTGTCTATGATGTGGCCAGCGCACTGGCTGGCACGGGCGTGCCCCTCATCGCTGACGGCGGCTTGCGCTACTCGGGCGATGTCGTGAAGGCCATCGCCGCTGGCGGCAACTGCGTGATGATTGGCTCTTTGGTGGCCGGCACCGAGGAGAGCCCGGGCGACACCATCATCTTCAACGGTCGTAAGTTCAAGAGCTACCGTGGCATGGGCTCTCTCGAAGCCATGGAGAACGGCAGCAAGGACCGCTACTTCCAGGCCTGCGAGAAGGATGTCAAGAAGCTGGTGCCCGAGGGCATCGCCGGCCGCGTCCCCTACAAGGGCACGGTGCAGGAGGTCATCTACCAGCTCGTGGGCGGTCTGCGCTCCGGCATGGGCTACTGCGGCGCCCCGACCATCGAGGCCCTGCACCACGCCAAGTTCGTGCGCATCACCAATGCCGGCGTGCTGGAGAGCCACCCACATGACATCACCATCACCAGCGAGGCCCCGAACTACAGCAGGCCGCAATAGAGGACCCTCCCCCTGCCCTCCCTTGTAGGGAGGGAGTGGTCACCATTCAAGAATAGAATACATTAGTAATAACGATGAAAAAATTTTCTGTAATAGTATCTACATTTCTGATTGCAGCAACCCTCATGGCACAAGTAACTACTCCCCTCCCTGCTGATAGGGAGGGGCTGGGGGAGAGTCTTGATCCCGTCGTCATGCGCATCAATGGCAAGGATGTGCTGCGCTCGGAGTTTGAGTACAACTATAACAAGAACAACACCGAAGGCGTCATCGACAAGAAGACCGTGGACGAGTACGTGGATCTCTTCATCAACTACAAGCTGAAGGTGGAGGCCGCGTTGGACGCCCGTTTCGACACGCTCGCCAGCTATCAGAAGGAGTTCCGCGAATACCGCGACCAGCAGATCCGTCCGCTCCTCGTCACCCCCGCTGCTGAGGAGCAGGAAGTGCGTGATTATTACGACAAGATGCTGGAACAGCTCGACGGCAAGGAGCTGCTCATGCCCGCTCACATCTTCGTGCGTGTCATGCAGCAGTCCACACCCGAACAGCAGGCAGCTGCCAAGGCCCGCATCGACTCCATCTATGCCTGCCTGCAGGAGGGTGAGGATTTCGCCGCCCTGGCTGCCAAGAGCTCCGAGGACCCCGGCACCGCCCAGCGCGGCGGCGTCATCGGGTGGATCGGCCCCAAGCAGTTGCTCAAGGAGGTGGAGGATGCCTGCTATGCCCTGCAGAAGGATGAGGTGGCCGCGCCGCTGCTCTCCACCGTGGGCTGGCACATCCTGAAGCTTGTGGACAAGAAGCCCCTGGAGCCCTATGACACGCTGGCCCCCCGCATCCGTCAGTTCCTGGAGCAGCGCGGCATGAAGGACCGCATCGCCAATGCGCTCGTCGATAGCCTCTCCAAGCAGAGCGGCAAGACGCTGGAGCAGGTGATGGACGAGGAGACGGCCCGCCTGTGTGCAGAGGATGAGGAGCTGAAGTACCTGGTGCAGGAGTACCACGACGGCTTGCTCTTCTATGAGATCTGCCAGCGTCAGGTCTGGGAACCCGCCTCGAAGGACACCCTCGCTCTGGAGCAGTACTTCAAGCAGAACAAGAAGGCCTACGCCTTCGAGAAACCTCACTATGCCGGTGCGCTCCTGCAGGCCATCAACCCCGATGTCCTCAAGCAGGTGCAGAAGACCCTGAAGGGCAAGCCCGAGGACCAATGGGCCGGCATCGTGAAGACGCAGATCAACAAGGACAGCGTGCAGGTGCGCTTCGACCGTCGCGTCTTTGTGCAGGGCGAGAACGCCATGGTGGACTCCCTCGCCTTTGGCGTGAAGGAGGGCAAGACCCGCATCAACGCGAAATACCCTGCCGTGGGGCTCATCGGACGTAAGCTCAAGAAAGGTCCGCAGCTATGGACCGATGTCAGCGCACAGGTCGTCGCCGACTACCAGGCTGTCAAGGAGAAGGAGTTCGTGGAAGAGCTGCGCCGCCGCTACTCGTTCGAGGTATTCCAGGACGCATTAAACACCGTTAATAAGCATTGATCTGATGATATTTGCTCATATCAAACGTTTCATGGCATTTGTGCTCCTCGTGATGGGAGCACAATTGTCGTCTTTTGCCCAATCGCTGGGGAATGTCGTGGACGAGGTCGTCTGGGTGGTTGGCGATGAGGCCATCTTGCGCAGTGATGTAGAAAAGGTACGCACGCAGATGTCGCGCGTGACCGGCAATCCCTACTGCGTCATCCCTGAGAACCTGGCCATTCAGAAACTCTTCCTGCACCAGGCACAGCTGGACAGCATCACGGTGGAGACGGAGACCGTCAACCGCTATGTCGAGGCACAGATTAACCAATGGGTGCAGGCCGCCGGCTCCAAGGAGAAGCTCGAGGAGTACCGTAATATGACGATGGCCCAGATCCGCGAGGAGACCTTCGACCTGGTACGCGACAACCAGATTATGGAACTCGAGCGCACGCATCTCACCAAGGACATCAAGGTGACGCCCGCCGAGGTGCGCCATTTCTTCAAGGACATCCCCGAGGACTCGCTGCCACTCATCCCCACACAGGTGGAGGTGGAGCTCCTGGCCGAGCATCCGCGCATCCAGCCCGAGGAGATCGAGCGCGTGAAGTCGCTGCTGCGCGAGTATGCCGAGCGCATCCAGAGTGGCTCCTCCAGCTTCTCCACGCTCGCCATCCTCTACAGCGAGGACCCGGGCTCCGCACGTCAGGGCGGCGAGATGGACTACATGGGTAAGATGGAGCTGGACCCCGCCTTCGCCAACGCCGCCTGGAGTCTCAACGACCCCAAGAAGGTGTCGAAGATCGTGGAGTCGCAGTTCGGCTATCATATCATCCAGCTCGTAGATAAGCGTGGCGACAAGCTCAAGCTGCGCCATATCCTCAAGAAACCGCGTGTGGAACAGGCCGACATCGATGCCGCCCTCTCGCGTCTGGACTCCATCGCCAAGGACATCCGCAACGGCGTCTTCACCTTCGAGGAAGCTGCCTCGCGCCTCTCCGACGATGTTGATTCCCGTGCGAATAAGGGCTTGATGTTCAATGTCACACAGGACGAAACCACAGGTGAGCGCATCCGCACCTCGCGCTTCAAGATGGGTGAGCTGCCCACGGAGGTGGCACGTATGGTGGAGTCGATGCAGGTGGGCGATGTCTCCAACTCCTTCACAATGATCGACAAGAAAGGCAAGGAGCAGTGCTGCATCGTCAAGCTGAAGAACCGCATCCCCGCCCATGCCGCCACCATCACCGAGGACTTCCAGGTCCTCAGCCAGATCGTGCGCCGCCACCTCTCCGAGGAGTTCCTCAACAAGTGGATTCGTGACAAGCAACGCACCACCTACATCCGCATCAACCCCGACTGGGTGAACTGCGAGTTCCAGTACCCGGGGTGGGTGAAAGAGTAAAGAAGAAATCTCCCCCGACAGACCCACCCCCCTGCCCCTCCCTTGCAGGGAGGGGAGTATATACCGAACAAGATTAGAGCTCATTGAAAGCGCGATATCCCTTTTTATTCATCACGATTCTCTTTGCTATTTGTTCAATAGCAAGTGTTTCTACTCCCCTCCCTACAAGGGAGGGGCAGGGGGGAGGGTCTGCTGCTACATCTCGTCCAAAAGGCTCGCTCATCATCCTCTTGCACTCCGATGAGCTTTATTTCAACCAGCGCATCCATCGCGAGGCACAGATCCTGGTAGGCAATGTGCGCTTCCGCCATGACGACGTCATCCTCACCTGCGACAGCGCCCTCTACTACCAGAACAGCAACTCCTTCGATGCCTTCGGCCATGTGGTCATGAACCAGGCCGACACGCTCATCCTCAATTCCGACGTCCTCTACTACGACGGCTTCGACCAGTTGGCCATGGCGCGCTACAATGTGGTCCTCAAGCACCGCGACAGCCGCCTCTACTGCGACAGCCTCGACTACGACCGCCTCTACGACCTCGGGTACTTTTTCCAGGGCGGCAAGCTGGTGGACAGCGAGAACACGCTGACGAGCGAGTGGGGCCAGTATTGTCCTGCCACGCGCGAGGCCATCTTCAACTATAATGTCGATTTGAAGAACCCGCGTTTCACGCTCATCAGCGACACCCTCCACTACAACACGGGCACGGAGATTGCCCGCATCGTGGGACCCTCCAATATCGACAACGGCGACAACCACATCTATAGCGAGCGTGGCACCTACGACACCCGCACCGACCGCGCCCACCTCCTGGAGCGTTCCATCGTCAGCAACAAAGGGCGCACCGTGACCGCTGACAGTCTCGACTATATCGGCGAGGGCGCCATCTCCAAGGGTTTCGGCAATGTCGTCAGCGTTGACGAAGTCAACAAGAACATGCTCACGGGCCACTATGCCCTCTATGCCGACTCCATCGGCTATGCCGAGGCCACGGACAGCGCCGTGCTCATCGACTTCTCGCAGCGTGACAGCTTCTTTGTCCATGCCGACACCTTCAAGCTGTTCACCTACGACATCAACACCGACAGCGTGTGGCGCGAGATGCGTGCCTACCACCATGTCCGCGCTTTCCGTCGCGACCTACAGGCCGTCTGCGACTCCATGGTCTATCTCTCCATCGACTCCACGCTAACCATGTACCGCGACCCCATCGTGTGGCAGGAAGGCCAGCAGCTGCTGGGCGAGGAGATCAAGGCGTGGATGAACGATTCCACCATTGATTCCACCCATGTCATCCGTCAGGCACTCTCCGTGGAGCGGCTGGACTCCATGTGCTACAACCAAGTCGCCGGCAATATCATGCGCTCCTACTTCCGCAATGGCGAGATGTATCTCACCGTCACCGCTGGCAACGTGATTACGAAGTACTACCCCTACGACTCCGACAGCCTGATGATAGGGCTTTTGCATGCTGAGGGCTCCCTCCTCAACCTCTATATGGCTGAACGCAGGGTCTCCAAGATCATGTTCGATGGCCAGTCCGAGGGATGTCTGCATCCCTTGGCGCTTGTCACCCCCGAACAGCGCTACCTCTCTAACTTCCAGTGGTTCGACTATGTCCGTCCCGTCAGCAAGGACGACATCTTCGAATGGCGCCCCAAGAAGCCCGGCACCGAGCTCAAGCCCTCCATCCGCCACACCGGTCCCAAGCGCCGCCGCCCACCCGTAGCCACTCCGCCCAAGGCGGAAGCGCAAGAGGTGCCAAAGGTTCAAGAGGTTCAAGGAGTTCAAGAAGTTCAAGAGGTCCAAGAAGTTCAAGAGGTTCAGGAAACTCAGGAGATTCAAGAGGTTCAAGAAGTTCCAGAAGTTCAAGAAGTTCCAGCCCCTAATCCTTAATCTCTCAATTCTCAATTTTCAATTTTCAATTCTCAATTTTCAATTCTCAATTAAGAAATGTCTCTCTTCTCCACCCGTGAACCACGCCGCTTCCGCGGTGTCCACATATACACCTCCGAACGTCAGGAGAAACTCGACCGCCTCGTCGAGGATGCCAAGCGCGAGGAGCAGATAGAGCGCGGCGAGACGCCCGACTACAAGCCCGACATCGCCTCCTATCGCGGTAAGTTTGCCAAGAACCTCAAGAAGGCCGATCCCGACCGCCGTCGCCTGCACCCGGGCGTCGCCATCGCCATCATCGTTGTCCTCCTCATCCTCTGGCACTACCTCCTCACAGGGAGTTTCCGATTCTAAAGACCCACCCCCAACCCCTCCCGTCAGGGAGGGGGGCCTCTCCCCTCCCATTAGTGATGAGGCTCCGACACGTCATTCTATATATGCAATATTTACAATTCCAAAATATAACCCAATAACCCTCTAAGTGCCAGCCTCTCCCCTCCCTGACGGGAGGGGTTGGGGGTGGGTCTTCTAATGGACACCATTCACCTTCTCCCCGATTCCGTCGCCAACCAGATAGCAGCTGGCGAGGTCATCCAGCGTCCCGCCTCCGTCGTCAAGGAGTTGGTCGAGAACGCTGTGGATGCCGGTGCCAAGCGCATCGACATTATCGCCGTGGATGCAGGGCGCACCAGCCTGCAGGTCATCGACGACGGCAAGGGCATGAGTGAGACCGATGCGCGTATGGCTTTCGAGCGCCATGCCACGAGTAAGATCCTGGAGGCCGCCGACCTCTTCACGCTCACCACGATGGGCTTCCGCGGCGAGGCATTGCCCTCCATTGCCTCCGTGGCACAGGTGGAGCTCACCACCCGCATGGCCGACCAAGACCTGGGCACACACCTCGTCCTGGAGGGCTCGCGCATCGTCAGCCAGGAACCCACCGCCTGCGCCGTAGGCGCTAACTTCTTGATCAAGAACCTCTTCTTCAACGTCCCTGCACGTCGTAAGTTCCTGAAGAGCAACCAGACGGAACTCTCCAATATCAGCAGCGAGCTGGACCGCATCGTACTCGTACACCCCGACATCGCCTTCACCTTCAAGCATGGCGACACCACGCTCCTGAACCTCACGCCCTCCACCCTCAAGCAGCGCATCTCCAGCGTTTTCGGCTCCCGCCTCTCGGACAACCTGCTGCCCCTGGAGGTCACCACGCCGATGGTCAGCATCTGCGGCTTCGTTGGTAAGCCCGAGTCCTCGCGCAAGCGCGGCGCCCAGCAGTTCTTCTTCGTCAACAACCGCTATATGCGGCATCCCTATTTCCACCGTGCCGTGCAGGAGGCTTTCGCACGTCTGATACCCTCCGACGAGCAGGTGCCCTATTTCATCTATCTCGATGTGCCGCCCGCAGAGATAGACGTGAACATACATCCCACCAAAACCGAGATCAAGTTCGAGAACGAGCTCGCCATCTGGCAGATCCTCCTGGCAGCCGTCCGCGAGGCCTTGGGGCGTTTCAACGCCATCCCCACGATCGACTTCGACACCGAAGGGCGCCCGGCGGACATCCCCGTCTTCAACCCCCTCGACCCCGCCACCACGGCGCGCGTGCCCCAGCCGAAAGTGCACGTGGACACCACCTATAACCCCTTTAGACCCACCCCCGACCCCTCCCCTCAGGGAGGGGAGAGCTGGCGCACAGACGGCTTTTCAGCTCCAAAAAATAAAGTTCCCCGTAATTGGGAATCTCTCTATCAAGACCTTTCCCAACCAGAGGACCAACTCCCCTCCCTCACGGGAGGGGGCGGGGGTGGGTCTTTCCTCCAATTCATAGGTACCTACATCCTCACCCCCTCGCCCGACGGCCTGATGTTCATCGACCAGCACCGCGCACATATCCGTGTCCTCTACGACCGCTATATGAGCCAGCTGGAGAGCGCACCGCTGCCCTCGCAGCGCTATCTCTTCCCCGAGGTCATGGAGCTCACGGCCGCCGATGCCGCCACCTTCGTCGAGGTGGAGCCCCAGCTGCAGCGCTTCGGCTTCGATGTCAACGACCTCGGCGGCGGCACCATCTCCATCGTGGGCTACCCTTCCGGCTTCGAGGGTATTGATATCCAGCGCCTGCTGACGGAACTCCTGGCGGCAGCCGCCGACCGCGGCACACTCACCGCTGAGCAGCTCTTCGGACAGATGGCTCTCACCATGGCACGCGCCGCTGCCATCCCCGTGGGGCAGGTGCTCTCGCAGACCGAGATGAGCGACCTCGTGGCGCAGCTCTTCGCCTCGCCCTCGCCCAACTACACCCCCGATGGCCACCTCATCGTCTCCATCCTCCCGCAGGACACCATAGAGAATCTATTCAAATAGAGGCCCCTCCCCCTGCCCCTCCCCTGTTAGGGAGGGGAGTATTAAACAATTGAAATCATCTAAATTCAAATATAAGATATTGATATGACTACAAATCAAACATCCAACTGTTCCACATCTCCCCTCCCTAACAGGGGAGGGGCCGGGGGAGGGGCCACCATCCTCACCGGCGACCGCCCCACAGGCCCCCTTCACATCGGACACTATGTAGGCTCCCTGCGCCGTCGTGTAGAGCTGCAGAACTCAGGGCTCTACGATAAGATCTTCGTCTTCGAGGCCGACGCACAGGCCCTCACCGATAACATCGACAACCCCGACAAGGTGCGGCAGAACGTCATCGAGGTCGCCCTCGACTACCTCGCCGTGGGCCTCGACCCGCAGAAGAGCACCCTCTTCATCCAGAGTCAGATTCCCGAGCTCTGCGAGCTCACCTTCTATTTCATGGACCTCGTCAGCGTATCACGCCTGCAGCGCAACCCCACGGTGAAGACCGAGATACAGATGCGCGGTTTCTCTGGCGAGAGCATCCCCGTAGGTTTCTTCACCTATCCCATCTCGCAGGCTGCCGACATCACCCTCTTCAAGGCCACCACCGTGCCCGTGGGTGAAGACCAGGAGCCCATGCTGGAGCAGTGCCGCGAGATTGTGCGCCGCTTCAACAATATCTACGGCGAGACCCTCGTGGAGCCCAACATCCTGCTGCCCGAGAACGCCGCCTGCCTGCGCCTGCCCGGCACCGACGGCAAGGCCAAGATGTCCAAGTCCCTTGGCAACTGCATCTACCTCAAGGACAGTGCCGACGAGGTACAGAAGAAGGTCAAGTCGATGTTCACCGACCCCAACCACCTGCAGGTCAGCGACCCGGGTACGGTGGAGGGTAATACCGTCTTCACCTACCTCGACGCCTTCTGCCGCCCCGAGCATTTCGGGCGCTATCTGCCGGACTACGAGAACCTCGATGCGCTGAAGGACCACTACCGCCGTGGTGGCCTCGGCGACATGAAATGCAAGAAGTTCCTCGCCGCCGTGCTGCAGGAGACCCTGGAGCCCATCCGCCAGCGCCGCGCCGAGTTCGAGAAGGACATCCCCGCTGTCATCGACATCCTCCGCAAGGGCACCGAGGTGGCCCGCGAGGCCGGTGCGCAGACCATGTCCGAGGTGCGTCGTGCCATGCGTCTCGACTACTTTGACGATGCCTCCTTCACCGCTGAACAAGCTGCGAAGTTCAAATAACCCCTCAACCATAAACCCTCAACCCTCAACCAGAATGAAGCGCTACGTCAAGCTCATAACCCTCGCAGGCTGTCTCTGCGCAACGGCAGCCCACGCACAAGATAACGGCTACAAGCCGATGGACGATGTCAACAAAGTCGTGGACCTCACCCTCGACTCTCTGGAGAAGGTGAAGACCGCCCGCCCCGCAGCCGGCAGCAGCCGCCAGGGCGACAACCCTGTGCTCTTCCTCGTCGGTAACTCCACGATGCGCACCGGCACCAAGGGCAATGGCGACAACGGCCAGTGGGGCTGGGGATTCTACGAACATCACTACTTCGACGCCAGCAAGATCACCGTCGAGAACCAAGCCCTCGGCGGCACCAGCTCGCGCACCTTCTACACGCAGCTGTGGCCCGACGTGAAGAAGGGCATCCGCCCGGGTGACTGGGTGATCATCGAGCTGGGGCACAACGACAACGGCCCCTTCGACAGCGGCCGCTGCCGCGCCACCATCCGCGGCATCTCACCCACCGACAGCCTCGTGGTGACCCTCAAGGAAGGCCCCCACAAAGGCGAGCAGGAAACCGTCTATAGCTATGGCGAGTATATGCGTCGGTTTGTGCGCGAGACACGTGCGCTGGGCGCACACCCCATTCTCATGAGCCTCACACCCAGAAAGAAACAAGTGGGGGAGGGCTGGGAACCCGTGCGCGTGGCAGACAGCTTCGGTGGTTGGGCGCGACAGGTGGCCGAGGAACTCAACGTCCCGTTCATCGACCTCAACGAGCTGTCGGCAACCAAGTACGACCGCATGTCGCCGTGGAAGATCAACTACCACTTCTATCTCGACAATATCCACACTTCTAAGTTCGGTGCCGAACTCAACGCCCGCAGCGCCGCCGAGGGTCTCATGGCCTGCCAGCATCCCGAGCTGCAACCCCTGCAGGCCATGATGCAGAACATCGCACTGCCCACCACCGGCGTAAAGCGCGAGAAAGGCAAGCCCGTGGTCTTCATCACCGGTGACAGCACCGTGAAGAACACCGACCGCGACACCACCGGCATGTGGGGCTGGGGCTCGCAGGCATGGCGCATCTTCGACGAGAACAAGATTACCTATATCAACTGCGCGCAGGCGGGACGCTCGCTGCGCACATACCTGCGCGAGGGACGCTGGGAGAAGGTCTATAACGACCTGCAGCCGGGCGACTTCGTGCTCATACAGTTCGGGCACAACGACATCGGCGAGCTCCACCGCGGCAAACATCGTGGCGACATTCCGGGTGTCGCCGACACCAGCTGCGTCAGCCGCGTAGTCCTCAAGGACGAGGCCTACAACGAGGTCGTCTATAGCTTCGGCTGGTACCTCCGTAAGATGATCGACGACTGCCGCGAGAAGGGTGCCACGCCCATCATCGTCAGCCTCACGCCGCGCAACGAATGGCCCGACGGCCAGCATATCGAGCGCCGCAACGACAGCTACGGCCAGTGGTATCGCGCCGTCGCCGAGCAGACAGGCACCACCTTCCTGGACCTGCATAACATTACCGCCGACGCCCTCGATGCCATCGGTCCCGAGGCCGCCAAGGCATACTACTGCGGCGACCACACCCACACCTCCCTCCGCGGTGCCCGCCTCAACGCCCTCGGCATCGCCATCGCCCTCCGCCGCACCAGCAGCGACTTGGCTAAATACCTGAAGTAATCATAGAACACGAAAGAGCCCCCTCCGCGACGCTGCGAAGGGGGCTCTTCATTTATCGGTTAATCGAGGACGCTGCGGCCGACGGCTTTGCGGATCTCGAAGTAGTAGATGAGCCAGGTGAGGAGGAAGTAGATGCCGGTGAGGATCCACATCCGCTGGAGCTCGAAGTGGCAGTCACCCATGGAGGCTCCCATGCACTGGATGCGCACGTAGGCGTTGGCGCCGTAGGTGGAGGGGAAGATGCTGCCGACGGCTTTCCAGAAGGGCGGCACAGAGGCTCCGGGCCAGCTGACACCCGTGAGGAAGAGCAGGGGGATGGACATGAACACGAAGAGCAGGATGCAGTCTTCGCGGCGGTAGATGAAGCTGGACCAGAACATGGCCATGAAGGTGCTGGCGGCCACGTAAGGCACGAGCATGCCCACAATCTCCCAGAAGTGTCCGAGGTTGGGTAGTCCGAACCAGTGGGTCACGCACACGGTCATGTAGATGCCCATGAGCATGAACATGAGGAAGTGGACGAGGGCCTTGCCGAGGACGATGGCCAGCGCGTTCTTATAGTGCTTCGTGGGTGGGATGACGAGGCCGCGGAAGCGCTCGCGCGAGCGACCCATGGACATGCCGACGCAGAGGCAGAGAGCCTGCTGCACGATGAGCATGAGGACGGCAGGGATGAGGAAGGCGGCGAAACCGCCGGCGGAGTTGTAGAGCTTGACTTCCTCGAAGCGGATGGGCCACCGCGCCAGGCTTTCCTCGCGGGCGGTGGTGGCATCACCCTGGCGCTCCAGGACTTTGATGTTGCGGTTGAGCTCCTGCGCCACGTTGATGACGGCCAGATACTCGACCTTGTAGTAGAGCATGGAGGTGAGGTCGCTGTAGAGACCCACGACGGCCTGCTGGCCGCGCCAGAGGCGTTCGTTGAACTCGCGGGGGATGTGCAGGATGCCGAAGACGCGGCGCTGGCGCATGAGCTCCCGGGCCTGCTCCATGTCGGTGCAGTGGGTGGCCACCTCCACCTCGGGGGTGGCATCGACGCGGCGGATGAAGTCGCGGCTGCGTCCTGTCATGCTGTCATCGACCACGCAGATGGGCAGCTCGCGCTGTGTCTCGGTGTTGTAGATGAGAGCATAGAGGAGAGGGTAGGCGAGGGGCAGGAGAATCATGAAGATGAGGATGCCCTCGTCTTTCACGATCTCGCTGAGCTCGTCGAGCCAGACGTGTATGATGGGGAACTTAGGCTTTCTCATTCGCGGTAGTTTTTATGGAGCATAGCATCTTTCAGGCGCCACGCGAAGAACTGCGGCAGCAGGTAGATGAATATCAAGATCACGACACTGCCCCATACATAGGAGATGGAGTAGCCGTTGAGGGCCTGATTGACGTAGATGACAAAATAATGGTGGAGGGGGAAAATCTCGGCCAGCCACTGGAAGGGCTCGTACATGGCCGACACGGGGAAGGAGAAGCCCGCCAGCGAGAACTGCATCACGCCCAGCAGCGAGCAGGCCGACATGGCCATACGCATCTGCCCAGGGAAGGCCTCGAACATGAGCAGTCCGAAGCCCTGCGACGCCAGCACAGCGAGAAACCCCCACAGCATCATGCGGGGGATGCCGCAGGCGCATGGGAATTCGAGGTAGCTGTAGAATACGAAGTCAAAGAGCCACATCATAAGCGTGAAGGTGACGGTGTGCACGGAGAGCTTGCCGAAGATGGCGACAGCCATGTTGCCATCGCACAGCTCATAGAGCTTCTTCTGCTGGCCGCGCTTCCACTCGCTGCCGAAGGTGTAGCTGGTGGTCAGCATGATGACGAGCATCAGCAGACCGGGCACAATGAGGTTCGTGAGTACCACGGAGTAGTTCAGGTGGGGGTTGCCCAGCGGGTGGGCTTCGATGACGATGGGCTGCAGGGTGCCCATGATCTGGGCGTCGGTCTTACCCTTGGCACGCATCACGGCACGCGTCATGGCCAAGCCGGCCATCTCACTCATCTTGCGCATGTCCTTCATGAGGAGCGAGGCGGCGATGTAGTAGGTGTCGTTGGTGTAGAACGACATGACGGGCTGCCGCTGTGTAAGGGCGGCCTCGGTGGTGCCCTTGGGGATGCGGAAGATGGCGTAGATCTCGCCGCGCTGCATGGCCTGGCGTGCCTCGGTGAAGCTCTTGGTCGTGATGACGAAGTTCGTCTCCTGCATTGTCCCCAGGATACGCGTGAGCTGACGAGTGACATGGGTGTCATCCTCATCGACCAGCGCTGCGGGCAGCTTCGTGGGAAGACCCGCGTCCATGAGGCTCGTGAACAGCCACAGGAAACCCAGCGGCGCCACGAACATGATCATCAGGAAGATGGGGCGGCGGCCGAAGGCGCGCACCTCACGCATCATGATTTCCCAGATATTGTTTAATGCTTTCAGCATCGCAGTGTGTTACTTGATGACAACTGTCATGCCGGCGAGAATGCCCTTCAGGTCGGCGTCGTTCACGGCGCGGCCCGTGACCTCGAAAGTCTTCAGATCGTATTGGTCAAGTGCCTTCGTGGCTTTCCACGTGGCGTAGCTTCCCATAACGTTCATGCTGGTGATTCGTACCTTGAGGTCGCGGTCGAGGGCGGGGACGTAGCAGTTGACTTCGGTGTCGAGGGTCATGCCGGGGAGGTAGTCCTCGCGCACCATGAAGATGAAGCGGATGTCGTTGTCCTTGGCGATGTTCATGATGGGGGCACCAGTGCCCACGAGCTCGCCCTCCTTGGGGAAGATCTCGGTGACGGTGCCGTCGGCAGTGGCCAGTAGCACGGTCTCGTTGATGTAGCCCTGCACCTCGGTGACAGCACCGCGTGCGCGTGCTACCTGTGCGGCAGCGGCGGCCTTGTCCTCGCGGCGGGCACCCTCGCAAGCCATCTCATACTGGCTCTTGGCAGCCTTCTCGGTGGCCTGCATGGCCTTCAGCTGTGCCTCGGCCTCGTCGCGCTTCTGGGCGGGGATGACACCCTCATCGTAGAGGCGGCTCACGCGGCTGTAGGTCTTCTCGCAGACTTCCAGACCGGCCTTGGCCTTCTGCCAAAGCTCATAGGCGCCCTGGATCTCCTGTTGGCGGGCACCGTTCTGTGCCTTCTGTTCGATCGCCTTGGCGGCAGCTTCGGCAGCCTCGGCCTGCATCATCTTGGCGCGCACCTCGGGGGAGTCCATGATGACGAGTGTGTCGCCGGCCTTCACCTTGTCGCCGGTGTGTACACGCAGTTCCTTGACACGGCTGGGCACCTTGCTGGAGACGCGGTAGTCGCTGGTCTCAGCCTGGCCCTGCAGCACCTCTTTGGGTTGGGGCAAGAAGAGGCCCACGGTGATGACTACTAAGATCACAGCCACAATCACGAGGGCAATGATCAGCAGATTGTTGAGTTTTGTTCTTTTAGCCATTGTATATGATATTTATTTTCTATTCGTAAATCCTGTTTATCTCAGAATACCCTTTGCGCGTTGCAGGTAGAGGTCGGCCAGGCGCACGTCGATCTGTGCGTCCACGAGGGTGGAGTGTGCCGACAGCCAGGCGGTCTGCGCCTGCAGGACGTTGGACACGGGGATGACGCCCTCCTGCATACCCAGATTGGCCATGCGGAGGTTCTCGTCGGCCTTGTCCTGACTGCCCTTGGCAGTGGCCAGGCGGTGCTGGGCCTCCTGCAACTTCTGGCGGTTCTGGTTCACCTGCAGGGTAATCTTCTCGCGCACCTCCTCAGCCTTCACATGGGCGATGGCCGCCTCGGCCTTGGCCTGCTTGACTTTGTAGATGCGGTCGCCCCACGTGAGGATGGGCACCTTCAGCACCACGCCCACGGTCCACATGCCGCCGAATTTCTTCTGGAAGCCGTTGTAGAGGTTGGGGTTGGAGAGCAGGTAGCCGGCGGTAAGCGCCAGGTTGGGCATGTATTCAGAGCGGGCCACCTTCACCTGCTGGTCCTTCACCTTGGCGGCGATGTCCAGGGCGCGCAGCTCGGCGCGGTTCTGCATGGCGGTCTCCACGGCGTTGACCTCGTCGGCAGCGCTCACGAGCTCGCCCATGTTGGGGGTGTCGGAAGCCTCAAAGGTGGCTTGGGCATTCGCGGGCTCGTCGGTCAGACGGAACTCGCTGTCGAGGGGCAGGCCGCAGAGTTGTGCCAGCGCCATGCGTGAGAGGGCGAGACCGTTATCTACTTGGATGACGGCCACCTCAGCCTCGTTGAGCTTCACCTTCACGGAGAGGCCGTCAGCCTTCGTGGCCAAGCCTTCGGAGATGATCTTCTCCACATCGCTGTCCAACTTCTGGACGGTGCTGAGGAAACTCTCGGCCAGCTGCTTCTTGCTCTGCAGGGCCACGATGCGCCAGTAGGCTTCGTCCACGCTCACCAGCAGGTTCTGTTCCTCCATGGTGTGCTGCTCGCCAGCGGCCTGCTCGGCCAGGCGTGTGATCTTGTCATAAGCACGGATCTTGCCACCCATGTACAGGGGCTGTGTCAGCATCACGGTGGCGCCGAACATGTTGCGCGTGTCGGTGTGGAAGGCATCTACGATGCTCTGACCTGTCCCGTCCAGCATGGACGTGATGCCGCTCAACATGCCGTCGAAGGCCATGGCGGCCTGCTGCAGGTAGGGGCCGGCAATCTGCTGCACCATGTTAGGGCTTTGCAGCAGCTGTGCCAGCTGCGGGTTCTGCGCCAGCATGGCCAGCACCTGCGGATCCTGCATCAGCTGTGCGAACTGCGGCGTCTGCGTGAAGGCATTCCAGCGCTGCTGGAGGTTGTCCAGACGGCCGTTTACCTTGTCAGCGAGGCTGGCTTTCAGGGTGTTCGCCATGTTTGTGCCCAGGTTGTTCAGCTTGTCCTTTTGCTCATCGCTGAGCAGGGATATCTCTTTCGAAGAGTACTGATAAGTACCCACGGCATTGATGCGGGGGAAGTAGTTGGTCAGCGCACTCTTGCGTTGCCAGTGAGCGGCTTCCTGCTTGAGAGCGCTCATCTGTAACTCCTTGTTGTTCTTGATTGCCATAGCGCGACAACTGTCCAATGACAATGTCTGCTGCGCGGATGCCGTTGTGCCCAGCATCATGAACAGCATAGGGAGTAGTAAAATACGTCGGTTCATATCATTAAAAATCATTATTTCCTATTCTTGTACGATGTCAATGAGTTCGTTCATCGAAACGGTCTTTTGCTCGCCCGTGGTCATGTTCTTGAGCGTAAACGTGCCTGCGGCCATCTCGCTCTCGCCAGCCAGCGCCACAAAGGGAATCTCGCGGGCATTGGCATACTGCATCTGCTTCTTCATCTTCGCGGCATCGGGGTAGATCTCCGTGCGGATACCTGCCTGGCGACATGCGGCGAGGGCGGGCAGCGCATAGGCGGCCTCAGCCTCGCCGAAGTTCACGAAGAGCAGCTGCGTGGCGGTGCTCACCTCCTTGGGGTAGAGGTCCAGCTGGTTCAGCACGTCGTAGATGCGGTCGGCACCAAAGGAGATGCCGACACCCGAGAGACCGGGCATGCCGAAGATGCCGGTGAGGTTGTCATAGCGGCCACCGCCGGTGATGCTGCCAATCTCCACGTCCAAAGCCTTCACCTCGAAGATGCAGCCTGTGTAGTAGTTGAGGCCGCGGGCGAGGGTGAGGTCTAACTCAAGGGAAGACCCACCCCCCGCCCTCCCTTGTAGGGAGGGAGCTGTTACTGCTGCAAACTGATTGAGGACAAACTCCACTTCGTCGCAGCCTTTGAGGCCAATTTCTGACTCTTTCAGCACCTTGCGCATCGTGGCAATTTTTTCTTCATTGCTGCCGCTGAGCTGGATGATGGGCTGCAGTTTCTCGATGGCGTCGGCGGGGATGCCAGCCTCGGCAAGCTCGGCGTTGACGTTGTCAAGACCAATCTTGTCCAGTTTGTCGATAGCTACGGTGATATCTACAATCTTGTCGGCTTGGCCGATGATCTCGGCGATGCCGGTGAGGATCTTTCGGTTGTTGATCTTGATGCAGACGCGGATGCCGAAGCGGCGGAACACCTCATCGACAATCTGCATCAGCTCCACCTCGTTGAGCAGCGAGTCGGAGCCCACAACGTCGGCGTCGCACTGGTAGAACTCGCGATAGCGACCCTTCTGGGGACGGTCGGCGCGCCATACGGGCTGGATCTGGAAACGGCGGAAGGGGAGTGTCAGCTCCTCGCGGTGCTGCACCACATACCGGGCGAAGGGCACCGTGAGGTCATAGCGCAGACCTTTCTCACACAGCTGGGCCGCCAGCTTGGGCGAACCCTCCTCGGTGTTGTCGCCGAAGTCCACGCCGCGCAGGAAGTCACCGCTATTCAGGATCTTGAACAGCAGTTTGTCGCCTTCCTCGCCGTACTTGCCCATGAGCGTGGAGAGGTTCTCCATCGCCGGGGTCTCAATCTGGCGGAAACCGTAGAGGGCATACACGCTACGGATGGTGTCGAAAATATAGTTGCGACGCGCCATCTCGGCGGGGCCGAAATCGCGCGTACCTTTGGGTATACTGGGCTTTTGTGCCATCTTTTGCTGTCGATTTTTGTTTATTCGGCCGCAAAAGTACACATTTCTTCCCAATCCAACAAAAATACTGCAAAAAAAGATGGCCTGCGGCTCTTATGTTTTACTTGAGGCAACGGGCGGGTACAGCGGCTCGATGATATTCAGCAGCTGGATGGTGGCTTTGATGGCGGCTTCCGTCTGGTCGGCATCAAGGGCATGGGTGCGGTAGGTTTTCTCCTCAAACACCCATTCGATGTTCGTCTGCACGAGGGCGTCGGTGCGGCCGCCGGGCGGGATGGTGACGGCGTAGTTCGAGAGCCACGGGAACTGGCGGCTGAGGCGGTCGCGGTAGATGTGGCGCACGGCACGCACGAAGGCATCGTACTGACCGTCGCCTTGGGCGCTCTCCTCGTAGATCTGGCCGTTGACCTGCAGGCGCACCTGTGCCATCGGCCGTAGGCCGTAGGCTGTGGATACCATGTAGGAGATGAGTCGCACGCGGTCCTCCTCGGGGTTGTGCTTCAGCACGTCGCGGATGATGTAGGGCAGGTCTTCCTGTGTGACATGCTCCTTCTTGTCGCCCAGCTCGATGATGCGGTCGGTGACCTTCTTCATGTCTTCGTCGCTCAGGTCCAGACCCAGCTCTTCGAGGTTCATGCGCAGGCTGGCCTTGCCGCTGGCTTTGCCGAGGGCATACTCGCGTCGCCGACCGAAGCGTTCGGGGCGAAGGGCATTTTGGTAGAGACCGCTCTTTTGGTCGCCGTCGGCATGCACACCGGCCACCTGTGTGAACACGGCAGAACCCGTGATGGGCTTGTTGGGAGGGATAGCGATGCCGCTGTAGCTTTCCACGAGATGAGCGACTCTATTCAGCTTATTCTCATTTATATTTGTCTTAGCGTTAAAGTGGTCCTTTAAGATTGCCTGTACGCTGGCGAGGGGCGCGTTGCCGGCGCGTTCACCTAAGCCGTTGATGGCGGTGTGCAGACCGCGGGCACCGCCGAAGACGGCTGCCAGGACATTGCTGACGGCCAGGTCGTAGTCGTTGTGAGCGTGGAAATCGAAGTGTACGTTGGGGTAGCGGGCCACCATCTTTTTCATGTAGTCCAGTGTCTCCAGCGGGTTCAGGATGCCCAGTGTGT
The DNA here is from genome assembly GCA_946415705.1 of uncultured Prevotellaceae bacterium. Classification (GTDB taxonomy): domain Bacteria; phylum Bacteroidota; class Bacteroidia; order Bacteroidales; family Bacteroidaceae; genus Physcousia. The sequence goes on from CAMKTN010000016.1 coordinate 22,076, forward strand.
CGGGCAGCATGATGCGGGAAATGGCAGACTCTCCCCCCTGCCCCTCCCTGTTAAGGAGGGGAGTATGATGTGTTTGAGCAATGAGGTCTTTTATAGAGTCTAAGAGCTGGAAAACATAATTATCCTCTGTTTTAGGAGGTATATATTCCCCTCCCTGATAGGGAGGGGCAGGGGGGAGAGTCTTCATCCCCCCGCTCCAATCCTCCAGATAGAGGTTCACTTTGATGCCGCGTTGGGCTGCCATCTCCACATTGCGACGGATGTCGGCGGCGTGTGCTTCGAGCGTCTTTCCCAGCTGTCCCTCGCAATGGCGGCGGGAGCCTTTGCACAAAAGATTTATGGTACGTGCGCCTGCGCGCTTTATCCAGTCGAGGCTCTTGCCGTCATCGACAAAGCCCAGTACCTCCACGCGGTCCAGCATCCCTTTCGATGCGGCCCACCGCGTGATGCGCTGCACGGCCTCCAACTCGCCGTCGCTGACGCGCGCCGAGGCCACCTCCACGCGGTCCACGCGCAGGTCCTCCAGCAACGCCCGGCAAATCATCAGTTTCTCATGCGGCATGAAGCTCACCCCGCTCGTCTGCTCACCATCGCGCAATGTGGTGTCCATGATCTCGACGGACCCACCCCCCGCCCTCCCTTGTAGGGAGGGGGTAAAATGTATGGATTGTTTGCTATCGTTCATAAAAACTATTCTTGACAGGTGATTACTCCCCTCCTTGCAAGGGAGGGGCAGGGGGGAGGGTCTCTACATTTTTTAATAGGAAGTCGATGTCATCGAGTCCATTCATGAGACAATGTTTCTTGTAGGCGTTGATGGCGAAGGTCTCGCAGCGCCCTGTGGCGAGGTTGGTGACGGTCTGTGCCGGCAGGTTGACCTCCACTTGCATCTGTGGGTTGTCCTGGATGCTTTGGAACAGCTCTGCGAGGAAGTCCTCAGAGACCTCCACGGGTAGGACGAAGTTGTTGAGTTCGTTGTTCTTATGGATGTCGGCGAAGAAGCTGCTGATGACCACGCGGAAGCCATAGCCTGCGATGGCCCAGGCAGCATGTTCGCGACTGGAACCCGAACCGAAATTCCTGCCTGCCACCAGGATGCAGCCGCCGTAAGTGGGATCGTTGAGCACGAAATCCGCAATGGGGTGTCCCTCTTTGTCGTAGCGCCAGTCGCGGAAGAGGTTGTCGCCAAAGCCCTCCTTGTCGGTTGCCTTCAGGAAGCGCGCAGGGATGATCTGGTCCGTATCTACATTCTCCAGGGGCAGGGGGACGCAGGTGGAGGTGATGATGTCGAATTTCTGTTTCATAGGAGTTCGCGTGGATCGGTGATAACGCCCGTGACGGCGGCGGCAGCAGCCACCAAGGGGGAACAGAGGATGGTGCGTGCGCCAGGTCCTTGGCGGCCCTCGAAATTGCGGTTGCTGGTCGAGAGACAGTATTTGCCTGAGGGTATCTTGTCGTCGTTCATGGCCAGACAGGCGGAGCAGCCCGGTTGGCGGATCTCGAAGCCGGCGGCGGCGAGCACGCGGTCAAGTCCTTCGGCGCAGATCTGGCGATGCACGGCCCATGAGCCGGGTACGAGCCAGGCGACTACATCCTCGGCCTTCTTGCGACCTTTCACCACAGAGGCGAAGGCGCGGAAATCCTCGATGCGGCCGTTGGTGCAGGCGCCGAGGAAGACAACATCTATTTTCTTGCCCAGCAGTTTCTCGCCAGCACGAAAACCCATGTAGCTCAGTGCCTTGTCGAAATTGACATCGCCCTGTTCAGGGATGGATTCCGTGATGCCGATGCCCATGCCGGGATTGGTGCCATAGGTGATGCGGGGTTCTATGTCGGCGGCATCGAACGCCAGCTCGCGGTCGAAGACAGCATCGTCATCGCTCTTCAGCGTCCTCCACTGGGCCAGCGCACGCTCCCAGGCTTCGCCTTGCGGAGCGAACTCGCGGCCTTGCAGGTAGGTGAAAGTGGTCTCGTCGGGGGCGATGAAGCCGCCGCGAGCACCCATCTCGATGGACAGGTTGCAGAGCGTCAAGCGGCTCTCCATGGACATCTGTCTCACCACCTCACCGGCGTACTCCACGAAATAGCCTGTGGCACCGCTCGTGGTGATGCGTGCCATTAGGAACAGTGCTACGTCCTTGGCGGTCACGCCCTTGCCGAGATTGCCGTTGATGGTGATGCGCATGGAACGGGGCTTCTGCTGGAGGATGCATTGCGCGGCCAGCACCATCTCTACTTCGCTGGTGCCGATGCCGAAGGCGACGGCGCCCATGGCACCGTGTGTAGAGGTGTGGCTGTCGCCGCAGACAATGGTCATGCCGGGCAGCGAGAGTCCTTTCTCGGGTCCTACGACATGGATAATGCCATTGTCAGGAGACATCATTCCATAGTGTGTCAACCCAAACTCGCAGGCGTTGCGCGCTAAGGTCTCCACTTGTTTGCGCGAAACGGGGTCGGCGATGGGGCGGTCCTGGTCGTGGGTCGGCGTGTTGTGGTCGGGCATGCAGAAGATCTGCTGCGGACGCAGGCAGCGCAGGCCGCGAGCCCTCATGCCGTCGAAGGCCTGCGGCGACGTCACCTCGTGACAGTAGAGGCGGTCGATATACAGCTGCGTAGGGCCGTCGGGGATGTTCTGCACCACATGCGCATCCCAGATCTTATCGAAGAGCGTCTTTCCCATAAGACTACTTCTTGAACTTATTGATACAATCGATGTAGGCTTCTACGCTGGCGGTGACGATGTCGGTGTTGGCGCCGAAACCGTAGTAGAGGCGACCGTCGTACTCGACTTGCATGTGTACCTTGCCCACGTCATCGGAGCCTTTGCTGATGGCCTGGATGGTGAACTCCTTGAGGGTCATCTGGCGGCGTATGATGCATTTGAGGGCTTTGATGGCAGCATCCACGGGGCCGTTGCCGGAGGCGGAGGCTTCGAATTTCTCACCGCTGATATTCAGCCCGATGGCGGCGACGCTCTTGACGCCCATGCCCGTGGTGACCTGCAAGTAGTCGAGTTTGATGGCGTTGGTGGCGCTGCGATCGACGCCGGCGAGCATGAGGATGTCGTCGTCGGTGACTTCCTTCTTCAGGTCGGCGAGGCGCAGGAAGGCTTCGTAGAGCTGATCAAGGGATTCATTCGTGAACTCCACGCCCAGCACATGCAGGCGATGCTTCAGGGCGGCATGACCGCTGCGGGCGGTGAGGACGATGTTGTTTTCGTCGATGCCCACATCCTGAGGCCTCATGATCTCGTAGGTCTCGGTGTTCTTGAGCACGCCGTCCTGATGGATGCCGCTGCTATGTGCGAAGGCGTTGCGCCCCACAATAGCTTTGTTGGGCTGGATGGGCATGTTCATGAGCGAGGAGACGAGGCGCGAGGTGGGGTAGATGCGCTGTGTGTTGATATTCGTGTCGATGCCGATGCCCTGATGGCATTTCAGAATCATGGCAATTTCTTCGAGACTGGTGTTGCCGGCACGCTCACCGATGCCGTTGATGGTGACCTCCGCTTGTCGTGCGCCATTGAGGATGCCGGCCATCGTGTTGGCGGTGGCCAGGCCGAGGTCGTTGTGGCAGTGGGTGCTGAGGATGGTCTTTCCGTTGCTGAGGCCATCGATATGTTCCATGAGGTATTTGATCTTGGCACCAAACTCCTCGGGAAGGCAGTAGCCAGTGGTGTCGGGGATATTGCATACGGTGGCGCCGGCCTTGACGACGGCTTCGATGACACGCGCCAGGTATTCATTATCGGTGCGTCCGGCATCCTCGGCATAGAACTCCACATCGTCGCAGAAGCGCTTGGCATATTTCACGGCTGCCACGGCACGCTCGATGATCTCGTCGTGGGTGGTGTGGAACTTGTAGCGGATGTGTTCCTCGCTCGTGCCGATACCGGTGTGGATGCGCTTACGCTTGGCATACTGAAGGGCTTCCACTGCGACATCGATGTCCTTCTCCACAGCACGCGTGAGGGCGCAGATCGTGGGCCAGGTGACAGCTTTGGAGATCTCGATGACGCTGTTGAAATCGCCGGGCGACGAGATGGGAAAACCAGCTTCGATGACGTCCACACCGAGCGATTCCAGTTGCTTGGCGACTTGGATTTTCTCTATCGTGTTCAGCTGGCAGCCAGGCACCTGCTCGCCGTCGCGGAGGGTGGTGTCGAAGATGAAAAGACGATCGGACATGGCGGGGATGGAGAATTGAAAATTGAAAATTGAAAATTGAAAATTGAGAGTTGAGAATGGAGAATTATGAATTTCTAATGATGGTCTGGGCGCGGTCGGGGCCTACGGAGAGAATGGTGATGGGTGTCTGCAGTTCCTGCTCCAAGAAGTGGATGTAGTCCTTGAAGGTTTGTGGGAACTCCGCCTCGGAGGTCATCGTGGAGAGGTCCTCCTGCCAACCGGGAAGGTCGCGATACACCGCCGTCCATCCTTCGGTGTCGTAGGGCATCTCTGTGACGCGCACGCCGTCCTTCTCATAAGCCACGCAGGCACGAATGGTGGGGAAGCCGTCGAGGACGTCGCTCTTCATCATGATGAGCTGTGTGACGCCGTTGATCATGATAGCGTACTTGAGGGCCACGAGATCGACCCATCCGCAGCGGCGGTTGCGACCTGTGACAGCGCCGTACTCATGACCAATCTCGCGCAGGCGGTCGCCGGTCTCGTCAAACAGCTCCACGGGGAAGGGACCTGAGCCCACACGGGTGCTGTAGGCCTTGAAGATACCGAATACCTCGCCAATCTTGTTGGGCCCTACGCCGAGGCCTGTGCACACGCCACCTGTGGTGGTGCTGGAGGAGCTCACGAAGGGATATGTACCGTGGTCGATGTCGAGCATCGTGCCCTGGGCGCCTTCGGCCAGTACGCTTTTGCCCTCGGCAAGCAGGTGGTTGATTTCTATCTCGGTGTCGGTCAGCGGGAACTGACGCATGTATTCGATGCCCTGAAGCCACAGCTGCTCCTCGGCAGTGATGTCGTAGTCGGTGTAGTGGAGGTCGCGCAGGATCTGCTCGTGGCGTGCCTTCAAGGCATTGTATTTCTCCATGAAATTGTCAAGGATGTCACCTACGCGAAGACCTGTGCGGCTGGCCTTCTCGCTGTAAGTGGGGCCGATGCCCTTGCCCGTGGTGCCCACTTTGTTCTTGCCTTTTGCGGCTTCGTAAGCGCGGTCGAGGACGCGGTGTGTGGGCAGGATGAGGTGTGCGCGCGTGCTGATGTGCAGACGGCTCTTCAGGTCGTAGCCTGCGGTTTCCAACTCGCGAGCCTCGGCCATAAAGAGGTCTGGGGCGATGACACAGCCGTTACCGATGATGTTCAACTTGCCCTCATCGAAGATGCCGGAGGGGATGCTGCGGAGGACGAATTTCTTGCCGTCGAAGATGATGGTGTGACCGGCGTTGGGACCACCGGCAAAACGGGCTACAACATCGTAGCGGGGGGTGAACACATCGACGACTTTCCCTTTTCCTTCGTCGCCGAAGACAATGCCCAAAAGGGCATCCACTTTACCTGTTTTCATATCGTGTGAGTTGACTTGTGATTCTTTATTTTTCTTGTAACATATCATAGACCTTCAGTGCTCTTTCCATTTGGCGTTGACATTTGGCACAGAGACCATTGATATACACAATGCGGTGTGTGATTGCGAATTTGCGGGGTTCATATAGGTCGAGGGCCTCAGCCAGCTCGCGGCTCCTGATGCGCGTGATGAGGTGGCAATTATTGCAAATCTGGTAGTTGCGTGGTTTGTTGTCACCAATGCGCTCGAAATAGGCGATGGTCGATGAGAAGGGGTGACGGATGAGCAGATTGGCCTGCACAAGTAGCTGGGTGGTGTTGTAGAGCGTGGATGTGCTGACGGGGAAATGCAGGATGTCCAATAGGTTTTTCAAATCATCTATCGTGAAGATTCCTTCCAGGTTATAGGCCGCATGCAAGATGGCAAACCGCTCTTTGGTTTGTCGGAGGTCATGAGCAATCAGGAAATGGCGAAATTGCTCTGCAACACGTTCTTGAAGGGTTGGCTTCTTGCTCATACGGGGGCAAAAGTAGTGCTTTTCTACCGAATGGCCAAATAATTACGGGATAATTTGCCGCACACGCCGTTCTGCTTCGGCCGAGGTCTCGCTGTAACGCATGAGGGCGTTGTACGCGGCTTTGCGTAGCGGCAGGTAGGAGGAGGGAAGTGCTGCAGCAGCCTGATCCACGAATTCCAATTCGGAGGCAGGTGAAAGCTGGGCGCCTTGCATGAGGAGACGCGTAAGCATCAGGAAGCCACAGAGTTGGAATATCTCGCGCTCGTCGGCCATCCATCGGAAAGCCATCTCGGCGCTGTAGGGTTGTGTGGAGAGGCGCTCCATGCTGAGCAGTTGTGCCAGTTCGGCCTGCTCGGGGCGGATGTCCTCAATCCACAGGGTGGCGATGTCGCGGTCAAACTCCTCATGGGGATAGAGAAGGATAGCCAGCAGCTTGCACTCGCGGATAGGCTCCTGCCACAGGGCCTGCGCGAGATGGCGGTCGACGGTATAGCCGGCAGCTATCTCACGCAGACGGGGCAGTTCCACACCGAAGGTGAGCTTATAGCCCATGCCGCTTTCGCGGATAGCGCGAGAAGCGATACCGTTCATGGCGGCACGCAGGTCGGCTTTAATAGCTTTAATCATTAATAAGTGGGAGTGTCTTATATTCTTGGCTGTAGCGCAGCATCTGGTGGTCATAGGCCTCACCGTAGCGGATCTGCACGTCGGTGATGTGGCCGTCTTTGTCCTCGGTGACCACGTACTCGGGGTTGATGAAGCCCTTGTAGGGAGCCAGGTCAAGGGCTTTGTAGCGGGCGAGCACTTCCTTGTGGAGTTCCGGGTCAACTTTGACACCATAGGCTTCGATGAGGCGGCGGGCACCTTCAAAGTCCCCCTCGCTCTTCACGCGTTGAATCTCGGCCAGCAGCTCGCCGAAGAGCGTGCGCAAGGCGGCGTAGTCGTTGATCTGCACGTAGGTCTTGCCATCACGCTTGATCAACTCGACAGCTCCCTCTGCGTGGTCGAGGACCCAGTGGGCGATGAGGGCGCGGTTGCGCATGTGGGCTTCTTCGATGGTGTTGCCGGGTTCGATGCGCACGAGCTGCGTCATCAGACCGTTCATCATATAGGTGTAATACTGGCTCTTATACGCCTCGTCATTGGGCGTGAGGCCAAGCTCCACGAGCTTCGGGTCAGCGATATAGTAGAGGCCGAAGAGGTCGGCGCGCGCTTCTTCGATGGCACTGCCGTAGGCCTTCAGCGAGTCGGCATCCACACCGGGAAGCAGCTTGCCAGAGCCGTGGCCGAGACATTCGTGGAGGTCGGTGTGGAGGTCATCGCAGACGTCGCCGTACTCACGAATCAGGTCGCGTGTGGCTTGGTCGATGACGAATTCCTCCTGGAAGCCGTTGCCGCGGGCTGCCTTGTTATAGGCATCGGTGAGGTTGCCGATGGTGACGCTCTTGGAGCCGTGCTCGGCACGTACCCAGTTGCTGTTGGGCAGGTTGATACCGATGGCGGTGCTGGGGTAGAGGTCGCCACCGAGGATGGCTGCCACGATGACCTTGGCGGTGATGCCTTTGCAGTTCTGCTTCTTGAAACGGGCATCTACGGGTGAGTGGTCCTCGAACCACTGCGCGCTGGCCGACAGCTTCTCGGTACGTTCTGTGGCTGCCTTATCCTTGAAGTTGGCATAGCCCTCCCAGCTGGCTTTCATGCCCAGCGGGTCGCCATAGCTCTCGGTGAAGCCGTTGGTGAAATCGACGTCGCCATCGGTGTCTTCGACCCACAGGATGCTATAGGCATCGAAGGTCTTCAGATCACCCGTGCGGTAGTATTCAATGAGCTTGTCAATGACGGCCACCTGCTTGTCGTTCTCGGCTACCGTCTTGGCTTTCTCCAACCAGAAGATGATGCGGTCGATGGCTGCGCCGTAGAGTCCTCCGCTGCGCCACACCTTCTCCGTGAGCACACCGTTCTCCTTCACGAGGCGGCTGTTCATACCGAACATGATGGGGTGCTCTGGGTCGGGATCAGCCTCTTTCATCTTCAAGTAGAAGTCCTCAGCCTCAGCCTGTGTGACACCCGGGCCGTAGTAGTTGGCGGCGCTGGTGAGTACGAGGTCCTCGCCATCGGCCTGGTTGGTGCGCTTGGGCATCACTGTGGGGTCGAAGATGACGGGGAAGAGCTCTTCGATGTCGAAGGGCAGTTTCTCTGGGGCGACATCCTTGATAGCGGTGCGTAGGAACGCCTCGGAGAAAGCGGGCTGGAACTTTTCGCAACCGTAGTGATGGTGGATGCCGTTGGAGAACCATACACGTTTGAGGTAGATGACGAAGTTCTTGAAGTCCTCGCTCTCGCGGTCGCCCTGATAATCAGTATATACGGATTCGAGCAACTGGCGGATGCGCAAGTTATAGCGTCCGTTCTGGTCCCACAGGATGTCGCGGCCGCTGAGAGCTGCCTGTGAGAGGTAATAGACGAGTGTCTTCTGTCGAAGCGACAGGTCCTCGAAGCCCTCGACCTTATAGCGTAGCATTTGCAGGTCGGCGAAGCGTTCGTCGTTGTATTCGAAGTCGGTGGTTTCTTGCTGTGTGCCACAGGAGGTGGCAAGAGCTGCTGTGATGAGCATGCCTGTGTAGAGATGTTTGAGGTTCATGATATGTTATTGTTTTTTGTCCTTGCCTGAGCGCCCTTGTTCCAGACGGGCATAGAACTCGTTATGGTATTCCTTAGGCGTTTTGCCGTGCATCTTGTAGAATGTGGCATAGAACGACTGCCGATTGGCAAAGCCACTGGCAGCGGCGATTTCTGCCATACTAAGCTTCCGATTGCGTTTGTCGGTCATCATGGATATGGCTTCGCGCAAGCGATAGCCGGCAATCAACTCGGGGAAGTTACACTGGAAGCGAAGGCTGACGGCGGCGCTGATATAGCGCGGGTTGGTGCCTATCTCTTCGGCCAGCCGCTGTGCATTGTACTGCGGGTCACGATAGCGCTTATCGACAATCATCTTACGCAGGATCTGTTCGTAGATGACGTCAATGACTTCAGCCTTGATGGCTGTGCGGTAGAGTGCTGGACTCTCTTTCTTCTCGCGCAGGTTATACTTGCTCATGTGGTTGGTTTTGATGTAATTGTGATGCTTGTTCATGCGCTTGCAGACGGAACTCATATTGTGCCTGCTGCTGCATGACGCTACGAAGTTGTTGCTCTAAATCCCTGAGCTTTTCCAGCAGATTGCTGCGCTCAGTATCACCGTCGTCGGAGATGGGACGAAGGCCCTCCGCTTGCAGGGCTATTACTTGTGCTCGCAGGTAGTCAATGCGTGCTTGGGTGATGCTTTGGTCTAAGATGACGGAACGCACACGCTCGCGTATGCCGGTCCAATCTCGGTTGCCAGTCAGCACACGTTCGAGCTCACCAATCTGCATGGGAGGATGGTTCGCATTGAAACGACTCATCCACAGATCTACGTTACGGCGCTCTTCGGCGATGAGCTGCTCCATCTCCAGCGTGTGGCTGTCTAAAGCTTTCCTGAAGGCATCTTGTTTTAGCCATTCCTTCATCTTCTCATCGCGTTCTCTCTCTGAGCGTTCCTGTTGGTCGCACTGCTTGATGTAGGCCATCTGAGCTTGTGAGAAGACATTGCGGGTGTTGCCGTCGGGAATCAGCTTATGCCATGATTCATCGGCTTTACCTATCTTGTCGTGGAGGGTGGTGAGGACGGTCTCGCGTGCTGTCAGGTCTGTAATCACCTGTTGCTGCAGCTTGCGCAGTATGCTTTCCTCAGCTTTTAATCGCGTGGCCTCTATCTCATTGCCCTGTAGGCGTTGCTCCATGCTATCCCATTGTTCTCGCATTTGTTGAATGCGTTGCTTCAATCCCTCGGGTGATTCCTTCCATTGTGCATACCATTCCGGGAGCGTGATGACCTGTTCCAAGGCATCGTAGCGTTGACGGAAGGCTTTGATGGTTTCCTGCTGTCGCTTTTGCAGGCGTTCCACCTGACCGGCCATCGTCTGGCAAGCGGTGTTGGCTTCGTTGAGGCGCACGGTAAGGTCATCGGATTGTTGCTGCAGCTTCTGCATCTGCTCGCCAATCTGTGAGATCGAACCGAGGTGGAACGTGTAGGCTTCCAGTGCCTTCTCGGCCTCTTCCGCTTCCACGGTCGTTCGCTCAATCAGCAGTTGCAGAAGGGTAGTCCGGGACTCACGGTTGGTGGAGGGGGTACAATCGGAGAAGGAACGGTCCAGCATACTGAAGCTCTTCCATTCTTCGGCATCGCCGTTCAAGCGTGTACGAATGGTCGTCAGATTCAGGGCTTCCGTTTCCATGCGCGCCACAGTTTGGTAGAGGTCCTTCTGGAGCTCTGCTTGAGCCTTCTGCTTGCTGGAGAGCTCTTGGCGAAGCATCGCACATTCGGCCTTCAACGATGCGATGAGGGCGTTCTGTTCCACGATGGTTTCGCCCTCCCACGGGTGATGGGTGGCTCCACACACGGTGCAGGGTGTACCCTCCTGTAGGTCTCCGCGTAGCTCTATGACATCCTGACTCTTGGACAGGGTGAGATGGTATTCTTTATGTTCCAACTGCTGGGCAGCCTGCTGAATCTCTTTGTCGATTTTATCGAGACTGCGGTTCAGGTGTTCGGAATGGAGGCGCAGGCGGGTGATCTCCATATCCTTCTGTTCCATCAATTCGTAATCGGTAGCAATGCTGTGCCATAATGTGGAAGCCGTCTTGAGCATCAGCAGACGGCTGCGCAGCTCCAGTGCACGACTTTGCAGCTTGTAGCTGTCCTGTCCTTTGATGCTGGTTCGGTGGCCGTCCAGCTCATCCTGCTTGCGTTGGATGGCGACATTCAGATTCTGATGTTCGACGAAGAGACGCCGCAGTTGCTCGTCACGCTCTTCCTGATGGCGTGAGGCCTGGTTGAGTTCTTGTGTCAGCAATTCGCGCTGTTGGTTCACACCTAACAGCTCGTCTAACATAATCTTGACGGCATCACTGCGCAGAATCATTGTGCGATGTACCTCCAAGGCTTGCTGTTGGACATGCAGCTCTGTTGCCTCCGCCAAGAAGTCCTCTGTCAAGCGTTTGTTCTCCTGTAGCTCTTTTTCCAACATAGCTTGGCGTTCCTGCAACTGCCGGATAATCGTTTCTGTGTCGGCGGCATAGCTCTTGCCTTCGTTGACCTGTGTGGCCATGTGCTCGCCATCGGCCATCTTCATAGCTGCCGTCATCAACTCCTGGGTGATGGAATCGGTATTGCCTTTCTCCAGACGTACCTGCTGCTCTGCCGTCTCATAGGCTTTCTTGGCCTCGCCCGTAACGATGCCTTGCTGTCCGCTGGCCTGGCGCGTCTGCTCAATGTCCTTGGATAGCAGGTGTATGCGCTGCACTTGCTCGTTCAGGGGCTCGAAGGCTTCGAAGCGTTCCAGTTCCTGTTTCTCAGCGTGGATAGTCGCCAGTTGCTTGTTCAGCTGGTACAATCGCTCTTGCTGCTTCGTCAGTTCCGTGTTGACCTTCAGAAACTGATGCAGGCGTTCCAGTTGTCGCTGCACTTCCGTGCGCATCTCTTCGAGATGTGCAATCTTGGTCTGGCAGAGTCGGCGCCCTTCATGCAGCTTCTGCAGGTTGGCGTCGTTGAGAATGTGCTCAGACAGACGGACATGCGAGAGCTCTTGGCGTAGCAGCTCTTGAAGCCATTTGTGTACATCGTCGGGGATGGGCGTGTCAAAACGTTCCTGCCACCATCGGCGGAGGGTGGACTCCATAGAGTTGGAACGGGAGGAAGGGGATGTGGATATGTCGGACATGAAGGTCTATTTTTGTGCGCAAAGTTAGCGAAAAACTCTGAACGAAGGAAATGATTTGTCGTTATTTTTCCATAGGGAATAGAAAAAGGGGTGATGAAGGTGAATAAAATGACGATTTTCATGTCTGTATGCCAAGTTTTGTGTACTTTTGCGCGCTATGCAGAAACAACAGACGCAACAATACCGCGGCTTGACGGCTGAACAGGTCGTCGCAAGCCGCCAGCAATATGGTTCCAATGTGCTCACGCCGCGTGAGCGGACACCGTGGTGGCGCAAACTTGCCGAGAAATTCACCGACCCGCTCATCGTCATTCTCTTGGTGGCGGCCGTCATGAGTATCGGTATTTCCGTCTATGAATACTTCGGTTTAGGGGCTGATGCCACCGCCTTCTTCGAACCGGTTGGCATCATCATCGCCATCGCGCTGGCCACAGGCCTTGCCTTCTGGTTTGAATGGAAGGCTGACCGCGAGTTCTCGCTGCTGAACCTACAGAACGACCGCGAACCCGTGCGTGTCATCCGCGATGGCCACGAGAAGCAAATCCCTCGCAGCGAGGTCGTTGTGGGCGACTTGGTGTTGCTCTCTACGGGCGATGAAATCTGTGCCGACGGCCTCTTGTTGGAAGCTGTGCAGATGCAAGTCGATGAATCTACCCTCACAGGGGAACCCGTCTGCCATAAGAGCATCCTTCCCGAGGAGCAGGATTCAGAAGCCACCTTCCCTACGAACACGGTGTTACGCGGCACCAAGCTATTAGAGGGACATGGTCGTATGCGCGTGACGGCCGTCGGTGACAACACGGAGAATGGGCGTGTGTTCACCGAGGCACAGATAGATGCCTCCGTGCGCACCCCCCTCAACGAGCAGTTGGACCGCCTCGGCCTCCTCATCTCACGTGCCAGCTACGCCATTGCAGCGTTGGTGGTCATCGCCCGTATCATCATGTGGTTCGTGGCTGCTCCCTCGGAAACGCTGACAGCCCTTGGCGCAGAACTCACCACGCTCGACTTTCAAATCTCCACTTATTCTTTCCTCGCTTATCTACTGCAATCCCTCATGATTGCCGTCACGCTCATCGTGGTAGCTGTCCCCGAGGGCTTGCCCATGGCAGTGACGCTCTCGCTGGCCTACTCCATGCGTCGTATGCTGAAGACCAACAACCTCGTGCGCCGTATGCATGCCTGCGAAACGATGGGTGCTGCCACCGTCATCTGTACCGACAAAACCGGCACACTCACACAGAACCAAATGCAGGTGGTGGAGATGAAGGATTTAAGAGGTGATATGGACGATGTGAGGATGAATGTCGCTGTCAACAGTACTGCTTCCCTTGATGGCGACCAAGTCCTCGGCAACCCCACGGAGGGCGCTCTTCTGTTGTGGCTGCGCAATCAGGGCGTTGACTATGTCCCCCTGCGTGCTGCCGCCCATGTCACCGAGGAGATTCCTTTCACCACCGAGCGCAAGTATATGGCTACGCGCATGGACGATACCTTATATATAAAGGGTGCTCCGGAAATCGTGATGGAGATGTGTCGGGTGGAGAATGCTCAACTTTCAGCTTTCAACGCTCAACTGCAGGAATGGCAGGAGCGTGGTTTGCGCACGCTGGCGCTGGCTCATGCCGAAGGACAGGCGACGCCCGTCCTTGATGCCTTAGTAGCCATTGCAGACCCCGTACGTGAGGATGTTCCTGCAGCGGTGCAGGAGTGCCTCACTGCTGGCATTGATGTGAAAATCGTCACGGGTGATACCCCTGCCACCGCAATGGAAATCGCAAGACAGATTGGACTGACAGGAGTGAAAAATGAAAGAGTTAAAAGTGAAAAATGTATTTTCACTGGTCCTGAGATTGCTGCGATGTCCGATGAGGAACTGCAGACCTGTGCTCGTGACATCGTCATCATCGCCCGTGCCCGTCCGATGGACAAACAACGTCTGGTGCAGGCCCTTCAACGCTGCGGTGAGGTGGTCGCTGTCACGGGCGATGGCACCAACGACGCCCCCGCCTTGAAGGCGGCCCACGTGGGACTCTCCATGGGCGATGGCACTGCGGTGGCGAAGGAGGCTTCCGATATCACTATCCTCGACAACTCCTTCGCCAGCATCGGGCGCGCCGTCATGTGGGGACGCTCGCTCTACCGCAATATTCAGCGCTTCATCCTCTTCCAGATGACCGTTAATGTCTGCGCCTGCCTCACCGTCCTCGTAGGTTCGTTCATGGGCACCGACGCCCCGCTGACCGTCACACAGATGTTATGGGTGAACCTGATTATGGACACCTTCGCCGCGATGGCCCTGGCCTCGCTGCCGCCCACGGAAAGTGTGATGCGTGAGCGTCCGCGCGACCGCCGCAAGTTCATCATCTCTACGCCTATGTGGCACTTCATCATCTGGGTGGGAGGACTCTTCTTCGTCGTGATGACCGCTCTTCTCTGGTATTTCGAGCGTGACGGCCATATCAATGCCTACGACCAGAGCCTTTTCTTCACTGCTTTCGTGATGCTTCAGTTCTGGAACCTCTTCAATGCCCGCGCTTTCCTGACGGGCCGTAGCGCCTTTAACCTCCATCACTGCCGCGAGTTCCTCTTCATCGCCTCTCTCATCTTCTTCGGACAGATCTTCATCGTGGAACTGGGTGGCCCCATGTTCAATGTCGTACCCCTCCGTCTCCTCGACTGGCTCATCATTATAGCAATCACCTCACCCGTCCTATTGGCAGGTGAGGCGATCCGTTGGCTAAAGTCCAGGTAAATACGCCCCTCCCTGTTTAGGGAGGGGTCGGGGGAGAGTCCTATTTCGGCAGGTTGAATGCTACGCTCATCTCCTGCATCTGTTCGTCGGTCATACCATCAGGCGTGAAGCCCATGTTCTTGGCGGCGATGTAGATGAGGGCTGATTTGTTGAGGACGTCAATCTGGTCGAAGGCAGCCATGACGTCTGTATCTACAGCGAAGACGCCGTGCTTCTCCCACATCACCACGTCGTAGTCATCATCAATGGCCTTGATGGTGGCATCGGCCAGCTCCACGCTGGAGGGCAGCATATAGGGCACCATACCCAAACCACGCGGACAGAACGCCTTGGTCTCTGGAATCATGGACCACAGCATCTTCGTGGCTACGTCCTTCTCCATGAACATCTTGTTGTGGGTCAGTGCCACCAGTTCAATGGGATGAGTGTGTACACTGGCGCGATAGGGCGAACCCTTGGCCAGCAGGTAGTTGTGTACGGCCAGATGTGAGGGCAGTTCGCTCGTAGGCTTCACAGGCTTGTCGGCGATGATGACATAGCTGGCGCAGTCGTCCAGGATGCGGATGACAGAGCCGTTGTCCATCGGCCAGCGGGCCAGGTCGCGCATACGCATGTTCGTGCCCTTACAGTAGAAATAGCAGCCTTTCAGATGGGGCAGGGTAGTGCCGATCTGATAGACGGGTGAGATGGCGGGCAGCGCGCGAATGGCGTCGTCCACCTGCTCCGTGATGTTTACCGTGATGTTGCCGCCGTTGCGCTCGGCCCATCCCTTTTGCCAAAGGTAGCCAGCCACTTCTGCGACGTCGTTGACAATCTTTGCCAGCGCTTCGCGATTCTCAAGAATACTCTTCATATGATTATCAATTATCAATTGTCAATTGTCAATTTTCAATTTTCAATTCTCAATTTTCAATTTTCAATTCTCAATTATGCCTCCCCGTAGCGTTCCTTGGTGATCTGGGCGAGCGACTTGCCGCGCGTGTCGGGGCAGCCGATGACACCGATGATGAGGGAGAGCGCCAAGAGGGCTATCATGCAATAGGCGGCGAGGGTGAAGCCTTCGCCGTTTTCGCCGTAGATGAAGGTGAAGATGAGGCCCCAGACGGCGGACAGTCCACGCACAAGGAAGAACATCAACCCTTGGGCACCAGCGCGGAACTTCGCGGGGAACAGCTCGCTGCCCCACAGGGCATAGAAGATCTGCACGCTCAAGCCACCTTCAATACCCCACAGGATAGCGAAGGCCCACAGCGAGGCAGTGCTGCCGATGCCCGTGGTGACCACCATCGCCCATGGCGAGATGGCTACGAGGAGGCCGAGGACATAGACAAATTTGTGCGAGATGCGATCGATGAACTGCGAGAGCACGGCAGTCGTGGCTACGGTGCAGAACCACAGCACACAACTCAGCCAGTTGGCCTGCTCGTTACTCACACCACCCGCTGTCTCGTAGATATGCGGCAAGAAGAAGCCCATCACGGAGGCTACCAAGTTCCAGGTCAAGTAAATGGCCGCAAGGAAGAGGGCCGTCCTCACAGCAATCTTATTCGTGAACAGGGACTTGATATTCTCCACAATGGAAGACCCACCTCGCCCTGCGGGCACCCCTCCCGTAAGGGCGGGGGTAGGCTGCGAAGTATTGGTCTCATTCTTGCCGGAGGTCTCCCCTCCCTCACGGGAGGGGCTGGGGGTGGGTCTCCACTCTGCACTCTCCTCCAGCTGCCGCTGTAATGTCCAGGCGATGAAGGCTACGACAAAGAGTGTGAAGAAGACGACGCGCGAGCTGAAGACCTCCACCGCCTGAGTGCTGGCATCTGCACCGATGATGGCATGTGCCAACGCTTCAACGCCTCCGTAGAGGTAGCCGCCAGGAGCAAACAGCATACCGAAAAGCAGGATAATCATAGGTCCGAAGCCCCACGACATCTGTGAGATGCAGATATTGCGCCCACGGTTGTGCACCTCGGAACTCTCGGAGATATAGGTCCACGAAGCGGGAACGCCGATGCCCACGCTGATGCCCGTGATGAGGAAACCGCACAGCAGCATGGGGAAGTTCACGCTGAGCATCACCACCAGCACGCCCAGCATATAGACCAGCAGGTTGTAGGTGAAGATGAACTTACGTCCGAATCGATCGGCCAGGAAACCACCGATGATGGCACCGATGGCGGCACCCAATGCGTTGGCGCTGATGGCATTGAGCCAACCAAGATGCATCTCGCTCAGTCCTAAATAGTTTTGCCACAGCGTGATGCCGCTGGCACCTGCCACTATAGCACCTGCATCCAGATAGTTGTTAAGAGACACGGCCAAGGTGCTCTTCAAAGACGATGTTTTACTCATTATAAATATAAATAGTATAGCGTTCTTTCTATCTATTTCGCTTGCAAAGGTACTACTTTTCTGATTTAATCATATCGAAAGTGCAGAAATGTTAGGTGAAAAGAAAAACTTTTTTCAAAATCGTGCGCACATGTCACGATTCGCACCCTTCATTCTTCTGTTTCGCCTAATCTTCGATTTATTATTTTGAAACCACGTATCCATTTTGGGTGGTTATTTCCATTTTGGAAACAACTGAACATTCAGGCAATTCTCCCTCTTCAAAGATATGTGTCAGATGCTTGCTGATGGCAGGAATACCTACGCCAAACAACTGTGCCATCGCCTTCTGCGTAGCCCATATCGTTTCATCCTTAATCACAACCTGCACCCTGCCCTCTTCGTCAGGCAATTGGTACAATATAAATTGTATTTCGTTGTTCATCTGTTCTATTTGTCTTTTTTTGTCAATACAAAAACCACCTCTTTTTGAGTTACCCACTCGTTCGAACTTGTTCACTTTGCCCTACAAAGAAGTATATTGTAGTTACCCACTAACTCGCGAGAGTTAACCATTAATTTGAAATGACCACATGTTTCTAATGATTCGCAAAGGTAAAGATAAGGCTGAAAAAACAGACAATACTATTACTTCATAACAGAAAGATGTTCCCATCCCTTATAATAGGAAAAATGCTTGAAACCGAATTCTTGTAATAAAATAGATGTAACCGCAAATCGCATTTTTGATACCAATTCACTCTTTTGCAAATATTCATCAATCTGATAATTGGACATAAAGTGCATAAGATAATTTCTCAAATTACAAAAATGACTAACACCTATCTGTTTGTCATTGCTTCTTAACAATTTTAATTTCAATTTTTGTATATCAACATCTATTTTTGCCCCAATCTTTTCTATAGAAATTCCTCTTTCACTTAGTTTCTCCTTCATCGAGTCATATGGGTCTTTTCCGTGAGTATTCCCGACATAACGATCTAAAATAGAATATAACATAAGAAATTGAGTTGTTTCATCAGCAAATTTGCACCGAGTAAATGTGTGAACAGCATTTCTTAGATCTTTTTTCTTCTCTTCACTCAATGTATTCCATAAGCTCTCTTTAAAGAAATACTCAAAGCAGTTTCTTTTAAGAATAGTTTCCTTTTCTTCTTTTCCAGCAATATTAATGAAACAAAGTTCCGGATGGCTAAGGGTGTCATTTTCAATTCTGAATAATGGAGCTTTTGCAATCACTCCTGTTTTGACAGAATCAGTAGTAACTTGAAAAAGGACATTTGAAAAGCTATTGAAATAGAACGAAAGATGAAGTAAAAGGTCATCATCAGACTCCTTGGAATAATTATTAGGCAATAACAGCGTTAGCTTTTCATCTTCTACTTGTACAAACTTGAATTCTAAGCCATTTCTCGAAATAGTTACTTCCTTATCACTTTCACCATCGAATTTCAATTTATGTCTTAAATGATGAAATGGTAAATCCAGAAGAAAAAAATGTTCATCTGAAGATTTTGGAAAAGAATACCGTAACTGTGATAATTGCCACGACATTTCGGTCTTTCCATCTTTTAATGGCCGACTGCGCCAATGCAACAAATGTGCATCATCCTTGTATAGTTCTATTGTCTTTTCTGCAATCCGTGGCTTACGATATTTTATACATGTAGACATGTCTGCATGCAAACCTATAGCAGCCCGATATACCAGACTAAATCTGTCTGCATCTTCTTTTGTCATACATCCCGAAGCAATAATCTGCCCTTTGGATATTACGATTTTACCTTGTTGCATATAAATTGGAGCATGTCCAGACTTGTTCCAACTTATGTCAGTATCTATTGTAATTGCCATTTATTTGTTTATAATATAAGTCTCGTTCTCAGGAAACAGCAGGGCGCGGTCTTTCTTGCCGACCTTGAAGGAATAGGTGTCGCCGCCAGAGTCACGGCAAAGCAGAAAGTCCACGGTTATCTTGCCCTGCTCCAAAAGAATGTCGAACTGCGAGGGGATAGGGTTCTTTGTGTGGTCGATGGTGGTCACGCGGAAATATTCGCGGTTGCGGATGATGCGTGTGTCAACGTCTATCCAGAAAGTTTCGTGGTGCTTGGTCAGCAAGCGGTCGTGCAAGTCCATGAGCTGCCAAACGGAAACGTCGTTCAGTTTTCTGTAGATTCCTTCGTCGTTGGCGGTGAGGGCGTACTCGTTAGCTTCGAGCCAGTCCTTCTGATAGTCCATGTTCAATCCCAATCCTTGTGCATTGGGCTTCAAAGCGGAAAGCGTGACGTGCAGGCATTTGTGCGTATAACCATCGGGAATGTAGCCGTAACGGTCGACGATAGCTCTTCCGCTCTTCAACCGACTTAGCGGCCAGTTGGGAGATTGCGTAAAAAGGTTGCTTCTGACATTGGCCTTTTCGCGCTTGCTCTTTAGTTCGATGCCTTTGTAGTCGGGAGTCTTGTCGGCGTTCATCTGAATACCGAGCTGTGCTTCAACCTCGCGGCCGACGCCAGTATCTGCCAACACTGTAGTCGGAACCCAGTCGCTCATGCGGTTGCGAATCAACCCAAGCAGTTCGTCAGAGATTGTCGTGGCCTGTCCGTGAATGGCGTTTATCAAATCGCGTATGGGATTCTCCAGACGGGATTTGTACGAGCGTTCAATGTCAATCTGCGAGAGGTTGATGACATAGAGTTTCCTCTCGTAGGCAATCAATGCAAATATCTCGTCGGGATTGATGAACTCGTTGATGCGATAAACCCACATACGAGGGTCGCCCTTTTTGGTGACGGGACGATAGAGTGACGATTGAGTTTTGCGTTGCTCCAAGTCGGTCAGGATGAATGTGTCAATGAGCCGTTTGTGCTCGGGACCTTGCAACTGGTCTTCGTAATCGTGGATGCCCTTCTCTAAGAAGTAGGCGCGGACTGGTGCCGTTGCGTCAAGAATGCTTTTCTTGAACCCCGTCTCGGTGATTTGGATGGTCGCATAGGCAACTTGCTTATTGACGAGGAATCTGACGTTCTTTGCCTCGAAGGCGTTGAACTCGCGCATGTGTATCATAGGCTACTGGATGTTTTTGAGGATTTCGTTTCCGATGGCGCGGGACATCAGCGGGGGAACCGCATTGCCGACCAGCGTGTATTGGGGTATTTCGCTCTTGCGCTTGTCGCCGCCTGTCTGGCGCTTGCCCTGAAAGACGAAGTTGTCGTCGAAGGATTGCAAGCGGGCCATTTCGCGGACGGTCATGGCACGGTAGCGTGAGTAGTGGATGAAATCGTCGGGCATGGTCACGACGGTGGGGCTTTGCGCGTCGGGCTTCAGCACGAAGTAGTTGCGCTTCTGCGACTCCAGCCCCAGTTCTTTCAGCTTGGCCTTGCACTCGTCGGTGTAGCCGCCGCACTGGCCGATGACTTGCAATCGGCGCATTACGATGTCGTTCTGTGCGCTGGTCTGATGGTTGAACAGCTCGGCGGTTTCCATGTTCATCTTGCCGTTAAGCTCGTCCTTGTCCTTGACATAGAAGGGCTGGCATTCGAAATCAAAGCGGTGGGAAAGCCTGCCCGCCTTTGACCACTCGGCGAAGGTCTTGGCTTCGTCCGTGTCGGTGATTTCGCCGTCCACCTTGCGACGCTTGATAAGGCCGTCCCATTCGGGGTGAGGTTCAGGCGTGGCGTATTCCGTGCGCACTTCGCCATTGCCGATGAAGTCGAGGTCGGCGATGGCCTCGTAGACGGTCACTTTCTCGTCTTGCTTGACGGTGGCGGGAATCTCCGTGATGGGCTTCTGGTCGTTTCGGCTGCCGATGAACACCACGCGCTCGCGGTTCTGCGGTACGCCGTAGTCGGACGATAGCAACACCATCTGTTCCACGTTGTACAAGCGGAGTTTCGACATAATCGTGTCGTATTCCTCGGCTTGCTTCTTCTCTTTCGCCATATTGGAAAGCTCGTCGAAACATTCGTCAAGCGAGAAAGAATAGAGGTCGATGGCTTGCTTCAAGTCCTCGGTGTCCTTTCCTGCCTTTTTGAGGTCGTCCACTTGGTCGATGGACTCAATAATCTTGGCCGTGATGTTCTCGTCGGAAATGGCGGCGAGGAACTCGTTGAACTTGTCGGCGAAGAGGTCATTGTCGATGTTCGAGACGGTCTTTTCGTTGATGATGTCGGCGGTGATGCGCTCGCGCTGTTCGTTGCGGCGAAGCATGTAGATGCCGTGGCGAATGGTGCTGATGTAGCGGTTCGACTTGCTCGTGCGGTAGTCAATCTGGCGCGTCACGTTACGCAACTGAGAGTCGAGCAGGTCGAAGAAGTGCTCCTTGTAGTTGTTGGCCTTCTCCTCGTCGCTCGTGATTTCCATCTGCAACTTCAGCAGGAAGGCGGCGGCAAGGAACGACGATGTGGATTTCTTCATCAGTTTGTCGGCGAACGTTAGGAAATTGCCCACGGCGCGGTCGTCGATGATGGAGCGCATTTCGCGCATGATTTCCACCTTGAAGCGGCCATTGTCCTTGGTCAGCAAGCCCTTCACGTTCTCCATCACGAAGTATTTCGGGCGCAGGGCACGAATGACTTTAAGGTAATGATTGAAGAGCCCGTCGCGCTTGTCGAACCTCTTGCGTCTGCCCGAAAGGCTGAACGACTGGCAGCTGGGGCCGCCCGTCACAACGTCCACTTCCTTGCCGTCCAGTTCCTTCAACAGATGTTTGAGGAAGGTCGGCGACATGATGTCCTCGGTGATGAACTTCGTGCCCAAGCCCAACTGCTCATTGTAGCGCACACGGTGTGTCAGCTCGCAGTTCTCGTTGATGTCGCTCGCCAACACGAAGTCGTAGTATTTATCGTCGGTGCAGGCCTGCATGAACCCCTCGCTGATGCCGCCCGCACCCGCGAACAGGTCAACGAAGGTCACTGGCCGTCTGCCCTTTAGAAACTCTTTTTTCTCTGCCATTGTCTGCTCGATGAATTTTTTTCGGCGACAAAGATACGCATTTTTTTAGAATAACGTTTCATCGCCCTACTATTTTTAATAAATTACAAATCTCAAAGCTACCTATCACCTTGCTTCTCACATCCACAGGACGTGAGCTCTTTCCAATCTTCACCCAATCCTCGCGAAAGCTGGGATTAGTGAGTATGTAAACATATCCAGGTTCTTTGTTTGCCATATTTATTCGGTTCTGTCTGTTTCTTTTCTGTCACTGACAATCTTTTTGCCAAAGTAGTCGAATAAGAATATCGGAAACGCATTAAGGATGGCGACCTTGCATTCTTCTGTATCTACATACTTGGCAAGTTGATTATCGTATATCTCTTTCTGAGAATTAACTTCTTCAGGAAGCTCGGCCTTGTCATTGCAAATGTAGTTAGCCTTGCTTGTGTTCATTGTGACAAGATGACGCCAATTCGTTTTGGCCGTATCTGTCTTCTGCTGAATCTTGGCTTCGTCGTCTGCAGGTTTGATGGTGAGCACGAGATATTCCAGGTTTGACTTGTAGAATGAGAACTCGTGAACCTGATGCTTGAAACTTTCCTCTTGGCACTTCTGACGAGTTACTGTATAGCTCCAATAATTATCGTCTGGCAATTCTTTGGTGTAACGAAGAGATTCTACCATCGGATAGTTAATGTAGAGCTTGCCGTTGCCTGTCTCGTCTGTGAAATAATCAAGCATCTCACTCAGATGTTTGTTGTTCTCTTCGAGCGTTCTATGTTTCTCCTGGAAATCGTAGTCAAAGAAGAGATAGATTTCTGAAACCTCGTCTTCTCTGATGTCCTTCAATGTGTTGTCACCTTTTTCTGTCAGGATTTCCTTGAAGACGGACACGGTATTAACTTCCAACTTTCCATTCAGCGCGTCATGAGCTTTCAGCTTTGTATAGAGCGAATAGATGTTGCTTTTATATGTGCACACGAAGGTCTCCGACTTCTCTGGGAAGAAAAGCCGTTTGAGAGACTCAAAATAAGTCTTGTCGTCCTTGCCTTCAAATATAAATAGTATCATACCTCAAATGCACCTCCACGGAATAGTTTTTCGATATTATGTCCGAATCTCAATTCTTTATCTGTGCAAGCATGCAGGGGCTTAATCTTGTTGTTCTGTAGAATAAAGTTGCAATCGGGGCGAAGCAAATCGTTCGTCATTAGATAGGTGTTGTGAGAAGACGTGAACACTTGGCAATCAAGATGGAACAATCGTTTACATACCTCAAAAGCCAATCTGAAATGATAGAAGGCGTCAAACTCGTCAATAAAGACAAATGAAGCAGATGACATCCTTTTAATCCAAACATAAAGTAATTCCAATGCTTGAGTTCCCGTAGATGCCATTAAAAGGAAAGGAATGGTATTTCCTCCTATTTCGCAATAAAGATTCTTATCGCCTTCTTTGGGTGTTGCAAACCTGAAATGCTGATCACTCACCTTTTCTAAGAAATCTGTAAAGTCCTCAACATAATTGTTTTGAATAATAAATTCTTCTATGTTAAAACTGGCAGTTTCTAATCCAATGAACTCACGACTGTCCAAGTTCTTGAACCACAACATGGAGTTCACAAATAGAATGAGTTTGACGATATAGTGATCCTGTGAAAATGGGAATGAAGCAGTCAAAAAGTTGATGACAGAAACACTATTCACATTTTGTTTGAAGCTCTCTTTAATCGCTGCTTCTATTTTAAATTGGTTCTCGTCAATTTCAAAGATGGATTCATCCTTCCTGAAAATCAGATTCTGATTCACACGTAATGACTCAGATAATAATAATCCGGCGGAATTCTTCGAGTATCTATATTCAATAATATCATTGCCGAATTTGAACAGATATTCGAATTCAACGGGTGAAGTGGGAGCTCCTGTATAAACAAAGTTCGTATAATAGTCCGTCTTCTTCCATTTGGCAGACAGGTGATTCTCTATATCGAAAATTGCCAAGGCGAAGTTCGACTTCCCTGACCCGTTAGGGCCATAGATGATACCATTCTTGATGATGCCCTCTTTAATGGCGTATGTGTTGAATGTGTAGTTGTTGGGATGTGACAGGTCCCACTCAATCCTTTCAGCAAAGCCTCGGAAGTTTTTTACGGCAAATTTGATAAGCATAAGAACTTTTTTAGTATTTTCGCCGCAAATATATAGAAAAACATTCAAACTCCGTAATTATTTTACGGAAATATGACATTCTTGGTGCAATTTGCAGGAAAATGCTGCTCCCGATGCCGGTAAACATTAATAATCATCTTGGCCTCTCTATTGTTTTGTCAGGCAACAGATAGTCGCAGGCCTTAGATCTTGAAATGATGCAGCAGCCGAGTTCGCTGCTCTGTATCAGCGACATCGGTCAGGCGCATCTTGCCGTCAGATGTATTCAATTTCAACTGGTGACAATTTGTAACCGTTTGATGGCCCTCTTTCAGTAGTTTGTGTTTCAACACCCTCTGCATTCAGTGTCCGAAGTGTCCGGAGGCGGGGCGATAGCGGGATTGGCAGCCGGTGCCGATGCGGATGAGGCGGCCTTCGCTGACGAGGCGCTGGAGGAGGGAGCTGACGCGGTGGGGTGTGAGGGCCCAGTCGAAAGCGAAGCGAACATCTTTGTGGGTCACGGAGTCGTGGGTGGCAAAGAGGGCGGTGAGGCGCTGCTCGATGTCATCCTCTTCTGTGTGGAAAGCCTGGCCATAAGGGATTTGGCAGACCTCGAAAGTCTGGACTTTGGACAACAGCTCGCGGTCGGGCTGGAAGTTGATGCCTGCGACATGGACATCACGACCGTGGTAGTTGCCGTCCTTCATCTCGATTTCGCCTTTGAGGGAGAGGCGGAAGGTGCCGATGCCGGGCAGGTTGACGGCGTTGCCTTTCTCCAGTTCGTGGAGCATGACGCGCTGAAGATCGCCCAGCGCATGGGTTAGTTCGCCTGATGATAATGATGAGTTCAGGCGGAAGGAACTGCGCTGAAACTCAACCGCATCGATGGTGGGACGCTTCTCCAGACGGGGCTGCAGTCGGATTGTTCCGCCCTCGGCGGGCACGGTGCCACGTTTGGCAATTGTGAACTTAATCTCCATAGATGATATTTCGTTAATTCTGTACGCCTGCAAAGGTAATGCAATTGCCTGATACATCCAAATCTTTTGCTCAAAAAATAGTGAAGAAATGATAATTCTATCATGATGGAATGATAATTCTGTCATGATAGAATGATTGTTCAATCATGATGGAATAATCAAAAGATAAGGATGAGGGGAGAGAAGGAAGGAGGAGAAAGAGGGCGGAAGAAAGGGCAGAAATAGGTGGAGGGAAGGGGAGAAGGGAACTGAGGAAGGAGTAGAAGGGGTTGACGGAAAGGGTAGGTGTGAAGTGTGAGAAGGGGCAAAAAGGGGGTAAAACCTACACCTTTTTAGCTAACCTACACCAAAACTGCCACCCTTGAATGGGCTGCAAATCTGCAACTTATATTCAAAGGTGGCAGTGGTGTAGGTTTTTTAGGTAAAAAATTGTGTGCGCGCGAGAGAATCTTATCTCTTGCTGGTGACGTTCTTCTCGTACGCCTGAATGGCGGGGATGAAGTCTTCGCCGACGGGGACGTTGTTCTTGAGGTTGAAGTAGTCGAAGACGGCACCGAAGGGGAGGGACTTGGCTTCCTCGAGGAGGGCGAGGCGCTCGAAGTGCTGGCCGCGGTCCTCGTATTCGCGCAGCTTGGCGAGGGGCTCGAGGAGGGCTTGGAGGAGACACTTCTGGGTAGCGCGCGTACCTATTATATATGCTCCGATGCGGTTGATGCTGGCGTCGAAGTAGTCGAGACCGATGTGTGCGCGGTGGAGGGCATCGGCGCGGATGAGCTCCTTGAAGAGGTCCAGCGTCTGGTCGTTCATGATGGTGACATGGTCGCTGTCCCAGCGGATGGGGCGGCTGACGTGTAGCATCAGCTCAGGCACAAAGAGTAGGAGAGAGGCTACCATGTCAGCGACGTTCTCCGTCTGCTCGTAGTGGCCCGTATCGAGTGTGTACATTAGTTTGCGGGTGGCGCAGTAGCCTGCGACAAAGTCGTGGGAGCCAACGGTATAGCTCTCGAGTCCGATGCCGAAAAGCTTGGCTTCCAGGCAGGTCTTCATGCCCGGCAAATCTTCCTTCAGGATTTCGTCGAGACTCTCGGCAAAGATCTCGCGGTAGCGCTTGCGCTCCACGGTCATGTCCTTCGAACCGTCGTGTACCCAGATATTCATGATGGCGGGGTCGCCCTGTGCCTTACCCATGGCATCGGCGATGCGGCGGCAACGCTTTGTGTGCTCAATCCAGAACTCACGGATGGCGGGGTCGGGGTTCGAGAGGCTGAGGCTGCCGCTCTTGGGGTGTGAGAAGCTGGTGCTGTTGAAGTCGAGCTTCAAGCCCTGCTCCTTGGCCCACTGCATCCAACTCTCGAAGTGCTTGATCTCCACTTGGTCACGATCCACGAACTGACCGCCGAAATCACCATAGATCTCGTGCAGGTTCAGACGGTGGTTACCGGCCAGCAGGCTCTTGGCAAAGCTGACATCGGCACGCACTTCATCGATATTGCGGGCACGGCCGGGATAATTACCTGTCGTCTGGATGCCGCCGCTGAGGGCTTCATTACGCTCGAAACCCACGACATCGTCGGCCTGCCAGCAGTGCAGGCTGATGGGGGTCTTCTCCAGTTGTGCGATGGCTTTGTCGGTATCAACGCCGATGGCGGCATAACGCTCACGAGCAATCTCATAAGACTGCTGAATCAGGGATTCTTTCATAGTTTTAGTTGTGATTTAGTATAGTATTTATCGTTTTGCGGCACAAAACTACAGCTTTTTTTTGTAATCGCCAAAAAAAAGAGTACCTTTGCCGCGAAATTCATTATACGCGTACATTAAATATGTTAGATTTGAAAGTACTTGAACTGAGCGAACAGGAGATTGTTCGCCGTCAGAATATGCAGGCACTGCGCGATATGGGCATCGAGCCTTACCCCGCTGCCGAATACCCCGTAACAGCATGGAGCACAGAGATTATTAAGGACTTCGTGGACCTTCCCGTCATTGGAAAGGACGAAGAGGGTAATGATGTGCGTGAGACAGCAACGCCCGAGAACAGCCCCGTGGTGAGCATCGCCGGACGTGTCATGAGCAAACGCATCATGGGCAAGGCCGGTTTCGCGGAGTTGCAGGATAGTAAGGGACGGATTCAAGTGTATGTGCAGCGCGACAGCCTTGCGGCCCCCCATTCCGCCCCCGAGGGGGCTACGGCGCCTTTGTCTGCAGCAGCCAATGGTAATGAAGCCCCCTCGGGGGCAGTAGGGGGGGCCTCTGGGGCTGACTTTTACAACGTGGTGTTCAAGAAGCTCCTTGACTTGGGCGACTTCATCGGCGTGAAGGGTTATGTCTTCCGCACCAAGACGGGCGAGATCAGCGTTCATGTGATGGAGATGACGGTGCTCAGCAAGAGCTTGAAACCGCTGCCTGTCGTGAAGACAGATGCTGAGGGTAATGTGTTCGACTCCTTCGACGACCCCGAACTCCGTTATCGCCAGCGCTATGTAGATCTGGTTGTCAATGCCGGTGTCAAGGAGACCTTCCTGAAACGTGCTACCATCATTCGCACGATGCGTCGCATCCTCGATGAGGCTGGTTATACGGAAGTAGATACACCCATCCTCCAGAACATCCCAGGCGGCGCTACGGCACGTCCGTTCATGACGCATTTCAACGCCCTGAACCAGGATATGTATATGCGTATCGCCACGGAGCTCTACCTGAAGCGCCTCATCGTGGGCGGCTTCGAGGGCGTCTATGAGATGGGCAAGAACTTCCGCAACGA
>CAMKTN010000017.1 GCA_946415705.1 uncultured Prevotellaceae bacterium
TGCCTTCGCCCTTAAGGATCTTGAAGGAGCGTTCAAGGCGTTCGGATAGGTTTTCGAACATGAGTATATTTGACGATTTAACGATTTACAATTTTACAATTCTTTATTTAGCGGCGAATGATGATCTCATCGATGACGACGCCATCGTCAAGGGCTGTGATAACGAGGCTGTGCTCACCCGTGGGTTTGAAGACCTGCGGACGGGCAATGACGACAGCGTAGTTGCGCAGCACGTTCTGCTTCCATTCCTCGCTACGCCCCTGAGTATTATAGGTGTAGGTCAACGGTTCTGAACCATCAAGAGAAACGGTGAAGCGCTGCTGCGCATCGATGGGATGCGTGGGGAGCATGTGAATCTCAATGATGGAGAAGCGCTGGCGCAGGTAGTTGTGCTTGAAGTTGTACGTCAGGCTATGCTCACGCGGCAGCGGCATAGCACGAATGCTGGCGCCGAGGCCCAGGACAGGTGCCAGGACGCTGTTGCCGGCAAAGGTGGAAGCATCATAGCTGGCACCGTAGAAGGTGGCTACTGCAGGCTCATCCTCGGGCATCGGCGTGGTGGCCTGCACATGAGGAACGGGTTGGAAAACGGTCAGGCTGCGCGGATTGGAACTCATGATGCCACGCCATTTGCCACCTCGGAGGTCGTTGTAGCGGATGGTCAGCTCCTGTACGCGGTTGTGAGCCAGGTCGCTACGCATCCATGTGGAATCCACATTGTCACGCGAGAGATAGGTGAGGCCATGACGGGCCAGCTGCGCGCAGTGGTAT
Organism: uncultured Prevotellaceae bacterium; assembly: GCA_946415705.1. Taxonomy (GTDB): domain Bacteria; phylum Bacteroidota; class Bacteroidia; order Bacteroidales; family Bacteroidaceae; genus Physcousia. The sequence continues at coordinate 772 of CAMKTN010000017.1, forward strand.
TTCTCGCATTGTGCGGCAGACGCCATAATGGGGTATTCGACCAACTCGAAAAACGCATCGTAGCGATTGGGATGTGTACGGCGCACGGAGTCGGCGACCCAGCGCACCATTCGCTGCAGATAATCGTAGCGGCTGAGGCGGTGGCGCAGTTTCTTCTCGCCCCACGGCAAGTCGCGGACAACGTTCCAATCGACGTCGCCCCCCTTGGGTTCCTCGACACGCGTGCCTGCCAGATGTTCGGGTTTGCACTGGAAGTTCAGGTGATAGAACTCCTTCATATATACCGATGAGAGGCGCGCCACGTCGCGGCCGACGGTCTCGGCGAAGAACTCCTCGAGGTGTGTGCCGACAGTCAGCTGGCGCACGCGCTCCAGGTCCCAGGCCATGTCCATGAAGAGCGAGATCTGATATTCCAAAGGCTTGATATCGCCGACGTTGAGCACCCACATACGCTGAGCGCCATGGTAGTAGGCCTCGCTGAGCTGCTGGAACATCAGGAAGGGGCTGGCAGTGCCGAGCCACAGATAGTCGTGGGGACGTCCCCAATAAGACGCGTGGTAATAAACGCCGTTGCCGCCCTTGCGGTCCTGTTCCCTGTCATTCGGGAAGTGGCGGATATAGCCGAAGTTGTCATCGGGCCAGAGCAGCGTGACGTCATCAGGCACCTGCAGACCGGCATCGTAGGCATCCAGCACTTCCTTGTAAGGTATGAAGACCTGCGGAAGTAGGTTCACCTGCGGGTTCACATACTTCGCCAGCATCTCACGCTGCGCCTGGAAGATATCCTGCAGCGCCAGCTTCTGCGCCTCCACGGTGGCAATGCCCTGCATCGGGCCGTCGTGAATGCCACGCATACCCAAGGTATAGACCATCGGCGTGCGCGCCGTCTCCTTGACGCGCTGTTCCCAGAAGCGCAGCACCTCGGTGCGGTTCGTGTCCCAATTGTAATCACCTTTGCCACGCATCTTCCATTCGCTGGCCGCATTGCAGCCCATGGGCTCGCAATGGCTGGTGCCGATGCTGACGCCATACTTGACGGCGAGTTCGCGACAGCCTTCGGTGAGGAAGAACGGGTGCGTGCACGGGTGCATAGGTGGCCAATAGAGGTTCGCGCGCAAGCGTAGCATCAGCTCGAAGATGCGCTGGGTGGTCTTGGGACCTATCTGCCCACGCGTGCTGGGCTCATAGTTGGTGGCAGACCAAGGCATGAGCCCCCAGTCCTCATCATTGATGAAGATGCCGCGGAAGGTGACGTTGGGCGACTGGCGCGTGACGAAGTCCTCTTCGAGGCGCAGCTCACTACGCGGCTCGATATCCACATCGGCCCACCACTCCCAAGGCGAGACGCCCAAGAGGCGCGTGAGCTCAATGATACCGTAGGCGGTGCCATAGGAGTCGCTGCCGGCAATAACGAGGCGGCCGTCGGGCGTCACCTGCAGGATGAATGCCTGTCCCTGGCCGTCGAGCCAAGAGAGGTCGAGGCCCGTCTGGTCAAGACGTTGGCGGCCCTCTCCACGACGGGTGGCTACGATAATCTGCGCCTTCGAATCCGTACGCTTGAGGTTGGCGGAAAGCACCTGATGAAGGTCGGACTCGAGGATGCCAAGCGCCGTCCGCACGACTACACTCTCCTTGTCACTCATGGACAACGAGACTGCACGCTTCGACGGTAAAACGAAAGCGCTGGCCTGCACGGTCAGCGCTATCATGGCCAGGACTAACGTCGAGCCGATTCGTTGAATGCTGCTTCTGAGCATGATTGCGCTTTACTGAGCAGGTGTCTCGGCAGCGGGAGCATCAGCAGCAGGAGCCTCCTGCACCTCAGCGGCAGGGATGCCGGGCAGGTTCGTGGGAGCCGTAGCCTGTTGCTCGATGGCGATGTCCTCCATGACGGAAGCATCGGAAGCTGCAGAGGGGATGAAATAAACAGAAGCCACGCTGAAGAGAACCATAGCGAGTGCCAGGCCCCAGGTGAGCTTCTCAATGACATCGGTGGTCTTACGAACGCCCATCACCTGGTTGCCGCTGGCGAAGCCGCTGGCAAGACCGCCGCCCTTTGACTCCTGAATGAGTACGATAAGGCACATGAAGACGGAAGCGATGACCACAAGAATTACGAGTAGTGTGTACATGATTTTTATGAATTATTTTTATTGTTTTTCGTTGTCTGAAGCCCGTTCGTTGAGGATTAATTTCTCGAGGAATCGGATTTGGTCTGCAAAGTAACGGTTTTTTTCTGGAACATTCAAACTTAAACGCCGAATAATTTCAATTGCCTTGTTATATTTGCCCTGTTTAATGTAAATATGGGCCAAAGTTTCGGTAAAATAGGGGTCAGTTTGCACATTTTGTTCTTTTTCGACCTCTGCGGTGAGGGCCTTCGCCGAAGCCTCCTCCTCGAAGTCGTCGAGTTCGTCATCGAAATCCTCCTCCAACTCCTCCTCCTCGTCGTCGAGGGGTGCGTCGAGTAGTTCCTCTTCCAAGATGTCGGGTTGCTGCATGAGATAGGACATGTAATCAACCGTGGCGCTAACGGGATGAGCCTTGCCCACGGGCTGCGTGTCGGGTTTCTCCTCCAGGAACGACTCGATGAGCGTCTGCGTGCGGTCGGCCCCTGCCGTGACGGGCTTCACGACAGCCGCCTTGGGCGCCTCCGGCTTGATACGCTGCTCATCAAAGAGGCGGAAGAGCGTGGCACGATCAGGCACGAAGAGGGCCGCCTTGCGCAGCTCATCGCCGAAATGCGCATCCTGCAGGCGATAGAGGCCTTGGAGATAGAGGATGCGGGCGGCCTGGAACGAAGGATTGCCGGCCACCATCTCGGCCAGCTCCTCTACGACTTCCGGCGTGAGCAGTTCGGGTTGTTTGATATAGGTTGTAATTGATTGCATCGCGTTGATTACCAATTAGCCACGGCTGCGTTGAATATTTGTTCTGTGATATCCTTACTCATCTGCGAGACAAGCTCGTCCTGCACAGCAGTAAGTTGTTGCGAGGCATCATAGTCGGCCGTTGCGGAGAACTGGCGCTCGAAGTCCTCGTTATGGTTCTTGTTGTTGATGAAGCGCACGTTGACCGTCATCTTCAGCTGCACCTGCGAGCTATAGCCGTCGCTGCCCACACCTTTATTATATTGGTCGAAGCCGATAATCTCACCCGCGAGCACCAGGTCGCCACCCTTCTTCACCTGTTGCAGCTTGGTCTGCCGGGCGAAGAGGTCGGTGAGATTGTTGTTGAAGATAGCCTGCATCGGCGCCCATACATAGGCCGAGCGGATGGGGAACGGGTCGATCTGGATGGTCTTCGTCTGCGTATAGTCTATGCTGGCGCCATTGAACTTGTAGCTAATGGAGCATGCCATCATGCTCATCGCAGCCGCGATGATCATGATGTAGCGCTTACTGTTCGTCCAATCCATATTCCTTGATCTTACGATAGAGGGTTCGTTCGCTGATGTGCAGCTCATCGGCAGCCTTCTTGCGACGGCCGCGGTTCTTCTCCAGCGCCTTGATGATGAGGCGCTTCTCCTGCTCGTCGATGGACAGCGACTCCTCGACATACTCCTCAGCATAGGGAGCCGACTCGGGCATCGCGGAAGAACGTGAGGGGGGCGTGACCGCCGGATGCAGGGGCGCGCCAGCGTGCATCGGGGACGGCGTCACGGCAGGGTGCATGGCTGCTGGGGTGGAGACGACGGGCATCTCGCCCTCGACAAACGAGGAACCTGCACGCGGCATCGAAGAGAGCTGCTGCTTCAGGTCGTTGACCTCGCGATGCAGGGCATTGATCATCTGGAAGAGCATCTCGCGCTCGTTCTGATAGTTGTGCGCCTCGCTATTGTGCCCCACACGCACCAGCCCGCCTTTCTCCTCGATGGTCGGCCATATCTCATAGTCCGAGAGGATTTCAGGGGTCACGACGCGCGTGTCGCGCAGCAGGATGGACATCTGCTCTGTCAGGTTCTTCAGCTGTCGAATATTGCCCGGCCACTTGTAGCGCTTCATCACCTCCTCGGCCTCGGGCGAGAGGGTGATACGGTCCGGCATACTGTACTTCTTGGCAATCTCCATGGCGAACAGCTTGAACAACAGGATGATGTCCTCGCCACGTTCGCGCAGGGGCGGCATCTTAATGGGAATGGTGCTCAGGCGGTAGAACAGGTCCTCGCGGAACTTGCCGTCGCGAATGGCATGTTGGATGTTCACGTTCGTGGCAGCCACAATGCGGACATTCGTCTTGCGCACTTCGCTGCTGCCCACACGGATATATTCGCCATTCTCCAACACGCGCAGCAGACGGGCCTGTGTGCTCAGCGGCAGCTCGCCGACTTCATCCAGAAAGAGCGTGCCGCCGTCGGCAGCGCCGAAGTAACCCTCGTGCTCACCGATGGCGCCCGTGAAGGCACCCTTCTCATGGCCGAAGAGTTCGCTGTCTATCGTGCCTTCAGGGATGCTTCCGCAGTTGATGGCGAAGTACTTACGCGTGCGACGCAGGCTGTTGTCGTGAATCAGGCGGGGGATGATTTCCTTACCCACACCGCTCTCACCCGTGATGAGCACAGAGAGGTCGGTCTTGGCCACCTGCAGGGCTATGTCCAAGGCATGGTTCAACGCCTCGCAGTTGCCCACGATGCCATAGCGTTGCTTTATCGGTTGTAGTTCTTTAGAATCCACAATTATTCAATTCTCTTTTCAACTTCCAACTCTCAACTCTCAACTCTCAACTTTCAATTTTCAATTCTCAATTTTCAATTTTCAATTCTCCTCATCCTCTCTCTGCGCGGTCGCGCTTATCGATATAGAGCTTCTGCAGGGGATCCTGATGGGCTTCGTCCCACGCCACCCGACAACGATAGATGTCGATGGCCGTATAGACCGCCTGGCGGAAGGAGTTCTCGTCGGCCACGCCCTTGCCCGCAATATCGTAGGCGGTGCCGTGGTCGGGGCTCGTACGGACCATGTCAAGACCGGCTGTGAAGTTGACGCCGTTGTCCATGGCCAGCAGCTTAAATGGTGCAAGACCCTGGTCATGGTACATGGCGAGCACCGCATCATAATGCTCATAGGCACGCGTTCCGAAGAAGCCGTCCGCCGCGAAGGGACCATAGAGGGTCATACCCTCTTCCTCGCCCTTCTTCATGGCTGGCAGGATGACATTCTGTTCCTCGCTGCCCAGCAAGCCGTCATCGCCGGCATGGGGGTTCAGGGCAAGGACGGCAATGCGTGGTGCTCCGATACCGAAGTCGCGCTGCAGGGACGCGTTCAGGATGCGCAGCTTCTGCACCAACGACTCCTCGGTGATGTGCTTGGCCACGTCCTGAATAGGCAGATGGGTGGTAGCCAGGGCCACACGCATGCGGTCGTTCATCAGAATCATCAGCGCCTGCTGGTCGTCGTGTCCCACGCGCGCCTGGATGAACTCTGTGTGCCCGGGGAAGTGGAACTTCTCGCTCTGGATGGCGTGCTTGTTGATAGGAGCCGTCACGAGAACATCGATGAGTCCCGCCTTCCAATCCTTGACAGCGCGCTCCAGCGCATCCAGCGAAGCCTTGCCGCCCTCCTCAGTGGCCATGCCGAAATCGATTTTCACCTCGTCGGCCGTGCAAGGCAGCACATTCAGGACATCCTCGTGGGCTTCTGTGGCCGCGTTGATGGTGGTGAAATTGGTTTGCAGCTCCATGCCCTTGCGGTGGTAGCTGGCCACCTTGGGAGAGCCATAAACAATGGGGATGCACAATTCGAGCATCACAGGATCCTCGAAGGTCTTCAGGATGACCTCGTAGCCCACGCCATTGGGGTCACCATGTGTTATTCCAACTTTTATTTTTTCCATTATTTGAGAACCCACCCCTCACCCTCCCTTGTAGGGAGGGAGTAGAATGTTTTAAAATGAGAGGCTCTTTAGGGTCATTTTTTGTTTATTATTCTATTCTTTCTTGAAAGTAACCACCCCCTCCCTACAAGGGAGGGTGAGGGGAGGGTCTATCTCTCCCTCGCCTTTCTCCTGTCCTCGGCCGTCACAGCCACCTCTTCCATCGTGGTCACGATGGGCGAAGTCTGCTCGTCGGGCAGGTTGAGGGTATAGAGCGAGCCTTCCAAGCGGCGCATCAGTCCGCGCTTCATCTTCTCGGGTGCAAAGACAAAGCCCTCCACCACGATGACGAGGTTGCGGGTCGTATCTACGCGCGAGTGGCTGACAAACGGGCCGCCCATGCCGTCGTTCTCCATATACCACAGGCCGCGCGCCTCCAGGGCGTATTGGTTATGCACCACGATGGGCTTCACGAACGTGCACATCGTGTCCGTGGCCATATGCATCGAGGGCAGCGTGCCCGGGATGTTCACCGCCATCACGCTGTCGCGCTTAGCCAGCACATACTGTTTGTTGAAGGTCTCAGGACCCTCGTAGGGGTAGCTGTACATACAGATATTCACCAGCGCCGAGGCGCCGTTCGAACTCGTCCAGAAGAAGTTCTCGCCCTTCTTGTAGCTCTTGATTTCCTCAGGGGCGTGCAGCTCGCAGTCGAAGATCTCCTTCGCCAGCTCGGCCGTCTTCTTGCTGTATTTGTCCTTCAGCTCCTTGATGAGACGGTTCATCTCCATCTTCGTCAGGAAATCGATGATGTCCTGCCCGTGGTCGAAGCAGAAGTCCGCGAAGTCGTCGGCCGAGGGGCTTTGTATCGTCAGCACGATCTGCTCCATGGCATACTTGTCGCGCGTGAACTTCATCGTCGTCTTCGAATAGATCTGCTTGTTGATATCTACAATGATGATGTTGCGGAAGATGTTCAGAATCTGGTCGAAGCGCTTGGGATCCACCTGCGAGATATGGAACGAGCGTTCCGGCTGCGGCAGACCGGGAATATCGGTGTCCAGAACTGCAAACAGCGCGCGTCCCTGCTTCGCCTGCCAATCCTGATCCGGTATCACCACCATCACCTCATACGGCCGCCCACTGGCCCGCGGAATGACCATCTCTTTCTTGCAACTGTAGAGGAGGAATGTGAGGAGAAGAAAGAAAAGAACGGACTCTCCCCCCGCCCTCCCTATCAGGGAGGGAGTGGTCACCTTTGGAAAGAGCATTCTATATAATGTCTTGAGTAATTGCATATAAGGTATTTAATATTTATCTCTCGTGAACCAGTCTTGTACTGTATCTACGCCCCTCCTTTATAGGGAGGGGTCGGGGGTGAGTCTTTTTGTATTTAACAGCCCGCACGCCGCATCGATGTCCTGCCCTCGGGAGGCACGGATGGTGCAGCGCAGGCCACGATGCGTGAGGTAGTCACGGAACGCTACCATGCGCGTTTCATCAGCTTCATGAAACTCGCTCCCCTCTCCTCCCCTCGGGGAGGTCGGGAGGGGGCCTATCTTATGCCACCTTATCAAGTTCACCCTGCACTCCATATTCCCCAACAATCGCACCAGCTCGCGGGCGTAGCGGTTCGAATCGTTCTGACCGCCGAACATGATGTACTCGAAGGAGAGGCGGCGCTGGCCAGTCCAGTCGTACTCGCGCAGCAGATCCAGCATCTCCGTGAGGCTGTAGCTGCGCTCGGCAGGCATGAGCTGCGCACGCTCCTCGGGGAAGGGGTTGTGCAGGCTCACAGCCAGGTGGCAGGGGCTCTCGTCCAGGAAGCGCTTCAGGCCCTTGCGCAAGCCCACGGTCGAAACCGTGATGCGTCGCGGGCTCCACGCCCAGCCGAAGTCAGCCATCAGCAGCTGTGTCGTCTGCAGCACCGCATCGAGGTTGTCCATCGGCTCGCCCTGACCCATGAATACGATATTCGTCAGGCGCTCGCGCTCCGGCAACGAGTAGATCTGGTTGAGGATGTCCGTCGCCGTGAGCTGCCCCTGGAAGCCCTGCTGCCCTGTGGCACAGAAGCGGCACGCCATCTTGCAGCCCACCTGACAACTCACGCAGATCGTGCCGCGGTCCTCGTCGGGGATGAACACCGTCTCCACTCTCCCACCCTCACGGGTCGGGAACAGGTACTTGGCGGTGCCGTCGGCGCTGTGCTGTTCCGCAATGGGTGCCATGCGCCCCATCTCGTAGCGCTCCTTCAACTGCTCGCGCGCAGCCTTGCTCACATTCGTCATCTCATCAATGCTGCCGGCGCCCTTCTGGTAGATCCATTGCGCCATCTGCTTGGCCGCAAAAGCAGGCATCCCCACTTCTGCCGCCACGCCTTTCAGCTCTTCCAGCGTCAAGCCCAAGAGCGGTTTTTTATCTATTTCTTTATACTCCAAATCTCTATTATCAAAAGTTTCTACTCCCCTCTCCCCAAAAGCTACCCTCGCCCTTTGGAGAGGGGCTGGGGGTGAGGCCGGGGTCGGGGGTGAGGCCTTCAATCTTCATATAGAAGGCGACTTTGCGCCGCGAAGGTACGCAAAGCCGCCCACATGACCAAGCATTTAAGCTTTTTTATGCCAAAATGTCAGTATTTTTTAGTCCCTACTGCGCCCGAAGAGGCGGAGAATGTAGAGGAAGAGGTTGATGAAGTCCAGGTAAAGCGTCAGGGCTCCGAGGATGGCGATGCGACGCGGAGCTGCTGCATCCGTGTAGCCCATGCTCTCGCCTTGCTCAACGGCATAGCTCATCTCCTTAATTTTCTGCGTGTCATAGGCTGTAAGGCCGATGAAGATGAAGACGCCGATATAGGTGATGATGGTGTCCATCACGCTGTTACTCCAGAAGATGTTGATGACGCTGGCGATGATCAAGCCGATAAGTCCCATGATGAGGTAGCCGCCCAGACTGCTCAGGTCCTTCTTAGTGGTATAGCCCACGAAACTCATCGCGCCAAAGGTCAGTGCTGAAGCGGCAAAAGCCTGATAGATAGTGCCCAGCTCGTATGCGAAGAAGATGACGGAGAGCGTCAGGCCGTTCACGACAGAGTAGAGCAGGAAGAGCGCCGTAGCCGTGGTGGGCGACAGGCGGTTGATGCCTGCGGAGATACCCATGACGAGGCCCAGCTCCAGGATGAAGAGCACCCACACGGCAATCGAGTTACCGAAGATGACCTGCAGGAGCGCAGGGCTGCTGGCGGTGAAGAAAGCCGTACCGGCCGTGAGGAACAAGGCTGCCGTCATCCATACATAGACGCGCGTCATGATACTGGAGAACGTAGTAGCCGTGGAGGACGACGTAGAGCGGACATACCCGCCGCGGTCATAACTGTCCTTGATTTCAATGTAGTCGTTGTTCATTGTTGTGATGTAATTTAATTCGGGAGTTATCGAATGAAGTTAAATCGGGAGTTAAGCACCCCGTGCAGGAAAACCGCTGCAAAGATAGTGCCATTTCTCCCCTCCTCCACCATCTTCTGCCATAAAACACGCCCGCTTTCACTAAACTTAACATATGGATTCACATGTCCATCTCCTCCCCTCTACGGTCTTCAGCCCCTAAGACCACAGCCCTCCTAATGATACGCTGTGTGTCTTGCTGTGGCGCGCTTCAGCCAAAAAGCTCGCTATGACTGCCTACACGGACTAATTGGATGACATTGCTTGTGTCGTCTATCCATATAAGCAGGAAATCGCCTTGAACGTGACATTCCAAACAACCTTTATAATCGCCATGAAGCATATGAGGCTTATACTCTGCAGGAATGGGGCGTTCGTTCTTTAGAATCACTAGGACATCTGCCAGCGCCTGCAACTTCGATGGCTGGTTCCTATAGCGCTTCAAATCCTTGCGGTACTGAGTGGTAGGCTGCAGTTGCTTCATTCTTCGTTCAGAATGTCATTGAACATTTCATCAACACTGCTATATACCTTATTAGGATTCCGGCCCGACATTGCTTCCTTGATGGCTGCTCGGGTTTCCTCATTCGGCTCTGCATAGACCACCTCCAGGAGAACACTTTCCACGTAATTGTTTAAAGTGCGGTTCTCGCGTGCGGCGTTCCGCTTCATTCTCTCTAACAGATCATTGCGCAGACGAAAAGATGCTGGCTTACGAATAGTTGTTGTTGCCATATTCTGTCATACATTTAAATGCTTTCGACGACAAAAGTACTACATCTTTCTGGATTGACAAAGAAAAGCTTCCTTTTTTTCGTTATTGACCAGCATTTTTTGCGTCAAAGAACGATATGGACGACAATGATTGTGGCGTACACGGAGTTACGCCATTACGCCGTACCACGTACCATTAGGAATTTGTAATATCGCGCTCGCTCTCATTCGCGTTGCGCGTTGCAGCGTTGCAGTTGACAGCAGAAGGTGATTTGCACTTTTGCACCATATTTTGCACACTTCTTGCACTCTATTATCCAGCTGGATACAAGCGAGTTACGGTCAAATAGTGCAAAAGTGCAAGAGAAAGTCAGTATTACACAAAATTTGCATGTCCTACCATCTAAAACCTTAGCCCCTATTGTTCGAAGAGCGTGGTCTATTCGTCGTTCGCTCGCGACCGAACAATGAACGCACCGCGGTCTTCCAACTGGATCACCATGGTGGGACACTCAACGCACCGCGGTCTTCCAACGTGTCCCACGCGTGGGACTCGCAATAAGGACGCGTCGTGAAGTCCGTTGCGACGCGTCCTTCATAAAAAGTTTTACAGAAAACCCTATGAGCCCTACGCAGCCTGCCGTCCATCTGTCATAGTCCTGCAAGTCGCCGACGCCGATTCACCTACCCTCGTGCGTAGGGCTCATAGGGTTTTCCGCAGAAATAATTCTGTCCCCACAAAAAGACACTACTACTCCCTCGCCTAACCCTCTATAGTCCCTACGCGCAGACACTGTAGAGGGTAAGCGTAGAGACTATAGAGTATAAAGCAGTGCGGTGCGAAGGCGATTACAGTGCGGTGCGAAGGCCGTTGTACCGCAGTGAAGAAAAATGGAAGCAGTTGGGCTTGAGTTTCTATTACAGAGATTACAATGATTATATCAATTTGAGGTACCTTCATCATTTCGGGCTTAATCCATTGAACACAAGCTTGATGGACACGAAGAAACCTACATCATACATACATGATTCTTCATGGCACCTTCATAGTAATCATATCCGACGTGACACCACGAAGACTATGCTGGTATCATGCTGGTTTCATGTAGGTTTGGAATCATGCAATCAACTAGCCCTTAGTTAATTAGGCGTAAAATGATGAAGGTATGTAAAAATCATGAGCAGCAAGCTGTCGCGCCTTACGCAGCAGGCTGCAACGGGTGATGCAGCCTGCAGGATGACAATTCGTGCGGTGTGCGCACTATTTTTGTTAAGAACTATTTATTTTTCAGATGTCAATAGAAGCCTTGACGTAGGCAGGCTGGTCGGTCTTCTCGTTGTGGATGCCATCTATGTCTGCTTGGGGTGTGTCATCTCCACCTGGATTATTACCACCGCCATCAGGATTGACGGGCGATGGAGAGGGCTGCTCTTGTTGTTGACTTGGTTGATTGTCGTCTGATTTTTCACACGCGGTCAGGGTGAAAGCGGCTGACATAAAGGCGATGATAATATAGAGATAATTGGATTTCATATTGCTATCGTTGAATGAGTTGTTCTTATATCTTCTTACACGAATGACCATGAATGCCTTCATGAATTTCTCATGAATTATTTGGCAAATGCAACCTTCTTGCCATTGCGTATATATATGCCATTGCGAGTAGGCTGATTAATGCGGCGACCTTGCAGGTCGTAATAGACGGAATTGTCAATCTCTGCCTCGGAGGTTTCCACTTGAAGGTCTGCAATTGCTGTGGCATCGCCTTCGATGCTAAAGGCTCGAATCTTATGGGCTTGTTCTTTCGGGATAGCAAGCCAGGCCTTATGACCCTCTATCAAGAACGATCCACCATTTGCAGCACCCCAATACCAGCCAAATACGTTTGCTAAGTCTGTACCTGCAGCTCCATAGGCCAACTTGTAGAAATAATTGTTGCCATCAGCTGTTGTCATTGTGGCCTCATCGCTACCACAGAGCAAGTTCTCGCCTGTGTGGTTTGTCTCCGCATTTGTTTGAACGAGCGTGTAGGTTCCAGCTTGACGTTGCTCACTCTTCAGCACCACGGCAATGCGCTCTGGAACAATCTCATTGTTTATTCCTTTTGCTATCGTCTCATAGATAATCTTTTCGCCATTGATCCCAGAGACTACGTCTGCAGTCAAACCTTGTGGAAGAATATAAGCCATCTGAGAATCGTAGAAGGTTGCATAGCCTGCAGGTGAGAGCTCTATTTGCCGAATGGAAGTATCGTTTATGGGAATAATCCACTTAAAGACATCCCATCCCTCTGCGCTGCGATATGTTGTGATAGTAGAGGCAGGCACGTGTAACGTAGCATTCTTGGGTAGCCCATCAAATAAAGATGTAGAAATAGATCCCGGATACAACATGATAGATGGTACTTGTTCAGCATAGCAGTAGACATCCGTAAGACTACTACAATCTGAAAACGCATATATACCAACTGATGTGATACTCTTTGGCATAATGACATACTTTAGACTACCACAACCGTCAAATGCACTAACTCTAATACTGGTTATATTTTCGGGGATAATGATGGACGTTAAACTTTTACAACCCCAGAATCCACAAAATGGAATGTATGTAATACTATTGGGAAGCGTTATGGACGTTAAACTAATACAATCCGAAAAAACTCTTTCGCCCATGGTCGTAATACTGTTGGGAAGCTTAATGGTATGCAGGCTGCTGCATTCAGCGAATGTAGCGCCACCAATTTGTGTAACACTTTCAGGAATTGTGATGGATATTAAGCTAGTACATCCCCTAAAAGCAGAACTCCCAATACTGGTTACTCCATAGGGAATGGTGATGGAGGTTAGTTCGCTACAATCATAGAATGCAGCGCCACCGATGGCGGTAATGCTGTTTGGTATTATGGTGTTCTTGCATCCTAAAATAAGTGTATTTGTGGCTGTCTTAATAATGGCATTGCTATTTCTACGAGAGTCAAATACTGTATTATTCTCGTCTACTACTATTGATTGTAGGCCGCTGCAACCAGAAAAGGCATAATTGCCTATCGTGGTCACGCTGTTTGGGATGCTGACGGAGGTTAGGTCACTGCAACCTTCGAAAGCAGACTCGCCGATATTGGTCACGCTGTACGCATCCTGATCGTAGAGAACAGAGGCCGGAATGATTACATGGCCCATGTATTTATTCGGATTACGTGTCACGTAGGCTTGTTTAGTCTCCGAGTCCAAATAGTAATAAATGTCGTTAATCTTTACAGTATCAGCGTTTGCAGCTATAGGCAGTAAAGCCAAAGCTAATAGAAGGATTTGTTTGACCATGACTTGATTTTATATTAGAATCTCTTCAGAGTTCCCATAAGAAGATAGGTGAAAGATTGTATATTATGATGAAGCGTGGAACTGTATCCACTTCTCTGAGTTGAGGCCTTAGGAAACCTAGCATATGAGAGACAGACAACATTCCACGCTAACGTGGAAGCCATCATGTTCTCTTGACATGCTTTGAAAGTTCCTAAGTTTCAACTCACAAGACGAGCATAACGCTTCGATATTTTTCGATAAGATAGCCGACCACTGTCGGGTGAAAAAAGCTCATATCAGCCTTCGTGTACTCACGAAAAAGCCCTCAATGAGCCATATCACGCCACAAAAGTAGCGATTTATCTGATTCGGACAAAAGATTTGCACGGAAAAACGCGGAAAGGAACGGAAATTCACGGTAAAAGCCTTCCCGAGGATGTCGGAAAGGCTATAGAATCTAAGCGGACGCTTCTGTCTGTAGGGCCCCCTCTAACTCCCCCAAAGGGGAGGACTCAGGCGAAAGGGAGATAGAGTTCAAGAGTTCAAGGGTTCAAGTGTTCAAGAGTTCAAGGGTTCAAGGGGGTGTTAGATGGACGTTTTATAATTTCTCAATCTCTTCTATTGACAAACCCGTATATCGGGCTATTTGCTTGGCCGAGAGGCCATCATCTTTCATGCGAGAGGCGGTTCGTATGAGGCTCTTATGTGTAGCCGTCTCTGAGATTACGGCCACGTTCTTCTCCCATTCATTCCAATCAGTATCTGACAGATAACGAGATACTTGCTCGCGAAGCGGTGGCAAATCGTGTTGAACAACTTCCCAAACAGTTTGAAGTTTCAGCTTGTAGTAATCATGGGCAAATGTGCTCCAGTCTTATGCGGTCTTTAAGCGGTTCTCTCATATATCAGATATTTGTCTCGGTTAGCACTTTCTTCTGCAAAAGGCAGCAATTCGCCATCCTCTACAAGATCAACCCTACGACCTAGTAGTCGCTCCAAATCATTCCACATTCCAAAGAACTTGAGACCCACGGGCTGCGAGTGGTCAAGATTAACGAGGATGTCCACGTCGCTCAGAGGTGTTTCCTCGCCGCGCGAAAAAGAGCCAAAGAGCCATGCCTTCAGGACGGGTTGCGTCTTGAAGTATTCAGCAATGGTTTTGGTCATGGCTTGCGTACTCATGTGGTTAATATGTTGGTTTCACGCCACAAAAGTAGCGATTAATCTGATTCGGGCAAAAGAAAATGCACGGAAAATCGTGGGAGACGCGGAAAAACGCAGATAGAAGCGGAAAAACACAGAATTATTAGCTGCAAGGATGAAAAAGCAGCATTAAAATTTGGCGGAATCGCGGAAAAATCGTTCCTTTGCGGTTTGAAGAGGGAACCAAGTAGAGCCACGATGTGTGGAACGGTGGCATGGCTACAGGAAACTGTAGAGATGATGAGCAATTCGACTTTGCCGCTTGATTCATTTTACAAAAAAACCGACCGTTTCATTTCATGAGGCGGTCGTTTTTTGAGACATTATCTTGTTCTCTTAATAAGATTGATCAGGCCCCTTCGCTAAGGTTGAATCGGCTTCGGAAAGCCTTCTTCGTGGCCCTTTCGCTTGCAAAGATAAGCACAAACGAATGAACAGCAAAATAAAAGCGGATGAAATGCATCAGCCGCTGGGAAAATATATGTCTGCGATGCAGTTGTTGCGCGATCACGGCTATTATTTATTGATAAGCCATAAGCCGTTTTTGTCGCTACCCTTCCGGCTGATGATCTCAAGGTCGCGGAATTTCTTGATTTGTTTCTCTATGCCACGCTTGCTAAGTCCTGTCTTCTCGGCTATTTCCGTCGCAGATAATGCGGGGTCGGAATCAAGTAACAACAGCACACGCTTTTCGTTTACACCGAACTTTACACCGAACTTTGCACCGAACTCTTTTCCGAACTTTACACCGAACTCTGCATCCATATCAAGAGCTTTATCAGGAAGCGGTTCGCCCTGATGTGCTTTCAACGTCAAATAGATTTCATTTAGCATAAAATCGATGAAAGGACCTGACTGCCCTGCGTTGGTGCTGGCTGTGATGGCGTTGTAATAAGTTTGTTGGTTGGCATACACCATATTCTCTACGGGCAGATGCTCGAACAATGGATGTAGTTTGCCGAGAATCAACGATTGCCATAAACGTCCTGTGCGACCGTTGCCATCGATGAATGGATGAATAAACTCAAACTCATAGTGGAACACACACGAACGGATAAGCAGATGGTCCTTGGCGCTTTTCAGCCATGTAAAAAGGTCTCTCATCAACATAGGCACACGGTCAGCGGGAGGAGCCAGGTGAACCAGGCCTTTCTCGCCAAACACTCCTACGCCTCCACGACGATAACGACCGGCATCTTCGATCAGGGACTGCATCATGACACCATGTGCTTTCAACATATCTTTCTCCTTGAAGGCATCGAGCGTGGGATAAAGCTCATAGGTCTGGATAGCATTCTTCACTTCCTGAATCTGACGGATAGGAGCTACCACATTCTTGCCATCGATGATGTCACGGACTTCATCTTCCGAAAGGGTATTGCCCTCAATGGCCAATGACGAGTGAATGGTCTTGATGCGATTGGCCTTGCGCAGACGCAGCCCATCTTCCTGTTCCAGACGGATAGCATAGCGTTCTATCTGGCCAGATATTTCGGCTATCAGATTAATGGCTTCAGGACTGATTGTAAATGGCGGTATATACATGGTTCTTTCTTGATGACGCGACAAAGATACACATTATTTTTATTACGCGCACAAGAAAAGCGGATGAAATGCATCATCCGCTTGTGAGATTATATGGCTTGGCTGATTATTTCTTGGCCTTGGCGGCGGCTTTGGACATTTGGGCGCAGGCCTTGGTGTAGGCGGCGGTGGCTTTCTTCACGTCCTTCTCGGCTGTGGCCTGACGCATGGCATCGTACTTCGCCCAGAGCTGGAACTTCTCGCACAGCTGCTTCTGCTGGTCTGTATAGGCTTGTGCTGCGGTTTCGGCAGCGGCCTCAGCGTCGGGGGCAGCCCAGGCGAACTGGAAGCCCTGAACCTTGTTCCAGGCACCACGGGTGAAGTCGGGGAAGGCTACGCTGGCGCAGTTGTTGTCCATCGAGAGGGCACCAAGTTCTGCGAGGCAGCACCATTCGGCGAGGTCATAGACGTCCATGTCGAGGGGCAGACCGTTCTGCAGGCAATAGACGAGGCGGGCGTCCATAAAGAAGTCCATGCCGCCGTGGCCACCGACCTTCTGTGCCATCTCACCGTACTTCTTGATGATGGGATGGGTGTATTTGTTCCACAGAGCCTCGTGCTCGGCAGCGGGCAGGAAGCCGTGGCTGCTGAGGTCATCGACCTTGGGTGCCACCCCGCTGGCAGCGAGCTGGCTCTTGTCGAGGGCGAAATGGGGTTCGGGGTACTTGGTGGCATAGCCCTTGGTGCCGGTGAGCTTGAAGAGGCGGTTGTAGGGCTGCGGGTTCATGACATTGTGCTGGATTTCAATGACGCGGCCTTCAGCGGTGCGCATCAGCGTTGTGGTCTGGTCGCCGTTGCGGAAATTGGGACAGGGTTTACCGGTCTTCTGCTCGACCCATTCGCGGCCGTGGGCGCTCTTGGTGTCCATGGCTACGAGGGTGGTGAAGCGGTCGCCGCGGTGGATATTCATGGCGAGGGCCACGGGGCCGAGGCCGTGGGTGGCATAGACGTCGCCGCGGTTGTCGCGGTTGTACTTCATGCGCCATCCGAGCTTCGCCTGGTCAGGATCTGCGGGATTCTTCCAGTAGTAGTCCCAGAAGTCGTCGAGGTTGTGGATGTAAGCGCCTTCGCCACGCAGCAGTTCGCCGAAGACGCCGTGCTGGGCCATGTTGAGGGCGTTGAGCTCATACCAGTCGTAGCAGCAGTTCTCAAGAATCATGCAGTGCTTGCGGGTCTTCTCGCTGAGCTCGATGAGCTCCCAGCACTGCGCCAGGTTCATGGCCGAGGGTACTTCGATGGCGGTGTGCTTGCCGTTCTCCAGCGCGCACTTGGCCACGGGGAAGTGGTGATCCCAGTCGGTGGCGACATATACGATGTCGATGTCGGGACGCTTGCAGAGTTCCTCATACCCCTTCTCGCCGCTGTAGATGGCAGCGGGGGGCAGGCCTGCGGAACGCAGGTACTTCTGACATTCCTCAGCGCGTGCCTCCACGTAGTCGCAGAGAGCCACGATCTGTATGCCGGGGATGTATGTCCAGCGTTGCACAGCACCGGGGCCACGCATGCCGAGACCCACGAACGCCACGCGTACAGTCTCCAGCTTCGGAGCTGTCAGCTGCAGCACATCGGTCTGCCCGGCAGGACGCTGCGGGGTGTTGATGACGATGGTTCCTTTCTCCCAATGCCAATCGTTATCGGTCACGGAGAGTGATTGAGCGCCGGCTGTCAATGCTACGCATGCGACAGCGACGAGAGCAAAAAGTTTCTTCATGCTTTAGTTCGGTTTTTAGTTTGTATTGGTTGATTTTGGGGCAAAAATAAGAAGAATTTCTTAATACGCAGTTCATAAATCCTAATTATTTTCCCGTTCAGCCATATTTTTTCTCTTTTCGGCACCTCTTTTTACACTTTTCGCTATCATTTTTCACGTTTCATTTTCCATTTCTAAATCTTCTTCGTATCTTTGTCGCACGAATCAAAACTTCAAGCAACCTGTATGCATCTAATAGATTGTTTCCTGCCCTTCGCCGATGCGACGGAGGGGCGTCAGACGCTGGCAGCCCTGCACGCCGACGACTGCGTGGCGAGTGTTCAGCATATCGAGAATCCTTATCAGACGAGCGCGCTGCGCGAGATGGCGGCGGCAGCCACGGCACCCTACATCCTGCTCTATACCAAGCGCTTTGAGCTGCAGCTGGGCTACTACGCCCTCACACGACTGCTGACGGTGGCCGAGGACACAGGCGCCTCCATGGTCTATGCTGACCATCGCATCCAGCTGCCCGACGGAAAGGTGGAGACGTACCCCCTGATTGATTATCAGCTGGGTAGCGTGCGCGATGATTTCAGCTTCGGCTCGTTGCTGCTGCTACGCACGGCCGACGTGCAAGAGTATTTTGCGCAGGAGCGCGTGAAGGACTATGAGTTTGCAGGACTTTATGACCTGCGGCTGTTCCTGTCGCGCAAGATGCTGCCCGTACATGTCTCGGAGACCCTATACACGGAAATAGAGACGGACACGCGCCTCAGCGGACAGAAGCAGTTCGACTATGTGGATCCCCGCAACCGTCGCCGACAGATAGAAATGGAACGCGCGTGCACGCGTCACCTGAAGGCTATCGGCGCGCTGCTGGCGCCCGACGAGTTCGACGAAATCAAATTCGACGAGGAGGAGTTTCCCGTGGAGGCTACGGTGGTGATTCCCGTGCGTAACCGTGTCCGCACGATTGAAGATGCCATCCGCAGCGTGCTGAAGCAGGAGACGACCTTCCCCTTCAACCTCATCGTGGTAGATAACCACAGCACGGACGGCACGAGCGAGGCCATTGACCAGTGCAAAGCCGCCGACGGCGGCGAGGCACTGATCCACCTCATTCCCTCGCGCGACGATCTGGGCATCGGCGGCTGCTGGAACATGGCCGTGCACCATCCCGAGTGCGGACGTTTTGTCGTGCAGCTGGACAGCGACGACCTCTACAGCGGCACGGACACGCTGCAGCGCATCGTGGATGCGTTCCGCGAGCAGAAGGCGGCGATGGTGATCGGATCCTACCGCATGACGGACTTCCAACTGAACACGCTGCCCCCGGGACTCATAGACCACCGCGAATGGACGCCCCAGAACGGCCGCAACAACGCCCTGCGCATCAATGGCTTAGGGGCTCCGCGTGCGTTCTACACGCCCGTGCTGCGCAGGATTCAGATTCCCAACACCAGCTACGGCGAAGACTATGCCCTGGGCCTCATGATCGGGCGCCGCTACCGCATCGGGCGTATCTTCGACGAGCTCTACCTGTGCCGCCGCTGGGAGGGCAACAGCGACGCAGCTCTCAGCACCGACAAGGTGAACAAGAACAACCTTTATAAAGACCAGCTGCGCACCACTGAGATGCGTGCCCGCCAGGCGATGAACGCGACCTGGCGCATGGAAGCCACGGAGGAAGAGGTGGATGCTTTCTTCGACGACGAACTCAAGCACTGGGAGCTGGCGCAGCGGAACTATGATGCGCTGGAGGCCAATGTGCAGCAGCGCGAACTCGTGGCGGGCGATGTGCAGATGGCGGTGCAATGGAACCCTGCGCGCATCGTCTCGACAGGCGCCAAGATCGACAAACAGAGTATTGAGGCACGCCCGTGCTTCCTCTGCGATGAGAACCGCCCCGCTGAACAGCACGCACTGATGATTCGCCACCACTACCAGGTGCTCGTGAATCCCTTCCCCATCCTGCCGCGACATTTCACGATTCCCACACGCCGCCATAAGCCGCAGGCCATCTGGGAGCACTTCGGCACGCTGCGCCATCTGGCGTGGACACTGCCCAACCACATGATCTTCTATAACGGTCCGCTCTGCGGCGCGTCGTGCCCCGACCACATGCACCTGCAGGCCGGCTCCCGTGGCGTCGTGCCCATTGAGCGCGACTGGAAAATGTACGAGACACAGCTGGAGAAGCTCTACCCGCTCACCGACGACGAAACCATCCAGATGGAGGATGCCGGTAACACGAGTCAGCGCTGCGGCCTCTTCCTGCTGAAGAACTACGTCTGCCCCGTCTTCGTGATTCGGTCGCTGCCCGAGGAGACGGACAGCCTGCTGTGCCAACGCCTCTATCGCGCACTACCCATCCACGAGGGCGAGCAGGAGCCACGCATGAATGCCATCAGCTGGCGCGAGGCCGGCGACGAGAGCCGCAGCGATGAAATCATCACGCTGGTGTTCCCACGCAAGAAGCACCGTCCGGAGTGCTATCAGGCGGGGACTTTATTGGTCAGCCCAGGTGCCATCGACATGGGCGGCCTCATCATCACACCCCGCGAGGAGGATTTCCGCAAGATCACGCCCGAGCAGGCCGCAGCCATCCTGCAGGAGGTGACGATGACGGAAGAGGAACTCAAGGGGGTGATTGAAGAGATCACGGACAAGAGCCCAGCGGCCCCCCTGTCGTCCCCCGAGGGGGACACGAATGTCTCGTCCACAACCGCCAAAACCATAGAAGCCCCCTCGGGGGCCGTAGAGGGGGCCGGGTCTTTTTCTTCCACTTTAACCGTCGGCCTCCTCTCCGCCGAAGCCATCCGCTTCAAGCTCAACGGCAACTATACGGCCAAGGGCGCCACGCTCACGGGTGAGCAGGAAGTGGTACTGGAAGGCGGCGGCGTGCGCTGGAACAACCAGGTGTATCGCCAGCTGACCTTTGTGCCGGAGAACGAGGAGGCCAGCTTCACGCTGGAGGACGTCACCATCGGCAAGAACTTCCATTGGGAGCGCAACGAGGCGCAGACGTTCCGCGGCACGCTCCGACTGATGGTGGAAGAGGACCAGATCCTGTGCATCAACGAGCTTTCCGTAGAACAATATCTCTGCAGCGTCATCAGCAGCGAGATGAGCCCCAACTGCTCCTTGGAGTTCCTGAAAGCTTCGGCCGTCATCAGCCGTAGCTGGCTCTATGCGCAGATGCAGCGCCGCCAGGCACGGGCCCAGGGCGCACATAACTTCTTCGCCTTCACGAAGACAGATAACGAGCTCATCCGCTGGACCGACCGCGAGGCACACACGATGTTTGATGTCTGCGCCGACGACCATTGCCAACGCTATCAGGGCATTACGCGCCAGACCAGCCCACAGGTGGAGGCCGCCGTGAAAGCCACTCAGGGGCAGGTGCTCGTCTGCGACGGCGAGGTCTGTGATGCACGCTTCTCCAAGTGCTGCGGCGGCCACACCGAGACCTTCGAGAGCTGCTGGGAGGACAAGCACTACCCCTATCTCGAGAGTATCGAAGACCCCTTCTGCAACACGACAGACCCGAAGGTCATTCAGCAGGTCCTCAACGACTACGACCAGGAGACGACCGATTTCTACCGCTGGACGGTAACGCTCACGCAGGCCGAGGCACAGCGCTACATCAGCGCCCATCTGAAGATGGACGATTTGGGCGATATCATCGACCTCGTGCCCATTGAGCGTGGGCCCAGCGAGCGCATCATCAAACTGCAGATCGTGGGCAGCAAACGAACCTTCACCATCGGCAAGGAGCTGGAGATACGTTGCGCCCTCAGTGCCACGCACCTGAAGAGCGCTGCCTTCACCGTGGAGCGGCAGGCTATCGACCCCGTCACAGGCATCCCCGACCGCTTCGTTCTCCACGGCAAAGGCTGGGGCCACGGCGTAGGCCTCTGCCAGATTGGCGCTGCCGTGATGGGCGAGCAGGGCTACACCTACGAGCAAATCCTGAAGCACTACTACCACAACGTTGAAATCAAACAAATCCTCCCCACAGCCGAATAATAATCATCAGAGCTATGAAAAAAAGTCTTTCAGCAATCCTGTTCTTTAGCGTTTCGCTTACGCTACCAGCACAAGTAACTACTCCCTTCCCTGCAAGGGAGGGGCCGGGGGGAGGGTCTTTTACCTCCTATGTCGATCCCCGCATCGGCACAGGTGACCACGGCCATGTCTTCGTGGGGGCCAACGTGCCTTTCGGAATGGTCAATGCAGGCCCTACGCAACTGGAGACGGGCTGGGACTGGTGCTCAGGCTACCACGAGAGCGGCACCAAGATTGTAGGCTTCGGCCAGACGCACCTCAGCGGCACGGGCTGCTCCGACCTCGGAGACGTGGCGATTATGCCTATTACGGGTGATGTTACGTTCTCACGTGAGGGAATTGCCACCCCTTACCGCCATGAGAATGAGGAGGTGCGCCCTGGCTACTATAGCGTCCTGCTGGACAACCATATTCGCACGGAAATCACAGCCGATACACGCAATGCCATGTATCGCATCACCTACCCGCAGGAAGCTGTCACTCAAAGTCTTATTATTGACTTGGAGAACGGTGTCGGCGACCACGTATTGAATAGTCGGTTGACCTTTGTGAACGACACCCTATGTGTCGGCTATCGTATTAGCCACGGCTGGGCAAACGTACAGCACTGCTATTTCGCGATGCGCTTCTCACGCCCCATCGCAGACTGTTGGGAATTTAATACGGATTGTCACTATCATCGGATTGACTTTGAGCCAAGTACAGAGCCACTCATCGTAACGATTTCACTCAGCCCTGTTTCAGAGTTCAATGCAATGAAGAACATGGTTGGGCCATTCATGACCTTTGATTATATGAGGGAATATGCCAACGAGCAGTGGAACCGCAACCTCGCTCGTATTCAAGCAACCTTCTTGAATGACCGCGACCGCACCATTTTCTACACCGCCATGTACCATTTCATGGTGGCTCCGCAAATCTGGGATGACGAAAATGGAGATTGGCGTGGAGCCGACAATCGCGTGTATCGGTTATATGCTGGTCAGCTCCCCCAAGACGACGGACGCGCCTCTGTCGCATGGCCCTTCGGAGTGACGAATGCCTCCTATCTCACCACCCTCTCCCTTTGGGACACCTATCGCGCTGCGGCTCCCCTTAGCACCATCATCCTGCCTGAAATGATGCCCTCTGTGGTCGAGACCTACCTGCGTATCTTCCGCGAGCAGGGCAAGCTGCCCGTGTGGCACCTGATGTCGCAGGAGACCGATTGCATGGTAGGCTGCCCTGCCGTGCCCATCCTGGCCGATGCGCTGCTGAAAGGATATGTGAAGGACTCGTTGGCCGCGTGGAAAGCAATGGCCTCGAGTTTGCTCATGGACGAGCGCGGACTGGATGACATGAAACGCCTCGGCTACGTCGCCAACGACCACCACGGCGGCTCGCTCAGCATGACGCTTGAATACATGCTGGCCGACTGGGCTGCCCTACAAGCCGGCAAAGCCATCTTAAACGCCCAGAGCAGTGCGCTCGGCGGTTCCCCCGCCGAGATGCAACAGGCCATCGACAACCTCGACAAGCGCGCCCACTCCTACCCCAACCTCTATGACTCACGCGTAGGCTTCCTGCGTTCCAAGAACTCACAAGGCGAATTCAATCCCATCGACGATTTCAATCCAGCCTACCAAACGAGCGACTACACCGAAGGCAACCCCTGGCAGTACCTGTGGCTGGTGCCTCATGATGTGCCAGGCCTCGTGGCGATGCTCGGCGGGCGCGAGGCAGCGCTGAAGCGCCTCGACGGCCTCTTTGCAGCCGACAGTCAGCTCAACGCAGACGCCAACCCGGACATCTCAGGCCTCATCGGGCAGTATGCCCACGGCAACGAGCCCAGCCATCACACCGCCTACCTTTATGCCCTCATGGGCCAGCCCCGCAAGACGGCCAAGATTGTGAAGCAGATTCAGCGCGAGCTCTATACCGACCAGCCCGCAGGCCTCTGCGGCAATGAGGACGTAGGCCAGATGTCCGCATGGTACATTCTCTCGGCCCTCGGTTTCTACCAAGTGGAACCCTGCGGCGGCCGCTATGTCCTGGGCTCACCGCTGGTCAATGAGGCCACGCTCCACGTGGGCGGCGGCAAGACCTTCACCATCCGCACACACGGTCTCAGCGACAAGGCCATCTACATCAAGCGTGCTCTGCTCAACGGTCAGCCGCTCCAGCGCCAGGCGCTCGACAACGCCCGTCGCGGCGAAGAGGGCGCGCTCATCCTTGACCACGCAGACATCATGCGTGGTGGCACCCTCGACATTTACATGACTAAATAAAAAGGGAAAAGCTACACTTTCCGAACGGGGTCGCAGGTGAGGCCGCAGCCCAGCTTCTTGAAGATCTTACGGTCCACCTCGCCCAGCATTACGGTGGCGTGGACCTGACAGCCATCCAACTGAGGCAGGGTGTCGAGGGCGCGGCGGCAGTTCTCGTCGTGCTGTGACAGCACCGCTAATGCTATCAGCACCTCATCGGTGTGCAGACGCGGGTTGTTGCCGTGGAGCATCGAGGTCTTCATGCGCTGGATAGGCACAATCATATCCTGCGGAATCAGCTTGAGGGAGTGGTCGATGCCGGCCAGGTACTTTGTGGCATTGAGCAACAGCGCAGCACAGGGGCCCAGCAGGTCGCTGGTGTCGGCCGTGATGATGGTGCCATCCTCGAGTTCGATGGCTGCTGAGGGATTGCCGCTCTGGAGGCGACGCTCATAGGCTGCAACCGTCGTGGGACGATTGGCGGTCGTGAGCTTCATCTGCTTCATCAGCAGCGCAATCTTGTTCACTTCCTCGTTGCCCTTCTTGCCGTCGAGCATCTCGCCCAAGGCAGCATAATAGCGGCGGATGATCTCCTGCTTGGAAGCTTCGCAGCACACCTCATCGTCGGAGATGCAGAATCCGGCCATATTGACGCCCATGTCTGTCGGCGACTTATAGGGACTCTCGCCGTAGATACTCTCGAAGATGGCATTCAGGACGGGGAAGATCTCGATGTCACGGTTGTAGTTGACGGTCGTCTTGCCGTAGGCCTCAAGGTGGAAGTGGTCAATCATGTTGACATCGTTGAGGTCTGCGGTAGCGGCCTCGTAGGCCACGTTGACGGGGTGCTTCAGGGGAATGCTCCAGATGGGGAAGGTCTCGAACTTGGCATAGCCGGCCTTCACGCCACGGCGGTTCTCGCCCCATAGCTGGCTCAGGCACACCGCCATCTTGCCGCTGCCGGGACCGGGAGCTGTCACCACGACCAGCGGGCGCGTGGTCTCCACGAAGTCATTCTTGCCGAAGCCCTCGTCGGAGTCTATCAGCTCGACATTCGTGGGATAGCCTTCAATGAGATAGTGGTAATAGACGCGCACGCGCCCCAGCCGCTCCAGCTGCTCGCGGAAAGCTATGGCAGAGGCCTGACCGTTGAAGTGTGTGATGACGACGCTGCTCACCAAAAGGCCGCGCTCTGTGAAGACATTGCGCAGGCGCAGCACATCCTCGGTGTAGGGAATGCCCAAATCGCCGCGCACCTTGTTGCGCTCGATATCCTCGGCACTGATGACAATGATGATCTCGGCATCGTCCTTCAGCTGCATCAGCATTTTCAGCTTACTGTCGGGCTGAAAGCCAGGCAGCACACGGCTGGCGTGGTAGTCATCAAAAAGTTTACCGCCGAACTCCATGTAGAGTTTGTCACCAAACTGCGCGATGCGCTCTTTGATGTGCTCCGACTGTATGCGGAGGTATTTCTCGTTGTCGAAACCTATTTTCATCGGCGTATGGTGCTTGAAATAATTCCGCTGCAAAGTTACACCTTTTCTCTCGTTTTCACAAAGAAAACCATCGTTTTTCTCGCAATGGAACATGAAAATCAATGTGAGCTGAATATTCAGTCGACATCAGACAACAAAAGGGCCGCTTCGCAGCGACCCTATTGCTTCAGTCTTTAGGTATTAGTCCGTTTAAGGTAAAAAGATTGTTTTCAGGATAACGGCAACAAAGATAGGGGCAAATGGAACACATTGTTCCCACTCGTTTATGTTATGCAGCATAAAAACAAAGCTTTATAGGGATTTCAGAGGTTCCTAAGCACCTTCATGCGGCCTTATGAGGTATGTTTTGCAAACTGCACTTTGCAAAATGCACTATCGTAGTTCTTGCTAACCGCAATGATATTGATAGATTTTGTCAATCGGTGACTTTTCTATGATACCGAACGTAAGCTTCTCTTTCTCAGCCGCTTCCCGCAGTATTCCTTCAAAAGCGGCGGCAACGCCTCCCACGAAGTTAACAGGCAGGTCGGGACGGTCGTAAGCCTGGACATTTCGCTTGAAGAAACGACGGAATTCACGCAACAGGAAAGGTCGCACTTCGCGGTCATCCTGAACACGGGAGATATAAGGCACCAACGAAGCCAGGAAGCGGTTGGGCTGGGGCTGGCGATAGACGCGGTCGATGATATCGGCCTGCGTCAGATTATGATACTTCAGGAAGCTGGTGCACAAAGACTTATGGAACTGACGCTTCAGCACCTCCCCCACGAACAAGCGCCCCAACACGGCGCCGCTGCCTTCGTCGCCCAGAATCCAGCCCAGCGGCGAGACATTCTTCACGATACGCTCACCATCGTAGAGACAGGAGTTAGAGCCCGTACCCATAATACAGGCAATGCCCTCGGAATGGCCGCACAAGGCGCGCGCAGCTCCCAGCATATCGCTCTCCACGAACGATTTAGCCATTGGGAAGGCTTCAGAGAGGCTATGACGAACGACGTCAGCATAGGGTGGAACACATCCTGCGCCATAGAAATAGATCTCCGTGACACTGGATGCCGTGAAATCCTCGTGTTGCATCAACGGCATCTCGCGCTCAAAAGACCGAGCGGCGGTAATGATGACTTGATGGACAGCCTCCGCGTCATCGCGCACGGGATTCACGCCAATCGTCTCGATGGGGAACGGAGCGCCGGACTCCAGTTGCAAACGCCATGAAGTCTTGGTAGAGCCGCTGTCAACAATTAATTTCATAGGCCATCTTACTTTGGTTAACGGCTCAAAAGTAGTAAAAAGTGATGATACGCTCCAATTTTTATCAAGAAAAAAACACCTTATTATATAAAAATAATGTATTTAGGGTGTAAAAATTGTGCACTTTCATCCTTTTTGCGTACCTTTGCGCGCTCAATGTTAGAGAAATCCTCCTATGAGAAAGATATTCATCCTACTTACCCTGTGCGGTATAGCCCTTCACGCACAAGCGCAGCACCACCATCGACAGAAAAATGGCGTCCAAAAGGTGGACGCCGGAATCGTCACGGCCTACTCCGACTCGCTGACGCAACTGGTCAACGACCTCCAGAGCCTCAGCACACCCTCCACGCCATCACCCTATATGTTCCGCCTCTTCGCCCCTGGCACCGTCTATACCAGCGCGTTGGCACAAAGCATGGGCACCGCGGAGGATCCCGGCAACGATGCGCAGTTGCAATTAGATGCAACCATCAATGATTACCTCACCAGCGCTTACATCCTGTACCCGCAGCTGTTCTCAAGCACTGAACTGCAGCTGAACAACGCCGGTCGCCTCCGCACAGACCTGCCGCAACTGCCGAACGTGCCCATACTGCTGACAGAAACGACAGAGGACATCATCCTCCCCGACGTGGACGTGGAGGCGGTGGAGCCCGAGGTGAAGAAACCCAACTTCTGGACCTTCAAGGGCAACGGCTCGCTGCAGTTCACGCAGAGCTACTACTCCCAGAACTGGTATCAGGGCGGTGAGACAAACTACGCCATGCTCAGCCAGCTCTCAGCCGAGGCAAACTACAACAACCAACGGCGCGTGCAATGGGACAACAAGTTCGAGGCGCAGCTCGGTTTCCAGACTTCCGAGACCGACCAATACCATAAATTCAAGGCCACGAACAACCTACTGCGCCTCACGTCGAGCCTCGGCATCAAGGCCATCGGTAATTGGAACTATGCGGCACAGCTGCAGTTAGAGACGCAACCCTACAAGAGTTACAAGGCCAACTCCGATGAAATCACGGCGGCCTTCATCTCTCCGCTTTATGTGCGGTCCTCTATCGGTATGGACTATATCATCAAGAAGAAGCGCTTCGAGGGTAAACTTCACCTAGCACCGCTCTCTTATGTGATTACTTATGTGAAGCGCGGTGAACTCCTCGAACGCTACGGCATCAACGAAGGGCACCATTCCAAACACGAATGGGGTCCCAATGTGGAGTTCACCTTCACCTACCACATGTGGAAGAACATCTCATGGGCCTCGCGCCTCTATTGGTTCTCCAACTTCCACCTCACACGCATCGAATGGGAGAACACCCTCAACTTCACCATCAACAGATACCTCTCTGCTAAGCTGTTCCTGTATCCCCGCTTCGACGACAGCAGCGATAAATACCGTGCCGGTGAAGACCACGATGGCACCTTCCTCATGTTCAAGGAATGGCTCTCCCTCGGCTTAAACTATGATTTCTAAGCGCTCAACGCAAAACGCTCCCATGACCATCAAGAACGCTACATATATCAAGAGCAGTGCCTTCATCGCCCAATGCCCCGAGCACCACGCACCAGAGTACGCTTTCATCGGGCGCTCCAACGTCGGCAAGTCCAGCCTCATCAATATGCTGGCCGGCAACAAGAAGCTGGCCAAGACCTCCGCGACACCTGGCAAGACCCTGCTCATCAACCACTTCGAGATCAATGGCGGCGCATGGTACCTTGTGGACCTTCCCGGCTACGGCTTCGCCAAACGCAGCAAGACCGAGCGTGCCAAGCTGGAGAACATGATTGCCGGTTATATTCTGCAGCGCGAGCAGCTCACGAACCTCTTCGTGCTCATTGACTGCCGCCACGAGCCGCAGCAGGTGGACCTCGAGTTCATGCAATGGCTCGGCGAAAGCGGCATCCCCTTCAGTATCGTTTTCACCAAAGCCGACAAGCTCGGCAAGCAAGCCTTGGGGAACAGCATCAACGCTTACATGAAGCGCCTCGCCGAGGACTGGGAGCCCCTCCCGCCCTACATCGTCACCTCCGCCGAGACCCGCCAGGGCCGCGACGAACTCCTCGACTACATCGAAAGCATCAATAAAGAGATTACTCAGTCATAAATCTTTAAACATTAAACGTTAAACTTTTAACCAGCGGCACCCGCCGCGCAACAAAATATGGACAAGAACACCATCACCGGATTCATTCTCATGGCCCTCGTGCTCATCGGCTTCTCATGGTACAGCCGTCCCAGCGAGGAGCAAATCAAAGCACAACACGAACGCGATTCCATCGCCGCCGCCCAACTCGCCGAAGCCCAAAAAGCTGCCGCAGCTACGGTTCCCGAGGGTTCAGTTACGGTTCCCGAGGGCCAATCTCCTTCGGCCCTCCTCCCCGACTCCACCAGCATTCTCTTCGCCGCCGCCCAAGGCACCGAGCAGTTGCTCACCCTTGAGAACGACCTCGTGAAGATCACCATCAACACCCGCGGTGGCCTCATCGAAGATGCCGAGCTCAAGAACTACCAGGACCAGCAGAAAGAGAATGTCCACCTCATCAGCGCCAAGGACAGCCGCATGGTTCTCTCCCTGGCCACCAAGCAGGACAATATCATGACCAGCAACCTCTTCTTCCAGCCTGTTACGGTTCCCTCGGGTTCTCCCGAGGGTCAATCCCCCGAGGCCCAATCCCTCACCCTCCGCCTCCCTCTTCCCGGCGGATCTCTGGACTTTGAATACACCCTCCGCCCCGATGCCTATATGGTTGATCTGGTCATTCGCGCCAATGGTATCGCCAACCTCTTTGCCCCCTCCATGAACACCCTCGGCATCGAATGGGCCGACCGCGCACGCCAGTTGGAGAAGGGCTTCGACTTCGAGCAGCGCTACGCCTGCATCCGCTACCACAGCATCGACGGCGACACAGACAACCTCAGCGAGACCGGCGATGACGAGGAGGACATCGAGGGCGCCCTCAACTGGGTGGCCTTCAAGAACCAGTTCTTCAGCGCCGTGCTCATCAGCAACGACAACGAACCTTTCACCAAGGCTCACTTCCAATCCCAGCTCTACAAGAAGGGCCAGGGCTATCTGAAGAACTACGAGGCCTCCATGCAGACGGCCTTCGACCCCACCGGCAAACGCCCCACACAGCTTCAGTTCTATTTCGGCCCCAACGATTTCAACACCTTGAAGGCACATAACAAGCTCGCTATCAACCCCGATAAGGACCTCGAACTCGAGGACCTCGTCTATCTCGGCTGGCCGATTGTACGCTGGATCAACCGTTGGTTTATCATCTATCTCTTCGACTGGCTCAAGGGCTTCGGCCTCCACATGGGACTCGTCCTGCTGTTGCTGACGCTCATCGTCAAGGCCCTCGTCTATCCTGCCACCAAGAAGAGCTATCTGGCCAGCGCCCGTATGCGTGTGCTGAAGCCCAAAATCGATGCGCTCAATGCCAAATACCCCAAGCAAGAAGATGCCATGAAGAAGCAGCAGGAGATGATGCAGCTCTACTCACAATATGGTGTTTCGCCCATGGGGGGCTGTCTGCCGATGCTGATTCAAGCGCCTATCTGGATCGCCCTCTTCAACTTCGTTCCTAACGCCATTGAGCTGCGCGGCCAGAGTTTCCTCTGGGCTGATGACCTCTCGGCATACGACGACGTAATCCGCTGGAACAAGGACCTCTGGCTCATCGGCGACCACCTCAGCATCTTCTGCGTACTCTTCTGCGTCATGCAGGTGGCCAACACCTGGATTTCGATGAAGCAGCAGCAGAATGCCGTCATGTCACCCGAACAGGAACAAAGCATGAAGATGATGAAGTGGATGATGTACCTCATGCCACTCATGTTCTTCTTCATGTTCAATACTTACAGCTCCGGCCTCAACTACTACTACTTCCTCTCCGGCCTTACCAGCATTCTCATCATGTGGTTCCTCCGCAAGACCACCGATGACGACAAGCTCCTGGCACAGCTCGAAGCCTACAAGGCCAAGAATGCCAACAACCCCAAGAAAGCCTCCGGCATGGCCGCCCGCCTGGAAGCCCTGCAGAAGCAAATGGAAGAGCAGCGCCAACAGCAAAAGAGATAAGCATTATGAAACGACTAGCCCTCCTATTTTCTCTCATCGCCATCATGGCCTCCTGCAAACAAGAACAAAAGCCCGTCATCACGCGCAGCGATATCCAGCTTGAGAGCGACACCCTCACGCCCGAGGCCCTCTGGGCCATGGGGCGTATCGGCGCCTATAGCGTCTCGCCCGACGGCTCAAAGGTCGCCTATCAGGTCACCTACTATAGCGTGGAGGAGAACCGCAGCAACGCTGTCCTCTATGTCCTTCCTATCGCCGGCGACAGCACTGCCGACTACCAGAAGAACGCCACCTTTCTCGGCCTTGGCAGCGATCCCGTATGGCTCGACAACAACAAGCTTGCCTTTGCCAGCAAAGGTGAGATCTGGACGATGACCGCCAAGGGCAAGTCCCGCAAGCAGCTCACCCACACCGATGGCGCCGTGGAGGGTTTCCTCTTCTCCCCTGACAGGCAAAAGGTTATCATCATCAAGCAAGTACCCTTCCACGATATCATTCAGGAGCGCCCCGCCGACCTCCCGAAGAGCACCGGCCGCGTCATCACCGACCTGATGTACCGCCACTGGGACCACTACGTCGAAAGCATTCCCCATCCCTTCCTCGCCAATGTCAACAGCGGCGGCACCATCTCCGAGATGACAGACATCCTCGAAGGCCAACCCTTCGAATGTCCCATGGAGCCCTTCGGCGGCATTGAGCAGCTCGCCTGGTCGCCCGACAGCAAATCCATTGCCTTCACTTGCCGCACGAAAACCGGCCTTGCCTACAGCATCTCCACCGACTCCGACATCTTCCTCTTTACCGTTCCCTCGGGTTCTCCCGAGGGCCAATCCCCAGTTACGGTTCCCGAGGGCCATGCACCAGCAATGGAGGCCCTCAACCTCTGCAAGCCCGGCCTCACCTTCGCCGCTTCCATCGCCGAAGCTCCCGCCATCAACCCTTCCAAGACCCTCCGCGACCAGCCCGTCAACAGCCCCGAGAACATAGCCCTCAACAACCCCGGCTACGACCAGAACCCCAAGTTCTCCCCCGACGGCCGCTATGTTGCCTGGCTCTCGATGGCCCGCGACGGTTATGAGAGCGACCGCCAGCGTCTCTGCGTCTGTGACCTCCAGAGCGGCGAGAAGCGCTACGTCACCGAATCCTTCGACTCTGGCGTCGATGACTTCGTATGGGCTGACGACAGCAACACCCTCTATTTCATAGGAGTCTGGCACGCCACCGAGAACCTCTATCGGACCAACCTCGACGGGCAGGTCACCCAGCTCACCTCCCTCCAGGCCGACTGGGGTAGCTTGCAGCTGGTGCCCTCGGCATCAGCCGAGGATTCCTCCCCCCGCCTCCTTATGGAGCGCCACGACTACTTCCACCCCGCCGATCTCTATCTGGTTACCGTTCCCTCGGGTTCTCCCGAGGGTCAATCCCACGAGGGCCTCTCCATCTCCCGCCTTACCGCCGAGAACGACCACATCCTCTCCCAGCTCGCCCCTGGCAGCTGCGAGCCCCGTTGGTGCAAGACCACTGACGCCCAAGACCTCCTCTACTGGGTCATCAAGCCCCCGCACTTCGACCCTGCCAAGAAATACCCCACGCTCCTCTTCTGCGAGGGCGGCCCGCAGTCGCCCGTATCGCAGTTCTGGAGCTACCGCTGGAACTTCTACATCATGGCCTCACAGGGCTATGTCATCATCGCCCCCAACCGCCGCGGCCTCCCCGGCTTCGGGCAGGAGTGGCTCGAGGAGATCTCCGGCGACTGGACAGGCCAGTGTATGCTGGACTATCTCTCCGCCATTGATGACGCCTGCGACAGCCTCCCCTACGTGGATCGCGACCGCCTCGGTGCTGTCGGTGCCAGCTTCGGCGGCTTCAGCGTCTATTACCTGGCCGGGCACCACGACAAACGCTTCAAGTGTTTCATCGCCCACGACGGCGCCTTCAACCTCGAAGCCATGTACACCGAGACAGAGGAAAACTGGTTCTCCAACTGGGAGTATGACGATGCCTACTGGAACCGCGACCGTACGGCCAATGCCGACCGCACCTACCGCAACTCTCCCCATCTCTTCGTCGATCAATGGGACACGCCCATCCTCTGCATCCACGGCGAGAAGGACTACCGCATCAACGCCACCCAGGGTATGAGCGCCTTCAACGCAGCCCGCATGCGCGGTATCGAAGCCGAGCTACTCCTCTACCCCGACGAGAACCACTGGGTCCTCAAACCCCAGAACAGCATCCTCTGGCAGCGCACCTACTTCGAATGGCTCGCCCGTTGGCTGAAATAAGCTTATGAAGATCTACAAGGCACATATCCTCTTCACAAAAGAGAAAGACCATTTCGACGTCATCGAGAACGGCTACCTCGCCGTTGCCGACGGCTGTGTCGTAGGCATCGCCACCGACGTCAGCGCCTTCCAGGCTCCCGAGGCAGAGGTCATCGACTTCGGCGACCGTCTCCTCATCCCCGCCATGAACGACATCCATGTCCATGCCCCGCAGTACCGCAACCTCGGTATCGCCATGGACTTGGAGCTCCTGCCCTGGCTCGCCAACTACACGTTCCCCGAGGAAACGCGCTATGCAGACCCCGGCTACGCCGAGCGTATGTATCGCCGCTTCATCTATGACCTGTGGCGCCACGGCACCATGCGTGCCTCCGTCTTCGCCACCGTGCACCTCGACAGCACCCTCCGCCTCATGGACCTCTTCCGCGAGGCAGGCATGGGCGCCCTTGTAGGCAAGGTCAACATGAACCGCAACTGCCCGGAGGCGCTTTGCGAAACCCTCGCACAGGCAGAAAGCGCCTGCACGGCGCTCGTGCAAGCCTACGGCGGCCCCGACGGCCTTGTGCGCCCCATCATCACGCCGCGCTTCATTCCCTCCTGCACCCCCGAGCTGCTGCAGCTCTGCGGCACCCTGGCCCAGCGCCACCACCTCCCCGTGCAATCCCATCTCTCCGAGAACACCGACGAGATCGCCCTCGTCAAGCAGCTCGAACCCGAGAGCCGTAACTACGGCGATGCCTACCATCGCTACGGCCTCTTCGGACAGACGCCAACCATCATGGCCCATTGCGTCTGGACTGCCGGCGAGGAGCTACAGCTGATGCAGCAGAACGGTGTAATGGTTGCCCACTGCCCCACCTCCAACTTCAACGTCTCCTCAGGCATGGCTCCCGTCCGCACGTTCCTCGACGCCGGCATACCCGTAGGCCTTGCCAGCGATATCAGCGGCGGCCACGACCTCAGCATCTTCCGCGTCATGGTCTATGCCATCCAAGTCAGCAAGATGCACTACCAGCGCGACCACGCGAAGCCTTTCCTGTCGCTATCCGAAGCCTTCTGGCTCGCCACCAAGTCCGGCGGCAGCGTCTTTGGGCGCGTCGGCAGCTTTGAACCGGGCTATGAATTCGACGCCCTCGTTATCGACGACGCCGACCTTAACCACGACCACTACACCCTCCTCCACCGCCTTGAGCGTTTCATCTACCTCGGCGACGACCGCCACATCACCCACCGCTTCTGTCGCGGTCAGGAGATTCCCGCCCCTCATTATGAATAAGAGAATATTACATACGCTCGCGGCCGCCGTATTGCTGCTCACGGGTTGCCACGACAGCAAACGGGACGCGATTGGGCAGACGGAGGTGCTCATTGAGACCTCGGAGGGAGATATCGTCGTGCGACTGTACGACGACACGCCGCTTCACCGCGACAACTTCATCAAGAATGTGGAAGCTGGCATCTACGACGGCATCCTCTTCAACCGCATTGTCCCCGACATGGTCATCCAAGCCGGCGACACCTCTTTAAGAATACAAGAGGACAGGAGCCCCTCCCTCACGGGAGGGGTTGGGGGTGGGTCTGAAGGGACCCTCATCCCCGCCGAAATCCTCTACCCCCGCCACTTCCACAAACAAGGGGCTTTGGCCGCCGCCCGCGAGCCGGACAGCATCAACCCCGGTCGGGCATCGAGTGCCCTGCAATGGTATATCGTGACGGGCAAGAAGCAGACGTCCGCCGAACTGGCGGAGCTGCAGGCCCTGCTCTACGAGGGGAAGGTAGCCGCGCGCTTCGAGGCCTTGCAACGCGCACACGCCGAGGAGCTGGCGACACTGAAAGCCACTGACCACGCCGCCCATCAGGAACTGCTGAACAGCCTGCAGGTGCAAGCCGAGGAAGAGTTGGCCAAGAACCCGCCGGCACCGTTCACCGACGTGCAGAAGCAGACCTACGCCCGCCTCGGTGGAGCCCCGCATCTCGATGGTGAATACACGGTCTTTGGCGAAGTCGTGGAGGGCATGCCCATCGCCCTGCGCATCGGCCGCACCCCCGTGGATGCCAAAGAACACCCCCGCCGCCCCGTCCACATTAAACGCATCAGCATCAAGTAGTACAACATAAATGAAGCGCGGCTTAGTACTCGAAGGCGGCGGCCTGCGCGGCCTTTTCTCCGCAGGCATCATGGACGTCCTCATGGAGGCCGGCGTGCACTTCGACGGCGTCGTGGGCGTCTCCTCGGGAGCCTGCTTCGGTTGCAACTACAAGAGCCATCAGCCCGGCCGCGTCCTGCGCTATAACCTGCGCTACGCCCACAACCTGCGCTACTGCAGTCTCTGGTCGTGGCTCACCACAGGCGGCATCTTCGGCCCTCGCTTCGCCTACTACGACCTCCCCCTGCGCCTCGACCCCTTCGACATCTCCACCTTCGACCGCGACCCGATGGAGTTCCATCTCGTCACTACCGATGTCGATACCGGCGCTGCGGTCTATCACCGCTTCGACCATTTCACCGAGGACATGCTGGAGTGGATCCTCGCGTCCTCGTCCATGCCCATCGTCTCGCGCATCGTCACCATCGGCGGCCAGCGCCTCCTCGACGGCGGCATCGCCGACTCCATCCCCCTCCGTTATTTCCAGGAGCAGGGCTTTGAGCGCAACCTCGTCATCCTCACGCAACCCGCTGACTATCAGAAACAGCCCCTCGGCCACCTGCCGATCATCCGTCGTGCCCTGCGCCACGTCCCCGCTCTCCTGTCCGCCTGGGAGCACCGCCACGAGATGTACAACGCCCAGCTCCGCTATATCGCCGAGCAGCAGGACGCCGGCAACTGCCTCATCCTCTGTCCAGAGCACACGCTACCCGTCGGCCGCATCTCCCACAACCGCAGCCACATGCGCGCCGCCTACACCCTCGGCCGCACCCTCGCCCTCTCCCAACTCCCCCGTATCAAAGCCTTCTTAACCGATTCCCCCATTCTCTGAGCCACACCCAATGCATGGTGCGTTTGTTGTTCGGTCGCGATGGAACAACGAGAAGACATAGGTCTTCAGGCGTGTCCCATTAGTGGGACTCGCGGGAAGAGCTATATGTGTTCGTCGTTCGGTCGCGATGGAACAACGAAAAAGGACGGGTCGTAAAGGCGCAAGGGACGCGTCGCGATGATTCTTCCCTTGAGTGCGAGAGGGGAAAATGTGAAGGGGAAATGTAAAAAAAGTGCAGGAAGATTGTGGGTACAAAATATATTTTGTACTTTTGCCGCGTTATCCAAAAAGAAATAGAATGACACAAGCGATTCAAAAGACTCTCCGCGACAGCGCTGCAATGCGCTGGACGGCACTGCTGCTGTTGGCTCTGGCCATGTTCTGCAGCTACATTTTCATGGACATTCTCTCCCCCATCAAGGACTTGATGCAGGACACGCGCGGCTGGGACAGCGAGTCGTTCGGCCGTATGCAGGGCGCTGAGGTGTTCCTCAACGTG
This sequence comes from uncultured Prevotellaceae bacterium, assembly GCA_946415705.1. Lineage (GTDB taxonomy): Bacteria > Bacteroidota > Bacteroidia > Bacteroidales > Bacteroidaceae > Physcousia. Next base: position 37,435 of record CAMKTN010000017.1, read on the forward strand.
TATGTCTTCTTCCTCATCTTCGCGGGCATCATCCTAGACAAGATGGGTGTGAGGTTCACGGCGGTGCTGTCGGGGGCGGTGATGCTCCTCGGCGGATTGATCAAGTACTACGCCATCAGCGACGCTTTCATCGGCAGCAGCCTGGAGCAGTGGTTCACGGCGAACCTGAACTGGGACGGCGAGCTGCCCATCATCGGCACTATCCTACCCTTCTGCGCCGGTATGCCTGCCTCGGCTAAGCTGGCGGCTTGCGGCTTCATGATTTTCGGCTGCGGCTGCGAGATGGCGGGCATCACGGTGTCACGCGGTATCGTGAAGTGGTTCAAGGGTCGCGAGACGGCACTGGCAATGGGCTCGGAGATGGCGCTGGCGCGTCTGGGCGTGGCCACGTGCATGATCTTCAGCCCGTATTTTGCCAAGCTGGGCGGCGATATCAGCGTCAGCCGCAGCGTGGCCTTCGGCGTAGTGCTGCTGTGCATCGCGCTGATGATGTTCATCGTCTATTTCTTCATGGACAAGAAGCTGGACGCGCAGACGGGCGAGGCTGAGGAGGTTGACGACCCCTTCAAGCTGAGCGACCTGGGCAAGATCTTCTCCAGCCTCGGTTTCTGGCTCGTGGCCCTGCTGTGCGTGCTGTACTACTCGGCCATCTTCCCGTTCCAGAAGTATGCGGTGAATATGCTGCAGTGCAACCTCGACCTCACGCCGGCGGCCTCCGACACGTTCTGGGGCGGCGGTGTCGTGACGTGGGTGCAGTATGCGCTGATGCTGGTGGTGGCGGCAGGCTCGTTCTCCAGCAACTTCATCAAGAACAACAAGAGCACGAAATACGGTCTGATGGGCCTCGCCGTGGTGGCGCTGGTCATCTACTGCTATATGGGTTATATGCGTGGCACGGCAGAGACCATCTTCGCCGTCTTCCCGCTGTTGGCGGTGGCCATCACGCCGATCCTGGGCAGCTATGTGGATCATAAGGGCAAGGCAGCCTCGATGCTGATGCTGGGCTCTATCCTGCTGGTGGTCTGCCACCTGACCTTCGCGTTCATCCTGCCGGGCGTCTCGGCCGCTTCTGCTGCCGGTGGCGTGGCTGTGGCCTATGTCACGATCCTCGTTCTCGGCGCCTCCTTCTCGCTGGTGCCTGCCGCCCTGTGGCCTTCGGTGCCCAAGCTAGTGGACGAGAAGATCATCGGCTCGGCCTATGCCGCTATCTTCTGGATCCAGAACATCGGCCTCGGCCTGTTCCCCGCCCTCATCGGCATGGTGCTGAACAAGACGAACCCCGAAGGCACTGCCGCTCACGAGCTCGACTACACGTGGGCGCTCGTGATGCTGGCCGCCCTCGGCATCGCCTCGCTACTCATTTCCATCTATCTCAAGGCCGTGGACAAGAAGAAAGGCTACGGACTGGAGGAAGCGAACATAAAGTAAGGCCCCTCTTTAAACTTATTATATATTATGAAAAGGGTTTTCTCTCTTTCCGTAGTGCTGCTGGCCCTCGCGACAATGGCCACAGCACAGACGTGGGTGGACGTCACGAGTCAGTGCGTGACGAATCCCGACTACAACGACAATGCCAATGGCTGGACATATAGCTACGTCCGCTCCGACGGCAGCGTGGGCTACACGAACCACTGCTTCCGCTTCTTCGGCGCTGAGGGCGGTGAGATCTACCAGAACATCACCGTGCCCGAAGCCGGCAAGTACCGCGTGAGCCTGCAGGCTTTCAACCGCGTCGGCAACTTCAACGCAGCCCACGGCGAGAACGAGGAGAACCCGGCCTACATATACGCCAACGAGATGCAGCAGACGCTGCACGGCCTCTACGACTACCAACGCACGACGGCCTACTCCAGCGGCAACTCGAGGCAGGACAACGCGGGCTACTACTACCCGGACAACTCCGGCTCCGCCTACCAGGCATTCTCCGAGGGCGCATACAAAAATGTGCTGGAGGTGACGGTGGGCGACGACTGCCAGCTGACCATCGGCGTGAACGTGGGCGAATACGTCTATAACAGCTGGCTGGTGATGACGAACTGGAAGGTGGAACACTACACGACCGGACCCGTGGACATCACCTCCTACACCATGGTGAACGCCGACATGAGCCAGGATTGCAGCAACGGATGGACACCCAACGGATGGACGATTACCATCGGCGGGCAGAATGTGGGCGGACGCCGTGCCACCTACACGTATGACAATGTCACCATCAGCAACTTCGTGGAGGCTTGGCACCCGAACACGCCCCTCACCGACGGCGAGATTGCACAGTATATCGATGACTTACCTGCCGGCGACTACACCCTGGAGGCCGACGTGATCACGGGTGTCGGAGCATCCGGCTTCTACCTATTTGTCGGTACCGACATCGAGGATGAGGCGCGCACGCCCTGTTCCTCGGACTACAACAACCAGCCCAAGCACTACAGCGTGACCTACCATCACGAGGGCACAGAAACGCTCATCGTGGGTGTCCGTGCTCTAAACGCCGATAACACCTGGCTGGGTGCCGACAACTTCCGCCTCTACTACACGGGCAGCGAGCTCAACCCCGCGCTGATGGAACTGCGCGGGCTCATCAACGAATACCAGGCAGCCCTCGACAACTACTGCAATGTCGATGTCATCACGAACCTGGACACTGCCATCGAGGACGCAAAGGTCCTGTTAGCTGATGAGAGCGCAACAGATACTGAGATCACTGCGATGAAGACAGCGCTGACCAACGCTTATCAAGCGGTGCTCACCTCTACCTCGACCTATTGGGACTTAAGCACCGTCATGGGACAGATATGGGACCTCTACATGGTTACCCGAAACTACTCTGCCGAGGAATGGCAGACACTCTCCAACAACCTATACACACAGTACTGGACCCTGGACGCGGTCTATTCCGACCAGACGGCAACCGCTGAGACGCTCGCTGCCGCCCAGCAGCAGTATAACACGCTAAAGGCTGAGTACGACCGTCTCGTCAAGGAGAAGGAGGAAGGCGGCGATGATGACGGTGAATGGTTTGACATCACCAGCGAGTTCCTGAAGAACCCGGGCTTCGACAACAACAATACCGACGGCTGGTACATCAATGGCAGCTACGGCGGCAACGGCTCCGCATACCAGATGATGGAGTTCTGGCAGGGATACTATGACCTTTATCAGTTCATCACGATACCCAACAACGGCAAATACCGCCTCAGCGTGCAGGGCTTCTTCCGTCCGGAAGGCAATTCCCAAGAGGCCATCAACCGCTACAAGAACGGCACCGACGGCAGCGTCATGACCTGCTATCTCTATGCCAACGAGAAGCAAGTACCTATTCAGAGTCTCTACTCAAACTATGTGGAGAGTACTGGTTCCTACTATGAATATAATAATGGTAGCACTTCCTTCAACGGCGGCTTGGGCGACCACTATACAGCCCTGTTAGAAAAGGGTCAGGTCATATCCTCGAACTACAACCGCACCGTCTATGAAGCCACCTTGGCCAACTATCCCAATACGATGCTGACGGGACAGGCGATGTTTAATGATGGCCTCTACGACGACAACAGCGTCACCATCACCCTGAGCAAGGGCGACCAGCTGCGCGTAGGTATCAAGAACGACAGATGGGTCTCCAACAACTGGGTCCTCTTCGATAACTTCCGCCTCGAATGGTTCGGCAAGGAGACGCCCGTCACGGAAATCACCCTCAACACCAATAACCTCAACCTCATCGTGGGCGAGGAGGCACAGCTCACAGCCACGGTGCTGCCTACCGACGCCACCTTCACCAAGGTGGTTTATACCAGCAGCAACGAAAGCGTGGCCACCGTGGATGCCGACGGACTTATCACCACGAAGGCCGAGGGAAAGGCCACCATCACTGCGCGGATGGCTAACGGCAGCAGCGAGGCCAGCGCCACCTGCACCGTCATCGTCACACGCGGCACCGTCACAGCCGAGGCGCTCATCATCAACGAGGTGCAGGCTGCCAACGTGGATATGTACCTCGATCCCAGCTTCAACTACGGCGCATGGGTTGAGCTCTACAACAGCACCGACAAAGCCGTGACGCTGGAAGGACTGTACATCAGCGACGATGCCAAGAACCTGAAGAAGCACCGCATGGACAGCCGCTTCGGCATAGTGCCGGCCAAGGGCTACAAGGTCCTGTGGTTCGACCACCACTCGCGCTTCGCGCCCACGAACATTAATTTCGACCTCGACTGCGACGGCAGCGACCTCTACATCAGCAACGAGGCAGGACAGGTCATTACCGAGCTGACATATCCCATGGCCATCAGTCGGTGCTCCTATGCCCGCGCCACAGACGGCAGCGACATCTGGCGCTACACCGATGAGCCGACGCCCGGAGCCACCAATGCCACCTCCATCTTCGGAAGCGCACGTCTGGATCCGCCTACCGTGGACGTGGAAAGCGGTGTCTTTGAAGATGGAGAGACCGTGCGTGTCAACGTCACCTTCCCCCAAGGCGCTACCCTGCTCTACACCCTTGACGGCACAGCCCCCTCACGCGCACACTACAACGGCATCGTCAGCACATCGAATTCCTATTCCTTCGAATTCACCTCAAACAGCGTCCTGCGCCTGCGACTCTTTCAGGAGGGAATGCTGTCAAGCCCCGTGGTCACACGCTCCTTCCTCTTCCGCACCCGGAACTACAGTCTGCCCATCTTGAACATCGTGGCGGACTACGAGGACATCCAGGGCGCAGACCATGGCATCCTCGTGCGTGGAAACGGCAACGGCATACCCGGCAACGGACAGGACGGCCCCTGCAACTGGAATGCCGACTGGGAACGCCCAGTGCAAATGGAATACTTCACCGCCGACGGCAAACTCGCCTTCAGCCAGGAAGTGGGCATGGAGGCTTCCGGCGGATGGAGCCGCGCGTGGGCGCCTCATTCCAGCAACTTCAAGGCCAAGAAACAATACGAGGGCGAGAACAAGATGGCATACGCTTTCTTCGCAGACCGACCCAATGTGCGCTACAAGTCCGTCAAGCTGCGCAATGGCGGTAACGAATACAATTCCGGCCGCGTGAAGGATGCCGTGCTGCAGACCATCGTCAGAAGCAGTGGGCTCTACGTAGAGACACAAGGCTTCCAGCCCGTGCACCAGTTCTTCAACGGCAGCTACATCGGCGTCCTCAACCTGCGCGAGCCCAATAGCAAGCACTACGGCTACACCGTCTATGGTCTGGACAACGACAACATAGACCAGTTCAAGATGACTCCCGACAGCGGCTATGTGCAGCAAGCCGGCACGAATGAAGCATGGAAGCGTCTCCTGACCTTCTCCGAGAACGCTAATGACGAAGACTCATACGCAGAGATTGAGAAGCTCGTAGATATCGAAGAATTCATCAACTACGTCGCCGTAGAGTTCTATCTCGGTAGCACGGACTACCCACAGAACAATATCAAGGGCTTCCGTGACCGCAACGACGGGCGCTTCCGCTTCGTGCTCTTTGACATCGACTTTGCCTTCGACACCAACGACCCCTTCGGCAACTTCGCCAACAAGCAAATCTATACCTTTAACGCGTTGCGCGGCTCAGGCGACAACTTCAACACCGGCGACCGCTGGACACTCGAAATTGAGTTCGTGACGCTCTTCCTCAATATGATGAAAAACGAGCAGTTCCGCAAGCGCTTCATCGATGCCTACGCCGTCATCACCGGTAGCATCTTTGAGCCCAACCGCTGCCGCGACATTGCCAACGAGATTGCCAATATTGTCAATCCCGCCCTGCGTGTTGGTGGCGAGACCACGTTCAGCACCTCCAAGATAACGAATAACCTCACATCAAACATGCAGTCATCTCGCATCAACCAGCTCGTCACCTTCCTCAACAACAGATACGGCGGCGCCACCACACAACAGACGGTGACCCTCGCATCTGAGATGGAACAAGGTCGGCTCATGGTCAACGATATGCCCGTACCGACGAATATGTTCTCCGGCAAGCTCTTCTATCCCGTAACCGTCAAGGCCATCGCGCCCACGGGCTACACCTTCAACGGGTGGAAGAACCAGAATGGTACTATTGTGTCACGCGATGCCAACTACGATCTCAACGAAGGACAGACCTTCAACCTCACGGCAAGCTTCAAGAAAATATCTACCGCACAACTGGCGAAAACAGACTACCACCCCATTAAGATCAACGAGGCCTGTGCCAACGAAAGCGGCATGTACATCAACGATCTCGGCAAGAAATCTGACTGGTTTGAGCTGTACAACACCACCGACCAAGACTACGACATTGCTGGTATCTATGCCGGAAACTCTCTGATGGAGCCCAAAGCGATGAGATTCGAGGCCAAGGACGGAATCTCCACCGTCATTCCTGCACATGGCCACACGATCGTTTGGGCAGACAAGGCCAAGGGCGTCTCGCAGCTACACGCCAACTTCAAGCTCACCAACAAAGACTCCTGCGTCGTCGTCATCACTGCTGCGGATGAGAGCTGGGCTGACACCCTCGTCTATCGCGCACACACCGAACAGCAGACCATTGGTCTCTACCCTGACGGCGCATCAACGCTCTACACCTTCGACCTCCCCACACTCAACCGCGCCAACATCCTCAGCTACTATGCGCAGCTCTATGAGGAGTTCGTTATTGAACCGGGTGCAAGCGTGGGCATCGACGAGCTCGACGAAAACGATTTCGACGACAATGATGCCGTCTATGACTTGTCAGGACGAAAAGTGTGCTCAAAGAATCAGTTTGGAACCCTTCCAAGGGGCATTTATATCGTCAATGGACGTAAAGTTTTACGATAAATCATAAATTATCGCGAAATTAAACGTTAAAAAAATTAAATAACGAACAAAATTGATAGAAATGAAGTATCTTTGCGCCGAATATAAAGTGTATAGGCATATAATATGCCTGTTCATGCTCGTAATCGCCTCTGTATCAGCAAAGGCACAAGACACAAGGATTGTGTCGGTACTGAAAACAGAAGGATTCGAGGATATTCGGGCTAAAACGATTGCCGACACCCTCTACCTCGCCATCGAGGACAGGGCACACCGAGGAACATTCCGAGGAGCAGTCGCAGCCATCAGGCAAGTCACGGACAGCTGCCCCGAAATACAAAATTTCGAGATAGTGCTCACGGACTACAAAATGCCACAGGTCATCGTCCACGCCTTCAAGCGTGAAGGAACATGGGACGTCAGCGTGGACAGGCAAATGAAGCAGGCGCTGGAAGTACTCCGCGACGTCAAGCCGCAAGCCGCCTCGACAGGTAAGATTGACATCACCGTATTCCCCATGGTCAGCCTGACCAACAACAAGCTCGACCATCTCTTCGACTACTGTGTGATCATCGCACCCGCTTTTGCTGCCACTCTTTGGCCAGGAGCCAGGCTTACCCTACAGCCCGTATTCCCGATTCTCTATCGATTGGACCAGTACGATACCAAGAGATACATTCAGATTGGGAACACCAACCTCAGCCAACAAATCCTCTCCACCAAGCATTGGTACATCTCGGCGGCCGTAGGATTCTTTCATGCTGAACGAGCGGGCTTACAGGCAAAAGTCACCTTCCATGCCATCAGAAATCTGGACATCACACTCGATGCAGGTTATACCTATGGGTTCAACAACTCCTGGAAAAACGGCCTTGGGTTCATCCGGGATTCACAGCAGTTTAATTTCATGGCACGTGCCAACTACTACGAACCGCACACACGCCTGCAGATCGAGCTACAAGGAGGACGATTCCTCTACGGCGACTACGGCGGACGACTTGACGTCACACGCCACTTCGGAGAATATGCAATTGGTGTCTATGGCATCCTTACAGGAGGTGAGTACAATTTTGGATTCCACTTCGCCATTCCCGTGGGAGGAAAACGGCAGCGCAGAAAAGCTTTCGTCAGACTAAGACTCCCCGAGTACTACGGATTGGAATACAGCTATCAGGCCTACTACAAGTACTGGGAAGAGAAAATGGGAAGCACCTACACCACACAGCCTGACCAGAACCGCGCGTCTCACTTCTGGGAACCCGCCTACGTCGAAGAGTATGTCCGCAAAATGTTGAATGATAACTTCAAATAAAATAAAGAATTAAATAATAAACATCAAAACCAATTAACTTAAAAACTTTCAAAACAATGAAAAAGTTTCTTCTTTCCCTCTGCGCTATTGCAGTAGCTGGCGTTTGCATGTTCATGACCTCCTGCAAGGACGATGATGATCCCATCATCTACAACAACGTAGCAGAAGCTATCCAGAAGGTTCAGGACCAGGATGCCGTTTACACCTACACCCTCAATGGCCAGACCTACAACACCGTAAGTGAGCTGCAGGCTGCTATTAACACTCTGCCCGCTGACACTGAATTCACCATTACCGTCACCGAGACAAAGGGTGGTGAGAGCAAGACCGCTACCAGCAATGGTCGCACTCCTAAGACTGGTCAGTCTGGTCAGGCAACTATCATCGTGCCTTCTATTGATCAGGACCAGAACATCGAAGTTGTTGTTGACATGACAGCTAAGCATAACGGTGGTGGTCTCAAGTAATAACTGACATCTACATTCTTAAAGGGAACGTTCAAACGTTCCCTTTTCTTTTGTCCATCACGAAGAAAGCCCCGAGACTCATTGCTGAGCTCGGGGCTTCTCGTAAAAGGGGCCAGCTACCTACGGCCCTCCGTCGCCGTAAGAGGTGCAGCTGGGAGAGCAGGCTGACG
>CAMKTN010000018.1 GCA_946415705.1 uncultured Prevotellaceae bacterium
ATATGTGCAACTTTTTTAGCATAAATGTTTTATAGAATTAATTCATCCAATAGGTGAAAAAAGTATTTGCACCTTCTGAACTAATCATCAACGAAGACGGCAGCGTCTTCCACCTCCATGTACGCCCCGAACAGCTTGCCGATAAGGTCATCCTCGTGGGTGATCCCGGTCGTGTGCAGACCGTAGCCGCACACTTCGAGCGCATGGAATGCGACATACAGAGCCGTGAGTTCCACACGATTACGGGTTGGTTCCAGGGCAAGCGCATCAGTGTCGTCTCCACCGGTATCGGCTGCGACAACATCGACATCGTCCTCAACGAGCTCGACGCCCTGGCCAATATCGACTTTGAGACCCGTACCGAGAAGGAGCAGCTGCGCTCGCTCGAACTCGTGCGCATCGGCACCTGCGGCGGCCTGCAGCCCAACACGCCCGTAGGCACCTATATCGCCTCCTGCAAGAGCATCGGCTTCGACGGTCTCCTCAACTTCTACGCCGGCCGCAACGAAGTCTGCGACCTCGCCTTCGAGGAAGCCTTCAAGCAGCACATGCATTGGAACCCGCTGCTCTGCGCGCCTTATGTCATCGATGCCAACGCAGAGCTCATCGAGCGCGTGGCGGGCAAGGACATGGTGCACGGCGTCACCATCGCCTGCGGCGGCTTCTTCGGTCCTCAGGGCCGCGAGCTGCGCATTCCCCTGGCTGACCCCGACCAGAACAAGAAAGTGGAATCGTTTGAGTACCAAGGTTGGAAGATTACCAACTTCGAGATGGAGAGTAGCGCCCTCGCCGGCCTCGCCCGTTTGATGGGCCATCGCGCCATGACATGCTGCATGGTCATCGCCAACCGCCTTGCCGGCGAAGCCAACACCGGCTACAAAGGCACCATCGACGGCCTTATCCGCCTCGTCCTCGAACGCATTTGATTGATATTTAACTTCGTTGACCTTTGTCACGACTCGGCAATTCAAGCAAGCTTGATTGCTCTCACTGCTCCAAAAGTTCAATTTTTCAATTTTTCAATCTTTCAATCTTGTCGCAGACAATATGCGCCATAGCCACCGCCGCAGGTGGAGCCATCGGCATCGTAAGGATCTCAGGCCCTCGCACGCTTGAGATTCTTTCAAATGTGTTCAGCCACAACCTGAGCGATGCCCTCCCCTACACCATTCACTACGGGCACATCGAGGACATCGACGATGTACTGGTGAGTGTCTTTCGCGCTCCACACAGCTACACGGGCGAAGACGCAGCTGAGATCTCGTGTCACGGCTCACGCTATATATTAAATAAGGTGTTAGAGCGCCTGGTTGAGCAGGGTGCCCGCCTCGCCGCTCCCGGCGAGTTCACGCAGCGTGCCTTCCTTAACGGCAAGATGGATCTCTCGCAGGCCGAGGCCGTTGCCGACCTCATCGCCTCCACGAACCGTGCCACCCACGACCTCGCCCTCTCGCAGCTGCGCGGCGGCATCTCCTCGGAGTTGTCCCGTCTGCGCGACCAACTGCTCCGCCTCACCTCGCTGCTGGAGCTGGAGCTCGACTTCTCCGACCATGAGGAGCTGGAGTTTGCCGATCGCACCGAGCTCCTCGCGCTGGCAGAGACCATCGACGGGCGCGTGCGACAGCTGGCCGACACCTTCCAAGCCGGCAACGCGCTGAAGAACGGCATTCCCGTGGCCATCATCGGAGCCCCGAATGTCGGGAAATCCACGCTCCTGAATGCCCTCGTGGGCGAAGAGCGCGCCATCGTCAGCGACATACAAGGCACCACGCGCGATGCCATAGAGGACGAGATACAGCTCTCCGGCATCACTTTCCGCTTCATCGACACCGCCGGCATCCGTCACACCGATGACCAAATCGAGACCCTCGGCATCGAGCGTTCCATCGCTGCCGCCCAACGCGCACAAATCGTGCTGCTGATGACGGAGCCGGGCGTTCCCTACCCCGACATACCCCTGCGCGAGGACCAAACCGTCATTCGCATTATCAATAAGTGCGAAGACTCTTGCAAACCAGAGGGCTCCCCTCCCTCACGGGAGGGGTTGGGGGTGGGTCTAATCTCAGCCAAATACGGCGTGGGCCTCGACGACCTGCGTCATCGCCTCATAGATGCGGCGCCAAAGCTGCCTGACGGGGACGTCATCGTCACCAGCGCCCGCCACTACGAAGCCCTCTGCCGCGCCCACGACAGTCTCACCCGCGTCATCGCAGGCTTAGGAGGAAACAATTCTCAATTTTCAATTCTCAATTTTCAATTGTCAACTGACCTCATCGCCGAGGACCTGCGCCTCACCCTTGACGCCCTTGCTGACATCACCGGCGGCGCCATCACCCCTCAAGAAACCCTCAACAATATCTTCTCCCACTTTTGCGTGGGTAAATAAACAACCATGTTCACCTCGCTCAAAGAATTCTATAAGTTCAGGATTTACAAGGCTTACTTGCGCCTGCTCCACGAACACATTCTCGTGCGGCGTCGCTATACCCTTGGCCTTGAGAACCTACCCGCGCAAGGTGAACGCTATTTCATCGCCTGCAACCACCAGAACACAGCCAACGACCCGCTGAACATCGTCTTCGCCCTACCGCTGAAGCTGAATGTCTATGCCTTGGCGCGCGCGAATGTGTTCTCCGTGCACCCGCTCATTACGCGCTACCTGCATTGGATTGGTCTGTTGCCCGCCTACCGCTTCGGGTGGGAAGGCGGCGAGGGACTGGAACATAACTTCCAGACCTTCGACGATATCGCCGAGCGCGTCAACGCCGGATTCCCCGTGATTGTCTTCCCCGAGGCAGGCCACACACAGGGACACTACCTCGACCCCTTCACCACCGGCCTCGTCCGCATGGCCTTCCACGCCGCACGCGCCAACGGCTTCACCGAGGACATTAAGATTGTCCCCACCGCTCATCACTACGAAGATTACGTCGATATGCAGACGGATTTCGTGTGGCGCATCGGTGAACCCATCTCCCTAAAGCCCTACTATGAAGCCTTCCAGCAGCACCCCAACAGCGTGATGCGCAATATCACCCGGGAACTGCGGCAGCGCATTCACGCGATGATGCTCGACGAGGGCAAAGAGGACTATGAGGAGAAGGAATTCCTGCGACGCTCTACACTGAATCCCAACACCTTACAGGCGATGCCGCTGCCACAGCGCATGGAAGCCGACCAGCGCTTCATTGACGACCTCCAGAGTAATCCCGACTATGACGAGATCATCGTCAATGCCCGCCAACTGCGCACACGCGAGCAGGCACTCGGCATCGATGAGCTCACCATCGCCGCACAGCCACACTGGCTTTCCACCCCTGCGTGGACGGTGCTCCTGATCCTGTTGCTGCCCCTTTACATCGTCAGCCTCTGGCCCCACGGCCTCTGCTACGCCTTCCCGCCCATGCTGATGAAGACCGACAAGATGTTCAAGAACTCATATCGCACCATCCTCTCGCTCGTCATCCTCTACCCGCTCACCGCCGTCCTCACGTTCCTCGTGCTGGGCGCTGTCTGGGGCTGGTGGTGGCAGGCACTCGTGTGGATTCTACTGTGGATTCCCACAGGGCGCTTCGCATGGTGGTACCATTATCGCGTCCGCCTTGTCCGCCGCGCCTATAACTATCTGCGCGCTTCTCGCCAAGAGCTTGGTGAAATAGCACATTTGCATACCCTCATACAATCACGCATTCACACCCAACATGAATAGAGTTGTCATCACAGGAATGGGCCTCTGGTCCTGCCTCGGCACCAATCTTGATGCCGTGCGCGATGCCCTGTACCAAGGCACCAGCGGCATTATCTACAGCCCCGAGCGCAAAGAGGCCGGTTATCGCTCCGCCCTCGTAGGTAATGTTCCCGCTGTAGATCTCAAGCCTTTCCTGCATCGCAAATTCCGCAATACGATGCCCGAGGCAGCGCAGTATGCCTATATGGCTACACGACAGGCCTTAGAGCAGGCACGCCTCGACGAGGAGTATCTCACACAGCACGAAGTAGGCATCATCTACGGCAACGACTCCGTCGTGGAAGCCACGATGGTGGGATTGGATAAGTTCCGTGCAGCCCGTGACACCGTAGCCTGCGGCAGCGGCGCCATCTTCCAGTCCATGAACTCCACAGTCTCCATGAACCTGGCCTGCTTGTTCCATCTACGCGGCATCAACTTGACGACGGCTTCCGCCTGCTCCTCCGGTTCTCAGAGTATCGGTCTGGCATCACTCCTCATCCGTGATGGCCTGCAGGAATGCGTCGTCTGTGGCGGTGCCGAGGAGAACAACCTCTATGGCATCGCTGCCTTCGACGGCATTCAGGCCTTCTCCATTCGCGAGGATGACCCCACGCGCGCCAGCCGTCCCTTCGACCGCTCCCGCGACGGTCTCGTCCCCAGCGGCGGTGCAGCGACACTCATCCTTGAGAGCTATGACCACGCCGTGCGTCGTGGCGCGCCCATCCTCGCAGAGGTCGTGGGCTGGGGCTTCTCCGGCAATGGCGACCACATCTCCAATCCCAATGTCGAAGGACCTGCACGCTCGCTCCTCAACTGCCTCCGCAACAGCGGCGTGCAGCTGCGCGATATCGGCTACATCAACGCACACGCCACCTCCACGCTCATCGGCGACCAGCGCGAGGCCGAAGCCATCGCTCAGGTCTTCGGTGACTACCGCGTGCCCGTCACCTCCACCAAGAGCCAGACGGGTCATGAGATGTGGATGGCAGGCGCCAGCGAGGTCATCTACTCCATCCTGATGATGAAAAACGACTTCATCGCAGGCAACATCAACTTCGAAGCCCCCGACGATGTTACAGCCGCCCTCAATATTATTCCCGAGACGCGCAACGTGCATTTCGACCAGTTCCTCAGCAACTCCTTCGGCTTCGGAGGCACCAACTCAACGCTCATTATCAAGAACGCATAACCATCTGTTAACCAATACATAGAAATAATATCATTCAATGAATACAAGAAACGACATCATCAAGGACATCAACGCGAAGATTGCCGAAGAATTCGAGATTGACGAGGCCAACATCACCCCCGATGCGCCCATCTTCGAGACCCTGGAACTCGACAGCATCAGCCTCATCGACCTCGTCAGCATCGTACACCACGACTACGGCATCAAGATTGCCAAAGAAGACCTGCCGCAACTCAAGACCTTCGGCGACCTCTACGACTATATCGAGGCACGTCAGGCCTGAGAAGAGAGAAAGCAAGCACACTGCCCCTTCCACATCGTTATGAAACGTTTTCTATTCCTGGCTATCACACTTCTACTGGCTGCCATCACCTTCGCACAGCCCGCTGCCGACCGCATCCTTGGCACCTATAAGGCCAAGTTCGACAAGAACGACGCCAAGGTCAAGGTCTTTCGTCACGACGGCGGCTACCAAATGCAAATCTGCTGGCTGCGCGTGACCCACAATCCCGACGGCACCCTCAAGACCGATGCCAAGAACCCCGACAAAGGGAAGCGTTCCACGCCCATGAGTGAAGTCGTGCTCGTAGAGCACGTCACCTATGAGAACGGAATCTGGAAGAACGGACATATCTACGACCCCAAGAGCGGCAAGACCTACAAAGTGGAGCTACGCCTGAGCGATGACAACAAGCTCGAAGTACGCGGTATCGTCGGCCCCTTCCACAAAAGCTTCTACTGGACTAAAATTCAATAAGCACAAGTGTACGACCTGATCACCATACTTGGACCTACGGCCTGTGGGAAGACGGCGGTTGCCACACAGCTGGCAGCACGCATGGGCCATGCGGAGATCATCTCGGCAGACTCGCGGCAGGTGTTCCGCGGTATGGACATCGGCACGGGCAAAGACTTAGCAGACTTCACCATCCACCTTGCAGAACCCTCAGCCCTCAACCATCAACCATCAACCATAAACATACCCTACCACCTCATCGACATCTGCGAGGCGGGCACGAAATACTCGGTGTTTGAGTTTCAGCGGGATTTCCTACGCGCGTACAATAATATAATTGGTCGCGGCTGTTTCCCTATTCTTTGTGGCGGCACAGGGTTGTATATCGAGAGCGTACTAAGGGCGTATAAGTTGGTGGAGGTGCCTGTGAACGCTGCGCTGCGAGAGCGGTTGGAGGGCAAGAGCCTGGAGGAACTGACGGCGATGCTGGCAACCTACAAACGGCTGCACAACACGACGGACGTGGACACTGCGCGACGTGCCATCCGCGCCATTGAGATAGAGGAATTCTACCGCGAGCACCACATCGACGAGACGGAGCCATTCCCAACGCTGCGCTCGCTGACCATCGGGTTAGACATCTCGCGAGAACTGCGGCGCGAGCGCATCACGAGGCGACTGCACAAACGCCTGGAGGAAGAAGGGATGGTGGCTGAAGTGCAAGGGCTTCTTGACAGGGGCGTAGCGGCTGAAGCGCTTATCAGCTACGGCCTTGAATACCGCTATCTGACGCTCTACCTGACGGGCCAGATGAGCTACGACGAGATGGTGCGTCAGCTGGAAATCGCCATCCATCAGTTCGCAAAGCGACAGATGACCTACTTCCGGGGCATGGAACGCCGAGGCGTAGCCATCAAATGGATTGACGCCACAAAGAATCTCGCTGACGTCGTCAGCCAGATTATGGCAATTAGCCCATGCGGCTGACCTTTTCCAGCTTGGCGAAATCAATAATCTTGATCTTACGTCCATCAACCGCCAGCAACTTCTCCGAGGCAAAGGCGGAGAGGGTGCGTATGGCGTTGGCGGTGGTCATATTCGACAGATTGGCAAGCTCCTCGCGACTGAGATAGATACTCAGCGTGGAGCCGTCCTCCTCCAGACCGTAGCTGTCGCGCAGGAAGAGCAGCGACTCCGCCAGACGACCACGAATGTGCTTCTGCGTGAGGTTGACGGTTCTGCTGTCCGCCGTCCCCAAATCCTTTGCCAAACGCTCCAGGAAGAACAGCCCCAGACGAGCGTTCGTCATCAACAGACGCATAATCGTTCCAATGGGAATCTTCACAACGATGGCAGCCTCTAATGCAATAGCCGAGGATGCATAGCGCTCACCTGCAAAGGCCGGACGATAACCAAAATAATCCACAGGACGAATCACGCGCACAATTTGGGTACGTCCCCCTACTCCCTCCTTGCAAATCTTCACCTTTCCATCCACCAGACAATGCAAGTAAGCGGGCGTTTCGTCCTCCTTATAGAGTGTCTCATTTTTCTTGTAAGTATGTACTGTCGCATGCTTTTCCAACAATTCCAGCTCTTCTGCCGCGAGTAACTGCGTCAGCTCTGACATTTGCGGAAGAATATCCTTCATTTTTACGCTCTTTCGTGACATTGAGTGCGTCTATATTTATGTTTTACGGCACAAAATTAGACTTTTTTCGTGATTCTGTCAAATCTTAGACAACTTTTTGCCTGAAATATTTTTCAGGATGACAAAAAAAGCCTATTTTTGAAAACGAAATGAGCCTAAAAGTGCCATTTAACCCACAAAAAACAACATAAAATATACCTAACATAAACTAACTTATGAGCTATTTACAGTTTGACAAGACCTTGATGACAAACTTGGAGGAAGCTCTGAAGAAGGAGGTGCTGCGCAGCAATCGCTCCGGTGCTTACTCGTGTTCGACAATCCTGGATTGCAACACGCGCAAATACCACGGTCTGCTCGTTGTGCCTGTGCCTGAGTTGGACGACGAGAACCATGTGTTGCTCTCGTCGCTCGATTGCACAGTCATCCAGCATGGCGCCGAATTCAACCTCGGACTCCACAAGTATCAAGGCGACAACTACAGTCCCCGCGGTCACAAATACATCCGCGAGTACGACTGTCAGCAAGTGCCCACAACCATCTATCGCGTCGGCGGCGTCATCCTGAAGAAGGAGCTGATGTTCCAGCACTTCGAGGACCGCGTACTGATTCGCTACACGCTCCTGGATGCCCACTCGAAGACGACCCTTCGTCTGCAGCCCTGGCTGGCCTTCCGCAGTGTGCGCGAGTTCACACACGAGAACCCGCGTGTCAACCGCGACTATCAGGAGGTGAAGAACGGCATCAAGACCTGCATGTACCCCGGCTATCCCGAGCTGTTCATGCAGCTGAACAAAAAGTCCGAATGGGTATTCCGCCCCGACTGGTACCGCGGTGTTGACTACCCGAAGGAGACGGAGCGCGGCTATGCTTCAAACGAGGACCTCTACGTTCCCGGCTACTTCGAGTTCGACATCAAGAAGGGCGAGAGCATCGTCTTCGCCGCTGGCACCAAGGAGTGCAACCCCGCGAAGCTGAAGGATTTGGCCGACTACGAGCTGAATATCCGCACACCGCGTGACAACTTCTACCACTGTCTGGTCAACAGCGCCCATCAGTTCATCAACAACCGCGATGGCGAAACCTACATCCTGGCTGGCTACCCGTGGTTCAAGTGCCGCGCCCGCGACCTGTTCGTCTCTCTGCCCGGTCTGACACTGACCAACGATGAGATTGATCACTTCGAGCGCGTGATGGCCACCGCCGAGAAGGGCATCCGCGAGTTCATCGCCGGCAAGCCGCTCAGCGTGAGGATTTACGAGATGGAGCACCCCGACGTGCTCTTATGGGCCATCTGGTGCATTCAGCAGTATTGCAAGTTCGTCGGCCTGGAGAAAGGTATTGAGAAATACGGCAGTCTGCAGCATGATATCATGGCCTTCCTCTACGCAGGCAAGCATCCCAACCTGTTCGTTCACGACAATGGCCTCGTATATGCCAACGGCCGCGACAAAGCCATCACATGGATGAACAGCAGCCAGAACGGACACCCCATCGTGCCACGTTCGGGTTATATCGTTGAGTTCAACGCGCTGTGGTACAATGCACTGATGTTCAGCGCTCAGGTATGCCGCACGATGAACGAAGAATCAGAGGCCGCTCCCCTTGAGGGTCTGGCAGCGAAGTGCAAGAAGAGCTTCGTCGATACCTTCCTCAACGACTACGGCTATCTGCTGGACTACGTGGACGGTCAGATGATCGACTGGAGCGTTCGCCCGAACATGATCTTCGCCTGCGCTTTCGACTATTCACCCCTCGATTCGAAGCAGAAGAAGGGCGTGCTCGATATGTGCACCAAGGAGCTGCTCACCCCGAAGGGCCTGCGCACGCTGTCGCCCAAGAGCGGCGGCTACAACCCGATGTACGTCGGTCCGCAGGTGCAGCGCGACTACGCCTACCATATGGGCACCGCATGGCCCTGGCTGGCCGGCTTCTATCTGGAAGCTTGCCTGAAGGTCTTCGGTTACTCACGCGTCAGCTTCGTAGAGCGTCAGCTCGTAGGCTACGAGGAAGAACTCTTCTACCACTGCATCGGCACTCTGCCCGAGGTCTTCGACGGCAACCCGCCCTTCCATGGTCGCGGCGCTATGTCGTTTGCCATGAATGTGGCCGAGATCATGCGCGTGGTGAAGCTATTGGATAAATATATTATTGAATAAAGAAAGGAGGAAACAACTATGAAAGTCTTAATGTTCGGATGGGAGTATCCTCCTCATGTATTTGGTGGACTCGCCACCGCTAATTATGGTATCACTCACGGTCTGAACGCCCTCGGCGATATGGAGACACTCCTGTGCCTCCCGCGTCCCTTCGGCGATGAAGAGCAGGATGCCTGCAAGATTATTGGCATGAACTCAGTGCCCATCGCATGGCGCGATGTCAACTACGACTACGTACGTCAGCGCCTGGGTAATATCATGTCACCAGACGATTACTATCGCTATCGCGAGCACATCTATGCCGACTTCAACTACATGCACGTCAACGACTTGGGCTGCATGGAGTTTGCAGGCGGTTACCCCAGCAATCTCACCGAGGAGATCAACAACTACTCCATCATCGCAGGTGTCGTAGCCCGCACGGAGCAGTTCGACATCATCCACGCTCACGACTGGCTCACCTACCCCGCCGGCATCCACGCCAAGCAAGTCTCGGGCAAGCCCCTCGTCATTCACGTTCACGCCACCGACTTTGACCGCTCCCGCGGTAATGTGAACCCCACGGTCTATGGCATCGAGCGCAACGGTATGGACAACGCCGACTGCATCATGTGTGTATCGGAGCTGACACGCCAGACGGTCATCAACCACTACGGTCAGGATCCCGCCAAGTGCTTCGCCATGCACAACGCCGTGTATCCCCTGGCTCCTGAGCTGCAGGAGATCGTGGCCCAGCGCCTCCCCTATAAGGAGCGCAAGGAGAAGGTCATCACCTTCCTGGGACGTATCACCATGCAGAAAGGCCCCGAGTACTTTATCGAAGCTGCCAAGCGCGTGCTCGAGCGTACGAACAATGTTCGCTTCTGCTTCGCCGGTTCGGGCGACATGATGAACGACATGATCAATATGGCCGCAGCCTACGGCATCGCAGACCGCTGCCACTTCCCCGGCTTCATGAAGGGCAAGCAGGTGTTCGAGATCTTCCGCGACTCCGATGTCTATGTCATGCCCTCTGTCTCAGAGCCCTTCGGCATCAGTCCGCTGGAGGCCATGCAGAGCGGGGTGCCCAGCATCATCTCCAAGCAGAGCGGCTGCGCCGAGATCCTCGACAAGTGTATCAAGACCGACTACTGGGACATCGACGCGATGGCCGATGCGATGTACAGCCTCTGCACCAACGACTCCCTGCACGAATACCTGCAGGTCGAGGGCAAGAAGGAAGTCGATGGCATCACCTGGGAAAAGGTCGGCGAGCGCATTCGCAAGCTCTATGACCAGTGCCTGGCTAGATAAAAATAACTCTAAACTTTAAACTCTAAACTCTAAACTAAATATGAAGACCATCTGTCTTTATTTCGAGATTCACCAGAATGTGCATCTCAAGCGCTATCGCTTCTTCGAGATTGGTAAGGATCATTACTATTTCGACGATTACGAAAACGAGCGTGGCATCACCGACACCGCTGAGCGTTCCTACATTCCCGCCCTCAAGACCTTCCTGGAGATGGCCAAGATGTATGGCAAAGCCTTCAAAGTGGCGTTCTCCATCAGCGGCTGCGCCATCGAACTGCTGGAGCAGTATGCCCCCGAAGTCATTGAGCTGCTGCAGGAACTCAACGAAACCGGTTGCGTGGAATTTCTGGCCGAGCCCTACAGCCACGGCCTCAGCTCACTGGCCAACGAGGATGTGTTCCGCGATGAGGTAGCCCGTCAGGCCAAGAAGATGAAGGAGCTCTTCGGCAAGAAGCCCACCGTGCTGCGCAACAGCTCGCTCATCTATAGCGACGATATCGGCGGCCTCGTTGCCGACATGGGCTATAAGGGTATGATTGCCGAGGGTGCCAAGCACGTGCTCGGTTGGAAGTCACCGCATTTCCTGTACCACTGCAACCAGAATCCCAACCTGAAGCTGTTGCTGCGCGACTACAAGCTCAGCGATGACATCAGCCTGCGCTTCAACGACAGCTCATGGAACGAATACCCCCTCTTCGCTGACACCTATATCGACTGGATTTCCCAGCTCCCCGAAGAGGAGAAGGTCATCAACATCTTCATGGAGCTCTGCGCTCTCGGCATCTATCAGCCGCTGAGCAGCAATATCCTGGAGTTCATCAAGGCCCTGCCCGCAGTGGCCAAGGATCGCGGCATCACCTTCGCTACTCCCAGCGAGATCATCGCCAAGAGCAAGAGCGTGGCTCAGCTGGATGTTCCCTACCCCATGTCCTGGAACGACGAGGAGCGCGACACCAGCTGCTGGCTCGGTAATGTCATGCAACGCGAAGCCTTCCAGAAGCTCTACAGCGTCGCCGAGCGCGTGCTCATCTGCAAGGACCGTCGCATCACACAGGACTGGGACCGCATCCAAGCCTCCAACAACTTCCGCTTCATGACCACGAAGAATATGGGTACAGGCTTCTATCGCGGCATCTACGACAGTCCCTACGACGCTTTCACGAACTATATGAACATCCTGGGCGACTTCATCAACCGCGTCAATGCCCTCTATCCGCTCGACATTGAGAACGACGAGCTCAACGCGCTGCTGACAACTATCCGCAACCAGGCCGACGAAATCAATGTCAAGGACGCTGAGATCAACCGCCTGCAAGCTCGTCTGTCCAAGTTCGAGCCCGTTGTCAAGGAGGAAAAGAAGGCTCCTGCCAAGAAAGCAGCTCCCGCCAAGAAGGCCGCGCCTGCAAAGAAGGCAGAACCTGCAAAGAAAGCTGAGCCCAAGGCAGCTCCTGCCAAGAAGGCACCTGCCAAGAAGCCCGCTGCCAAGAAATAACTAACTGGCATACAAGCAATAAGCCATCCCGTTCTGGGATGGCTTATTTTTTTATGATGTCAGCAAGCTTTATCTGGTGTACATGCTATAAATCACCTGCATGGACTGCACCTTCGTGCCTCCCACGAGGCGCGCGCTGCACAGCGAGAAATCATGCTGCACACTCGTCACCACATTGGACGAGTTCGTTGATGTCACCACAGGCACCAGCCACACGCGGTTCCAGTACGGATTGGCTGCGTTATACTCTTCCGACGTCAGCCCTTCGCTTTCCATCGTTGCCTTCTTGGAACGGTAGAGATTGGACACCAGTGTGTTGATGTTCGTAAAGGTATAAGTGTTGGCTCCCGAATCGAAGTTCGACACGAAAGACACTTTCCCATCCGCCACCTGACGCTCCGCGAAGAATGTATCGTAGGCCGTGCGGCGCACTAAAAGCAGCGTGGAAGGCGTGCCAAAGGCGCTGCTGGTGGCGCCATCGTTCAAGCGCGTCATCACGATACGCGCACGGCTGATGCTGTCGTTGTCATGACCCTCGTAGATCTCATCAATGGGCAGGATCAGCTCCGTAGCAATACCGGCAGGCGACGTCACATAGGTGAACGCTTCCAGCGGATTGCCCTGGGCATCGTTGGTCGTAGCCAGCAGCTCATCGAGACCCTTGTTCTCGATGCGCGTGCTCTGGATGACCTCCTGCGTGGCCGAGAAGCGCACTACGCCATCGACCTCTGCGCCATCGTCATCCAAGTAGCGGAAGCGCACGTTGATGACACACACGTCAATGGTCAGCATCGCCCCGCTACCGTTCTTCAAGTGGAAATAGTAGCCTGGCAACACATTATGGATGAATTGGTAGGAGTCCTTGAAATACTCAGGATGGTCCACCATCGCCTGCAGGATAGACTGGCCGTCTTCCGTGGGCATCGTGAACTTGATATTCTTGTAATACCCTTCGCTGGAGCGTTCCTCGTCGCTTACCGTCTGGTCTTCAGCCGTGAAGGTCTTCTCGACAACGGGTGTGGGGCGCAGCGGGTTCACGAATTCCATGAGATTCTGATCGGTGTAGTATGTCTTCGCCTCGCTCAGCACATTGTTCTTGTCCAACTCATAGACCTCCATCTTCAGGGGGCTATAGCCGTCGCCCTTATAGGAGTTGATATACAAGCGCAGCTCCATACCGTCGCAGATCACCTTTCCGGCGTTATCCTTCACAAGTCTGTCCGTGCTGGGCAGCGTGTAGTCCTCGCTCGTGTGGAACTGTGCCAGGAAGTCCGCAGTGACATCGATGTCCGAAGCGCTGTCGTTCACACGACCGAAATAGCTCTTGCTGCTGGTTGCCGATACGGCACCGAGCTTCACGGAACGCGTAGTAAAATCGAATTTCTTGGTAGAAGAGACCATGATATCGGAATCCGCAGGGATGCCTATCGTGTCTGTATCATCAGCACAGCCCGTGAAGAGCGCTAACGCGCATAATGCTATGCCGGCAAATCGTAGTTTCATAGAGATGGTATAAAATCAATGGATGTTGACGCAGTGTTACATGTCCGGATCCTCAATAGGCGTCTTACCCTCGCTCCAAATGCTGTCGAAGAAGTCAACCACCTGCGTGGAGGCATCGGGACTCTTCACATCTACAGGCCCGAAGATCGGCAGGCCGAGTTCCTTGGCATAGTCCACGAGCTCCTGGTTGATGCAGGACTCCGTCAGCAGCATACCATTGCTGTTGCGCAATGCCAGCTTGTAGAGGTCCATCATCGTGGCGTCCTCGGGGAAGCCCTCCAGGTCGCTGTCCGCGAGCCCCTTGAACTTCAGGTTCGCACGGAACTGCTGCGTCAGCGGCAACTTCAGGTCATCACCAGCGGGTGTGAAGATGATGCGGCTGTCGCGGTACGACGGTTCCTCGCGGTACGATGTCTTGATATACAACGGTGCCACCGCCGAGATCCACCCCTGACAGTGGATGATGTCCGGCACCCAACGCAGCTTCTTCACCGTCTCCAGCACGCCACGGGCGTAGAAGATCGCACGCTCGCCATTGTCCTCATACTCGTTGCCCTCTTCATCGCAGGCCTCCAAGCGCTTCATGAAATAGTCATCATTATCTATGAAATACACCTGCATGCGCGCTGAGGGGATGGAGGCCACCTTAATGATGAGCAGATGGTCCGTCTCGTCGATGATCAAGTTCATTCCTGACAAGCGTATCACCTCGTGCAGCTGGCTGCGGCGTTCATTGATGCCGCCCCATTTGGGCATGAAGGTGCGAATCTCACGTCCCTTCTCCTGAACGAACTGAGGCATCTTACGACCCAACAACGACACGTCCGTATCGGGCAGATACGGGGTGATTTCCTGTGTGATGAATAATACTCTTTTGGACTTCATATGGCGCGTCATTATAACTTTCCGAGTGCAAAGATATATAAAAAAATCGGGTTATTTGCAATTATTAGCGCAAGAAAGTATGTGAAAAGGGCATTTTTTGCATTTTATTTGCGTTTTTGCTTCTTCATTTGGCATTTTATGTGTTATTTTGCACCCTGAAATGAAGATTATACATCACATCCAAGAACTCAAGGCCGAAATGTCCGCAGCACGAGCTGCTGGCAAAAGCATTGGCCTCGTGCCGACGATGGGTGCCCTCCACGAGGGCCACGCCTCGCTCGTGCGTCGATCGGTAGCTGAAAACGACGTGACCGTCGTCAGCATCTTTCTCAATCCCACACAGTTCAATGACCCTCGCGACCTGGAGCGCTACCCTCGCACCCTCGATGCCGACTGCGCATTGCTGGAGGCCTGCAAGGCACAGATCGCCTTCGCGCCCAGCGTGGCTGAAGTATATCCTGAGCCCGACACGCGCCACTTCTCCTACCCGCCCACTGACAGCGTGATGGAAGGTGCCATGCGCCCGGGACACTTCAACGGCGTCTGCCAGATCGTCTCCAAGCTGTTCAGCTTCGTGGAGCCCGACCGCGCCTACTTCGGCGAGAAGGACTTCCAGCAGATTGCCGTCATCCGCCGCATGGTGGCCGACCTAGGCTTCCAGCTGCAGATCGTCCCCTGCCCCGTTGTGCGCGAAGACAGCGGCCTCGCCCTCTCCAGCCGCAACAGCCTCCTCAGCCCCGAGGAGCGCGCCATCGCCCCTCAGATCTACGCCGCCCTCAAGGCCAGCTGCGCGTTCGCTCGTTCACACAGCGTTCAGCTCACACGTGAATACGTGGAAGCGCGCGTGAACGCCGTCCCCGGCCTGCGCGTAGAGTACTACTCCATCGTAGATGCCGCGACGCTCGCCGATGTCAACGACTGGAGCGATGCCCCAGAGGTCGTGGGTTGCATCACCGTCTATTGCGGCAGCAAACCCATCCGCCTGATTGACCATATACACTATTAGTTGAAAGTTTAAGGTTTAAAGTTTAAAGCTATGGTCATAGAAGTCATCAAGAGCAAGATACACTGCGCCACCGTCACGGAGGCCAACCTTCACTACATGGGCAGCATCACCATCGACGAGGCCCTGATGGAAGCCGCAGGCCTCATCGCCGGCGAACGCGTCTATATCGTGAACAACATGAACGGCGAGCGCTTCGACACCTATATTATTAAGGGCCCTCGAGGCAGCGGCTGTATCTGCCTCAACGGCGCCGCAGCGCGTAAGGTGCAGGTGGGGGACATCGTCATCATCATGTCCTACGCCCAAATGGACTTCGAGGAAGCCAAGACCTTCACGCCCAAGATCATCTTCCCCGACGAACACAACCGAGTGTAATAAACGAAAGAAGCCGCCCCTGTTTGGAGCGGCTTCACTTTTCTCTGTTTCCCTTTACTTGTTGGGATCTTCGCAGAGCTCTGTGAGGATACCCACGGTGCTCTTCGGGTGCAGGAAAGCAATCTGCAGACCGTCAGCGCCCTTGCGGGGAGCCTTGTCAATCAGGCGGATGCCCTTGCCGTCGCATTCTGCGAGAGCCTCAGCCACACCGTCCTCGATGCAGAAAGCCACGTGGTGAATGCCGCGACCGCCATTGTCGAGGAACTTCTGCACGGTGCTCTCGGGGCATGTGGGCTCCAGCAGTTCCAGCTTCACCTCGCCCACCTTCATGAAGGCAGTCTTCACCTTCTGGTCCTCAACGACCTCGGTCTTGTAGCACTTCAGACCCAGTACATTCTCGAAATAAGGCAGCACTTCGTCGATGCTCTGCACGGCGATGCCCAGATGTTCAATCTTAGAGATTTTCATGATGTTTTGTAAGTTAAATTTATGAATGATAGATTGTTATGAAACTTCAGAAAAGCGCGCGTTATACCTCCTCGCCGTACATCTTGGCTTTGAGTTCCTTGATGTGTTCGTCGCTGATGTAGTCGTCGTAGTCCATGAGCTTGTCGATGATGCCGTTGGGCGTCAGCTCGATGATACGGTTGGCGACGGTCTGGATGAACTCGTGGTCGTGCGAGGCGAAGATGATATTTCCCTTGTAAAGCTTCAGGTTGTTGTTGAAAGCCTGAATGCTCTCCAGGTCGAGGTGGTTCGTGGGGGTGTCCAGGATGAGGCAGTTGGCGTTCTTCAGCTGCATACGCGCAATCATGCATCGCATACGCTCGCCACCCGAGAGGACATTGACCTTCTTCAGCACCTCCTCGCCGGAGAAGAGCATGCGGCCCAGATAGCCTTTCATGAACACCTCGTTGCCCTCGCCGTACTGCATCAGCCAGTCCACGAGGTTCTTATCGCTCTTGAAGAACTCCGTGTTGTCCAGCGGCAGGTAGGCGGTGGTGATCGTCAGGCCCCATTTGTAGGTACCCTTGTCGGCCTGGCGGTTGCCGTTGATGATCTCGAAGAGAGCTGTCATTGCACGCGGGTCGTGGCTCAGGAATACCGTCTTCTGCCCCTTCTCGATGTTGAAGGTAACGTTGTCGAAGAGCACGGTGCCGTCCTCGGCCGTAGCCTTCAGATCCTCCACTTCGAGAATCTGGTTGCCGGGCTCACGATCCATCTGGAAGATGATGCCTGGGTATTTACGCGTGGAGGGCTGTATCTCATCAATATTCAGTTTCTCCAACATCTTCTTGCGCGAAGTGGTCTGTTTCGACTTGGCCACATTGGCGCTGAAGCGACGGATGAACTCTTCCAGCTCCTTGCGTTTCTCCTCGGCCTTCGCCTTCTGGTTCTGTGCCTGACGCAGCGCCAGCTGGCTGGACTCGTACCAGAACGAGTAGTTACCGGCAAACATCGTCACCTTGCCGAAGTCAATATCCACCGTGTGTGTACAAACGGCATCGAGGAAGTGACGGTCGTGGCTGACGACGAGCACGGTGTGCTCGAACTCAGAAAGATACTGCTCCAGCCATTGCACGGTGTCGAGGTCGAGGTCGTTGGTGGGCTCATCGAGCAGCAGGTTGTCGGGCTCGCCAAACAACGCCTTGGCGAGCATCACGCGCACCTTCTCCTTACCCGAGAGCTCGCCCATGAGCATCTGATGTTTCTTTTCCTTAATACCAAGACCACTCAGCAGGGTAGCAGCATCGCTCTCTGCCGTGTAGCCGCCCAGCTCTGCGAATTTCTCTTCCAACTCTGCCACACGGATGCCATCGGCATCGCTGAAGTCTTCCTTCATATAGAGAGCATCGCGCTCATGCATGATGTCCCACAGCACAGTGTGGCCCATCAGCACGGTGTTCAGCACAGTTTCACCATCGTACTGGAAGTGGTCCTGCGACAGCACGCTCAGGCGCTCGCCAGGACCCATCTCTATGGTGCCCTTGTTGGCTTCCAGCTCACCGCTGATGGCCTTCAGCAATGTAGATTTACCGGCACCATTGGCTCCGATAACGCCATAGATGTTGCCGTTAGTGAACTTCATGTTGACGTCCTTGTACAGGACACGTTTGCCGAACTGAATGGCCAGATTGGAAACAGTGATCATATTGTAATTGGACTATTTGACAATTTACGATTTGACGATTTACGTTTTGCGCCTGCAAAGGTACAACAAAATCCTGATACAACCACTCTCCCACCCCTGTAAAATCTCTAAACCGTCGTATTTAGGTTTCATCACACCATTAACGTTCAAAAAATGCACGTTATTATCGTCACGCTCCAACTCGCCCTCCTTGAAGGCATTCAGAACGTGACATCAACCCTTAAGGCTTTTTCTCATAACCCTTAAGCCTTTTGCCCGAAACCCTTAAGGCTTTTGACCCGAAGGCCACGCTCTTCTCGTTGTTCCATCGTGACCGAACAACCAACGCACCGCGCTCTTCCAACTGGACCACCATGGTGGAACACTCAACGCACCGCGCTCTTCCATCGTGTCCCACGCGTGGGACTCGCAATAAGGACGCATCCCTCGGGCCGTTGCGACGCGTCGTGAAGGCCTTTGCGACGCGTCCTTCTTAAAAAGTTTTGCCGAAAACCCTATGAGCCCTACGCAAACTGCATCCCTCCGTCATAGTCCAGCAAGTCGCCGATGCCGATTCACCTACCCTCGTGCGTAGGGCTCATAGGTTTTTCCGCAAAAATAATTTTGTCACTTCACAAAAGACACTACTACTCCCTCGCCTGACCCTCTATAGTCCCTACGCGCAGACACTGTAGAGGGTAAGCGTAAAGACTATAGAGGGTACAAATAGCGTGCTATATTACCTTGCGCAACAGGCTACATCATGCGATGCAGCCTGTTGGATGAAATTTCGTGCGATGTGCGATGTTTCTATGTTAAGAAATATATAATTTTTGAGCACCCTTTGTTGCAATCAGTTTGTTGCATTGTGGGTCAAAGAAACCGCGATACCCCAATTATGGAGACAAATTAAACTAACGCTTTCATATTGCGTGAATAAAGGGACTGTATCGTTTTGATGTACTGAATACTCCACAGCAATTCTTCAACTGACTGCAGTCTTTACATTGTTGCAAATTTGTTTTCTTCCATGTCGAAATAGATTTACAGGCATAGGGCCAAAGAGTCACTGGAAGAAGGCAATGTGGGATGTTGAAGACTTTTGCAGAGATGTTACAGCATTCCATATGACGGATTGCATCCATAAGATATGGATTCATTTCAAATGGTTCCACCCAAACACGATGATAGTTTCTATCAGCATAACCAGTAATCTCCAAACCCATAAATGACACCTGTGAGACAAATGGCAGATTCAATGTTATGTACTCAGCAATCTGTGGAAGCCTTGAATAGTTATCTTTCAACATTATCACACGCAGTTCTATCTCATAGCCAAGCAATCCCAGATTGTGAAGTCCTTTCATTGTCTCAAAGAATGCACCTTTTGCTCCAGCTATTCTGTCATGGTCAATGGGATTATCTGAATGAAGAGGTATGCCAAAGACAAAATGATGATCTACCATCTTTGCAAATTGAATTGTATAATCCTTGTCAGCAAACCGTCGTCCATTAGTCAACAAATGAATATTTGCATTGGGCATCCTCTTCCTAATTGCATGTATGTATTGAATGAGTCTCTCTTCTGTCAGTGTGGGCTCACCGCCTGTTATGCAGACAAAATCAGTATCTGCATCAGCAGTTTCTATCAGTTGACAGTTTCTATTCCACAATCTTTCGGAGTCATCTACGTCTGTAGGCGGTTGGCAGCACATGATGCAACGATTAGAACATGCGGAGGTGATGAACAATGTGTTATCGTTATCTCCCTTTCGAAATTTATCTGTCATAGGCCCAAGATAGGAATATTGGCAAAACATCCTTGCCGCGTTCGTCAATCATCGTAAACAAGTAATCAAAGATTTCCTTATGGAAACGGCAGAACAGACTTGTCGGCCTATGACCATACCAGTCTCCCTGCGTAGAATAGTTGCGAACAGGGTCTGCCCCACAGTATTGAAAGTAAGCACAGTCAGAGCAACCTGCAATATATTCTGTTGCCCACACCTCTGACAGTTGGCGTGCCTTCTTGCCACAGAATAGCTCTTGGTATGTGCTGTCAACACGTCCAAGGCGAAAGGTAAAATCCCCAGCCTCTGCCATCATGCGGGATTCGTCTGAACAATAGACATAACCATCATAATTATAAACTATAACGCTGTTGATGATACCAGCCGGCGACTGAAGATCAACAAAACCAATGGGAAATGGCGTGAGAATTTTTCTCATCAGTATCGCAGTGAAATCCTCTCTGAAATACTCTCCCTCTCGATTGAGTTTCAAAATATATTCCAAGGCCACCTTATAGAACATAATGAAACGGTCATAGTATAAGTCCCAGTTTGCATTATCTTTAGCTCTACCGTAAGGATTCAGCGGACGTAGAAACATATTGCGAAAACCGAGTTCGCGATAGGAATCAACGATGTCTATTGGATAGTCCAATGAAAAATCGGAGGTTGTCATCAAAGGAGAGACCCTACCTAGCCCCAACTCATTACGAACAATTCCCAAATTCTGTTTGAAGCATTGATAGCTACCCTTAACGCCACGGTTATGGTCATGTATAAACTCCGGCCCGTCAAGCGAAGTGGATACGAATATGTGGTACTGCTTGCACAAATCAATCAGCTCTGGATTCAGTCTTATTAGATTCGTGCATAGCACATATTTGACATCTTTGCCAATCGTAGCATTGCGTTTCTCTGTTTCCACAATCGCATATTCTACCAATTCTGGCACCAATGACGATTCTCCACCTTGAAATTCCATCGTTATGCAGGGATTGGGTGATTGAAGCATTAGGCCGATGGCTTGGTCAAGTGATTCCCTACTGATTGATTTTGTGCTTGTTCCTTCGTCCTGGCTTGATGCATGACAGTAAATGCATTTCTGATTACAACGCAGTGTAAGAACAAAGATATGCAGAGCTGTGCCATTGAGAAACGATTTCTTAGTTCTTAGACGAGTTGACAGAATATCTTGAAGCAACGGATTATAGTCCACACAGATTATGTGTTTCCCAAACAAGTCTTTGTAGAGTTCTGATTCAGGATTAATACTGCCGTCAAGAATCCTTCTGACCGTACCGCTTGGAGCCAGTAAATAATCACCGACTTCGCTCACCAACAGTTCCTTGTTCTTGAGCCTTGTGAACTTAAAAGGTAAGAGCTTATACTTCCTCATCTGCTAACAACTCCTCCATATTAGCAAAAGCCTTGATATAAAGTATATTCTTGATGTCCTTTGTCTCTGCTGTTATCACCTCTCGCATTTGATAATCACTCAGCATTTGTGACAAACGTCCCTTGACGTCATCCCAATTCACTACATCGTGACTTTCAAGAGAGAGAGTCCATATATTGCCCTCTATAATCTGCATGATGGTAAAGTCACGACTTAGCCAATATGCGACTTTGGCAATAACTTCTTTGGAATAGACATCTGCATCTATCTTGACGATGGCTCTATTGCCAGACTCAATAGTAAAAGACTTCATTTCTGATTATTTGGTAAAGAAATCAACAATCTCAGCCTTCGTTCATCTACCAATGTCGTTTCAGGCAAACCATTCTCACGTAAAAATGCGTAATAGGCTCTGACAATCCTAGACTTTTCATATTCACTCATGATATCATCGGCATCATAGCTCTTCAAATATCCTTTTTCAACAAGTAGGATTGCTACAGCCAAAAGTGCATTACGATCTTTTGTAATATCCAATGAATCTTTTGTAGCGGCATTGACCAATCTCTGTCTAGTATCTTTCCATTGATGAAGATCTATAAGGAAATCCGTAGATGCCTTGCCTGTTTTCTTTCGACCCATGCGAGCCTGCATACGTTTTACAGAACGCTTCACCTTACGGTCATATTTGTAGTGTGACCATTTGTGAGAATAACTCCTATCGACTTGTTCCAACACATCATTATCTATAAGAAAGTCCGTCATGCGGTCAACGTCATTGCCATATTTCCCACTTGAAAGATCCCGACTGGCATAAGCGTGATAGCTATTGATTTCAGCCTGACGCGAAGCCACATGTTTTTTATGTGTCTTTATTATATGCTTTACAAGCAGGGAAACTCCTATTCCAGCTAGAGCTGCCCCAGCACCTATTAGCAGGCCTTTTGCCTCATTACTAATTCCCGTATGAGATGAAGAGCCAGAGCCACCACCAATACCAGAGGAAACGTGCGAGGTATGAGCAGATGATGTATGCGACTCGTGCGAAACATGTGAAACGTGTGAACTGTGCGCCGTATGCCCAAGTACCTCACCTAGAGACGGATGACTCTCTAATACGCCATTTGACAAGACCTCCGATAACATCTCGGTGTTCGCATCGTTCCCCTCACGCTCTTTCCGTGCCATTGTCCCAGATGTTCCCGTAGCTTGTGCTGCCGGTATACCTATTGTAGATAAAGATGCCAGCAATAGGGCTTTAAGATAATGTTTGTCTTGGTTCTTCATTTACATATGAAATAGGGTTCTCTGATTTGATGCTCTTTCGATATTTCTAGTACCACATAATTTTTCAATCATGTTTCAAGGCACTTTATTCAAACCTCGTATGTCTTGAACCTGTTAAGTTTGAATAAATGCAAACTAACTAGTATGTAAGCATACCACCAGGATTAAGCTTTCCAACTTTCACATCAGAGCATGTACAATCTTTACATTTCCCCGAACAGTTGGCATTACGGCTGCAATCACAATTGCTGTAATTATATTTGTCATTATCATTATCCTTGTCACACGATGTTAGCAATGTCATTCCAAGTGTCGTAGGAACAATAAGAATGAGGATTAACTGTGACGCTTTTTGGGAAAGTGCCTTTAAAGACAGTAGTTCTGCATTAAACATAATAGTAAAGTGTTATGCCTATAGACTTCCATAGATTCAGCGTTTATATTATTGGATGTAGGAGTCTGTACCATGTACACATCCTTTATTATGAAGCATCGTCCGTCGGGATCTTCGGGAATTCTTGCGCTGGGGACGTTAGAGGTTATTGAATTGCCACAATCGTCCTGAAACCGCTCCACGGAGATTTCTTCCTGTATGTGTAAATTACCGATGAAGGCACATGCAGTGTCCCATTCGCAATGGTAGAATTATCAAAAGCGCCCGAACCCGTATTGGGCACCTTCTCTGCATAGCAGTAAACGTTGGTCAGACCCTTGCTGTTATAAAAAACCAGATCTTCGATGCTAGTGACGGATGACGGGATGGTTACGGAGGTCAGGCCCGTGCAGCCATAGAAAGCCATTTCCCCAATACTGTTGACGCCCTCAGGGATTGTTACGGAGGTTAGACCCGTGCAGTCAGCGAAAGCGTTCTTCCCGATGCTGGTGATACCCATTGGGATGGTTGCAGAGGTCAGCCCCGAGCAACCATCGAAAGAATACATCCCGATGCTGGTGACGGATGACGGGATTACCAAATCTTTGATTTCTTGTCCATTAAGATAAAGATGATGTGCATAGTGAAGAGGATTCTCCTCAAAAGCAATCTTACACCAAGCTTCCAAATTTGTAATATGAACGGAGGTCAAACCCATACAACCATAAAACGCACTGTTCCCGATGCTGGTGATGGATGAGGGGATGGCCACGGAGCGTAGGCCCTTGCAGTCTTGAAAAGCACTCTTCCCGATGCTGGTGACACCCTCTGGGATGGTTACGTAGGTCAGACCCGTGCAGCCATCGAAAGCAGACTCCCCAATGTTGGTGACGGATGAAGGGGTCATCACAGAGGTCAACCCTGTACATTTAAAGAAAGCATACCGTCCGATGCTGTTGACACCTTCAGGGAGGGTTACGGATGTAAGACCCGTGTAGTAAGCGAAAGCCCATTCCCCGATTTTGGTGACACCTTCACCTATGATATAGCTTTTAACTTGTTTACCAAAAATTTCCCTAAGGTTAGGACTATTAGAATAATTCATGGCTGCGATGCTATTACTATTGATGGTCACGGAAGTCAGACTCGTACAACCCTCGAAAGCCCCATATCCGATGTGGATGACAGATGAAGGGATGGTCACGGATGTGAGTACCGTACATTCTCCGAAAGCATATTCGCCAATCTCTATTACGTGCAATTCGTGTCCCGCATAGTTGAGCTGCGAGATAATCTTTGCCCTTCCAGCAAAAGTGTCTTTATCGTATCCCGTCACAATGAGATTCCCATCGGTGACAGAATACTTTATCTTATCAATATAAAAGCTTTCGCCGTCAATGTTGACAAAGTGATGCCCACCATCGGCATTACCATTCTCATCTACTGTGACAATGATGGGAGCAGTAGAATCACCCTGATCATCTTGCCCTCCTTGACCATCCTGATTGTTTTTCTGTTCAGACGGCTGTTCTGCCTCATCCTTCCCGCAGGAGATTGTGAGGGGCAGAAGCATGGCAATCAATAAAGAAATAAGAAATATTTGTTTCATAGTCGGTATTGTTTTAGTTGATAATTATCGCTTAAGCACAGGACAAAAAGAAAACGTGGACAATTTACATCGTCTACGTATTCAGAGGTATTGGGGAAAACCTTACTATCTTAAACGAGTAAATGCCCACGCCAAACGGCGTGAACAATCTACTTCAGTTCTTGATAGTATCATCTAATTCCCCAATTATCTGAATACAAGAATCAAAAGTGGACGTCCAGTCTTATGTCCTTATGATGTTGTCTATGTCATAGTGAGTTGTTAAGGGTTCAACATATCTTGATTAGGCCCCTTCGCTAAGGTTGAATCGGCTTCAAAAAGCCTTCTTCATGGCCCTTTCGGCGACAAAGATACACATTATTTTATTACGCGCACAAAAAAAGGACGGTTTTTCGCTATTTGTCGGCACAGATTTCCCACGCCAGGGCATTCAGCGTATTACACATCGCACGGGTAATGACGAGGCGGTTGTTGCGATGAGGGAAGGGGGAGAGGAGGAGCAGGCGGCCCTCGCTAACGCGCAGCCATTCTGGTCGCAAGCGCTTCATCACCAAGCGATAGGGGTTCTCGGCTAAGTATCTCTTCATGGTTTCCAGCTGACCTTCATGCAGCAGGATGCTGTCGTTGAAGCCCCGCTCAAACAGGAGTCCAGCCTCATGGCCCGTATGGCGGGGAGGCGCTACGGGTTGTGCTTGCTGCTGTGCCACAGCAGCACTCGCGACGCCATGCAGCCGTCGGTATTCCTTGTTGCAAGCCTGCTTGAAGCCAAGAATCACCTTGCCCAAGCCTTCCGGCAAATGGTGCGTCACAAAGAGAATGCCGTGAAGATGATCTGGCATCAGCTGCAGGCCAATCAGCTCCAAGCCGGGATGATAGTCGGGAATGGTAGCCCACACCTGACTCACAGCAGTCCCCAAAGCGGAAGGCACGATATGAGGGCCATCCGGAGCCAGACAGCCTGCACTCACATCGCCCTCCAAGCGACCCAATAGAGGGCGACGGCCCTCCACCACCAGCGTCACCATATAGATGCGCCTGGCACTGTAGTCGTTCTGCAGGGAACGCCGCTTCATAGAGGGCTTACATTCGCCCGCAAAAGCCTTATGTTGCTGATATCTTTCCCAATCCATTAGATTATATTGGAAGCCGAAATAGGGGCCCTTTCGAGTGCAAAGATACGATGAAGAAGGTGAAAAGCCAAATTTATTTGAACTTTTCTAAGCGGGAAAGACATAGCTGCGTTGAAAATTGGAAAAAGGGCTGTGCCATTGGGGAACGGCACAGCCCTTGAAAGGTGATCTTTAAAATGTTGTCTGAATGCGGGTTTAGAGGAACCACTTGACGTAGCAGAAGTCCTGGCGGTGGGGCAGCTGGTCGTTCTTGGGGAAGATGCGGTATGCAATCTTGAACGAACCGGCGTTGCTGATGCTGTGGGTCACGTGGAAGGTGTAGAGGTTGCCTTCGCGCTTCACGACCTCCAGGGGCTCTACGCTGTAGATATGGTCTTCGCCCTTCTTGTCGGTGGTGAGGGTGACGAGTTCCACGCCGATGGCGTTGTCGAGTCCTGCCTCGTCGATGGTGATGTTGATGTCGTACTTCGTACCGGCCTCAATCTGTCCGATGCGCAGTGGCTCACCCTTCTCGGCGCTGACGACGCGCACGCTGTCCCAACGCTCTGCGACGGCCTCTTTCCAAAGTGCTATTTCCTTGGCCAGTGCGTTGTCGTTGGCCTGCAGCTTCTTGGAGCGGGCTGCGAGGGGCGTGTAGAACTTGGTGTAGTAGTCGTCGAGCTGACGCTTCATGGTGTAGTGAGGCGCGATGCGGGCGATGGAGTTCTTGATGACCTGAATCCACGAGGGGCTGTAGCCCTTGGCGTTGCGAGCGTAGTAGGTGGGCATGATCTCGTTCTCGAGGAGGCTGTAGATGGTGGCAGCGTCGAGCTGATCCTGATAAGCCTGGTTCTCGTAGGTGCGCTTCTCGGTGAGTGCCCAGCCGGCACCCTCGCGATAGCCTTCGAGCCACCAGCCGTCGAGGACGGAGAGGTTGACGACACCGTTCATGAGGGCCTTCTCGCCGCTGGTGCCGGAGGCCTCCAGAGGACGGGTCGGAGTGTTCATCCAGATGTCAACGCCCGAAATCAAGCGGCGTGCGAGCTGCATATCGTAGTTCTCGAGGAAGATGATCTTGCCGAGGAACTCGGGACGCTGGCTGATCTCGTAGATCTTCTTGATGAGGCCCTGACCTGCACCGTCGGCGGGGTGTGCCTTACCGGTGTAGAGGAACTGCACGGGGTAGTTGGGGTTGTTGACAATCTTCTCCAGACGCTCCAGGTCGGTGAAGAGCAGGTGAGCACGCTTGTAGGTGGCGAAGCGGCGACCGAAACCGATGAGCAGCGCGTTGGGGTTGATTTTCTCCATGAGGTTGACGACACGGCTGGGGTCGCCCTGGTTCTTGAGCCAGCTCTCACGGAACTGCTGACGGATGTACTCAACGAGCTTGGTCTTCAGGGCCATGCGGGTCTTCCAGATCTCTGCATCGGGCACATCGTAGATGGCGTGCCAGATGTTCTCGTTGCTCTGGTCGCTGAGGTGTGCAGCATCGAAGTGCTTGGCATAAAGCTGACGCCATTCGGTAGCGCACCATGTGGGGAAGTGCACGCCGTTGGTGACGTAGCCCACGTGGCTCTCCTCAGGGAAGTAGCCCTTCCAAATGTTCTGGAACATCTTCTTGGAGACCTCGCCGTGGAGCCAGCTGACGCCGTTGACCTCCTGACAGGTGTTGCAGGCGAAGGTGGACATGCAGAAGCGCTCTCCGTGGTCGTCGGGATTCTGACGGCCCATGCCGATGAACTCATCCCATGAGATGCCGAGCATCTGGGGATAGCCGCTCATGTACTTGCCGAAGAGGCCCTCGTCGAAGTAGTCGTGACCTGCGGGCACGGGGGTGTGCACGGTGTAGAGAGAGGAAGCGCGCACAAGCTCGAGAGCCTGGTTGAAGGTGAGGCCGCTCTGTACGTAATCCACGAGGCGCTGCACGTTGCAGAGTGCTGCGTGACCCTCGTTGCAGTGGTAGATGTCCTTCTTGATGCCGAGCTTCTTAAGGAGCAGCACGCCGCCAATGCCGAGCAGGATTTCCTGCTTCAGGCGGTTCTCCCAGTCGCCACCATAGAGGGCGTGCGTGATGGGGCGGTCGTACTCGCTATTAAGATCGTTGTCAGTGTCGAGCAGGTAGAGCTTCACACGACCAACGTTGACGCGCCATACATAAGCATGAACCTGATAGTTCATGTAAGGTACATCTATCACCATGGGCTCGCCGTCCTTGTCCATCTGCTGTTCGATGGGGAGGCTGCCGAAGTTCTGGGCCTCGTAGTTGGCAATCTGCTGACCGTCCATGGAGAGGGTCTGCGTGAAGTAGCCGAAGCGATAGAGGAAGCCGACGGCGCACATATCAACGTTGGAGTCGGAAGCCTCCTTGATGTAGTCACCGGCGAGGATGCCGAGACCGCCTGAGTAGATCTTCAGCGACTGGTTCAGGCCGTACTCCATGCAGAGATAGGCTACGCTGGGACGATCGGTGCGGGGCTTCACGTCCATGTATTCGCGGAACTCCTTATAGGTGTCGTTCATGCGCTTGAGGATGTCCTTGTCCTTGGAGAGTTCTGAGAGGCGCTC
This sequence comes from uncultured Prevotellaceae bacterium, assembly GCA_946415705.1. GTDB lineage: Bacteria > Bacteroidota > Bacteroidia > Bacteroidales > Bacteroidaceae > Physcousia. The sequence continues at coordinate 28,280 of CAMKTN010000018.1, forward strand.
ATAGCTGAGGCGCTCGAGCAGGAGGACGGGGTTCTGGCCTACTTCCTCGTAGAGGACGGGGTCGAGCCGCGAGAAAAGACTGCGGGCACTGTGATTCCACGCCCACCACATGTTGTGGGCGAGTTCTCCCAACTTGTTCAGGGATTCGGGAATGTTACTCTTCACGGTAACCGGTTTCCACTGAGCCTCATTGGCGTTGCTTGCTTTAATCTTCATAAATCGTTATTTTTGGAAAAGTGTTTGGTTTAACTTATTGTTTGTCAGAGGCTGGCGTTGCGCTCCTTCGCATTGCGCAGGGCGAAGTCGTAAGCCTTATAATAATAGGAAATGAAATACCTCCATTGTGCTTTCTCGGCCAGCGCGGCAGCGGCCTTGCGGGCGACGTTCACCTCCTTGTCGGTGAGCTGGGAGAAGCCGATGATCTCATCGCGGATGCGGTCGGCCACTTCGTTGTAGTTGTAGTCGGAACGCAGGATCACCTCTACGCCGTCCCTGTCGAGATAGCAGGGCTGCGCGATCTTGGGCTTGCGGCGCCCAGCGGGCTTCAGGGCTGCAGCCTTCACCTCGTTGGCCCAGAGGCCGAAGCCAGCCAGCGTCGTGGTGATGCAGGGCACCTTGAAGGCGACGCTCTCCAGGGGTGTGTAGCCCCAGGGCTCGTAGTAGGAGGGATAGACGGTGAGGTCGAGGCCGAGCAGGAGGTCGTAGTAGTGCAGGTTGAAGATGCCGTCGGCGCCATCCAAGTAGCAGGGCACGAACATGATCTTCACGCGGCTGGATTCACGGTTGGTGACACCGCAGCGCAGGAGCATCTGCGTAACCATATCACTGCCGGGCTCGTGGAGGTGATGGGTGATGAAAGGATTGGGCAGCGGGGAGGTGAAGGTTGAGGGTTGAGGGGTCTTCAGGCGATCCTGCAGGTCCTCACGGGGGCCGGCCTGCCAGGCGGGCACCTCTACGAGGGCGAGGACGGGGCGCTGGAGGCGGTCATCGTGGAGCGTGCGCACGAGGGCTTCGAGATACACGTCGATACCCTTGTTCTTCCACTCATAGCGGCCGCTGGTGGAGATGATCATCGTATCATCATCGAGGGTGGTGCCCATCAGGGCGTTGGCCACTTCGAGGATGCGCTGGCGCGCCTTGCGGCGGCGGTTGACGAAGGAGACGCCCTTCGGCACAAAGTCCATCTCGAAGCCGTTAGGCAGCACCACATCGGGCTGCTTGTCCAGAAGCTCGAGGCACTCGCGGGCTGTGACATCGCTCACGGTGGTGAAGCAGTCCACGTTGTGTGCCGTCTGGCGCTCGATGCTGTGCTTGGACTGCACGTTGAGCTCGTCGGCCATCTGGTTGCCGTTGTAGGCGAAGAGATAGTCGTAGAGGGGCTTGCCATTGCCGGCGATGCTGCGGCCGATGGTCGTAGCGTGAGTAGTAAAAATAGTGGCGATGGCAGGCACATGGGTGCGAATATACAAGGCGCCGAGGCCCGTCATCCACTCGTGAGCCTGATAGACGATGCGCTTCGACTCGTTGAGGAAATGGTGGTAGTAGCTCTCCACGACGCGACCTGCGGCATAGGAGAACATCGATGCCTCGTCATAGTCGCCATAGGCGTGGAGTGAATCCACCTGGAAGTCGGTCCACAGGCGGCTGTAGATCTCATTCTTCTGTGCGAAGAAAGGTTTGAAATCCACGAGCACGACAATGGGGCGCCCGGGAATCTGCCAGCGGCCTATGCGCAGGTTGAGCGCTTCATTGGCAGCCTTACGGCGCCAGTCGGCCCACAGCTTCTTGTCTTCCACAAAGAGGGGATTTTCCTTTTCAATCCAGAAGTCCGGACCGATGAAAACGATGTGGTCCGGCATAGCATCCTGCAAAGTCTTGGCACGCGTTGAAAGAACGGTATAGATGCCACCGACTTTGTTACAGACTTCCCAACTCGATTCAAAGATGTAGTCGGGGAGGAGAAGTTCTTTATTCATCTACCTTAAAAACGGATTAACCTAATAGTACTCTTAAATCGGGCGCAAAAGTACAACATTTCTGCCAAACGGCCAACAATTTAGCTGCAAATTCGACACTCGGGGAGCGCTTTCTTGACCTATGCCAAAATGAGCGTCGTCAAGTAAGCCGCATAACAGGCCACCAGGACGGTTCCTTCCCAGCGCGCCACACGGTGTTTTGTGCGGGCGAAAAGCCAGAAGAGAACCATACTGCCCACCAGCACGGCGAAGTCCGCAGGGCGTATGCCCTGCACGGCCAACGGTGACACCATGGCGCACATGCCCAGGATCCAGAAGATGTTGAAGAGGTTGCTGCCCACGACATTGCCGATGGCGATATCGCTCTTGCCCTTGCGCGCTGCCACCACACTCGTGGCGAGCTCGGGCAGCGAGGTGCCGCCAGCCACCAGCGTGAGACCGATCACAGCCTCGCTAACGCCTAAGGAGCGGGCGATGCCGCAGGCGCCATCCACGAACAGCTCGCCACCGCCGATCAAGCCAGCAATGCCGAGGACGATATACAGGGTAGTGCGCAAGCCGGAGAGCTGCGGCGTTGCCCCCTCGGACTCCTCCCCCACTCCATCTATCCGTCCGGACTTAGCCATCGAGAAAGTGTAGGCCATAAAGATGGCGAAGAAGCAGAGCAGGACGATGCCGTCGCCATGGGAGAGGATGTCGCCATCAGCGCTGCCGCTGAAGACGGTGTCGAGCGCCAGCGCCGGCAGGGCGATGCTGGCCAGCAGCGACAGCGGGATGTCCTTGGCGACGGTGGCGCGCGAGATGACGATGGGGCACACGACAGCCGAGAGGCCCACAATCATCAGCGTGTTGAAGAGGTTGCTGCCCACGATGTTACCAATACTCATCGCCGGAGCGCCTTGGATGCTGGCGAAGAGGCTGACGATGAACTCCGGCAGTGAGGTGCCGAAGGCCACGATGGTGAGGCCGATGACCATCTCCGGGATACTGAAACGGCGCGCCAGCGCTACGGAGCCGTCGGTGAGCTTGTCGGCACCCACGAGCACCAAAGCGGCACCTACAATGGTCAGGATGATATCGAGGATCATATACTAAATGCGTTTATCTGTCGTGAACTTGTGATTTATGGGGCAAATAATTGCCCGTTTCAGTTATTTTATCTACTTTCGCCACCGAAATCAAGAAAACGACTCACTATGGCCAGCAATAATAAAACCGGCGTCACCGAATTTGTACAGTGTCTGCACTGCAAGCACGCCACCGCCTATTATCAATGGTATGAGAATCCTGTGATTGCCCAGTGCGAGATTCACGACGACCGTCAGGTGGCGCAGACCAAGCGCGTCTGCAAGACGTATGTGGAGCGCTACGGAGAGCCTGAGATTCAGCACTTCGACCACTACGAGGACGAAGACAAGGAGTAGATGACGCTGGGCACCTTGCGCTTCAGCACATCGACCTTGAAATCGACACCCGGAACGATGCCGTAGCTGCGCAATACGCTGTCGATGGTCTTGCTGACGAGCACGGGATGGTTGTTCTCCTCGCTGAGGTGGCACAGCCACACATGGCGCAACGCCGGGCTGGAGCTGTTGGCCAGCAGCTCGGCGGCCTCGCGGTTGCTGAGGTGGCCGTTCTCGCTGGAGATACGTTCCTTCAGATAAGCCGGATAGGGACCCGACATCAGCATCTCATGGTCGTGGTTGCTCTCCAGTACCAAGTAGTTGGCCTGCGACACCTCTTCCTTGATGCGGTCGGTGACGTGACCCACGTCCGTGATGAGCGTGAAGCGCACGCCCTCGGTTTCCATGCAGTAGCCCACGCAGTCGTTGCTGTCGTGAGGCACGCTGAAAGCCGTCACACGGAAGGTGCCAATCTGCAGGGGAACCTCCTTCTCCAGGATGAACTTCTGCTCCACCTGCAATTTAGGAGATACACAATAGTTACGGGCGATGCCCTCGTGCACCAGTTCGGTGCTGTAGATGGGAAGTTTTAATTCTGTGGCCAGCTTGCCGACAGACTTGATGTGGTCTGCGTGATCATGGGTGATCAGCACCGCACGGAAGCGACGAATATCGACCCCATAGAAGGTCAGATGTCGCCGCATGGTGCGGAAACCCAGGCCTGCGTCGATGATGAGTCCGTCATCATCGTTCCACAGACAATAGCAGTTTCCACTGCTGCCACTGCCAAGACATAGGAACTTGAGCATAATGCATTGTTTTTATTCTGCGCGCAAAGGTAGGGAAAATATCGCAGAAAACAACGCATTTATTCAATTATTTGTCAAAAAGTGCGCAAGTTCAGCCCTTAATACGGCAGTCCGACGGCGAAATGCAGTTGGAAGTCGCGCTTGAAGCGGGGATGGATAATGGGATAATGGTCGCGCCCATCGTAGGCGGGATTGATGGCTTTCATACCGCCGTCCAGGCGCAGGATGAAGAAGCCGAAATTCAGGCGAATGCCCAGACCGTAGGCGACGGCAATCTGCTTCCAGAACGTGTCGAAGCGGAACTGTCCGCCGGGTTGCTCCTCGTAGTCGCGCAGGGTCCAGATATTACCGGCATCGATGAACACGGCGCCATCGATCTTCCAGAAGAGGTGTGTGCGGTACTCGGCGCTCAGGTCCAGCTTCATGTCACCCGTCTGGCGAATGAAATCCACCTTACCGTCGGAACCCGAGAAGGTGCCTGGTCCCAGGCCGCGCACGCTCCAGCCGCGCACGCTGTTGGCGCCGCCGCTGAAATAGCGCTTTTCATAGGGGAGCACGTCGGAGTTGCCGTAGGGGTAGGCAATGCCGAGGGCGGCGTGCAAGGCCAGCGAGTTGCGGTCGTCGAAGCTGAAGCTCTTGACGAAATCAAAGTCTCCCTTGACATACTGCGCAAAGGCGATATTCAGGAAGGTGTAGGCTTCCATGCGGTCGGAATAGGGACCGCTGGTCAGGCTCGAAATGCCATAGAGCAGGTTGCCCGCCGTCTCGATACCGAAACGGATGCTGAAGGCGTTGCGCCCGTAGGTGCTGTTCTGCATCGTGGGCGTCACATTGGTGTATTGGAAGGAATAGCCCGCCTTCATGATGAACAGGTCCTCGTAGTTGTAGCGCAGGATGGCGTTGCGGCTGCCCTCGTCGGAGAGGTATTCGCGCTTGAAGGTCTCCGAGATCCAGGGCATGAAGACGTAGTTCAGGTCGATGAGATCCACGCGATGCTGGCGTTTCAGGTCGAAGCGGTTCCAGCGGTAGCGCCACGCGCCGGTGAGCACACGGCGGTGGAACTCGGGGCGGTCCTGCGTGTTGAACATCAGCGTGGCGATGCTCTGCGCATTCACGGAGCGTTTGAAGCGGCGCGACAGGAACGGGAACATGAACTCAGGGAAGTGGAGGTTGGCCTCGGCGCTGAATTCGAAATAGTTGGCATCGGCGTAGCCTTCCAGACCCGTGATGGCCTCGAAAGCGCCTCGCACCTTCATCGACAGCAGCGCCGAATGGCGGAAGAGGTTGCGGTTCTGATAGCCCACGCTGAGCGCTGCACCGAAGTCGCCCGCTGAGTTCGTACCCTCCAGCTCCGCCGAGATGCCGTGACGCTTGGCGGTGAACACGCTCACGTAGGCGTCCAGCGTGTCGGGCGCCGTGGGCGACGGCTCCAGCGCGACGCTGGCGCCCATCACGGCAGAGAGCGATGACAGGTTGCTGTACGTGGATTGCACGTGGCGCTCCTCATAGAGTCGCCCGGGGCGCAGGTCGGTCTTGTTCACGAGGAAGAGCGGGCTCAGCGGCATATCTTTGCGCTGGTAGAAATGCAGCGAGCGCACGACCATGCTGTCCAGCTGATCGCGCTCCTTCTTCATCGCCGACAATTCCAAGTCCGTCAAGTAGTTAACCGTACCTATATGGTACTGCTGATGAGGGCGCAGGGAATCGGTGACAGACGCGCGATAAAGGGGAATATGCATAGTCACGTCCACACGATGGTCACCGATGGTGGAATCGACCTCGAAGCGCACAAAGCTCTTGTTGAAGCGATAGTAGCCCCAGTTCTGCAAAGCCGACGCGATGCGCGAGCGTTCCTCATTGAGGACGTTGGCATCGAAGGGCATACCGGGAAACATCAACGACTGCAGCGTGTCCCGCAAGACGATGTCCGCCAGCGCTGAATCGTCGATGCAGTAGTCTATTTTCCTGACCACATAACGGGGTCCTGCCTCCACCTGGAAGGTGAGTTGCAGACGGCGCTTACGACGCTTCTCCTGATGCTGCACCTGTGCCTGTAGGAAACCGAGGTTGCGGACGGCAGCCTCCATGTCTGCCCTACCCCGCTCTGCCTGCAAGCTGTCATAGACGACCGGCGCCTCGCCGATGCGCTGGAAGAAGCGGTTGATGCGTTTGGTGCTGTCGCGACCGCTGATGCAATAGACGCCCATTGGCACCTTGAAGAGGCTGAACCACTTGGAGTTGGAGTGCTGGCGGACATAGCCGGTGAGGTTCGTGGTCGAGATCTCGCTGTTGTCGGCGCGCACAGCAACTTTGTCCAGCATCCATTGATCCTCGGGAATGAAGCGCGTAGGCGCACAACCCGCCATCAGCAACACCAGCAGACTGCCAAGAAGCAGGTGCAGGCGGAGATGTCGGGGACGTTGGTTCATAAGCGTAAGGCGTTATAACGAAGACTGCTGCCGGCGGAACTCGGCCAGCACGATACCTGTGGCCATCGCCACATTCAAGCTCTCTGTCGTGGTGCGCTCCGGCGGGTAGCTGGGAATGAGCAGACGCTGGCGGCAGAGGGCATCGACGGCGGCGCTCACGCCATTGCCCTCGTTGCCCATGACAATCACGCCACGCGGCTGTAACGAAGCCTGCCACAGGCTGTCGCCCTGCAGCGAGGTGCCATAGACGGGAACCTCCGGCGGCAGCGACTGCAACAGCTGCACTAAATCAACATAATGTACGCGTACGCGCGCGAGGCCGCCCATCGTGGCCTGTACGGCCTTGGGGCTCCAGATGTCGGCCGTGCCGATGGAGCACCAGATGTCCTGCACGCCAAACCAGTCGGCGAGGCGGACGATGGTTCCCAGATTGCCCGGGTCCTGCACGTTGTCCAGGGCGATGGTCAGCTGCTGCCCCATCGTGGCGGCTTGCGGTGCCGAGTCGTCGGGAATGCGGAAGATGGCCAGCACCTGCTGCGGTGTGACCTGCAGGCTGACGCGCTGCAGCTCGTCCGCCGTGACCCAGTCACAGGCGACGCCTGCGGGCACGGAGCCTCCTGCAGCGCGCCACTCGTCGGTGGCGATGATGTGTACACAAGCGTAATGCCCCAGCAGTTCACCGACCAATTTAGGCCCTTCGGCCACGAAGAGCCGCTCCTTGCGACGCCCTTTGCGCGTGTCAAGGGAACGAATCAGTTTCTGGGTTGCCTTAGTCCACATGTGAGGAACGCACACGGCTCAGCGTTTCGGGGGTCATCTGCAGGAAGGAGGCCACGTGAACCATCGGCGCACGGAGGATGATCTCGGGTTTGCTCTTCAGCAGCCGCACATAACGCTCCGTAGCATTCTCGAAGCGCTGGCTGTCAGCATGCTCCTGCGAGGAGATCAGCGCGTGCTCCAGAATCTTGCGATAGAGCTTCGCCATCTCCTTGTCGGTTTCCACCAGCTCCAGGAAGGCGTCGTGGGGAATACCATAGAGATAGGAGTTCTCCAAAGCCTCCACCATCAGTCGCGACGGGTTCTGCTTCAGGAAACTCTCGATACAAATGACAATGCGACCCTCGTAGGAGAAATGCTCGGTCACATCACGCCCGCCCTTGTAATAAAACTGGCGGACCATTCCTTTATCAACAAAGTACATGAATTTACACACATCGCCCTCCTGCAACATTTTCTCGCCCTTCTGCACTTTGAAGGGGATGAGGATGCTGGCCAGGGTCGTGATACCCTGGGTGGGGAGGGTGCAATAGCCTCGCGCAATCTCGCGGGCGACGTCTCTTAACTTGTCCATAGGCTAGTATTTCTAATAATCTTTAATCCTTAATCTTTTATCTCTAATCTCTAATCTTTAATCTCTAATCAAGCTTCAGCACGGCAAGGAACGCTTTCTGCGGCACTTGCACATTGCCGATTTGTTTCATACGTTTCTTTCCCTTCTTCTGTTTCTCCAGCAGCTTGCGCTTACGGCTGATGTCACCGCCGTAGCACTTCGCCGTCACATCCTTGCGCACCTGCTTCACCGTCTCGCGGGCGATGATCTTGGCACCGATGGCGGCCTGGATGGCGATGTCGAACTGCTGACGCGGCAGCAGCTCCTTGAGTTTCTCGCACATGCGGCGACCGAAATCCACGCTGTTATCGACATGTGTCAGCGTGCTCAGCGCGTCCACGGGTTCGCCGTTCAGCAGGATGTCGAGCTTCACGAGCTTCGATGGGCGGAAACCGTCCTGATGATAGTCGAAGGAGGCATAGCCCTTGGAGATGCTCTTCAGCTTGTCGTAGAAGTCGATGACAATCTCGCCCAGCGGCATCGCGAACTGTATCTCCACGCGGTTGCCGCTGATGAAGTCCTGGCGGATGAGCTCGCCACGTTTGCCCAGGCACAGCGTCATGATGGGACCTATGAAGTTGGAGGTCGTGATGACGGAGGCGTGAATATAGGGTTCTTCGATGCGCTCGATGACCGTGGGGTCAGGCATCCCGGCGGGGTTGTGGACTTCCTTCACCTCGCCGTGCTTGTCATACACCATGTACGACACGTTGGGCACCGTCGTGATGACGTCCATGTTGAACTCGCGGTCCAGGCGCTCCTGCACGATTTCCATGTGCAGCAGTCCCAGGAAGCCGCAGCGGAATCCGAAGCCGAGGGCCACCGACGATTCGGGCTGGAACGTCAGCGAGGCGTCGTTCAGCTGTAGTTTCTCCAGCGAGGCGCGCAGGTTCTCGTAGTCCTCTGTCTCGATGGGATAGACGCCGGCGAAGACCATCGGCTTCACCTCTTCGAAGCCGGCGATGGCACTCACCTGCCCCAGCGTGCTCACGTGCGTGATGGTGTCGCCCACCTTCACCTCCGTGGCCGTCTTGATGCCGCTCACGATATAGCCCACATCGCCGCAGTGCAGCTCCTTGCGGGGGACCATATCCATTCGGAGGGTGCCAATCTCATCGGCTTTGTACTCCTTGCCCGTATTGATGAACGCCACCTCGTCGCCACTCTTGATGCTGCCGTTGACAACCTTGAAGTAGGCAATGATTCCGCGGAACGAGTTGAACACCGAGTCGAAGATCAAGGCCTGCAAGGGCGCGTTCTCGTCGCCCTTCGGACATGGGATGCGATCTACGACGGCGTTCAGGATGTCGTCAACACCCTCACCCGTCTTGCCGCTGGCGCGAATGATCTCCTCGCGCTTGCAGCCTAGCAGGTCGATGATCTCGTCCTCCACCTCCTCCGGCATCGCATTCGGCATATCGCACTTGTTCACCACGGGAATGATTTCCAGGTCGTGGTCGATGGCCATATAAAGGTTGGAGATGGTCTGCGCCTGCACGCCCTGCGTGGCATCCACCACCAGCAGCGCGCCCTCGCAGGCCGCAATGCTGCGGCTGACCTCGTAGCTGAAATCTACGTGGCCCGGAGTGTCGATAAGGTTGAGGATATACTTCTCTCCATCGCGCATATACTCCATCTGAATAGCGTGACTCTTGATGGTGATACCGCGCTCGCGCTCCAGGTCCATGTCATCGAGCATCTGCCCTTCCGTCACCTGAATGGTGTTGGTACGTTCCAGCAGACGGTCGGCGAGTGTGCTCTTACCGTGGTCGATATGAGCGATGATACAGAAGTTGCGAATGTGTTTCATGGGCGCAAAGGTAGTAAAAACTTACGAAACAGCATCAATCCTAAGCAGTTTTTCGCATCGGGTCATAAAAAAATCCCATGTAAGGCTTTGCCTTGCATGGGAAATAAGCTGTGATAAGGAATTTCTTACTTCAGGCTGAAGGCGGGATCCTTCTCATCGCCAGCAACGGCGAGCTTGTCCTCGCGGAGCAACCAACCGAGAGCGAGATAGAGCTCCTTGTCGGTCTTTACCTTAGCTGCCTTCTTCAAATCTTTAGCGTTCTGAGCGCCGTTCTCATTCAGGGCTGTCCACACAGCACCTGCGAGCAATCCTGCATTTTCAAACATGTTCTTTTTACCTTATATTGTTAATGAATGAAGCAATCCCTTTTGAATTGCGGCGCAAACTTACTACTTTTCGCGCACGCGTGCAAATATTTTGCCAAAAAAAGATACATTTCATCATAAAAATGAACTTTCTATAACAATTTGGCCCTCATCTTCACGATTTTTGCTGCCAGATGTGCAAAAAAAACAAACTCCGTCATCGTCTGACGGAGCTTGCTTCTGTACGCCCTCAGGGGCTCGAACCCTGGACCCATTGATTAAGAGTCAATTGCTCTACCAACTGAGCTAAGGACGCATCCTTCTTGTATCTTGTACGCCCTCAGGGGCTCGAACCCTGGACCCATTGATTAAGAGTCAATTGCTCTACCAACTGAGCTAAGGACGCAACAAATATTCAGCCTTGGGGACTCCCCTATCGGCTTTTGCGGGTGCAAAGGTACGGCGTTTTCACGAAACGACCAAACTTTTCGCCCGAAATTTTACTATTTAATGATGTCAAGCTGCTTGAAGACGCCTGTGAGTGCCTCCACGGCTTCGTCAACCTGCTCCTTGGTATGGGTGGCCATGAGTGCTACGCGCACGAGAGTGTCCTGCGGAGCGCAGGCGGGCGGAATCACGGGATTGATGAACACGCCGGCGTCGAAGGCGAGCTTCGTCACAGCAAACGTCTTATCCACGTCGCGCACATACAGCGGGATGATGGGGCTCTCCGTCTCGCCGATCTCGAAGCCAGCCTCGCGGAAGCGCTTCAGCGCGTAGTTCGTGACATCCCACAGCTTCTGAATGCGCTCGGGCTCCTCCTGCAGGATGTGCAGGGCCTCGCGGGCTGCAGCCGTAGCGGCGGGCGTGCAGGAAGCGGAAAAGATATAGGTGCGGGTGTGGTGACGCAGGTAGTTGATGATACTGCTGTCAGCAGCGATGAAGCCGCCGATGCTGGCCAGACTCTTGGAGAACGTGCCCATGATGAGGTCCACGTCATCGGTGAGTCCGAAGTGGTCGCAGACGCCGCGGCCGTTCCGTCCGAAGACGCCCAGACCGTGAGCCTCGTCAACCATGATGGCCGTGCCGGGGTACTTCTTCTTCAGCTCCACGATCTTCGGCAGGGGAGCCAGGTCGCCCTCCATCGAGAAGACGCCATCGACGACAATGAGCTTCACGACATCCTCAGGGCAGCGCTGCAGGAGCTTCTCCAGCTCCTCCATATCGTTGTGCTTGTACTTCAGGCAGCGCGAGAAGCTGCTGCGCACACCATCCACGATGCTGGCGTGGTCGCGGTCGTCGCAGATGATGTAGTCGTGGCGGTCTGTAAGCACGCCCAGCACACCGCTGTTCACGGTGAAACCGGTGGCGAAGCACATGGCCTCGTCCTTACCCACGAACTCGGCCAGCTCCTTCTCCAACTGCACGTGCAGGTCCAGCGTACCGTTCAGGAAGCGCGAACCGGCACAGCCGCTGCCGTACTGCTCCATAGCCTTGATACCGGCCTGGATCACACGGTCGTCGCCCGTCAAGCCCGTGTAGGCATTCGAGCCGAACATCAACACGCGGTGACCATCCATGATCACTTCTGTGCCCTGTTTTCCTTCAATCTCGCGGAAATAGGGGTAGATTCCTAACGCTTTATACTTCTGAGGGCGGTCGTATTTGGCCAGTCTGTCTTGTAAGAGTCCCATATATAAATAAGGTGTATGTCAAAAGTGCGGCAAAGGTAAGCATTTTTTCTGGACTAATTGCACATTTTTCAGGAAAATGTACTTCTAAGTTTATTTTTCATGTTCTAAAAGAGGTTGCAACGGGATTTTTTTGCTACTTTTGCGCGATGTAATGATAAAAATATAAGATGAGTAAGACCAGACTTCTGTTTATCGCCAACCCCATCTCGGGGACACACGACAAAAAGCCCATCATCGACTCCCTACCCCGCTTCCTCAACAGCGAACGTTTCGAGTGGGAAGTGGCGTGGACCGACCACCGCGGACACGCTGAAGAGCTGGCTGGCAACGCCTCGCGGGCGGACATCGACGTCTGCGTGGCCATCGGCGGCGACGGCACCGTCAACGAGGTAGCGCGCGCCCTGCGCCACACCGAGACAGCCCTCGCCATCATCCCTATGGGCAGCGGCAACGGCCTCGCGCGCCATCTGCAGATACCCCTCGACCCCGACGGCGCCCTGCGCGTGCTCGCACGCTGCGACATCAAAGCCCTGGACTACGGCCTCATCAACGATATCCCCTTCTTCTGCACCTGCGGCATGGGCTTCGACGCCTTCATCAGCGAGAAGTTCGCGGGCAGCGGCAAGCGCGGCATACAGACCTATATCGAGAACGTCTTCCGCGGAGGACTCTCCTATGAGCCGGAGACCTATGAGGTCACCATCGACGGCCAGAAGGAGCACTACACCGCCTTCCTCATCGCCTGCGGCAACGCCTCGCAGTACGGCAACAATTTCTACATCGCCCCGCAGGCTTCCATGAGCGACGGCCTCCTCGACGTCACCATCATAGAGCCCCTCACCATGCTCAACGCCCCGCAGATTGTCATGCAGGCCATCAATAAGACGCTCGACGAGAACTCCCACGTCCGCACCTTCAAGTGCCGCGCCCTCCACATCCATCGCGCACAGCCCGGCGTGATTCACTACGACGGCGAGCCCGCCGTAGCCGGCGAGGACATCGATGTGCGCCTCGTGGAGAAAGGGCTCCGCGTAGTCGTCAACGAGGAAGCCGACAAGACCACGGCGCCCATGATCCACAACATACAGGACATCTTCGACCAGATCACGGGCGATATCAAGGCCCAGCAGCGCAAGCTCCTCGCCCTCAACAAAGCCCTCCTCGACAGAGTCCTGCAAAGGAATAGCAAATAGTTTTGCTCAAGTTTCAAGAGTTCAAGAAGTTCAAGCGGCCTCGTAATATCGTAATACCGTTATATCGTTATACCGAACCCATCTTTGGTCGCAATTTTCAATTCTCAATTTTCAATTCTCAATTTTACTTGTCCTCCTCCTTCCTCCCTACGACCCGCAAAGAGATGGCCCAGCGCGGCTGGGAACAGGCCGACGTCATCATCCTTTCCGCTGACGCCTACGTGGACCATCCCTCGTTCGGCGCCGCCGTCATAGGTCGTCTGCTGGAAGCCGAGGGCCTGCGCGTAGCCATCATCCCGCAACCCGACTGGCACGGCGACTACCGCGACTTCAAGAAGCTCGGCCGCCCGCGCCTCTGGTTCGGCGTAGCCCCCGGCTGCATGGATTCGATGGTCAACAAGTACACCGCTGCGCGCCGCCTGCGCTCCGAGGACGCCTACAGCCCCGACGGGCGCCACGACCTGCGCCCCGAATACCCCACCATCGTCTATACACAGATCGTGCGGCAGCTCTTCCCCGACTGCCCCGTCATCCTCGGCGGCATTGAGGCCTCCCTGCGCCGCCTTGCACACTACGACTACTGGCAGCAGCGCCTGCGCCCCAGCATCCTCCTCGCCAGCGGCGCCGACGCCATCCTCTACGGCATGGGCGAGCAGCCCACCCTCGAACTCGTGCATCGCGCCCAGGAGCTCCTTGACAGCTACCACCCCTCCCTCGCCTACGACGACCAAGGCAACGCCCTCCTCACCCGCGCCGCTCTTCGCGAAGCACTGAATGGACTGCCCCAATCCGTCGTGGCCTACCCCACCCCTTCCACGATTCCCGGCGGCATCACCGCCGAAGACATCGTCCTCCACCCCTTCGAGGACTGCCTCCGCAATCCCCGCCACCACGCCGAGAACTTCCACCATATCGAGGAGGAGAGCAACCGCCTCCACGCCCAGCGCCTCATACAGCAGACCGGCACGCAATGGGTCGTCGTCAATCCCCCCTACCCCCCGATGACCACCGAGCAGCTCGACCACTCCTTCGACCTGCCCTACACACGCCTGCCGCACCCCAAATACGCGGGCAAGCGCATCCCCGCCTTCGAGATGATACGCTTCTCCGTGAACCTCCACCGCGGCTGCTTCGGCGGCTGCGCCTTCTGCACCATCTCCGCCCACCAGGGCAAGTTCGTGGTCACGCGCTCCAAAGAGAGCATCCTCCGCGAGGTGGAAGCCATCACCCACATGCCCGACTTCCGCGGCAACCTCTCCGACCTCGGCGGGCCTTCAGCCAATATGTACGGCATGCGGGGCCGCAACCAGAAAGCCTGCGAGGCCTGCCGCCGACCCTCCTGCATACACCCCGCCATCTGCCCAAACCTCAATGGCGACCACCGCCCGCTCCTCGACATCTACCGCGCCGTAGATGCCCTTCCCGGCATTCGGCACAGCTACATCGGCAGCGGTGTGCGCTACGACCTGCTCCTCCACGACTGGCGCGACGAAGCCCTCAACCGCGCCGCCCGCGACTACACGCGCGAGCTCATCACCCGCCACGTCAGCGGCCGCCTCAAGGTAGCCCCCGAGCACACCAGCGACCGCGTCCTGGCGCTCATGCGCAAGCCCTCCTTCCGCCTGTTCTACGACTTCAAGCGGCAATTCGACCAGATCAACCGCGACTGCGGCCTGCGCCAGCAGATCATCCCCTACTTCATCAGCTCGCACCCCGGCTGCCATGAGGAGGACATGGCGCAATTGGCCGACGAGACGCGCCACCTCGGTTTCCGCCTCGAACAAGTGCAGGACTTCACCCCCACACCCATGACCACGGCCACCACGATGTACGCCACCGGCTACGACCCCGACACCCTCCAGCCCGTCTTCGTAGCCCGCACGCCCGCCGAGAAAGCCGCCCAGCGCCAGTATTTCTTCTGGTACAAGGAAGAAAAACGTCCGCCCCAAAATAAACCTTTTCACCCCAAACCTGTCAAAAACAACAAAGCCAGTAAAAAGAAGTAAATGGAAAAGATTTAGGTTCAGACTTAAGACCAATTTAAGTTCAGATAAAAGCCTGATTTAGATTTCCGTGTATTTCCGTTCATTTCCGTGTTTTTCCGTGAATCCAAAAACAATTAAACTCTTTATAAAATGAAAAAGTTCCTTCTCCTCCTCACCGCAGCTCTGCTGCTCAGCATCCCCACCACCTTCGCCGCCTCCAAGCTTGAGAAGCGCCACGCCTACACCCTCAAGAACCTGAACCTCGACAAGAAGACCGAGGCCGCCTTCAGTCCCATCCTCATGCAATACCTCAAGGACAAGAAAGAAGCCGGCAAGAAGTACGACGACCTCAAAGACAAGTACAAGGCCGCCGAGAAAGCAGGCACCCTCACCGACAACCAGGCCACGCAGCTCCTCGAAGCCAAGATGGAATGCGACGCCGCCGAACTCGAAGTCAAGAAGCGCTACTACCCTGAGTTCCTGAAAGTCCTGCGCCCCAAGAAAGTCTATTATGCCTTCGACCTCTCCAACGACAAGATGTCCAAGATTGATGGCCGCGACAAAGACAAGGACAAAGACTAACCCCCTCCCCTTTTCCATTATAACCCTTAAGGCTTCAGCGCAAAACCCTTAAGGCTTTTTCTCATAACCCTTAAGCCTTTCGCCCGAAACCCTTAGGTCTTATGCCCCGAAGACCTTGGTCTTCTCGTTGTTCCATCGCGACCGAACAACGAATGCACCAAGGTCTTCCTACTGGACCACCATGGTGATCCACTCAACGCACATAGCCCTTCCATCGTGTCCCACTAGTGGGACACCGCGAAAGGTCATGTTCTTCCATGCAACCGTTCATTTCGAGACAAAGTTTTGCCGAAAACCCTATGAGCCCTACGCAAACCGCATCCCTCCGTCATAG
>CAMKTN010000019.1 GCA_946415705.1 uncultured Prevotellaceae bacterium
ATGGCGAGTACATCGTGGATCCCACCTTCGAGCAGATGAAGGACGCCGACATGGATATCATGGTCGGTGCCACCGAAGAGAACATCATGATGGTGGAAGGTGAGATGAAGGAGGTCAGTGAGCAGGATCTGCTCCAGGCCCTGAAGGTCGCTCACGAAGCCATCAAGCCCATGTGCCGCCTGCAGAAGGAGCTGGCCAAGGAGCTGGGCAAGGACGTGAAGCGCGAATACTGCCACGAGGTCAACGACGAGGAGCTGCGCGAGCAGGTCAACAAGGAGTGCTACCAGCCCGCCTACGACATCACGAAGCAGGCCCTGGAGAAGCACGCCCGCGCTGAGGCTTTCGAGCAGATCCGCGAGGACTTCAAGGTGCGCTATGCTGAGGCTCACGCAGATATGGATCCCGCAGAGCTCGAAGAGAAGAACGCCCTCGTAGATCGCTACTACCACGATGTGGAGCGCGACGCCATGCGCCGTTGCATCCTCGACGAAGGCATCCGCCTCGACGGTCGCGGCACCACGGACATCCGTCCCATCTGGTGCGAGGTCAGCCCCCTGCCCGGCCCTCACGGAAGCAGTATCTTCACCCGTGGTGAGACACAGTCTCTCTCGACCGTCACCCTCGGCACGAAGCTCGATGAGAAGCTCGTCGATGACGTCCTCGACCGCAGCTATATGCGCTTCCTGCTCCACTACAACTTCCCGCCCTTCTCCACAGGTGAAGCCAAGGCTCAGCGCGGCGTAGGCCGTCGTGAGATTGGTCACGGCCACCTCGCATGGCGCGCCCTGAAGGGTCAGATTCCTGCAGACTACCCCTACACCGTCCGCGTGGTCAGCGACATCCTGGAGAGCAACGGTTCCAGCTCCATGGCTACCGTCTGCGCCGGCACGCTCGCCCTCATGGACGCAGGTGTACCCATTAAAAAACCCGTCAGCGGTATCGCTATGGGTCTCATCAAAAACCCCGGCGAGGAGAAGTACGCTGTACTCTCAGACATCCTCGGCGATGAGGACCACCTCGGCGACATGGACTTCAAGACCACCGGTACGAAGGACGGTCTGACCGCTACGCAGATGGATATCAAGTGCGACGGTCTCAGCTATGAGATTCTCGAGAAGGCGCTCATGCAGGCCAAGCAGGCTCGCGAGCACATCCTCGGCAAGATCCTGGAGTGTATGCCCGAGCCGCGTCCCGAGCTGAAGCCCCACGTGCCCCGCATCGAGCAGATCATCATCCCGAAGGAGTTCATCGGCGCTGTCATTGGCCCGGGCGGAAAGATCATACAGGGCATGCAGGAAGACACCGGTGCCACCATCACCATCGACGAAGAGGACGGTGTGGGCAAGGTACAGGTCAGCGGTCCCAACGCTGACTGCATCAACGCCGCACTGGCTAAGATCCGCGCCATCGTGGCAGTGCCCGAGGTGGGCGAGGTCTATGAGGGTACCGTACGCTCGATTATGCCTTACGGTTGCTTCGTAGAGTTCATGCCGGGCAAGGACGGCCTGCTGCACATCTCCGAGATCGACTGGAAGCGCCTCGAAACCGTCGAGGAAGCCGGCATCAAGGAGGGCGACAAGATGACCGTGAAGCTGCTGGACATCGATCCCAAGACCGGTAAGTTCAAACTCTCGCGCCGTGTCCTGCTGCCGAAGCCCGAAGGCTATGTGGAGCGTCCTCCCCGTCCCCGTCGTGAGCGCCCCGAGCGTGGCGAGCGTGGTGAACGCGGTGAGCGTCCCCGTCGTGAAGAATAACCTATAATATAATGTACGCGCGAGGCTGTGTCCCAACCGACACAGCCTCGCTGTTTCAGAAGATGTTGAAGCTATACCATACGAAAGGGCTCGTGGAGGCGGGCTGCGATGAGGCGGGGCGTGGGTGTCTGGCCGGACCGGTCTTTGCAGCGGCGGTCATCCTGCCGCCGGACTTCAAGAACGATGTCCTCAACGACTCCAAGCAACTCAGCGAGCGGCAGCGCTACCAGCTACGCGAGGTCATCGAACGCGAGGCGGTGGCGTGGGCGGTGGCGGAGTGTTCCCCGCAGGAGATCGACAAGATGAATATCCTGCGTTGCAGTATCCTGGCGATGCAGCGCGCACTGGACCAGCTGAAGGTGCGTCCGCAGCACATCCTCGTGGATGGCAACCGATGGCAACCGTACCGATGGAATGGGGAAATTGTGAAGGCGGACACCATTGTGAAGGGTGATGCCACATACATGAACATCGCTGCCGCCAGCATCCTGGCCAAGACCTACCGCGACGACCGCATGAAGGCGTTGGCACAGGAGTTCCCGCAGTATGGCTGGGACAAGAACATGGGTTATCCTGCCAAGGCACATCGCGAAGCCATCGCGCGCTATGGGGCGACGCCGCACCACCGGATGACATTCCGTCTGTTACCCGAGACGCAGCTGACGCTTTTCGATTAAAAAGTCCTTTTTCCTTCTGACCTTTCATTTTTCACGCTTTCATACTTCACATTTCATTTTATTTATGTACCTTTGCCCCGCAAATTAATTAATCACCCTCAAAACTTACCTCAATATGGCAATTCGCAATGAATGGCGCGGCTTCAAGGGAGTCAAGTGGCTCGACGAAGTCAATGTGCGCGACTTTATCCAGAACAACTACACTCAGTACGACGGCGACGAGAGCTTCCTGACGGGGCCCACGGAAGCTACCAATATCCTATGGGGCAAGCTGCAGGAACTGCAGAAGGCCGAGCGCGCCAAGGGCGGCGTGCTGGACATGGAGACGGAAGTCGTCTCCAGCATGACAGCCTACGGCCCCGGCTATATCGACCCCGCCACCAAGGATTTGGAGAAGATCGTGGGTCTGCAGACCGACAAGCCGCTGAAGCGTGCCTTCATGCCCTATGGCGGTATTCACATGGCTGAGCAGGCCTGCACCACCTACGGCTACCAGCCCTCGGACAAGCTGCATGAGATCTTCACGAAGTACTGCAAGACACACAACGACGGCGTGTTCGACGCTTACACCGACGAGATGAAGCGTGTGCGCCATAACCACATCCTCACGGGTCTGCCAGACACCTACGGCCGTGGCCGCATCGTTGGCGACTACCGCCGCGTGGCACTCTACGGTATCGACTTCCTCATCGAACAGAAGGAGATCGACAAGTACAACTGCGGTAAGCGTCAGATGAGCGAGGATATCATTCGCCTGCGTGAGGAAATCTCCATGCAGATCAAGGCGCTGAAGGAGATGAAGAAGATGGCCGAGATCTACGGCTACGATATCAGCCAGCCCGCCAAGAACGCCCGTGAGGCTGTGCAGTGGCTGTACTTCGGCTACCTGGCCGCCATCAAGACACAGAACGGTGCCGCGATGTCTGTGGGCCGCGTCTCCACGTTCCTCGATATTTATATCACTCGCGACCTGCAGGAAGGCACCCTCACGGAGCAGGAGGCACAGGAGCTCATCGACCACCTGGTCATGAAGTTCCGCATGGTGAAGTTCGCCCGCATCCCCTCCTACAACGAGATCTTCTCCGGCGACCCCGTGTGGGCAACGCTCGAGGTGGCCGGTATCGGTCAGGACGGCCGTCACCAGGTGACCAAGAACTGCTACCGCTTCCTCAACACGCTCATCAACATGGGTCCTTCGCCCGAACCCAACCTCACCGTGCTCTACTCGCCGCGTCTGCCGGAGGCCTTCAAGCGCTACGCCGCCTGGATCTCCGTGAAGACCAGCTCCATCCAGTATGAGAACGACGAGGTGATGCGTCCCATCTGGGGCGACGACTACAGCATCTGCTGCTGCGTCAGCGCCACACAGACGGGTAAGGAGATGCAGTTCTTCGGTGCCCGTGCCAATATGGCCAAGACGCTGCTCTACGCCATCAACGGCGGCGTGGATGCCAAGACGCGCGAGCAGTGCGGTCCTAAGTTCCGCCCCATCACCAGCGAGTACCTGACATGGGAGGAGCTGGAGCCTCGCTTCCGCGATATGCTGGAGTGGCTGGCCGACATCTATGTGAACACGCTGAACCTGATCCACTACATGCACGACAAGTACTTCTACGAGGCCGCTGAGATGGCACTCATCGACACCGACGTGCGCCGCACCTTCGCCACAGGTATCGCTGGCTTCAGCCATGTCATCGACAGCATCTGCGCCGTGAAGTATGCTAAGGTGAAGATTATCCGCGATGAGACGGGCTTCAATGTGGATTACGTCACCGAGGGTGACTACCCCCGCTACGGCAACGACGATGATCGCGCCGACGAGGTGGCTATCTGGGTGCTGAAGACCTTCCTGGCCAAGATCAAGCGTCACCACACCTATCGCAACGCTGAGCCCACGACCTCCATCCTTACCATCACCTCGAACGTGGTCTATGGTAAATACACGGGTAACCTGCCCGACGGCCGTCGCGCCGGTGCACCGCTGTCACCGGGTGCCAACCCCAGCTATGGCGCTGAGAAGAACGGCCTCCTCGCCTCACTGAACAGCGTGGCCAAGATTCCTTACGAGTATGCCCTCGATGGTATCTCCAACACGCAGACCATCGCGCCCAGCACACTGGGTCGCACCGATGAGGAGCGTGCCAACACCCTCGTCAATGTGATGGACGGCTACTTCACCAAGGGTGCTCACCACCTGAACGTGAACGTCTTCGGCGTCGATAAGCTGCTCGATGCGATGGAGCACCCCGAGAAGCCCGAGTACGCCAACTTCACCATCCGCGTCAGCGGTTACGCCGTGAAGTTCATCGACCTCACTCGTGAGCAGCAGGAGGATGTCATCGCCCGCTCAGCACATGAAAGAATGTAATTCCAGAACGAATGCGGAGGCGCAACGCCTCCGCATTCATTCTTTTGAGTCCTTCGGCTCGGTGGACGGGCCGGGGGTTCGTTTTATTGCCTTTGTGCAAGGTTGCGCTATGCGCTGTGCCTATTGTCATAACCCCGACACATGGAGTTGCCACGGCGGCGAGCTGTGGGAGACGGCAGACATCCTGGACCGCGCTGAGCGCTACCGCGCCTACTGGGGCGAGAAAGGCGGCATCACCGTTAGCGGCGGCGAAGCCCTGCTGCAAGCCCCAGCCGTGGCAGACCTCTTCGAACAAGCCCACGCCCGCGGCATCAACACCTGCCTCGACACCAGCGGCTTCTATCCCGCCCCCTCCGACCCCACCCCCACCGACCCCGCCCCCACTGTTGTCGGCGGTCTGTCCGCCGACATCTCCCGCCTCTTGGCCGCCACCGACACCGTCCTCCTCGACATCAAGCACATCGACCCCGCCCGCCACAAAGCCCTCACAGGACAGGACAACGCCGGCATCCTCGCCTTGGCGCGCCGCCTGTCCGAGCTCGGCATCAAGACGTGGATTCGCCACGTGCTGGTACCCGGGTACACCGACGACGAGCCGTCGCTGCGAGCCCTCAACGCCTTCCTGCGCACGCTACACAATATCGAACGCATCGAAGTGTTGCCCTATCACACGATGGGCAAATACAAATGGCAAAAGCTGGGGATTCCCTATCGCCTCGAAGGCGTGGAGCCGCCGACAGCGGAAAGCGTGGCACGCGCCGAGCAGATTCTACGCGAGGGTTGTAGCTGCTAACGCCCAATCCATTGTTCGGGATTGAGTTTGGCGGTCTCCTTGCGAAGCTGGAAGTGGAGAATAAAGTTACCCTTATCGTCGGGCGCTACCGTGCCTAAGATGTCGCGCGCTTTCACCTTCTGACCGCGCGTGACGATAGTGGAGGACAGGTTGCAATAGACGGAGATATAAGAGCCGTGGCGCACGAGCACATTCCGGAGGCTGCCCAACTGGAACACCGCCGACACCTCACCATCGAAGACGGCTCGCGCATGCGCACCCGCCTGTCCTTGATAATTAACGCCCTTGTTGTCCAGCACCACCGATGAGGTGACGTGTGTCAGTCCGAAGCGGCGGTCGATGCGGTAGGGCCCGGTGATGGGCACCGGCAAACGGCCTTTGTTCTGCTCCAGGTTGCCGTTCAGCTTCTGGTCCTCGGTCGTGAGCCACTTGCTGGGCGGCGCACTCTTCTTCTCGGTTTGCGTCTTGCTGCCACCCTTGGCGGTCTGCGGCTTCTTAGCGGCGCGGGCACGCCCCTCTGCCTCACGTTTCTTGCGGGCTTCCGCCTCGGCACGCTTGCGCGCCTGTTCTATTTCTATCTGTATCAGACGGTCGATCTTCTGGTTGAGGGCATTCAGCTGCTTCTGTTGCTCGGCCACCTCCTTCTCAATCTGCTTCTGGCGCTTACGCAGCTGCTCGGCATTGGTCTTCACGATGGAGTGCTGGGTGGCCAGCTGCTTGCGCTGACGGATGACCTCGCGCATCGTGCTGGTCTTCTCCTGCTTGGCATCCAGGAGCTGGTTCTGCTTGTCGCGCACGAGGTTCTGTTGCTCGATGACCTGTATGCCCAGGCGTTTCTGTAGTGCGGCAAACTCACGCGCATAGCGCATACGGCGGTACAACTGCGGAAACGACTCTGCCGAGAGGATGAACAACGCGGGATTGCGCAAGTTCTCGGAGTAGCGCCCTGAACGCAGGCTCTGGATATACTTCTGCTTGCGCATCTCCAGCTGCTCCGTCAGCATCTTATACTCCGCCTGCAGCACGGCAATGCGGTTGTCGAGCGTGTCGATGTCACATTCCAAGGTGTGGATATACGTGAGGCGGCTCTGCAGCTGATCTTCGATGAAATCGACGGTTTGCTCCTTCTTCACGGCATTCTGCTTCGTGCGTGTCAGTTCCTGCTGCTTCCGCTGGATGCCGCGTTCCATCTGGGAACGCTGACTCTTCAGTTCCTTCACCTTTTTGCTGTCTGCCATCATGGCAGTGGCAACAAGCAGACAGAGACATATCGAAACAAAACGCTTCATCGGGATCTTCCTTATCTTGTGAGTTTGTTGAAAAGCTTGTAGATGCTCACGTGCGTATAGCGGTTCTCATCAATGGTCGTGTGGATATCGCCCATCGACTCATCCACGCGCAGGTTGGAGAAGGCAAACTGCGCCACCGTGCTGCCCGTACTGGAGTTCAGCGTCATTCGCATCTTGGAGGGGAAGGGCGTAGAGGCGAGCGAGGTCCAATCGCTGTAGGTCCAGTCGATGCTGAGACCTGCCGACGTGGAGGCCGGCACCACGGAGGCCTGCTTCACCAAGCCCGACGAGGCCTCCACGAGGAACTTCACCGCCATCGTGGCGGCATCAGTAGTGCGCAGTATGGGTGTCATGACATAGTCACCGCTGCGTTTCTCCGTGTCGAAGTCGCTGGCCTGTGGCGCTACAGACTGCCCGGGCACGAAGAGCTCATCCCAGAACAGGGCTTGGAACGTGTAGAAGTTGATGCCGGCATCGCGCAGCTGCGGCACGCCATCCCACACGGCTTTCACGTACTGATGGTTCATGCGGTCCTGTATCAGCAGGAACTCGGGCGTCAACTCCAACCGTCCCACCTCGATGCCGAGGATGGCCGTGAGGGTGATCTGTATGATTTCATCGCGCTTCATCTTCAGCGAACCGCTGGCCGAGAGGCGCGAGCCCGATTCCAACGTGACGTTGACCTTCGCGCGAATGCCGCGTGCTGCCTGCTGGTTGGTGAGGACCTTCGTCATCGCCTGCGTAGAGAGCTTGCTGGCTTTGACGTAGCTGACAGCAGCGTCATCGCCGGACGTGACAGTCGTCACGGCGGCACCATCTGCGGTCTGCCCAATGGCCGTCTCATTGTCTGCTTGTACGGCCTTCTTGCTGGAGCGGCAGCCCGCCATAACCATTGTCAGCGCGAGCAGCACCAGCCAACTGTATTTTTGAAATTGCTTCATTTTTCTTCTTCGTTATTACGTTATCACGTTATTTCGTTATAACGAGTTATTCCTTCAAGAATTTCTTCAACTTAATCTTCTTCGACAGCACCGCCGAGAGGCCGTCGCCGCCAGCTTGCTTGGCCAGCAGCCAGAAGCGGAGCGCCTGCTCCGGCAGGCCATTCATCCAGGCGATGTCCCCCGCATGTTCGAGTACGACGCCTCCCACCTGCGGGTCGGCCAGCAACACCGAGTCTGCGGAGTCGGGCGGACATACGCGGTCCATATAAGCCTGTGCCTCGCCGTAGCGCCCCTTCATAAATAGGATCCACGCGTAGGTGTCCAGGAAGGTGCGGTTCTGGGGCTCCAGACGGATGGCGCGGTAGCTCATCTCCTCGGCACGGTCCAGCTGCGACTCCTCCAACGAGAGGAAGTAGGCATAGTTGTTCAGGCAGCTGGCGTTATCGTCCTGATAGACGAGGCACGAGTCATAGGCAGCATAGGACTCCTCCTTGCGCCCCATCTCATGCAGCAGGTCGCCGACGATGCTGTACAGGTCCGCGACCATGCCCGGTCGGCTCTCGGGCGTCTTCTGCACGATACCCTCGCTGAAGGCCTGAAGGGCCTCCGCCTTCTTGTCCTGCTGGTAGCAGGCCACGCCCAGGTAGTAGTGGCAGATGAGTTCCTCGGGATGTGTGAGGACGCCGCGGCGACACAAGGATTCCAGACGCACGAAGTCCTTATGCTGACCGTAGTATTGAATGAGATAGAACAGCGCCTGCGTGTTCTCCGGCTCCAAGTCGATGACGCGATCCATCACCGCCACGAAGGCGCTATCGTTGCTTTTATAATAGGTCGCCAGATAGGCTGCACGCAGCTGCAGGAGCGACAGGTCCTTGGGGTAGAGGGA
This sequence comes from uncultured Prevotellaceae bacterium, assembly GCA_946415705.1. Taxonomy (GTDB): domain Bacteria; phylum Bacteroidota; class Bacteroidia; order Bacteroidales; family Bacteroidaceae; genus Physcousia. Next base: position 8,712 of record CAMKTN010000019.1, read on the forward strand.
ATCCAGACGGGCAAAGGTGTGCTCCACGCGCTGCTGTCCGAGGCTGTCCTCCTTCATGTGCTCCGTCACGAAATCACGCACCAGCGCCACACGCATCTCGGGGTCGGTCTTGTCGCTATACATCAGCGAGTCCTGCATGGCCGTGAACAAGGAATCCTTGCCCGTCCGGCGGTACAGCTCCAGCATCGACAGCTTCAGGCTGGCATTGTCGGGGTCTATCTTCCGCACTTGGTCATACACCTTCTGCGCCTCACTGATGCGTTCCGCCTGCAGCAGTTGGTTGCCGATGGCCAGGCGGTAGCTCATCTCATGGGGATATTCGCGACACAGGGCCTCCAGCTCGCCGAAGGCTTTCTTCTCCTGCTTCAGCTGCATATAGAGCGCGAACTTCTGATAGCTCACATTCGCCATCTTACCCTCCAGCACTTCGATGCGGTCCAGCGTGCGGATGGCATCGGCAGGGCGGTTCAGCGCCACGTAGAGTTGTGTGAGGTGTCCCAGCACATCGGAGCGACGCGGCGACAAGCGTGCCAGATCCTCCAGTTCCGTCAGTGCCTCCACCTGGCGGTTGCGGTCCAGGTAGAAGCCTGCCAGAGACTCCTTATAATGCGTATTCTCGGGATCCAGCTCCGCGGCACGCACCAAATGCTGCAACGCCAGGGAGTCTTCGCGCAAGGATGTCTGATAGAGCGCCAAGTCGAACAGTACCTCGGGCGCCGACGGGCAGATGTCCAGGCAGTGACGGTAGAGGTCGTAAGCCGCCACATGGTTACCAAGTATCTTCTGCTTGCAGGCCTCTTGATAGAAGTAGTCTAGGCGCAGGCGGTCAGGTTCCGACAGGCCTGCATAGGCCTCGTCCGACAGCGTACGATACACCGTCGTCCGCGCTGCCGTCACCGTCTTCGCCGCCTGCTTGGCAGAACCACAGGAGAGCATGCAGTGAAGAGTGAACAATGAAAGAATGAAAAATGAAAAATAGCGGTACAAAACATAGGGCCTATGAGACTCATAGGGCCAATACGCTTTATGGGAATTTCTCTCTTTCAATTCTCAATTTTCAATTCTCAATTTTCAATTTTCAATTCTCAATTTCTCCCACTATGTCCAAACCCACCGGCACCGCGCTCCGTTTCGTCCAGCGTATCCGTCGGCAGCCACTCAGCCTGCTCGTGGCGGGCAATGACCATTTGTGCGATGCGCTCGCCATCGTTGATGGTGAATGGCTCAGTAGAAAGGTTCGCAAGAATCACGCAGATCTCACCGCGGTAGTCCGCATCGATGGTGCCGGGCGAGTTCAGGACGGTGATGCCGTGCTTGATGGCGAGACCGCTGCGCGGCCGCACTTGCGCCTCCACTCCTGCGGGCAGAGCGATGAAGAGACCCGTGGGCACGAGCACGCGCTGCATGGGCGCCAACACAATGGGCTCATTGAGGTTCGCCCGCAGATCCACCCCTGCGGACAAAGGAGTAGCATACGCCGGAAGGGCGTGATGCGAACGGTTAATAATGGGTACTTGCATATTCGTATTCCTTATTTCGGGGGCAAAGGTAGGGATTTTAGTTGAAAGATTAAAGATTAAAGATTAAAGATTAAGGTTTGTTTATGCTTTTTTATCGGATATTTGATGGTTCATACTTCATTTTTTACGCTCTGCCCTCACTTTTTCAACTGTCAAGGGTCAACTATCAACTAAAAACCTTACTTTTGCACCCAGAAACCCTCAACGTTAAAACTTAAACTTTAAACGAAATTTGAACTGGTCCCAACTACTCAGCACCAAACGGCTTGGACTGGAGAGCCAGAAACAGCACCGCGACGACCGCACTGAGTTTCAGCGCGACTACGACCGTCTCATCTTCTCGGCTCCCTTTCGCCGCCTTCAAAATAAAACCCAGGTGTTCCCGCTTCCGGGCAGCATCTTCGTGCACAATCGTCTCACACACAGCCTGGAGGTCTCCAGCGTGGGACGCTCCTTGGGCAACGACAGTGCGCGCCTTCTCTTAGAGCGCCATCCCGAACTGGCCGACACGCACCTCAGCGAGATGGGCAGCATCGTGAGTGCCGCCTGCTTGGCCCACGACCTCGGCAATCCGCCCTTCGGCCACTCGGGAGAACGGGCCATCGCCACCTACTTCAGCGAGGGCGACGGACGCTGGCTACAGACCTATACAGACTCCGACAGCGGCGACCACCTGACACCCACACAGTGGAACGACCTCACCCACTTCGACGGCAACGCCAACGCCTTTCGCCTCCTCACCCACCATTTCAACGGCCGTAGGCCGGGTGGCTTCGTGATGACCTACAGCACGCTGGCCAGCATCGTCAAATATCCGTTCTCCAGCGACTTGGCAGGCACCCATCAGAAGTTCGGCTTCTTCGATGCCGAGCGCGAGGACTATCAGCGCATCGCCCACGAGCTGGGCATCCTGTGCCTCGACGATACCCCCGACGCTCTCCGCTATGTGCGTTTCCCCTTGGCATACCTCGTGGAGGCCGCCGATGACATCTGCTATGAGATCATGGACATCGAGGATGCGCACAAGCTGAAGATCCTCCCCACCGCCGATGTCAAGGAGCTGCTCCTCTCGTACTTTCAGCCCTCGCGGCGCGATGAAATCGTGCAGAACCTGCAGCAGTTGGATGTCCACGATGTCAACGAGCAGGTGGTCTATCTCCGCTCCTGCGTCATCAACGAACTGGAGGGCGAGTGTGTGCGCACTTTCGTGGAGCACGAGCAGGACATCCTCAACGGCACCTTCCAGGGTTCCCTCATCCAGCATATCGCCGACACGCCCCGGAAGGCTTATGAGCACTGCGTGCAGACCAGCTTTCAACACATCTACCACAGCAAAGATGTTGTAGATATCGAGCTGGCCGGTTTCCGCGTCATGACCTCCCTCGTGCATGAGATGGTGGAGGCCGCCATGCACCCCGACCGCGCCTATTCGCAGCTCCTCCTCAACCGCGTCTCACGCCAGTATCAGCTTCGCGACCCGCGCCTCTACGACCGCCTCATGGCCGTCCTCGACTACATCTCCGGCATGACCGACGTCTATGCCCTGGAGCTCTATCGCAACATCAACGGCATGAGCATACCAAGTATTTAAAGATTAAGGATTAAAGATTAAAGATTAAGGATTAAGGATTAAAGATTAAGGATTAAAGATTAAAGATGATGACAGCTAACAGTTCCCATAAAAAGGTCTATAGCAGCTATAGCAACTATAGTATCTATAGCATCTATAGTGTCTATAGTCTCTATAGAGGCCCTTGGCTCCTTCTATTCTTTCTCCTCTCCCTTGCCTCCCCCGCTCTTGCCGACGAGGGAATGTGGCTCGTGGGGCATACGGACCCTAAGGCGATGGCGGCAGCACGCAGCCTGGGCCTGCAGCTCACTGATGCCGAGCTCTACGGTGAGGACGGTACCTCGCTCAAGGACTGCGTAGTGAACTTCTCGGGCTATTGCTCGGGCGTCATCGTATCGGGCGACGGCCTGCTGTTCACTAACCACCACTGCGGCCTGCGCGCAATCCAGCAGCTCTCCACCCCGGAGGATGACATCCTGCAGAACGGCTTCGTGGCACAATCGTATGCCGAGGAGCGCCCCGCCAAGGATATCTTCGTGCGCATCTGGCAACGCACGGAGGATGTCACGGCACAGGTGAACCACGAGCTGGACAGCATCTACGCCAGCAAGGGCAAGAAGCTGAAGCCACAGCAGAAGGCGGAGATCTACAACGACTACATTGGCGGGCTGTTGACGAGCATCGCCGCACGGGCGGAAGTGCAAGCCGAGAAGGAAGGCCTCGCCGGCATCGCCTGCGATTGCAAGGCGTTCTACGGCGGCTCCGTGTATTACCTGAACTACTACCGCCAGTATTCCGACATCCGTTTGGTCTTCACCGTGCCCAAGTCCCTGGGTAAGTTCGGCGGCGACACGGACAATTGGATGTGGCCTCGCCAGACGGCGGACTTCAGCGTCTTCCGCATCTATGCCGACTCGCTCGGACAACCCGCCGAGTATAGCGAGACGAATGTGCCGTTGCACCCCAAGCGATGGGCACGTGTAAGCCTTGACGGCTACACACAGGGCGACTACTGCATGACCATCGGCTACCCAGGTTCCACGAACCGCTACCTCAGCAGCTACGGCATCGACGAGCGTGTGAATGTCTCGAACATCCCCGTCATACAGGTGCGTGGCGTGAAGCAGGAGGTGTGGAAGCGTTGGATGAACGCAGACCGCGCTGTCAACATCAAATATGCTTCAAAATACGCCAGTTCATCGAACTATTGGAAGAACTCCATGGGCATGAACGAGGCCGTGAAACGGCTCGGCATCATCGACCAGAAAGAGAAGCGTGAGCAGGACATACGCCGCTGGTATAGCGCTGACAAACAGCTGAAGGAGCGCTTCGCCGCGATGTTCCCGACCCTGAAGAAAAACTACCGACAGCGCCACGAGGCCCGCTACGCCCAGGGCTTCATGTCGGAGACCTTCCTGCGCGGCATCGAGATCCTCGGCATCGCCAATGCGGCCTACGCCTACTACAACGCCGTGAACCGCGAGGCGCGTCAGAAGACGGATGAGGCCATCGCACAGCTCTATAAGGACTATGACCCACGCGTAGATGAGGAGGTGATGGCGGCGCTGCTGGAGAACTACGCCAAGCAGGTGAAGAGCAAGTACCTGCCTGCCTTCTACAAGGATATTCGCAAGAAATATCACGGTGACTACCGCAGCTTCGCTCATGACATTTTCCAGCAGTCTCAGCTGACCTCGCTGGAACAGTGGAACCGCATGAAGGTGAAGAAGAAGGCCACCGTCAATTTCTCGGACAAGGAGCTGGCCGACGTCCTCGCCACGGACTCCGTGTTGGACAAGGATGACTTTCTGAAAGACCCCGCCGAGAAGATGATGATAGATATCCTACGCATGAACAAGCAGATGATTCGTAAGGCGACCGACGCCACCGGTCCCGTCATCCGCTACAACGAGGACCTGCTCACGCAGGCCGTGCTGGAGATGGAGCAGGACGCGCCACACTACAGCGATGCCAACTTCACACAGCGCATGAGCTATGGCATCGTCAGCGACTACACGAATGCCGGCACCCACCACGACTATCTCACCACCATGCCTTCGCTCATCGAGAAGATAGAGAAGGGGAGTGCGAACCCTGACTACCGCGTGCAGGCTGAGGTGCTGACGCTGCTGAAGAACGGCGACTATGGTCGCTATGCCGACGCCACCACGCACCAGCTGCCCCTCTGCTTCCTCACTACCAACGACATCACGGGCGGCAACAGCGGCAGCCCGATGTTCAACGGCCGCGGCGAGCTCATCGGCCTCGCCTTCGACGGCAACTGGGACGCCCTCAGCTCCGACATCTCCTTCGACAGCGCCCTGCAGCGCTGCATCGGCGTCGATATCCGCTTCGTCCTCTGGCTCATGGAGAAATGGGGCCACGCGCATCGTCTGATAGACGAGATTAAAGATTAAGGATTAAAGATTAAAGATTAAGGATTAAAGATTAAAGATTAGAGATTAAAGATTAGAGATTAAAGATTAAAGATATTCATCAATCATCAATCATCAATCATCACTCATCAATCATCAATCATCAATCATCACTCATCAATCATCAACCCTCAACCCTCCATTGTCCATTTTCAACTGTCAATTTTCAATTTCCAATGCATCCTCTGTCCCTCTTCCGTTTCTGTCCCAAGTGCGGCTCTGAGCGCTTCGTGCCGCACAACGGCAAGTCGAAGCACTGCGAGGCGTGCGGCTTCACCTACTATATCAACCCCTCCGCCGCCACCGTCGCCCTCATAGAACGCCCCATGCGCCAGCCACTCTCCTCCCTCACGGGAGGGGTCGGGGGTGGGTCTGTAGAGTGGCTGTGTGTGCGTCGTGCCAAGGAGCCTGCCAAGGGCACCTTGGACTTGCCGGGTGGATTCTCGGACCTCTACGAAACCAGCGAGGAGGGCGTGATGCGCGAGGTGAAGGAGGAGACGGGCCTTGATGTCGCTGCCGTGGAGTTCCTGTTCTCCATCCCTAACCAGTATGTCTATTCGGGCTTCACGGTACACACGATGGACATGTTCTACCGCTGCCGCGTCAACAGCTACGAGGGAGCACGCGCTGCCGACGATGCCGGCGAGCTCCTTTGGCTACGCCCCGAGGACATACACCCCGAGGACTTCGGGCTCCTCAGCATCCGCAAAGGTATCACCCAACTGCTGCAACAATATACTAACACCCTCCAACCTCATGACGACGCACGAGAGTTTCTGGCATAAGGCGTTCCATCTCTACTACGATGGATTCCGTAACATGACGCTGGGGCGCACGCTCTGGCTCATCATTGCCATCAAGCTGTTCGTCATCTTCCTCGTCCTGAAACTCTTCTTTTTTCCCGATTTCATCGGCCAACACGCCGAGAAAGGCCATGAACCCGACTTCGTAGCAGGAGAAATTTGTAAAAGAGGAATTGAAAAGCCCCCTATGGTCCCCCAAGGGGGACAATTGAACCCTTAGACCCTTTGAACTCTTAAACTATAAACTAATAACCTATGCTTAGCCTATTACTAACATCTCTCCCCCTTGGGGGGGAGCAGGGAGGGGGTCTCCTCTCTGCCATCGACTGGGCACGCGCCCAGTTTGCGCTGACAGCCATCTACCACTGGCTCTTTGTCCCATTGACGTTGGGACTGGGACTCATCATGTCCATCATGGAAACCAAGTACTACCGCACGGGCGATGCCTTCTGGCGCAAGACGGCGCAGTTCTGGCAGCGTCTGTTCGGCATCAATTTCGCCATGGGCGTTGCCACGGGCATCATCCTGGAATTCGAGTTCGGCACGAACTGGTCGAACTACTCGTGGTTTGTGGGTGACATCTTTGGCGCGCCGCTGGCCATCGAGGGCATCGTGGCGTTCTTCATGGAGAGCACCTTCGTGGCCGTCATGTACTTCGGCTGGGAGAAGGTGTCGCGCGGCTTCCACCTTGCCTCCACATGGCTCACTTGGCTCGGTGCCACCATCTCAGCGTGGTGGATCCTCGTGGCCAACTCATGGATGCAATACCCTGTGGGCTGCGAGTTCAATCCCGATACGATGCGCAACGAGATGACCTCCTTCGCCGACGTGGCCCTCTCGCCCTTCGCCATCGACAAGTTCTGCCACACGGCCATTTCATCGTGGATTGTGGGTGCCGTGTTCGTGGTGGCGGTCTCGGGTTGGTATCTCCTCAAGCGTCGCGAGGCCGAGCGTGAGATGGCGCTGAAGAGCATCCCTATCGCAGCCATCGTGGGACTCCTCGCCAGCGTGCTGGCAGGCGCCACAGGCCATAAGTCGGCACAGACCGTAGCCGCCGTGCAGCCCATGAAACTCGCGGCGATGGAGGCGCTCTACGACGGCGGCACCGCTCAGGGCCTCAAGATCGTCGAGGGCATCGAGGTGCCCTACGCCCTCTCCTTCATGGCCACCAACGACTTCAACGGCTTCGTGCCCGGCATCAATGACATCTTAAAAGGGTACACGCGCGAGGACGGCACCGTCGAACCCAGCGCACAGGAGAAGATGGAGCGCGGTCGCGCTGCCATCGCTGCCCTCGCCGCCTACCGCAAGGCCAAAGCCGAAGGCGCCGATGCCTCCATTGTCAATTCTCAATTGTCCATTATCAATTCCAACATGCCCTACTTTGGCTACGGCTTCATCAAGGACGAGGCAGAGCTCGTGCCGCCTGTGGCCGTCAACTTCTGGGCCTTCCGCGTGATGGTCGGCTTCGGCGGCTTGTTCATCCTCTTCTTCGCCGTCATCCTGTTCTTCGACTGGCGCAAAAAAAGACCCACCCCTAACCCCTCCCGTGAGGGAGGGGAACTCCTCCCCATTACGGGGGAGGTCGGGAGGGGGTCCTTCCCTGCCTGGCTCCTATGGCTGGCCATCCTCCTCGTCCCCTGCGCCTACATCTGCTCCGAGAGCGGCTGGCTGGTGGCTGAGTTCGGCCGTCAGCCCTGGACCATTCAGGACATGCTGCCCGTGGGGGCCTCCGTCTCGGACATCGGCTCCAGCGCCGTCGCCACCACCTTCTGGCTCTTCCTCGCCCTCTTCACCACCATGCTGGCGGTAGAAATCAATATTATGCTCAAGCAAATCAAGAGGGGGACAGCCCCCCACCCCGCTCCCCCTCAAGGGGGAAAGTAGTTACCTCTCAAGAGAAGTTTACCTATACTACTAATATTCAACTTGATAAATCATGATTACTCATAGTTCTCTCATCAGTCTGTTACAAACCGCCCTCCCCCTTGAGGGGGAGCAGGGAGGGGGTCTGTCTTATTTCTTTCTCCAGCACTACTGGTGCTTCGTTGTCGCACTGCTCGGTGCCATCCTCGTGTTCCTGCTCTTCGTGCAGGGCGCCAACTCCGTAGCCGGTAGCCTCGGCTACACGGAGCAGGGCCGCCGCCTCATCTATAACTCCACCGGTCGCAAGTGGGAGTTCACGTTCACCACCCTCGTCACCTTCGGCGGCGCCTTCTTCGCCTCTTATCCCCTGTTCTACAGCACCAGCTTCGGCGGTGCCTACTGGCTGTGGATGCTCATCCTGTTCACCTTCGTCCTGCAGGCCGTGAGCTACGAGTTCCAGAACAAGCTCGGCAACTTCCTCGGCCCCAAGACCTTCCAGTTCTTCCTCACCCTCAATGGCATCCTCGGCCCGCTGCTCCTCGGCGGTGCCGTCGCCACCTTCTTCGAAGGCTCCAACTTCATTGTTGAGAAAGGCAACCTTATAGGTCTCCCCTCCCTCACGGGAGGGGTCGGGGGTGGGTCTCTCGTCATAAGCCACTGGGCCAACGCCTCCCACGGTCTCGACGCCCTCCTCAACCCGTGGGTGCTGGTGCTGGGCTTTGCCGTTGTCTTCCTGGCACGCACGCTGGGCATCCTCTACATCATGAACAATGTCGATGACGAGGACATCCGCAGCCGCGGCAGTGTGCGCCTCATCGGTGCCGCCGTGCCTTTCGTCATCCTCTTCGGGGCCTATCTCGTTCACCTGCTGCTGAAGGACGGCTACGCCTACGACCCCGCCACGGGTGTCATCTTCATGGAGCCCTACAAGTACCTGCACAACCTGCTCGATATGTGGTACCTCCTCGTCATCCTCCTCATTGGCGTCCTCCTTGTTCTTTACGGCATCGCCATCGAGATCTTCGGCCCCAATTCTCAATTCTCAATTTTCAATTCTCAATTAAACAAGGGTATTTGGCCTGCCGGCATCGGCACCGTCCTCACCGTCCTCGCCTTGCTGCTCTGCTCCGCCTGGAACAACACCGCCTACTACCCTTCCACCGCCGACCTGCAGTCATCGCTCACCATGCAGAACTCCTGCAGCAGCGAGTTCACCCTCCGCACGATGTTCTATGTCTCCCTCCTCGTGCCCTTCGTCCTCGCCTACATCATCTATGCCTGGCGCGCCATCGACCGCAAGAAGCTCACCCGCGAGGAACTCGAATCCAGCTCACACACCTATTAACAACTAACATACTTCTTTTCGACCACGGATTACGCGCCGCGTAATCCGTGGTCGTATATTTTCTGTGCTTTTCCGTATATTTCCGTGATAAAAGATGTAGATTTCATTCCGATTTAAGTTCCTTCTTTGCTGCTTGGCAGTTAATCTGAAACAAAAAATGGCCTTTACGCGATAAAGAGATGAGAAAAACCTTGCACAGCAGACAAAAAACCGCTAACTTTGCTCGCAAAACATCACTTTAACTAAAAACAAATTCACAATGAAACATTTATTACACAAGCTCAGCAGCTTGAGGCTGCTGACATTGCTCGCGGTACTGCTCGGAATAGGCAGCAGTACGGCGTGGGCCGACACTAGTACTCTAACATTTACAGCTAAATGTAATGGTTCTGGCACGGCAGATGATGGTGCCTCATGGACTGTGGCTTCTGATGGCACGGAGTCTATTTTTGATGATACAAAGGGTATTCACTATGGCACAAGCAGTGCACAAGTAAAGTATATTACGCTTACGACGTCTGGAATAAGCGGAACGATATCACAAATTGTTGTCAATGCATCTGCTGCAAGTGGTGTTTCAGCGTCATTAAATGTAACTGTAGGAGGTAGTTCGTTCGGCACACAAGGACAATCTGTTTCTTCATCAGCTACGAATTATACTTTTACTGGCTCTGCTTCTGGTGAAATTGTAGTAACACTTACTAAACCGAGCAAAGCAGCCAAAGCTCTTTACGTAAAGAGTATTGCTGTGACTTACACTTCTGGTGGTGGTAGCCAAGTTGCGACCCCAACCTTCTCCCTTGCAGGCGGTGCGGTGCCCTATAACTCAGAAATAACCTTGAGTTGTGAAACCGAAGGCGCTACAATTTATTATACAACAAATAATTCGACGCCGACCGCTAGCAGTACGGAATACGACCCTGAGAACAAGCCAAAAGTAACTGGAACTGTAACCATTAAGGCGATAGCTATTGATGAAACGGGCGATTTGTCAGACAGTGAAGTTGCGAGTGCAGACTATACCGTGGCTGCCCCCGAGACTCCTACATTCAGTCCGGCTGCAGGCTCTGTGTATTATGGCACGAAGATAACGCTGTCTTCGGATGCGGGTACGACCATCTACTACACAACAAATGGTGATACCCCAGGTAATACAAGCACGGAGTATGACCCCGAGAACAAACCTACGATTACAGCTGATGGAACCATAAAGGCTATCGCCTACGATGCAGGCGGTAATCCCAGCCTTATAGGAAGCGCTGCTTATACGCTCAAAGCTCCTGCGGCACCAGTGTTCTCATTAGATGCAGGCATGGTGTCTAAGGGTGCTTCGCTCACGCTTTCTGCCGAAGAAGGAACCACTATCCGTTATACGACAGATGGCTCCACTGAGCCTACGGCCTCTGTGGGTACCGTGTATACTTCTGCTATCACTATTAACGCCGCGCAAACTATCAAGGCTGTCGCTTACGACGGTGCAGGCACTTGTAGCGATGTAGCAACAAAGGCATATACGGTGTTTGTGGGCGATGTGGTAACGTTTGATGCAACAAGTGATACGGGATCATCCCTTGATAAGAATGGAGTGTCATTTACCACGAGTGTAACTGAAAATGGTGTCTTCAAATTCTATAAGAATAGTTCGACTACTTTCTCAGCCACCAATGGCAAGATTAAGAAGATAGAGTTTACTGGTGTCAGTAGTTATGCTATCAGCAATATGACAGCAAACACGGGAACCTTGGATACTTCTTCCAGTCCAAATGGGGTGTGGACAGGAAGCGTTACTTCAGTCACATTCAAGGCTTCTAATGGTCAAACCAGAGCTTCTCTTATTAAAGTCTATGTCGCAAAGACTGCTTCTCCCACCTTCTCTGTTGCGGGGGGAGAATATAGTGAGGCGAAGAGCGTGGAACTTGCGAGTGACACAGACGGAGCTACCATCTATTATACAACCAATGGTGACACGCCTACAAGCGGTAGTACCGCTTATAGTAGCGCAATCTCCGTAACGGAGACACAGACCATCAAGGCTATTGCTATTTATGATGGCGTCGAGAGTGCTGTTTCGAGTGCGACTTACACGATGAATCGTCCCGCAGTGCCCACCTTTGATGTGGCTGAAGGTGTTTTCGATGAAGCCTTTGACCTGCATCTCAGCACCGAGACAGCTGATGCTACTATCTACTATACAACGAATGGTAGCACGCCCACAACAGGCAGTTCTGAATATTCCACGAAGGTTGCCATCTCCGCAGCTACCACAACCGTGAAAGCTATCGCGGTAAAGGATGGTTTGACGAGTGATGTCAGCAGCGCCACATACACCTATGACTCTCGTACAACACCTACATTCTCCCTCTCTTCTTATGCCGTTGATTTGAATGTGAATGTAGAAGGTTCAGTGACACTTACTACGAATCATGATGGCAGCATCACAGCCACCAGCAGTGACGGCACACATATGCCTATATCTTACAACAGCTCCACAAAGGTTTGCACTTTCACGGCAAGCCAAGCTGGCGACTACACCGTTACTTTCAGTGCAACAGGTAGTGATAATTACAAGAATGCCGAGGCTGTGGTAAATGTTAGCGTGACCAAAAAAGCCACAACGATGGCTATTGAAACGCTCTTTGAAGATGGAAAGGATCTTAAGACTGCATCTGAGGGCTTAATTGAAGGAACGGTAAAATACAATGATGTGGCTCTTTCACCTCAGCCTACTATTACTTATACAAGTGGAACGACATCTGTTGCAACCGTTGATGAAGATGGTATAATTACATTTGTTAAAGCTGGTTCGACCACCATTACTGTAGCTTTTGCAGGTAATGACGAGTATGAGGCTTGTCAAAATACCTATGAACTCAACTTGATTGATACGACACCGCAGGATGTGGAAGTAGAGATCGCACTTAACAGCACGACATTAGGGTCAACAACCCCTAATGGAAAAACCGCAACTGTCAAAAATGTGTCTGTTACAACCAATAAGGGATCCTCAGCTATTGATTTGGTTGCCAATACGGCCCATGTGAGGATGTATAAATATAGTAATATGGTGATTGTTGCGCCCATGGGGTATGTGATTAAAAATATTACATTCACAGAACCTTCATCAGATAAAACTTGGAATGATAGTCCTACAGCAAGCACTGGAACATACTCCTCAAAAAGTTGGACAGGAAGTGCGAACTCTGTTACATTCACTTTTGATGCTGGACAGTGTCGCATCGCTTCTATCACAGTTACCCTAGCCGAGACCGTTACGATTAGCTCTGCTCGTTTCACCACTTATGTGGCAAAGCACGATATCTCGTTCCCCGCAGGGGTTACCGCTTACATCGTTACTCCCAAGGACGCGACGTCAGTAACCTTGACAGCGAAGGCTTCTGTGCCTGAAGGTACAGCGGTGGTCCTTGAGGGTGATGCAGGCACATACGCGCTGCCCACCATCGAAACGGAACCTGAAGATGTTACAGGCAACAAGCTCCAAGCTTCAACGGGCAGCACGGTAGGCGATGGTTCCACCATTTATAGCCTTGGCAATAAGTCAAATGGCGTAGGATTCTATCTCGTGGGCAACGGTGTAAAAGTTCCTGCCGGAAAGGCTTATCTCATCGTTGGCGAGGGCAGTAGCCTTAGTGTTAAGGAGTTCCTCAGCTTCGACTTCGAAGATGTGCCCACAGGCTTAAATGATGTTAGAAGTAAGATGGAAGATGTAAGTGGTGAAATCTTCAACCTCGCTGGCCAGAAGATGAACCGCCTGCAGAAGGGTATCAATATTGTGAACGGCCGCAAGGTGCTCGTGAAGTAAACAAGAAACTTTTCACACGAATTATCCATGAATTAAGTCATAAATTATCCATAAATTCGTGATATATTCATGGTTTCATTTATGGATCATTCGTGTGAAAGAATAGATAACATTTAAGTTCAAAGAATATGAAAAAGTCATATATGCAACCGCAGGTGACGGTAGTAAAGATAGCGCAGGTGTCGCCCATCGCAAATAGCATGAAGCTATACAGCACCGATACCCTCGATGAAGAGGGCGATTTCCTCACCAAGGAAGAGGAAGACTGGGAACTCTGGGACGAATGAGAGTAGTTGATTGTTGATAATAGATGTAAGCATTCGATAAACTACAGGTAGTTGTACCTATATATAGTAGCAACAGCAGCTATAACTTCAAGTGAAGCGTATAGCTGCTGTTGTTTTGTTGTGGGGTGGGAACTTAAATCAGTCTGGAATCAGGACTTAAATATATAAAAAGTTTGTAAGATATTAATTTTAATATCAGGCTATTGATAATCAAATGATTAGCCAATTTAAATAGGCACTTTTTGCGTTTAAATAGGCTGTTTTGCTCGTTAAATAGGCACTTTTTGCGTTTAAATAGGCTGTTTTGCTCGTTAAATAGGCACTTTTTCTTGTTAAATAGGCCGTTTTAGTCGTTAAATAGGCACTTTTTGTTGTTAAATACCACTATTTTTTGAGATAAATAGCACTTGTTGATGAAGTAAGGTGTCGCGCGAGGTGGCTGTTAGTGGCTCGTCGTTGCGTTCGAAAACAGCCTATTTAGCATATTTTTCAACCAAAATTGACTTGAAAAAGGACGAATTAGCAAGAAAAAGTGCCTATTTAGCCAGTAAAAACCCGCTATTTAACACGAAAAATGCCTATTTAAACGCTAAAAATGCCTATTTAATTTCTGCTAAATCCTTGATTATCCGCTATCTAACAAAATATTGCAATAAAATTGAAAACTTTTACATTATAATCAATCTTAATCCTCAGCCCTCTGCCATAAACCATAATCCCTTAACCATAAACCCTCAACCCCATTGCCCGATGCGCCTAGACCTTCAGCCCGATGCGCCTAGACCTTCAGCCCGATGCGCCTAGACCTTCTGGGTGGATCACCATGGTGGTCCACCTAACGCTCCTTGCTCTGCAAGCATTCGATTAACCACAGGCAGCAACACCTATATACTAAAAACATTAGCAGCTACAATCACATTCGACTGTAGCTGCTATTGTCTTTTTGTTGTACCTATCAGTGATACCTATATCATGCTTACAATTAGAGATTATCCTTCTCGATATCCTTGAAGTACTTGTAGGTGCCGTGCTTCAGTTCATCGGTGGCAGCTTCGTCGCAGACGATGATGGCATGGGGGTGCATCTGCAGGGCGCTGATGGTCCACTCCTGGCTGACGCCGAACTCGATGGCATGTGCCAGCGCGCGTGCCTTGTTGTGGCCATTGGCTACGATGAGCACTTCCTTGGCATCCATCACAGTGCCTACGCCCACGGTGAGGGCTGTCTTGGGCACCTTGTTGACATCGTTGTCGAAGAAACGGCTGTTGGCGATGATGGTGTCTGTCGTCAGGCTCTTCACGCGGGTGCGGCTCTGCAGGGAGCTGAAGGGCTCGTTGAAGGCGATGTGACCATCGGGGCCAATGCCGCCCATGAAGAGGTCAATGCCGCCGGCATCCTTGATGGCCTGCTCGTAGGCAGCGCACTCGGCAGCCAGATCCTTGGCATTGCCGTTCAGGATGTGCACGTTCTCCTTCTTGATGTCAATGTGCGAGAAGAAGTTGGTCCACATGAAGCTATGGTAGCTCTCGGGGTGCTCTTCGGGCAAACCTACATATTCGTCCATGTTAAAGGTGATGACATTCTGGAAGCTGACCTTACCAGCCTTGTTGAGCTCGATGAGGTGCTTGTACAGACCCAGGGGTGAAGAGCCTGTGGGGCAGCCCAGCTTAAAGGGCTTTTCAGCAGTGGGTTGAGCTTCGTTGATGCGGGCGGCGACATAGTCTGCGGCCCAACGCGACAGATTCGCGTAATCAGGTTCGATAATAACTCTCATAATGTTTCGTTTTTAGAGTGTAGTTTCATTTTGCGGTGCAAAAGTAAGCATAAAGTGACAAAACGCTATCATTTTTCAAGCAAAAAATCACTTTTTGCCCTTATTTTTGTCATTTTGTCAAGGAATGTAGGTCGCAGGAGCCGCTTCTGTGTGCAGAACGACATGTCTGAGTTTCTCGTTGGAAACGCGGATGGGTGCCTTTGTGAGCTCGGGGACATTGTAGCTCTTCAGCAGGAGCGTGTTGTGCTCCGGGTCGCGCTGCGGAAGCAGGAAGGCCTTATGGTCGCGCCCCTCGCGGTCGAAATAAGAGATGAACACGCGCGAGTAGTTGCCGTCGATGCGGCGAGTGGCAAAGGCTATCCAGCGGCCGTTCGATGACCACCCGTGGTAGCTGTCGGCAGCAGGTGAGTTCGCATCTGTGAGCGGAGCAGGCTGTGTCGGCGTGTCCCATACATGGGACACGCTTGTCCCATATATGGGACTCGGCTGTCCCATGTATGGGACACGCGATAGGTCCATCAACCACAGGTCTGCACTCTTGTGCCAGATATGGAATTGGCCGTAGTCGCCGAGTGTGAAGAGGAGGTAGCGGCCGTCGGGACTCACGCGTGGCACGCTGGTGCTCTTACCCATCCCCGCCGCATCTACCACCAGCTGCGGTTCGCCGAAGGAACGTGTGATGGAATCGTACGACATGGCGTAGATGTTGTAGAGAAGGCTGTCGTACTTCAAGGCTATCTCGCTGGCGGCAGCGTCGTAGAGGGATTCGGGCAGGGTGGCGGAGCAGTAGTAGAGTGTCTGGCCGTCAGGTGCCCAGCAGGGGAAGGTTTCCAGGGCATCGTCGGTGCGCAGGATATGGCGCACGCTATTGGCTTCGGCATCGTAGAGGAGGAGGTCGGAGGCTTCGTCGAGGACTTCAATCTTCTCGGGGTGGTACATGTGGAACACCTGACCCGTCTTGTTCGTGGAGAAGGCCACGAGGGGTTGTGTGGGGTGCCATGAGGGATAGACGCCCGAGGAGAGGATGCTGTCGTGGCGGATGGCCACCTTATGCGCCTCGCTGCCATTGACAATCACGGTTCCACCATGGGAAGCACGCACATGGAAGAGCATCCGCTCGGTGTCGTAAGCCTGATAGTTGTGGCAGTTGACACAGTGGTTGTTGTCGGCATCGAAGGAGCGGTTGTTCTCGTAGATGACCGCCTCCTGGAAGTTGGTGAGGTTGCGCTGGTAGAGCCCCAACTGGCGGTAGAGCTCGTAGCCGGGTTCTATGAGTCGGTAGCTGAGATAAGGGTCAATCTCTTCCTCGGCCACCGAGAGCGTGAAGGGGGCATAGCGGACCCAGCCGGCAGGGCGGTGGGCATAGATGGAGATGGTGAGGTCCTGGCCTTTTGCATCGGATAGAATCCGACGCCACGCAATGCTGTCGATGTCGAACTTGCCGTCGGCAAGGGCGCCCACGACCAGGCAAGGGGACCCTTGGGATTGCCGAGCCTCCTCAATGCTTGCTACAAACTCACTGGCCCCGGCATCGGTCACCATGAAGTTCAGGGGAGCGATATTCGGCGGTATCGTCACGTCGCGATAGTCTGGGAATACGACGAGCGAATCAGCCGTCTCGCTAAAGGCTGTGGGGATGGCGGTGGGCTTGGTGGTGCAAGAGGAGAGGAAAAAAAAGACCCACCCCCAGACCCCTCCCATAAGGGAGGGGAGTAGCTGGCGCATAGATGATATTTTATATCCCATCTTATTGAGAACGATTTATTTCTAGTATATACTGTTTCCCGCAGGTTCTCCCCTCCCTCACGGGAGGGGTGGGGGGAGGGTCTTTTCCTTAGTTCACTCCTGCGTTGGAGCCGCCGTGTTCCTTGTCTTCTTTCTTGCGGGTGGCTTTGAGGTTGCCGAAGAAGTAGTAATAGGGGTAGTAGCCGCGGTACTGGTCGAAGAGCTCGATACCTCCGCGCGCGCGATCCTTCATATAAGGTTGCACGTTTTGCACGAAGCCGCGGAAGACCTGCACGTTCATCTGCAGCTGCGGGAACGCCTGCAGGATGGCGGGGTTCTTGATGGTCTGGGTCACCAGTCCCTCGGCAATGGTACGGGGTGGGGTGGTGCCTACGAGGGCCTCGCAGCGCATCAGGAAGTCCGGCATACGCTTGCTGTAGAGGTTGGCCATCAGACTCTGCTGCAACGCTTGCATGGAGCGTCCGGCGGTGAGGACTGCCGTGTAGCCGAGGAAGATGGGGCTTTGGTAGAAGCTCTCGAAGCTGTCGGCTACGGGTTCCGTCAGTCGCACGCGTGCAAAGACGGGATCTGCGGCTACGGCGGCGCTGTCGCCTACCATGGCTCCATAGCGTTCTACGAAGTCGCCCTCGAAGGGTGTGCGGTCAATAATGGTCAGGTACTTACGTGCCAAGGCCCAGTCATGGTCGAGGAGCGCGAGGCGCGTCAGCAGTTTCAGGTCGTGCAGCGACGGCCCGTTCATCGTCAGCTGCTCCATGGCCGTGTGCGTGGCGGCGCGGAAGAGGCCGGCGTGGAAGTTGCAGTCGGCGAGGTAGTAAGTGGTACCGACATCTGCGTCTCCCGACCAGCCTTTGACATAGAGCGAGTCGTAGTCCAGCCGGATGTCGAACAGGTTCTCTGCCAGTTGTCCTGTCTGCACGAGGGCGATGGCGTAGTAGGCGGCTATCGGTCGGTAGCTCAGCTTGGCGTTGTCATGCGCTGTCTCCACCATCCCCTTCCAATCCTCGTTCAGCATCTGCACCTCCATCTTCGTCACGGGACGCAGATAAGGATGTCGCAGGTGAGTAATTAGTGCCGGAGGCACAAAAGTGAAAAGTGAAAGAATGAAAAGTGAAAGATAGAAAGAGAATGGGCTTTGCTGAGGCATAGACTCCCCTCGCCCATTGGAGAGGGGTTGGGGGTGAGGCTTTTTGAAGGTCCAGATGATGAAGGCATCAAGGGCGAGTACGACGATGCCGAGGAAGAGGGTGCCGAGGGCGATGCCGGGCTCCTGCTGATAGTAGAGGTTGAGGCCCCGCCATGCTATCCATGACATCCATGCCACGGCAGGGACATAGGCTAACGCCCGCAGAGGTGAGGCGGGCCGCAGGCGCAGGCAATAGGAGGTGAGTTCTATGGATGCCGTCAGCAGCAGCGCCACCAGCAAGCCGCCCACGACGGGCCAGCGATAGAGCGTTAACAAAGCACGCCCTATCACCCATAGCAAGCCGAAGGACTGCTGCCAGAGGCCGTGCATGAGCGTGTCTTCCGTGGCATAGAACGAGTATTCACGCGCCATGCGGAACACATCGCCCATCCACCAGGACGCCCACAGCCAAGTCAACAGGAAGAAGACGCTGACCGCGGTCAGCGTCTTTTGTTTCTGTGTCAAGGACAGGCCTTTCATCATCCTATTTCACAATCACCTTCTTACCATTGATGATGTAGATGCCGGGTTGTGCCACGCGTTGCAGCGTGCGGCCTGAGAGGTCGTAGATGCGCAGCGTGCCGTCCTTGGCATCCTTGTCGGTAGCAAGTGTGCGGATGGCTGTCGCCTCGCCCATCGGGAAGGTGAAGGGCGATGCCGTCGCCACCTCTACTACGCTGGTACCATCGGCGGTGAGCACCTTCACGGCATTCAGCGCTTGGTAGTTGCCACTGACGACTGTCCTGTCTTGCAGCGTGAGGTTGAGGCTTCCCTGCACGACAGCGGCCTGTCCGGGAGCCACGCTCTCTACGGGCTGTATGTTCAGGACTTCGTTGTCATACGTAGCCACCTGCAAGCCGCTGATGTCGCTGCTGGTGACGGTGAAGGGCAGATTCAGGGCGGCGTAGCCTGTGATCTCCTTGTTGAAGGTCAGGCTGGCAGCCGTGATGTTCTCGGGCAGGTAGAAAGGTTGGTCGCCGTCGATGACGAGGTTCGTGGCGGTCTTGGCATTGCTGATGACGTTGGCGCCCTCCAGCATCGTGGGGAATTCAGCATTACTGGTGACGACAGCCACGGCATTGGCGGGCAGGTAGTCACCCAGCTTGGTGCTGGCATTCGACCACCATTTCTTGGAACCCTCAGCACTGCCGAAATAGACGTCGGTGCTGGCGATGGGTGATGACGTGCGGTTGTAGTACGGGCAGGGTACATCGGTCATGTTGGCCTGTGCAGCTACGACATAGAAGTTCTCCACGCCGAGGGTCCTCACCTTTGTGGGCAATGTTGTCTTCTTGCTGTTGGTAGCCCAGATGAGGTTGCCGTTGAGGTCGTAGAACTTGTGTCCGATATAGCCTGTTCCCTTGAACTCGATGGTGCTGCCGCTGAGGGTGAAGTAGTCGTTGTTGGCTTCGTACTTCGTGCGGCCGTCGAAGAGCTCGTAGTCACCCACGTCGCCCACGGGCAGGCTGTTGTTGTGCTGTGTGAGGTTGTTGGTGCGTTTGCCGCCGGTTTGTGGCAGGCCTTCGAAGATATTGTCTGCATCGGCAGGCTTCATTGGCAGGATGTGGTCATCGATGAACATGATATTGCCAAGCTTCTTCGGATACTTCTGCATGTATTTCTTGGCAGCATCGATGTCGGCCTGTGTAGTGGTGACAAGGTAGTTGGCATAGTCGCCTACATGGAAATTCTTGACAGGTACGAACATACCGAAGCTTTCAAAGAATTCAGAGAGGTCTGCCTGAGCCACGTCGCAAATCATCTTGGCCAAGTGGAGGTAGTCGTTCTTACCATAAGTGATGTTAGCACCGGTGCCTGTCTTGGTCTCTCCGTTTTCGGTATAGGTAAACGGCGTGGTGCTGTCCCATCCGCTGTTTTTCGAGAACGGCTTCTTACGCATCATGCGGAACAAGTTGGGAAGGAAGTTGTCGTCGTGGTGCTGCACATGGAAGTAGAGGTAGAGCTGGAAGAACATACGTGTGGTGTTCCAGATGTCGCGTCCAACCCAAGGAATACTCTCGTAGGTCGTTCCGTTATTTGTTATGCTGCTGGCCAGGGCGTTGAAGTTATCCGATGGCAGGTAGCATCGCGTAGTCTGTATGCCCTGTTCAAAGGTGTTGATGTTTGAGAACAGGTTATTGGAACTTTCCGTGGTACCGCAGACATTGATACTGCCTTGGTGGTTATGTCCTATCTCATGACTGGGGCCCCAGAGGCTACCCGGCTGACGCATGTTGTTATAGTTCATGATGGAGGGGATGGTGCTCTCGGTGTACCATGTGCCTCGTGTTGTGGAGTGCATATAGCTGCTGGCGCCGCTATAGACGTTCCAGATGTTGTTATAGCGACCTTCAAAGTCCTCGACACCCATGTAGCGGTCTTCGTTGGCGGGTATCTGATCCCAAATGCGCATCAGGCCTTCAATCTCGTTAGGTTCTGCTTTCAGCACAAGGTCTGCATCCATTTGGAAGACCAGATGCTTGGTTTTGAGGTTAAGGAAGGGGCTTGCTTTCAGCAGGTCTTGTTGCAGCAGCTTCCAGTCGGCATTCGTCATGCCGCGCGTCGCATCCCAGTAGCCATTGAGCTGGCCGCCTTCGATGTGTACCTTTATGGGTGGGTAGTCTGCAAGGTACTTCTTGACGTTGTTAAGCTGGTGAAGGATATAGAGCATCACCTTCTGGCTGGACGAGAACACATTCAGACCCTCTTTCAGTGTCGTCAGCGACCCCGTGGCGTGATTGCCGGCCACACCGTCGGTACCTACGCTCTCTAAAGCCAGCTTACACTCCGCCTCAGGATTCTTATCAACATATATATATATGATGTCGCCGGGATTGGCCACGATGCCGGTGGGACCTGAGAGACGGCCAAAGGCGTTGCTCATCACGAACTCGCGGTACATCTCATCGCAGTTGCTATAGATCTGGTAGTCATAGATGCGGAAGAACTTCTCATAGCCGGCTGTGTAGTTGGTGGTTTTGTTCGTGAACTGCTGCCATGTGTTGTTCTTGATTTTCAGTACCTGAGCCTTCATCTCGGCATTGAGAGCTGCGAAGTCCCCGTTGGCTGCCAACTGCTCATCTGTGAGGGCTTGAATGTCGGTCTTCAGTGTCGTGCAGGCCTTGTCCTGGAACAGGTTGTCCAGGTGGCCTTGGATGGTGGGGATGTTCTTCACAAGCTCGTTGTAGGCTTCCTGTGACTGGCGTGCCTTCTCAATATCCTCTGCATTGAGTTCCACTTCTACGAACGCCCATTTGCTGGCATCTGCATTGGTATTCCATTGCACCACGTTCTTGCTGGCATCGGTGTGCAAGCCTACACTGCCACCAGAGGCGTTTGCGATTGTCCAATAGTACATCCATTTGTCGGACGTGCGGGCGGGGTAGAGAGTAGCGCTGACGGAAGCCGTGCGATATATATGGCTGGTGCCCGTTCCGACCTGTATGTAGTTTTGCGTCAGTACATTCTGGAAGCTGTAGCCTGTACTGCTCTTGGTGAGCTGCCAGTACTGGCCGTAGTTGTCGGCATCCAGATTCAAACCTTTGACATCGTGGTCTGCCTCAGTGGCATAAACCCCATAGTTGGTGCTCTTGATACGGTAGTAGGCACCGCTCTTCAGCTCGCTGACATAGCCGTTGGCAGCGTTAAGATGTTCGCGCACGTCATTCTCTGTCACGTCCTCCACGAGCTCAATGGCCCAGTCGCTGCCGGCATCGTTGGCATAGGACCATTTGGTGATGGTGGTGCCATTGTTACCCAGATTGAGACATGTAGATCCGCTGAAGTCGCTCTTCGATGAGATGTTGATGTAGGCGGCATCGCCGGTGTTGTTGGGGCTGAATTGGATGTAGAGTTCCTTGGTACCGCCGGCAGGCTTGGCAAAGTCCTCTTGCAGGTACTGGCCTGTATTGGCGCTGCGCAGGGTGTAGCCGCTGCCGCTTTTCTCCACAATCCATACTTGACTCAGGTCTGCAGTAGTCTTTGCGGCACCCACGGCGCTACCGGCTGTCTTCGTGGTCAGGTAGTTGGGGTTGCGCTTGTTCTTAAAGCGCATCAAGCCCAGCTTACCCATCTGGTAGTTGTAGAGGTCGCGCCCCTTGAGGTCCTCAGCGCTGGCGGTCTTCACCTCGATGAATCCCCAGTCGCTGACGCTGTTGGCCGTCTTGGCGGAGCTTCCCTTGAGGTCGCTGCCATCCGCCGGGGCTGACAGGTTATAGGTGGAGCCTTGCAGCAGGAAATGGCCTGGGTTATCCGCAATGGGAGTGATGGCCATCGCCCAGCTGGCAACTTTAGAAGAAGGTGCCCCCGTGCCTCGTGCTGTGCTGCTGGGACCCTTGTAATAGTTCCCGCGACCAGTTCTGAGATAATACTTACCATTACCGTCTTCCTCCAGCGTTACGAGATAGCCGAGGTTACTGGCGGCTTCCAGACCATTGGGAGAGGTGGCCTGCTTGAGCAGGTAGGATGTGTTCTCGTTGGCATAACGGTTGGTGCTGTGGTTATACAAGAAGTACCACTTACCCGTTTCCACGGCGGTTACTTCGTTGCCCAAAGCATAGATCCCCGACGGGATGGCGGGGAGTTCCTGGGCTGACAGGCTTACGTTGGCGACCAAGGCCACGAGAGCCATGAGAAGGAGTCTAAGAGTTTTCATATTGCTTACGGTTTATATATTCTGTTAGGCGTTATCGTGGCAAAGATAAGCTCTTCTGCGTAACCCACCAAATTTCTAACAAGAAAAGTATGCAATCCCGCAAAAAAAGGGCTGTGCCTGGTGTGGCACAGCCCCTTATAAATAGCTTCTTCAGGGTGAGCTTACTTCACGGTGACCTTGATGCCATCGATGATGTAGAGGCCCTTGCCGAAGCGCTTCAGATCCTTGAGGGTCACATTGCGACCCACGAGGCGACCGTCGATGGTGTAGAGCTCGCCACGCTTGGTGGTCTGTGTGAGCACACTTGCTACAGCGTCATCCACGGGCTGGTCGCCAATGGTGAAGGTGACATTCAGACCAGGATTCAGCAACTCCTCGTCAGCCACATACGTGCCGTTGGCAACGACAGCGTTGGTGATGAACTGTTCTGTGATGTAGAACTGGTTGCGTGCGTAGTCACCTGCATGTCCTGATTGCTGGATGTCAATCAGGTTACCGCCAGTGACGATATAACCCTTACCAACCTCCAGTCTGGAGAAGGTGCCCTTCATGAAGCCGGTCTCCACAGGAGCAGCTACGAAGGTGCTGCCATGCTTGAAGGTCATGGGCTCGGGATCGTACTCGGGATCGTAATCTGCTGGCTCGTCGAGGATGTAGAAGACGGGATAGCCGGCGGGGTTGGGAACGGCCAGCGGTGAGAGGGTGATGTTCACGTCGTCATCCTTAATCTCGAGAGCGGTGACGATGTAGAACTTACCGTCGTTGTCGTCGGCATCGATATCCATGTCAACGGGATAGCAGTAGCTGTAGATCTCGCCCGGACGCACGTTCATCTTGAAGAGGCTACCGTCGTAGTCCTCTGCCACATCCTCCATCGTCTGGATATAGAGTCCACTACGGCTGCCGGCGGCACTCTCGCCGTAGGTGACAACCACGTTGTTGGCACGCTGGAAGTGGAGGTTGTTCTGATTAGCACCGTTGGTGAGGTTCTTGGCGGCAATGATATTCTGACCATAGCCGATAGCGCTGACATTGAAGAGGGACGGTGTGATATCGAGGCTGACAGGGTTGGTGGCACGCAGGTACAGGCCGGTAGCCTTGTTCTGGATGACGTATGCCGAGTCGCCGACATTCACGAAGCGGAAGAGTGAGCACTCAGGATCCTTGATGTCGCCTTCGGCATCGAAGAAGATTTGTGCACCACGGAGGATGTCGTCATCCTCACCGTAGGGAACCACCTTGTTCAGGGTGACTTCCTGCTCTTTCGAAGTAGAAGGATCTTCTTCTGTGGGCTCATGAGCCACCTCGATGTTAATCTTCTCGGCTTCGTACTTCGCTACCGTGACGAACTTATCCCAGAGGGCTTCATTCGTGACATAGGCATTCTCATGAATATCCTCTACGGTCGTGGCCTCGTTGGTCTTGATGTCCCATTCGTGGGCCTCGAAGGTCTCCTTGCTGCCGAAGTGGATGCGATACCACTTGCCTTCCTCAATCTTGTTGGCGGAGGAGAGAATATCACCGGCCTGAGCGTTCAGATCCTCAATATATTTCTCCGTCTGTGCGGGCGTGTAGTCTCCGGACTGGTCGTAAGCCTTGGCATTGGCCACGGTCGTGGCAAGGGCACCAGCGTCGGTGTCGGGACCCCATTCACCAGGATTGGTACCCACGACGATGCCTGCCGTTGAAGCCTCGGCGGTCTTGATGGCAGCACGCAACTCAGTCGGATCTGAGAACTTCTCCATAAAGGCATCGTAGGCGGCCTTCAGGGCGTTGAACTGCTCGTCCGTCATGTCTGCAGCCTCCACCTCGATCTGGTCGAAGAGCACCTTCTCCAGGTTGGTGGCCAACTCGCCCATCACCTTGTACTGCGAATTTTCAGCAATCTCAATAGTAGCGGGATTCAGCTGGAATTCGCTGACATGACCATAGCCACGGTTATTGGTAGTGGCATCAATGTAGAAGCGGAGGTACTGGTAACCCTTCGTGTCGAACGGTGCAGAGGTCTTGGTCTCCGTGTTGTTGCCAAAAGGCGTATAGAGGTCGGCCAGTTTATGCCATTCGCCCGGGGTCTTCACGTCGTTTGTGGTCTTGCCATAAGCGTCGTCACCTTCTTGGGCTGCGTCAATTTCGTCCTGGGTGTAATAGACGTCAGGAGTCGTTGAGCCATAGACGCTCCACTGGGTGATGTGGTCATTTGATGATGGACGACGGGATATCGTCATGGCCACCAGTGAGTGAGTAGCTTCTTTCAGCGCAACATCCAAGTAATGGGTATGGTTGGGGACGGATCCGTTATGCCAGTTGGAATGCCAGAATGTTCCCAAATCACCATCCAACAGGTTGTCAAGGCTACCCTCCGACGGGTCTGACCACGGTGAGCTGAATTGACTGTTCTCAGTAATGAGCAGCGTCTCGTCATCCACCGTCACATTGGGATTGTCCTTGGCAATTTCGAGGTTGGTCTTACTGGTTTCTACCATCTTGGCATACTCCCTTTCCTTCTTCTGGCGCTCCTTTACACTAGCGTAGGCATTGATAATCTCTTGGGCCTCATCATTGGGCACAAGCTCAACGACCCATTCCGTGGCAGCCATCGTGGTGCCGGAGAACGTCGGATACCAAGTGGTCAGGTTACCACCGGCGTTAGCACCGTTACCATGTCCGCCCTGATGGATGTATGAGTTGCCATCTTTTGCTTTATCGACATAACGGATATCCACATAGTAATCTTCGCCAATCATCGCTACTTCTTCAAAGACGAAGCGATATTCGCTTTCTTCGCTTAAGGTAGCAGGGTTGTTGTTGAAGCGGGCGTCTGTGGATACACTGACGATATCCCAGGAACCGTCTTCGCCCTTGGTCAGCTGCCATAGTGCATGACAGTTATCAGCCAAATCGTCAAGCGTGCCCCATTTACCGTTGATGGTCGTGCCTGCAGTGGGTTCTACATACATGTACTTCAGCTTGCCGTCGTTGTATTTCATACCCGTGCGGAAGCGATAGTAGCCATCAATGATGACAAACTTAATCTGAGAATCCATCACAGCCTGATAAGCAGCTTTTAGGGCGTCGCGCAGCACCACAAGGTCGTCGGCTGTTCCTTGGTAGCCTGGATCGCCAGCGGCTACGCAGGCAGAATAGGCGGTATTGAAGTTAGCCACTTCCTCAGCACCATAGTCGCCTACTTCTGTACCTGCGTGGAAGGGCGTGGTGCCCTCCTCTGCATATTCACGATACTGTTCGAGCAATTCCCAGATGTCATCCATGATTACATCAAAAGGATCACGCGGTGTCAGCGTTACGGTGAAGTTGTAGGTGTAGGCAAAGATGGGGTTGCCACCTTCTTCCAACTGTCCTACGCTCAGTGCCACATATTCTTTATAAACATCAAAGTCCATGGTGAAATGAGCGGGGGTGTCAGCATCGGGACTCGTCACGGCTGTGGTTGCGTCCTCATCACCCCAGATGCGCACGCCGTTCATAGCATAGGAGGGATGTTTGCCGGGAATAAAATCAAGGGTCACATTTGAGACATAGTAGCCACGGCCAGGATAGATGCGGTAGTCCTCGAATTGTGTGGCACCACCTCTGGAGGAATAGAGACCGAGGTTATTATTGTCATAGAGATACATGTTGTTCGGATGGGCACCATTGTTGCTCCAGGACTGGATACGCACACCTGGAGTTGTGGCTACTTCGGTGTTGGAATAACCCGAGGTGGTGAATTCGCTACCATACGCGGGGCTGCTGGAAGCTGTCCATGTACCAGTCCTCTTGCTGATCTCCAGTGTGATGGGATCGTCCTGAGCCATCAGCTGTGTTACGCCGCCAAAGGCGAGTAACAGGGACAAGATTAAGTAGATTTTCTTCATAATAATAAATAATAAAGTTAGTAATGATTTTGATGATCGCGTTCGTTGTGCTCATGAGCACGCAGTTGGTTATGTTAGTAAGCTCACTTGAGCATTCTTTGCATGGTCGAGCGTCCAAATGTAGGCCTTTTCCTTCATCCGTCTCTTACACCTTCCCTTCATTCTTCGTGCCTTTAAGCTTTTTTAACCACCAATGGTGTAAATTCGCCACCCATAAATGAAAGAATCATCCGCACAGGCCTGTGCGGATGATTCTTTCATTTATGGTGGTGCTTGCTTACTTCACGGTCACCTTGGTGCCGTTGAGGATGTAAACGCCACGACCGAGCGTGCGGAGTGTGTTCAGGTTAGCCTTGCGGCTGATGAGGCGGCCGTCGATGGTGTAGAGTTCACCGGTCTTGGCCACGTTCGTCAGCGCTGCAGCGATGCCGTCCTCGCCACCATCAATGGTGTAGGTCACCGTAGCGGTCACAGCAAACTGCTCGTCGCCTGCGATGTAAGCGCCGTTGGCACCTGTCCATGTGTCTGCGCTCTTGCTGACAATGAACTTGTCGCCTTCAGGAATGATGACGCCTACGCCCACCTTCTTACTATAGTAGCTACCCTTCAGCAGGCTGGATTCCTGAGCGGGAGTAGCCTCGAACTTGTAGTTGTGGTGGAAGGCCAGCGGTTCGCGATCATCGTCCTCGACGAATTCTTCACCGCCGTTGATGAGGATGAACGGGCGACCAGCATTCACGGTGCCCTCGATGGCCACGAGTGTCACCTGCATGTCTTCAATCTTTGATACGCCGTAGATCTTCTTATCTGTCGTGACCTCAGTAGCGAAGCAGTATGCGCCAATTTCACAAGGTCTCAGACCGATGTTGAAGGTGGTGGGGTTGTAGCCTGCTGCCACATCTTCCACTTCCTCGATGAGCAGGGCGCTGCGTGTGCCGGGCTCAGACACATTCCAAGTTACGAGCTGGTTACCGGATACCTGAGCGTGGAGATAGCTCTCAGCCTCGCCGAAGAGATTCTTGGCGGGGATGGCATTCAAGCCGTAGCCGATAGCGCGGACATTGAAGAGTGAGGGATGTACGCTCAGGGTTACACCGCCGGAGGTGCCGGCAGCCTTCAGGAACATACCTGTCGCGCGGTTCTGCATGGCGAAGGCGGTGTCGCCGACAGCCACGAAGCGGAACTGTGCCATGCCCTCGTCCTCGATGTCTTCATCATCGTCGAAATAGACGTTGTGACCCAGCATAACGGTGCTTTCGGGCGCGTAGTGTTCTTCGCGGCCGAGTTCATCTAATCCGTACTCTGTGATGGCCATGTACTTCTCCCACAGATCTTCTGTGGTGACGTTGCCGTCTTTCGAGTAGCCGTTACCTGCAACGAGGTCCCATCCGTGTTCCTCGAACATTTCCTTGGAGGGGAACTGGATGCGGTACCACTTACCCGGCTGGATGCCGTTGGCAGCCTCTATGAGGGCCTTGGCCTTTGCGCGCAGGTCTGCGATAAAGCCGTTACTTGCGGTGGCGGTATATACGCCGGCCACGTCGTAAGCCGTAGCGTCGTCGATGGCAGTCTGGAGAGCTGTAGCCGTGCTGTTGTCAGGCCAGTAGCCGATGCCCTCGCCCACAACCACGATGCCGGGCAGGGTCTTGACGGAGTCGATGACAGCGCGCAGCTCTGCGGGATCCACGAATTCGCCCTTGAAAGCTTCGTAGGCAGCATAGAGGGCATCATAATCTGTGGGAGCCAGGTCGGCATCTTCAATGCTGGCCTGTTCCTCCAGTAGGTTGTCGAGGTCGATAGCCACCTGACCCATCTTGGAGTACTGCGAGTTGGGGTTCTCCTGCAGGTAATAGAGTTGGATGTCACCGATATGCCAGAAATGATTGCCCTTAGAGCTATAGGTACTATTTGCATAGAAGCGAATGTACTTCATCTCTTGGGTGTCTAACGGACCGTTCTCGATGGGTCCTGTTTGTGTAGCAGCCCATGGCGCATCGTAGGTTGCCAAAGCAGTCCAATCCTCGAAAGCGGCATCGGGATCGTTGCTTCCATAAATGCCCCATTCAGTGACATAGTCGTTGTTATGGGCGGAGCCGTTTTGGGTGCGACGAATATACCTAAATGTCACCAATTCATGGGTCGGCTCATTCAGCTCCACCTGTAGGTAGTGCGGATTTGCTTCATCATAAGTCCCATGCCAATCCGAATGCCAGAAGGTGTCGCCGGTGTTATCGAGGAGCGCATTAAAGTCTTTTCCCTCGCTTGAATCAGAGAATGGTGAGCTGAACTGGCTGGCATCGGTGATGAGCTTGACGGTCTGCACGTCCTTTGCGGCATCAATAGCTGCGGTGGCCTCGTCTCTCAGTTCCTTGTACTTGGCAACGAGCTCTTCGTGTTCCTTGATGGGGATGTAGGACTCAATGATAGCGGCAGCATCCTCGTCGGGCACGAGGTCGAAGAACCATTCAGAAGCACCCACTGTGCCACTTCCATAGGATGAGCTCCAACCTACAATGTTGCCGTTGACGCCGGCAGCATTGTTGTGTCCACCCTGATGCAGGTAGAGGAAATCGCCTGCTGCCTGAGTAGCTACGCGAATGTTGTAACAGGGGTTACCGTCCACTTCGCCGGGGATATCAAAGGCCATGAGATTCTCGCTATCTACGGACATCTCAACGGCTGCGCTCTGTGCTACATTGTTGAAGCGTGCATCGGTGGCGCAGTTGACGATGTCGTAGGTGCCCTCCTCGGTGACCGTGATCTGCCACAGAGAGGGGCAGTCAGTCGTCAAATCCTCGGGCGTGTTCCAGCGAGCGTAGATCTTGCCATTCTCCCTGATGGAGTACATGTATTTATCCACTTGCTGTGATTCTTTGATGTCCTCACCGCTCTCGGGGTCTTGACCTACGACCACCTCGTTGGTGTATTTCATTGCACCGCGAATGCGGTAGTAACCTGTACCCAGCGGCACGCGTGAGGCCAGAACGGCATCATAAGTGTCTTGCAGGCTCTTTGTGAGATCCTTCACTTCATCTAAAGTCGGTGTTGACCCTGGTTCGAGCGCATCGTGAACTACTTGCATAACAGCTTGGAAGGCTGCCACAGCTTCAGCGCTGCATTGGCCAGGGGCTGTGCCCGTATTGAACTCGATACCCGTGAGGCTCATGTACAAGTCTTCGAGGGTAGTCAGGGCCATCTCATACTCGTCCAAGTCGCTCCATTCAATCCCAATGAAGTTCCAAGTGCTGTTGCCATCGGCTGCGGTTTTCTTACCAGAATCCCAAGTACAGATGTTTTTATCCACACCATTGTTGTCGATGAGCTCTTTCAAGTCATAGACATTCATGGCAAAGTGAGCTTGAGGCTCATCCTCAATGCTGTACACATTGAATTCGCCGGCATCAGCCTGGAAACTGGTGGCCGTCATCGTTTTGCTGTTGCCCGTGCCGTTGGGGGCGGAGAGGAAGCGGCCCGTACCGAACTGAATGTTGTAGCAGCCGTCCTTTTCCTCTACGGGTACGAAGCGTACAAGATACTGCTTCTTTGCCTCCGCGCTGAGTTGTGCACCGGTAACGTTGGTGATGTTCTTCTTCAAGATGGTTTCACCTTCGCCGCAGTCGGCCATGATACCGCCGGTGGAGGGGATGGCATCGGTGCTCAGGATTCCATCGCTACCGCCACGGGCCTGATAGACGAAGTACCAGGTGTTGGCCTCGAAGTTCGCCACAGCGCCACTCATTTGAATGACCTTCTGTGAGAAATCGAAGTCATCTTCTTGTGCGAAAACCGGGGTGAAGAAACCCAACAGCATCGCAAATAAAAGGTAGATTTTCTTCATGATTAGTTTGAATTAAGTATAAATGATTTGTTGAACTTGCAAGTTCATACTTGTTGCTATTACCATACAAAAATAGGTGCTTCGCGCGAGAGACGAAGCACCTATATGGGTTTATTTGCTTAAATTTATATTATTTTAACATCAATGGGTGTAGAAAGTGTCATTCCAGGGCTTCCAACATGGCAATTATGCGGTCGCCAAGGGCACTCTTGCGCTCGATGTGGGCTTGCGTCTCCATCACGAAGGGATTGGTCTCAAAATCACCGCGTACCTGCTCGAAGTCGGCCTCTGCCGTGCGCTGGCTGGCACCGTCGAAACCGAAGCCCGTGCGGGCAGAGAGGGAGAACTCCTTCTTGGCATCGGCATAGAGCATGTTGTCGAGGCTGACGACGCTCTCCTTCCAGCGGCGGATGATGTCAATCAAATTCTCGATGGTGATGCGGTCGGGGTAAAGACCGTAGTATTCGAGCATCTTCTCGTAGGCCCATGTCCATTCGTAGCGGTAGTAGTCCTCGTGCAGCTTGCGCAGGGCCTCGCAGAAGGCTGTGTCGTCGGGCACGCGGTCGGCTTCGACATCGTCCAGCAAGGCATTGACGAGCTCCTTGGGTGCGATGAGTCCGGCCAGATCGACCCAGATGCCATGGCCGCCGGTGCGCGTGGGCTTCAGGCCTTCGAGGACGCTCTCGGCTGTGGAGCAGTCGGTGCGTTCGAGGTGGGAGATGAGTGAGTTGCCAAGGAACTTCTCGATGGCGATGCGATAGAGCTGCTGACCGCGATGCAGGGAGTGGTTGCTCATCTTGGCGCTCTGGTAAGCATAGACATCGCTGGTGGGGCCGCAGAGCTGTTCCAGCTCTTCGAGGACGTGGAGGCCGCGGAACATCTTATCAATCGTGTAGGGCGAGAGCAGGTTGAAGTTCACCTGATCCATGCGGCCTTCAGCGTAGCGCTTGTCGCGCTTCGGCCATTTTTGGGCATCGCGGACGGTGCCTACGGAGCGGAGGTTGACAGCTGGCGCAATCCAGGTCTCGCCGTTCTTCTCTATCAAGTAGGAGAAGGGCAGGTCGCTGGTGTCCGAGTGGCTGCTGTGGCGGCCCATCACGAGTGAGAAGGCGCCGATGCGGGCTGGCCACAGGATGTAGGAGTCGCTGGAGGTCTTGGCACCACGCTCCAAAGCTCCCTGATGGATGGGACCCAGCTTATACATATGGTTGCTCTGGTTGGAGCCGCTGCCAGCGTTCATGAAGGAGAACATACCGGCGATGAGGAGCGTGCTCTTGTGGTGGGTGACAGTGAAGGGGCCGGCGAAGATGGCGCAGGCCTCGCCGTTTTCTTCCTGACAGTTGCAGAAGAAGAGCGAGTCGCTGGCGGAGTAGCCATGGCCGAGCATACAGGCCTGACCGACGTAACAGCGCGAGAGCGTGGTGCAGTCCTCAATGCTGGAGCCGTCCTGCACGATGAAATCATCGGCGATGACGCCGTAACCCACATGGATGGGGGCTTCCTGGCGGCTGTTGAGGGTGCCGTTCTTGAGGCGGCCGGCACCTTCGACCTTCGCGTACGCGCCCACGTACATATTCTTTATATAGCCGGTATCTACGATGGTGACATGTTCGGCGATGGTGCCGCGTGAACTGGTGCACTCGGCGGTGCGCTGGGCAGCATAGCTCTTGAGCTTTTCGATGAGCTTGGGGCGATGGCGGTAGAAGGTCTCCAGATAGGCCTCGTGAGCCGTGAGGCGGTCGTGGATGGTTACCTCGCGGCCGCCCGTCTCGTTCAGCACGGCTACCTCCACGCCGTTGCCGAAGCTTGTGGGGCCGTCGCAGAGGATGATATCGACGTTCTCGATGAAGCAGTCGTGGGCGATATCGTAGTTGGCGATATAGTTCTTGATGTTTTCAATGCAGCAGTCGTCGCCGATGGTGACGTCGTGCAGCGTGGCGTGGAAGATGCCTGTGTGCTTGTGGATACCGCCGGGCATATCGAAGCTCTTCGAGAAACGGCCGATGCGGATGTCACCTGAGAAGCGGGTGTGACGGATATATCTCAGACTCTGTTCGTCGGTAATCTGCACGCGCGACCAATCGTCGGAGCTGCAGGCCTGCGCTTCCAAAAGCGCAATCTCGGTTTTAGTAAGTGTTCGCATATCTAAAAGTTTAAGAAGTTTAAGAGTTGAAGGGGTTATTGGACGATACATCGTTAATT
The DNA here is from genome assembly GCA_946415705.1 of uncultured Prevotellaceae bacterium. Taxonomy (GTDB): domain Bacteria; phylum Bacteroidota; class Bacteroidia; order Bacteroidales; family Bacteroidaceae; genus Physcousia. Next base: position 41,630 of record CAMKTN010000019.1, read on the forward strand.
TGGGCGCAAAAGTACAGAAAATCTTGTAAAACGATTGCAGATTGATAATAAAAAGCTACTTTTGCAGGCAAATTTCCTCAAATAAGGGGATAATAACTGCTAAATGGCCGCAGATAACGTGTCAAAATGTCAACTTGTGCGCAGACCGTGGATATGGTTGCTGCGTGTACGCCACCGCAAGGGCTACGGCGTCCATTCGCCGTCGGCCTACGCCTTTCTGCGCGGAGTGGTGTATGAGAGCGGCACCTACTATGCCTACGCCGAGCTGGACCGCCTGCATCCTTGGTGGCAACGTTGGTTGCACCTCTACCCGGTGCGCTGTCGCCGACTGCTCTTCCGGTTGGCCAACTACGTGCATCCATCCACGATCCTGATTCTGGGCGAACGGCCCATTGAGGAGGCTTACATGAGGGCCGCCGTCCCTTCGGCAACCATAGTTCACCAGGTGCCGACGGCACCTGGTGAACTATGGTTCGTCGCGCGCGAGTCGCTCTCGGCGCTGCCCATGCCCTTGCCGCCGATGGCGGAGAATGGGATGCTCATCGTGGAGGGTATCCATACCGATGCAGCAGCGCGTGATCGTTGGCGCGCCATCCAGCAGGACCCTCAGACGGTCATCACCTACGACCTCTACACCTACGGCATCGTCTTCTTCGACTCCACGAAATATCCGCAGCACTATATCGTTAATTTCTGACCCGCTCAAGGCCCAAAAACAAATTATTTCACGATAGTCATGAAAAAAATTATATATCTTGATACGTTTTTCATAATTCCTTTGTATCTTCGCGCCCAAATTTGAGAAAAATATGTATTGGACACTTGAATTAGCCTCTAAATTGGAAGACGCTCCCTGGCCTGCTACCAAGGAGGAGCTGATAGACTATGCCACCCGCAGCGGCGCACCCCTGGAAGTCATCGAGAACCTGGAGGAAATCGAAGACGAGGGTGACATCTATGAGAATATCGAGGATGTGTGGCCTGACTACCCCACCAAGGAAGACTTCCTGTTCAACGAGGATGAGTATTAAGCGCTCTCGGACGGCGTAAATCACTGATTATCAATAGAGGTGTGCAAATACGAATTATTTGCACACTTTATTATTGTGCCTTTTTGGGCCATTTTTAGTGGCACAATAATGGCACAAACGGCCATAATTAGGCTTATTTAGGGGAGGAAAATGGATTATTTTCACAATAATTGGTACCTTTGCAAAATCCTCTTTTGGTGCAAATAATTCTGAAAAGTATGGCAAGACAACAACGACAATTTCCTCAAGGTAAGTACATTCTGCGTACTCCCCGTAAGTCTCAGAACGGCCAAGTATACGCTGTCTATCTCTATTATTATTGGCTAGGTAAGCAAGTTCGACGCTCAGTTGATTTAACCGTAGCCCTCAAGGACTGGAACCAAGATGCCAATGGTGGAGCCGGCGAGTTCCGTCCGTCATACGGTCCCAACTATAAAGAAC
>CAMKTN010000020.1 GCA_946415705.1 uncultured Prevotellaceae bacterium
CGCTTGCGCCGATGGTACTGCACACCCGTGGGAGAGTAGGTAGCCGCCACTTTTACGAGAAGCCCCGAGCACAGCGATGTGCCCGGGGCTTTCTTCTTATGCGGCTACTTGCTCTCCCCACGGGGCTGAGTGCGATGAGGGACTACAGTGTCTGCGCGCAGACACTGTAGAGGGTAAGGCGAGGGACTAGTAGTGTCTGCGCATGGACACCTATAATGCCCTCCCCGACTACGCTGTAGCCCGAGGGTTTTCTTATTGGATAGAGCTAAACATGTTCTTATATGCTTCTACTTTCTTGTCAAAGACTAAAGGGTAGGCACGTGATGATGAGGGTAGGCGATAGAGGACAAGGTTGGCATTGTCCGAGTTTTTCAGAGGTAGAATGACTGAAGAATTTACTTTCGGAATTTCTGTTATACCGAGTGCGGCACAGATGGTCTCTGTAGCTTTTTCGCCTGTTGTTACGATAGCTCTACAATGTGGTAGTTGCTGTAGGAGCATGTGAATATCTGTTGGCTCCACCACTTCTAAGTATTTGTCGGAAGCATTGTCCTGCAATCGTCGAATGGCAGTCGATGTATCAAAGAATGCAAGGCCATGGGTTGTGCAAAAATCAACGATCTCATCGATTAGGAACCGCTTCGCAGTAAGGTCAACGAAATGGTTACGGTCATCAAAAAACACTTGCCCAATCAAGCGCCAGAAGTCATTGATGTAATTCGGATAGAAGAAATCCATGCACCACCGCTTGCGCTGGGGTGGGAAGCTGCCCAAAAACAATACGGATGCGTTTTCGGGCAGGAATGGCCGCAGGGGATGGTACTCCACACCATCCTTGCTTCGCTCTATGTTCTCTATGTCAAGATAGGAATGCATGCACTTTTGTGTTCACCGAACAATGAACCAAGGGTTGTGGAGATCCGGCTTGTTGTAGTTGAGGGGCTTCCCCGTTGTGGCATCCACCATCTCGTGACCCGCGGCAAGGACAATGGCATGACCGGCTGCGGTGTCCCACTCCATCGTAGGGGCGTGGCGGGGGTATATGTCGGCCTTGCCTTCGGCGACGAGACAGATCTTCAGGCTGCTGCCACTTGAGATGAGTTCCAGGTTGGGGTGCTCGCGGCGCAGGTCGTTGATGAAGGCTTCGGTTTCGGGTGAGAGGTGGCTGCGGGAGACTACTACGGTGAAGGGAAGACCCTCTCCCCGCTCCCCCGTGAGGGGGAGGGCCTCGCTATCGCTCGAAAGAGCCTTTTTCCATGCCCCTTCGCCGGTTTGGCCGTAGTAGATAGTGCCTGTGACGGGCACATAGATGACACCGAGGACGGGTGTACCGTTTTCGACGAGGGCGATGTTGACGGTGAACTCGCCGTTGCGCTTGATGAACTCCTTGGTGCCATCCAAGGGGTCAACAATCCAAAGTCGTGACCAATGGCAGCGTTCCTCGTAGGGCAGATGTGAGCCTTCCTCGCTGAGCACGGGGATGCCCGTGGGCTCAAGGAAGGTCATGATACGCTGGTGGGCAGCCTTGTCGGCGCGGGTGAGGGGTGAGTTGTCGGCCTTGCGTTCGATGCCGAAGTCGGCAGCGGGGTCGTTGTAAATAGAAAGAATATCGCGCCCCGCGGCGAGCGAGGCGCGAATAGCGATATTTAATAGTTCTTGCATTATTGAGAGGTGTTAGGCCCTCGGGAGAACCCTCGGGAACGGTAATAGGCCTTCGGGAGAACCCTCAGGAACGGTAATAGGCCTTCGGGAGAACCCTCGGGAACGGTAATAGACCTTCGGGAGAACCCTCGGGAACGGTAATTAGTTGTCAGCGGGAGCGGTTCCGTCGGCATCGGGAGCTGCCTTGGGAGCACGCATCTCGGCCTCTACGGCCTTGATCTTCTGGCTGAGGAGGTCCACTTCCTCACGCAGCTTTTCGACCTTGTGGTTCATCTCTGCCACGAGGCTGTTACCACTCTTGCTGGTGGCATTGAGGAAGTTGAGGTTGTTCTCATAGGTCTGCACCTCGGCTTTACGGGCCTCAAAAATGCGCATGAGACGTTCGCGCTCACGGCTGAGTGTGCTCTCACCCTTGGCGACAGCCTGGCGCACGCTCTTCTGGAAGCCTTCGAGGCGGCGGCGTGCCTGACTGGCGCCGAACTGTTTGTAGAGCTCGTCAGCCACAGCACGGTATTCCTTATAGAGCTTGTCCTTGTCGCGGAAAGGCACATGGCCAATCTCGTTCCATTGAGCCTGTAGCTCTTTGACCTTTTCAATGGTGGCGTTGGCTGTATCAGCGGCCAGCTCCTTAAGCTGTTCGATGACCGCTTTCTTAGCCTCCATATTGGCCGTCTCCTCGGCGCGCTGATCAGCACCAGCAGCGTTCTTCGCTTCGAAGAACTGGTCACAAGCCTCGGTGAAGCGCTTCCACAGTTGCTCGCTGTATTTACGGGGCACAGGTCCTACTTCTTTCCAACGTTTCTGTAGGTCGATGAGCTTCTTGGCAGTCTTGCTCCATTCAGTGCTGTCTTTCAGCGCCTCAGCCTCCTCGGCCAGCTTGCGCTTAGCCTCGAGATTCTCGTTTTGCTCGTCTTTGATACTGCGGAAGTATTCTGCTTTTGCCGTGAAGAAGCGATCGCATGCCGAACGGAAGCGGTCGAAGATGACGTTGTTCTGTTTGTGGCCTGCGAAGCCAATCTCTTTCCACTGCGCCTGTAGTTCGATGACCTCCTTGGTCTTCTCCTCCCAGGCGGCGAAGGTGGTGAGTTCTTCGGTTTGGATGCCTTCCACCTGCTCACAAAGGGCTGTCTTCTGTTGTAGGCTCTCGTCCTCGCGCGCCTTGATGGCCTCGAAGTGTTCCTGGTGGCGCTTGTTGATGACAGTGCTTGCAGCCTTGAAGCGGTTCCAGACATCGTCGCGCAGCTCCTTGGCCACGGGACCTATCTCCTTGTATTCGGCGTGCAGGGCCTGCAGCTTGTTGAAAGCAGCGATGATATCCTCTTCATCCACAAGTTTCTCAGCCAGTTCTATCAGGCGCTCCTTGGCGGTGAGGTTCTTCTTGAAGTCATATTCGCGGGCTTCGCTGTTCAACTTCAGGAGGTCGTAGAACTGTTCCACATAGAGTTGGTAGTTCTTCCACACTTCGGTAGCACGTTCTGCGGGTACGGCGCCCGTCTCCTTCCAAGCGGCCTGCAACTGTTTGAACTCATCGAAGTGGGCGTTGGCCTCCTCGGGTGAGGTGGCGAGCTCCTTGATGCGTTCGATGATGTCGAGCTTACGGCTGAGGTTGGCAGCCTTTAGCTTCTCGGCCTCCTCGGCGAGTTGTGCGCGACGCTGGCGGATGGAGGCCATGATGGCCTTGAAGTTCTCCTCGGCGCCATCCACTTCAGCGCGCCAGTCTTCGGGCTGTCCGCCAGCTTCGATAAAGGCGTTGCGGGCAGCCATCTGTGCGGCCTTGTGTAGTTTATAGAAAGCTTGTTTGAGCAGGTCTAGTTCGCTGCGGTCACCACCGTTATCCTCGGTTTGAATCTCGCGGAGGCGGTCCACTACCTGCTCTTTGGTCTCATAGATGGGGTGAGCGGGTTGGGAGTCCTCGGGGGTGCCCTCGGGGGAGCCCTCGGGAACGGTAACGGGGGAACCCTCGGGAACGGAAATGTTTTCTTCTACGGCTGGCGTCTCGGTTTGGGGTTCTGCTTCTGCGACGGGCGCCTGCGTTGCTTGTACTTCTGCGGCTTCCACTTCAGGGGTCGGCTGCAGTTCGTTGGTTTCAGTCATTGTGCTTACAATTTAGTAGCTAAAAAGGTTCATAAATGCCGAAAAGGCTTGCAAATAAACGCAAAATAATTGAGATTAGAAGCAAGAAAGACGAAAAAAGTGGCTCAATGTGCCTCATTTTTCGTCTTTCTCGTGTTTCTCTTACTCCTATAGCCAGGACTTGCGCTTGGCGTACCACCAGAAGAGGGCGGTTAGCACGATGGAAAGGATGATGGCCAGGAAAAAGCCCAAGGGGCTCGCCTCCATGCCATTTCGCAGGTTCATGCCAAAGAGGCTGGCCACCAATGTGGGCACCATCAGGAACATGGAGATGATGGTCAGCGTCTTCATCACCGTGGACATATTGTTATTAATAATGTTCGCGTAGGTGTCCATGGTGGATTCCAAGATGTTGGAGTAGATGCCAGTCGTCTCGCGTGCCTGATTCATCTCGATGCTCACGTCCTCGATGAGGTCGGCATCCAGTTCATCGACGGGCAGTTTGAACTTCAGCTTCGACAGCAGTGTTTCGTTGCCGCGGATGGAGGTGGCGAAGTATGTCAGCGAGTCTTGTAAGCGTGAGAGGGCTATCAGGTCGGCGTTGTCCACCTTGCGGTCCAGGTGCTGCTTCGCACCTTCGATGCGGGCGTTGATTTGTTTCAGCCGTTTCAGGAACCATACGGCAGTGCTGAGGAAGAGTCGGAACACCATATCCACAGAGTCCGTGAAGCCTACGCCGCGTTTCTGCTGGTAGGTGACGAAGTCAATCATCAGGTTCGTCTCAAAGTAGCACACGGTGATGCACACCTCCCCTTTGAGGATGATGCCGAGAGGGATGGTGGTGTAGGGTGTGCGTGACTTTACCTCCTTGACATAAGGGATGCGTAGGATGATGAGAATCCAACCGTCATCATAATCGTAACGGGCACGCTCTTCCGTATCGGCGATGTCGTCGAGGAAGTAGTCGGGGATGCCGAGTTCGTTTTGCAGGTAGTGAGAGTCATCAGCCGTGGGGCACGTCACTTGCACCCAGCAATTCGGCTGCCATTGGTCCAGCGTATGCAGACCATGAGTTGTGTTCCAGAATGTTCGCATCGTCAGGATTTCGTTTAGCGTTTAACGTTTACCGTTGAGATAAGCTTCGGGCCTGAAGCCCGCCATGCGAATGCGAACTCCGGTCCTCAATTCATGTTGTTACGTTGGTGATAATCGTCCATTTTCTGTTGAAAGAATGGTTAAGCGCGGCAAAAGTAGTGTTTTTTTGCCGAACCGCGCACAAAAAGGTGAATTTTTTTCGTTGAGAGGAATAAAAAAGCTATTTCTCCTTGGTCTCTTCAGAACTTTCAGGCTTGGTCGCTTCCTTGGAGCGTACAGCATCGAAGAGGCCGTAGGTAGTGCGGAGGACGCGGAACTCGGTGCGCCGGTTGAGGGCGTTGCAAGGCTCGCGTTGTTCCTCGGGTAGTGTGAGGATGAATGCTTCGGTGAGGGTGTCGCCTTCGTGCAGGAAGGGGTACTGCTCTGCAATGCGTCGCTTCACGACCTTCGGACGGCTCTCGCCATAGCCCTTAGGCGTAAGGCGGTCGGCAGCAATGCCGTGAGCGATGAGGTAGTTGACGACGCTCTCAGCGCGCCGCTGCGAGAGGCGTTCGTTGTACTGGTCGTTGCCGCGGTAGTCGCAATGGGCGCTGAGCTCGATGGTCACATTGGGATTGTTGTTGAGGAGTGCGACGAGGCTGTCGAGGGCTGCGGTGCTGTTCTCTGTGAGAGCCGCGCTGTCAAACTCATAGAAGACGTTGCGCACCAGCACAGGGGCAGTGATAGAAGCCAGAGGGAACTGAAGCACGTACTCGCGGCTGACGCTGGAGGTGTCGATGGAGAGTTGTTCGACATGGTTGAGATACCCCTTGCATGTACCCAGGAAAATGTATTCCACGCGGGGTTGGATGACAGCGGTGAAGGAACCGTCGCCGCGCACGCTTAACTTCTGATTGGTGCCATCATTGCCAATCATATAGACGAGTCCGGCCGGTAGTTCGTAGCCGTCCTTCTCATACACCCATCCCTTGACGGTCTGGAGCACCTCGGGACATTCGAAACTCATGAGATGATCCCAGCCGCGTGCATCGCCGCGATTCGTGCTGAAGAAGCCGCGGTTGTGGATGCCTGCGAAGGTCATGCCGAAGTCATCGCCTGCGGAGTTCATGGGGAATCCCATGTTTTTGACCTTCCAGATATGGGTTGCGGTGTCTTGTTGAGCCATGAACAAATCCAACCCGCCCATGCCGGGGTGTCCATCGCTGGAGAAATAGAGGTCACCGTTAAAGCGGAAGGTGGGGAACATTTCATCGCCGGGGGTATTGATGGGAGCGCCCAGGTTCTCGGCACCTCCGATGATGTTGCTGCCACTAATGGCGATGCGCCAGATATCCTTCCCGCCGTGTCCACCGGGCATATCGCTCACGAAATAGAGCCATTCTCCATCAGGCGAAATGGCGGGATGGGCGAAGCATGAGAGCGTGTCTTTGCTAATCTTCACCAATTGCGGCTTCGACCATGAGGCATCGCTACGGTTGGAGGTGTAGATCTGGGCGTAGCGGGGGTAGTCGGGGTCGGCAGCACAGTAGGTGAGGTACATGGCTTTACCATCGGGCGTGAAGCAACAGGCACCTTCATCGAGCGGTGTGTTGAGGTCGCCCTCGACTTTTTCTGGAGCGCTCCATTTGCCTTTGTCGTCTTTCTTAGACCAGAAGATGTCGGCGTACTTCGTGCCGGTGATGCCCGAGAGATCATCGCCGGTGGCCTGCGGACGAGTGGAGGTCCAATAAAGCTGGTCCCAATCGTCGCCGAATAGGGCAGGGGAGAAGTCTGAACGGCGCGAGTTCAGCGATGGCTCTTTTTTGACGGTGTGGAGCGTGGGTTTCTGCTTCATTACCGCAGCTTGGCGCGAACCGATGAGACCGTTCATGGCCAGCGTGTCGTTCTGGGGTGTGCAGATGGTCGGATATAGAGCGTATAGCGTTTTACTGTCCTCAAGATAGCGCTCATAGTTCTTGATGGCATTCTTGTAGTCTCCGCTCTTCTGTTGGAGGCGGGCCAACAGCAGGGTGGATTCGAGGATGGTAGCTTCGGCGAGGCTGTCCTCGGGGGAAAGCTGAGTGTCGAGATCGGAGACTTGTGAGATGCTGTTGTCCTGCGCTTTGCGCGATCTCTTGCTGGCGCTGCGGGCTTCTTGAGCGGGCTCTTTCTTGGCAGTGGCCTTCTTTGTCTTCTTCTCTTTGGCAGCGGCTTCTGCAGCTTTCTTGCGGTCGGCCATCGCCTTCTCGGTGTAGCGGATGCCATTCTGGTAGGAACCGATGGCTTTGGCGGTATAGTTAATCTTGCGATAGCAGTCGGCCATCTTGATAGCGCGTTCACCACGTTTGTCGCGCAGCTTCGTAGGCGTCTTACTGTAGGCCGCCTTGTATTCGGCGGCGGCATCATAATACTCGCCGAGCGCATAGTATTGATCCCCCTTCTTCATGCTGCTTTCAGCGTTGCAGGAAGAAAGTAGGATTGAAAGATTGAAAAATTGAGAAATGGAAAGGGCGAGAAAAAGGAAATGAGACCTATAGGCCTTATGGGTCTTATGGGTCTTATGGGTCTTATGGGCTTTATGGGCAAAAGTACCTTTCAACTTTTCAATTTCTCAATCTTTCAATCTTCTATATAACGTGCGAACCTCTTTATTTATTGCCCTGAGGCAGCGACATGTCGGTTGCTGTTGTCCTGCATCACGGATAGAACGATGTCGGTGACCATCTGTTTCAGCTCTTCGATGAAGGTCTTGGCATCGTACTCATGGTGCTCAATTTGTCGCAGTTTTTTCTCCCAAATGCCGGTGAGTTCGGCACTTTTTAGCAGTTCCTCATGAATGAGTCCGATGAGCTCGATGCCTGTAGGAGTGGGGGCAATGCTTTTGCGAACGCGGCGAATGTATTGTCGCTTGAAGAGGGTCTCGATGATGGCAGCACGGGTGGAGGGGCGTCCGATGCCGTTTTCCTTGAGGGCATCGCGAAGTTCTTCATCATCGACCAGTTTACCCGCGGTCTCCATGGCACGCAGCAGGGTCGCTTCGGTGTAAGGTTTCGGTGGGGTGGTCTGCTTCTCCGCCAGATTGGGCTCATGGGGGCCGCTCTCGCCCTTTTTAAAAGCGGGTAAGGAGCGTTCGGGGTCGGGGGCGTCTTCTGAGCCCTCGGGAGAACCCTCGGGAACGGTAACGGGAGAACCCTCGGGAACCGTAATGGGAGAGTCGGCGGGTGTTGCGGGTTTCTTCTTTTCCCAAAGGACGCGCCATGCGGGGTCGGTGATACGTTTGCCAGTGGCCTTAAAAAGAAGACCCTCTCCCCGCTCCCCCGTGAGGGGGAGAGCCTCGCTATCGCTCGAAGGCTGCGCGCCAGCCTGCTCCCCTCCATCACGGGAGGGGTTGGGGGTGGGCCTAACTTCTCCTAATACCGTGGTCTGCTCGAACTTGCAGTCGGGGTAAAAAACTCCGATGAAACGGCGCGCAATGATATCATAGACGCGCTTCTCGAAATTGGTCAGAGGAACGGTCGTGACGGGTACCGAGGTGGGTATGATGGCATGGTGATCGGTGACCTTGCTGCTGTCGAAGACATTCTTCTTGTTCTTCAACAAGGGCTTGCCGTTGGCCAACAGGGGTAGTATGAAATTGGCGTAGGGCGTCATCGAGGCCAGTATCTGCGGACATTTGGGGTAGATGTCATCGGGCAAGAATGTGGTATCGACACGAGGGTAGGTGGCCACTTTCTTCTCATAGAGGCTCTGGATAAGTCCTAACGTCTGCTCGGCCGTATAGCCGAACTTCTTGTTGCATTCCACTTGCAGCGAAGTGAGGTCGAAGAGGCGGGGCGGTGCTTCCTTTCCCGCCTTTTTCTCCACGCTGGTGACTGTGAACGGCAATTCGCGGATGGCGGCCAACGCCTTCTCTCCGTCTTCCTGCGTCTTGAAGCCGCGATCACCTTCTTCCATCACGGCGGTGAAGACGGTGTCACGGTACTTGGTGGTTAACACCCAGTAGGTTTCAGGCTTGAAGTTATCAATCTCATGCTGGCGGTTGACAATCAGTGCCAGAGTTGGCGTCTGCACACGTCCGATGCTGAGAACCTGACGGTTTTGGGCGTATTTCAGGGTGTAGAGGCGCGTAGCGTTCATGCCCAGCGTCCAATCGCCGATGGCACGGCAGAGGCCGGCCTCATAGAGGCTTTGATACTCGCGCTGATCCTTCAAGGTCTGGAACCCCTCGCGGATAGCTTCCTCGGTTAGTGAGCTGATCCATAGGCGTTGCACCGGACATTTCGCACCGGCTTTTTGCATCACCCATCGCTGGATGAGTTCGCCTTCCTGACCGGCATCACCGCAGTTGATGATGCTGTCGGCGGCTTGCATTAGTTTCTCGATGATGGCAAACTGTTTCTCTACGCCTTTGTCCTCTTTCAGCTTGATACCGAAACGCGTGGGGATCATGGGCAGTTGCGACAGACTCCATGCTTTCCACATCGGCGAATATTCCGCCGGCTCCTTCAGCTCGCAGAGATGGCCGAAAGTCCATGTGACCTGATAGCCATTCCCTTCGATGAAGCCGCCGCGGTCATTCGTAGCGCCCAACACTTTAGCAATGTCACGCGCCACTGAAGGCTTTTCCGCAATACAAACAATCATATGCAGTTGCTGTGCTTTAATCCAATTTGGCGACAAAGGTACAAAATAAGTGAAAAATGAAAGAAGGAAAAGTGAAAAGTTTAAAGTTTCTGGTTCAAAGTTTAAAGTTTTTGTGGTTTAAGCATGCTTTCCAATAGATAATCTTTACCTTTGTCCCCACAATGAAACGTATAGGAATCCTTTCAGACACCCATGCTTATTGGGATGAACGCTATCTCAAGTATTTCGAGGAATGCGATGAGGTCTGGCATGCCGGTGACATCGGTAGCACGGAGTTAGCTGACCGCCTGGCTGCTTTTAGGCCCCTGCGTGCCGTGGTGGGTAACTGCGACGGCGGCGACCTGCGACGTATGTTCCCCAAACTGCTACGTTGGAACTGTGAGGGTGCAGATGTCTTGATGACGCATATCGGCGGCTACCCGGGCCGTTATGATTGGAGCATCCGCAACCAACTCTACACGCGGCCTCCGAAGCTCTTCATCTGCGGCCACAGCCATATCCTGAAGGTGCAATACGACAAACAGCTGGGGCTGCTGCATATCAATCCAGGTGCTGCCGGACTGCAAGGTTGGCATCAGGTTCGAACTCTCGTGCGCGTGACCGTCGAAGAAGGAACTTTCATAGACCTGGAGGTGATAGAAATCCCCCGAAGTGAGGCCGAATAATTAAAATAATTGAAAAAGAGGTATGCGCGCGAAGTTTTCGTCCCGCAAATTTGGCCGCTCCAACAAACTTTGGTAACTTTGCCCGCTTTTAAGACGCAAATATACCTTAAACATATAATTTTTAAATTCAAACTTACTATGGCAGATAGTAAAGAAAAACTCTTCGCGGACTTCACCGCCCCGACCCGCCAGGAATGGCGCGACAAGATTGAGGTTGACCTCAAGGGCGCTGACTACGAGAAGAAAATGGTGTGGAGAACCAATGAAGGTTTCTCCATGCAACCGTTCTATTTGAAGGAGGACGTGGACCAACTGGCTACCGTCAATGCACTGCCCGGCGAATTCCCCTTCGTCCGTGGCAACAAGAAGGACAACAACCAGTGGTACGTCCGTCAGAACATCAAGGCTGACGATGCCAAGGAGGCTAACGCCAAGGCACTGGACATCCTGAACAAGGGCATCAACTCCCTCGGCTTCCGCATCCCCGGCGACAAGGTGAGCGCAGCGTTCATCGAGGCTCTCCTCGATGGCATCTGCTGCGACTGCATCGAGGTGAGCTTCCGCACCTGTCAGCGTCACGTACTGGAGCTGGCCGACATCGTGGTAGCCTACTACACGAAGAAGGGCTACGACAAGGAAAAGATTGTCGGCGGTATCGGCTTCGACCCCATCGAGCGTATGCTCATGAAGGGCAAGGACACGACGATGCTCCTGCCCGACATGCCCAAGCTCGTGGAGAAGCTCAAGGACTTCCCCAACCTCCGTTGCGTGATGGTGCACAGCGACCTGCTCTGCAACAGCGGCGCTTACGTCTATCAGGAGCTCGGCTACGCACTGGCTTGGGGTAAGGAATACCTCGATGAGATGGTGGAGGCTGGCGTTCCCGTGGACCTCGCTGCTAAGAAAATCAAGTTCTACATGGGTGTCGGCGGCAACTACTTCATGGAGATTGCCAAGTTCCGTGCCGCCCGTATGCTGTGGGCACAGATTGTGAAGCAGTATGAGCCCAAGTGCGACTGCGCTTGCCAGATGTGCATCAACGCTGCCACCACGACCTACAACCAAACTGTCTTCGACAGCTACGTGAACATGCTCCGCTCGCAGACCGAGGCCATGAGTGCTGCTCTCGCAGGCATCCACTCGATGGTTGTCACGCCGTTTGACACTCCCTACGAGGTGCCGACGGACTTCGCCGAACGCATCGCCCGCAACCAGCAGCTGTTGCTGAAGGAGGAGTGCCACTTCGACAAGATTGTCGATGTTTCCGGCGGTTCTTACTTCGTGGAGGAACTGACCGTCGCTATTGCCAAGGAAGGCTGGAAGCTGTTCCTTGCCGTAGAGGAAGAGGGTGGTTTCCTCGCCGCTGTCAAGGCCGGTACCATCCAGCAGGCCATCAACGACACCGACAAGGCTCGTCACGCCAATGCCGGCAAACGTAAGGAGTTCCTGCTGGGCACCAACCAGTTCCCGAACTTCACTGAGACGAGCGAAGGCAAGGAACCTCTCGCCTGCGACTGCACCTGCAAGCATTCCAGTGATCCCGACGTGCCCGCATTGAAGACCAGCCGTCTCGCCTCCGACTTCGAGACACTGCGCCTCACCACCGAGAAGGCTGCCAAGCAGCCCATCGCCTTCATGCTCACCATCGGCAACCTCGCCATGCGTCAGGCTCGTGCACAGTTCTCCTGCAACTTCCTCGCCGCTGCCGGCTACAAGGTCATTGACAACCTCGGCTTCCCCACCGTGGAGGAAGGTGTTGCCGCTGCTGTTAAGGCAGGTGCCGACATCGTGGTGCTCTGCTCCAGCGACGATGAGTACGCTGAATACGGCGTTCCCGCTTTCAACGCCCTCAAGGCTGCCGACCCCAAGGCTATCTTCATCATCGCAGGCGCTCCCGCTTGCTCCGAAGACCTCAAGGCTGCCGGCATTGAGAACTTCATCCACGTCCGTGTGGATCAATTAAAGACCCTCAAGGAACTTAATGCGAAACTGGGCATCCAATAAGAAGACCCTCCCCTCACCCTCCCTTGTAGGGAGGGGGTGGTTACTTAACAAGAATAGACCTATTTATAATTAAGAATCATTACATGTAGAATTCCTCCCCACAAGACATTCTACTCTCCCCCTACAAGGGGGAGCGGGGAGGGGGTCCGATTATGAAACATAATTTTGCAGACATTGATATTTTTGCTGGCATAGACGCCAAGAATGGCCTTGACTGGCAAAAGGAGAATGGCATTACCGCCAACTGGAAGACTCCTGAGCAAATCGATATTCAGCCCGTTTATACGAAGGAAGACCTGGAGGGCATGGAGCACCTGAACTTCGCTGCCGGTATTCCTCCCTTCCTCCGTGGCCCGTACAGCATGATGTACCCGTTCCGCCCGTGGACAATCCGTCAGTACGCCGGTTTCTCCACCGCCGAGGAGTCCAACGCTTTCTATCGTCGTAACCTCGCCAGCGGTCAGAAGGGTCTTTCCGTGGCCTTCGACCTGCCCACACACCGTGGCTACGACCCCGACAACGCTCGTGTCGTAGGCGACGTAGGTAAGGCTGGCGTGAGCATCTGCTCCTTGGAGAACATGAAGGTGCTCTTCGCAGGCATTCCCTTGAACAAGATGTCCGTCTCCATGACCATGAACGGTGCCGTGCTGCCCGTGTTGGCCTTCTACATCAACGCAGGTCTGGAGCAGGGCGCTAAGCTCGAAGAAATGGCCGGTACGATCCAGAACGACATCCTCAAGGAGTTCATGGTGCGCAACACCTACATCTACCCGCCCGCCTTCTCCATGAAGATTATCGCCGACATCTTCGAGTACACCTCGCAGAAGATGCCTAAGTTCAACTCCATCTCCATCTCCGGCTACCACATGCAGGAAGCAGGTGCCACCGCCGACATCGAGCTGGCTTACACGCTGGCCGACGGTATGGACTACCTCCGTGCAGGTATCAACGCCGGCATCGATGTCGATGCCTTCGCACCCCGCCTCAGCTTCTTCTGGGCCATCGGTGTGAACCACTTCATGGAGATCGCCAAGATGCGTGCAGGCCGTCTGCTCTGGGCTAAGATCGTCAAGAGCTTCGGCGCCAAGAACCCCAAGTCTATGGCGCTGCGTACCCACTCCCAGACCTCCGGTTGGTCGCTCACTGAGCAGGACCCCTTCAACAACGTGGGTCGTACCTGCATCGAGGCTATGGCTGCCGTGCTGGGTCACACCCAGTCACTGCACACCAACGCCCTCGACGAGGCCATCGCCCTGCCTACCGACTTCAGCGCACGCATCGCCCGTAACACCCAGATCTACATCCAGAACGAGACGCAGGTCTGCAAGCACATCGACCCGTGGGCTGGTTCCTACTACGTCGAGAAGCTCACGCAGGAGCTCTACCTCAAGGCATGGGAGCACATCCAGGAAATCGAGAAGCTCGGCGGCATGGCCAAGGCCATCGAGACGGGTCTGCCCAAGATGCGTATCGAGGAGGCTGCTGCCCGCACCCAGGCGCGCATCGACTCGGGTGTGCAGACCATCGTGGGTGTGAACAAGTACCGCCTCGAGCACGAGGACCCCATCGACATCCTCGAGGTGGACAACACCGCCGTGCGTCTGCAGCAGGAGGAGAGCCTCAAGGAGCTCCGTGCCAAGCGCGACAACGAGCAGGTCAAGAAGGACCTCGCTGCCATCACCGCCTGCGTGCAGGAGTTTGCCGATGGCAAGAAGAGCGAGCACAACCTCCTCGACCTCGCCGTCACCGCCGCCGGCCACCGTGCCACCCTCGGCGAAATCAGCGATGCCTGCGAAGCTGTCGTGGGCCGTTACAAAGCAGTCATCAGAACCATTTCAGGCGTGTATAGTTCAGAAAGCAAGAGCGACAAGGACTTCGAGGAAGCCTGCCGCCTCACCGAAGAGTTCGCAAAGCAGGAGGGCCGTCGTCCTCGTATCATGGTTGCCAAGATGGGTCAGGATGGTCACGACCGCGGTGCAAAGGTCGTTGCCACCGGTTATGCCGACTGCGGCTTCGACGTGGATATGGGACCGCTGTTCCAGACGCCCGCCGAGGCTGCTCGCGAGGCTGTGGAGAACGACGTCAACATCGTCGGTGCCTCTTCCCTCGCCGCAGGTCACAAGACCCTCATCCCGCAGCTCATCGAAGAGCTGAAGAAACTCGGCCGCGAGGACATCATGGTCATCGCCGGCGGTGTCATCCCCGCTCAGGACTATGACTTCCTCTACAAAGCTGGCGTCGCCGCCGTCTTCGGCCCTGGCACCAGCGTAGCGAAAGCCGCCTGTGAGATGATGAAACTCTTGCTCGGCAAGGAATAATCATCTTCCGATGATCTACATTCTCACCCCCGTCATCCATGTCGATGGCGGGGGTGTTGTGTTAATTTGTGCGGACAAAAGAACATTAAATAGGGAAAGATTTGCTCTTTATATAAATAAGGTGTAATTTTGCGCCGCAATTAATCCAACTATCTATATTATTTTTGCAATGAGCAAGCAAACAGAAAGAATTCAGGAGCTGATTGAGCTCCGTGCCAAAGCCCGTATGGGTGGCGGCGAGAAAGCCATTGAGAAGCAGCACGAACGCGGCAAATACACCGCACGCGAGCGCATCGACATGTTGCTCGATGCCGGCAGCTTCGAGGAAATGGACATGTTCGTAACACATCGCTGCCACAACTTTGGCATGGAGAAGAAGCAGTACATGGGCGACGGCGTCGTAACGGGTTACGGTACGATTGGCGGCCGCCTCGTGTATGTCTTCGCCCAGGACTTCACCGTGAACGCCGGCTCTCTCAGTGAGACGATGGCACAGAAGATCTGCAAGGTCATGGATCAGGCTATGAAGGTGGGTGCACCCGTCATCGGTCTCAACGACTCTGGCGGTGCCCGCATTCAGGAGGGTATCAACGCCCTGGCTGGTTACTCCGAGATTTTCCAGCGCAACATCATGGCCAGTGGCGTGATTCCGCAGATCAGCGGTATCTTCGGCCCCTGCGCTGGTGGTGCCGTATATAGCCCCGCGCTCACCGACTTCACGCTGATGATGGAGGGCACGAGCTACATGTTCCTCACTGGCCCCGCTGTCGTCAAGACTGTGCTGGGCGAGGTCGTCACGCAAGAAGAGCTCGGTGGTGCCAGTGTGCACTCTACCAAGTCTGGTGTGACCCACTTCACTGCGAAGACCGAGGAAGAGGCCATGGCAATGCTGAAGCAGCTCCTCAGCTATATCCCCCAGAACAATCTGGAGAAGACCCCGCGTGTGGAGTGCACCGATCCCATCGACCGCAAGGACGACTACCTCAACGAGATCATTCCCGACAACCCCAACATGCCTTACGACATGTACGAGGTCATTGCCAGCATCGTGGATGGTGGTGAGTTCTTCGAGGTGCAGCCCAACTTCGCCAAGAATATCATCGTGGGCTTTGCCCGTTTCAACGGCCAGAGCGTAGGTATCGTCGCTAACCAGCCCAAGCAGTTGGCCGGTGTGCTCGACTGCAACGCTTCTCGTAAGGGTGCCCGCTTCGTTCGCTTCTGCGATGCCTTCAATATCCCCATCGTCACGCTCGTAGATGTCCCCGGCTTCCTGCCCGGCACAGGCCAGGAGTACAACGCAGTCATCCTGCATGGTGCTAAGTTGCTCTACGCTTACGGCGAGTGCACCGTGCCCAAGGTGACCGTCACCTTGCGTAAGAGCTATGGCGGTTCCCACATCGTGATGAGCTGTAAGCAGCTGCGCGGCGACATGAACTATGCATGGCCCTCTGCTGAGATCGCCGTGATGGGTGCTGCCGGTGCTGCTGCTGTCCTCTATGCCAAGGAGGCCAAGGCCATCAAGGAAGAGAAAGGTCCCGAGGCTGCCAAGGAGTTCATCGCTGAGAAGGAGGCTGAGTACACCAAGCTCTTCGCCAACCCCTACAACGCTGCTAAGTACGGCTACATCGACGATGTCATCGAGCCGCGCAACACTCGTTTCCGCGTGATTCGCGCCCTCGAACAGCTCGAAGACAAACGTATGCAGAACCCTGCCAAGAAGCACGGTAATATTCCTCTTTAATGGCTCGTGCTATACACGAAGTTTAAACCTTAAACTTTAAACGTTAAACTAATGATATTGTTAGAAATCAACTGGTCCACTGTATGGTTGATGACGGGCTTGGGCATCGGGACGGTCTTCGTGATCCTGATCGTGCTCTTCTGCGTCCTCTCCGTGTTCAGTTCCGTGACGCGCAAGACACGCGACAAGGTCATGACGGGCGTAGAGGCAGTGAAGAACGTCGTGGAGAAGGAGGAGATTGCCGAGAATACGCGCAATGCCGCCATTGCCACTGCCGTCTATCTCTATATGCAGGGCCGCCACGATGAAGAGAGTGGCATCATAACTATTCATCATCCCGACCATCCGCTCTGGCATGCCGAGCTGAATCAACACCTGTAATTAAAAAACAATATGAAAGAATTCAAATTCAATATCGACGGCAAAGAGATCAAGGCTTCCGTAGCTCCTCAGGAGGACGGTAAGCTGGCCGTCACCCTCAACGACACCACTTACACCGTTGAGGTGCCCGAGCTGATGAAGCAGGCTGCACGTCCCGTTGTCAACCATGCCGCAGCTCCCGCTCCCGTATCTACCAAACCCATCGCTGCCGCTCCCGTGGCCTCCAATACGGTGGCTGCTCCCCTGCCCGGCACCATCACCAAGGTGCTTGTGTCCGAAGGTGACAAGGTGAAGAAGGGCGACACGCTCCTCACCATGGAAGCCATGAAGATGGAGAACAGCATCACCGCCGAGGCCGATGGAATCGTGAGAAAAGTGCATGTCGGCGTAGGTGCCAGCGTCAATCAGGGCGATGCCCTCGTTGATTTCGAAGGCCTGAGCGTGCCGCAGACGCAGGCTCCTGCCGCAGCTCCCGCTGCTGCTCCCGCCGCCAAGCCCGCTGCAGCCCCTCAACCCTCAGCTCCCGCTGCTGGTGCCCACACCGTAGAAGCTCCTCTCCCCGGAACCATCAAGCAGGTGCTTGTCAGCGTAGGTCAGGAGATTGCTGCTGGTGACACCGTTGTCGTGATGGAAGCCATGAAGATGGAGAACAATATCACTGCTGAGTTCGGTGGTAAGGTGACTGCTGTCAACGTGGCCGTCGGCGACCAGGTGCAGAGCGGTCAGGCACTGGTGGAGACTGCATAAAGACCCACCCCTCACCCTCCCTTGTAGGGAGGGAGTGGTTACTTTTGAATAACAGAAATAATAATAAACAATGAATAGAATAATAAACAACCTGCGAGAGTATTTACTCCCCTCTCTACAAGGGAGGGGCAGGGGGGTGGGTCTGCTGCTGCTCATGCTGTTCATGCTCCCGCTTTCTCTTCAAGCCCAGGACTTTGACTTCGCGACTGCGATGACGAAGTTCTGGAACGACATGGGCTTTGTGCAGTTCTTCACAGAAGACGGCTGGAAGAATGCCGTGATGATCTGCATCGCCTGCCTGCTGCTTTACCTCGCCATCCACAAGCAGTACGAGCCCCTGTTGCTCCTGCCCATCGCCTTCGGTATGCTGCTCAGCAACATTCCGGCAGCGGGCCTGTTCCACACGGAGATGTGGAACAATGAGTTCCTGAATCAGGAGAGTCCTTTCTACCACAGCTATCGTCATATCGTGGCTGAGGGCGGTCTGCTTGACATCCTCTACATTGGTGTGAAGATGGGTGTATATCCCTGCCTCATCTTCCTCGGTGTGGGTGCTATGACTGACTTTGGTCCCCTGATTGCCAACCCGAAGAGTCTCCTCCTCGGCGCTGCGGCCCAGCTGGGTATCTTCGTGACCTTCATCTGTGCACACCTCATGGGCTTCACCAGCCCCGAGGCTGCTTCCATCGGTATCATTGGTGGTGCTGACGGTCCTACGGCCATCTTCCTCACCTCCAAACTTGCTCCCCATCTCCTCGGCCCCATCGCCGTGGCAGCTTACAGCTATATGGCCCTCGTGCCTGTCATCCAGCCGCCTATCATGCGTGCCCTGACGACTGAGGCCGAGCGTAAGATCCAGATGAAGCAGCTGCGCGAGGTCAGCAAGCGCGAGAAGATTCTCTTCCCCATCATCGTGGCCATCATCGTCAGCTTGATCCTGCCGAGTGCCGCCACACTGATTGGCTGCCTCATGCTGGGTAACCTGATGAAGGAGAGCGGTGTCGTAGAGCGTCTGAGCAAGGCTGCCCAGAACGAGCTGAACAACATCGTTGTCATCTTCCTCGGTACCACCGTGGGTGCCACAGCTACCGCTGAGGCTTTCCTGAACTGGCAGACCATCGGCATCCTCGTCGTGGGTATCGTCGCCTTTGGCTTCGGCACCGCCGGCGGTGTGCTGTTGGCTAAGCTCATGAACCTCTTCGTGAAGGAGAAGATCAACCCGCTCATCGGCTCTGCCGGTGTCAGCGCTGTGCCTATGGCAGCCCGTGTCTCCCAGGCTGAGGGTGCCAAGGCCAATCCCCGTAACTTCCTGCTTATGCACGCCATGGGCCCGAATGTAGCCGGTGTCATCGGCTCCGCCGTCGCCGCAGGCATCCTGCTAAGCTTCTTAGGATAATCAATGATAAGAAGAAGGCCCGCCAACTTGGCGGGCCTTCTTCTTATCGATTACCTTTTACAATCATTTCTTTGATTCGTTCTGTGAAGGCCTTGTCGTTGCGCAGGTCCTCGATATTGATGTGCATGCGGTAGCGCCAGTAGTGGTGTGGCTCAGCCGGCACATTGATGCGCTCGGTGTTCGCATCGCGGCAGCGCAGGATCTCGTCGATGGCAAGCCAGTCCTGGAGGCTGATGATGCACAGCATCGACGGGCAGTCCAGGTGTCGCTGAATGATCTCGCTGGCCAGACTTCCTGACAGCGGATGCGGGGCGTCTCCATCATGACCGAGGATATTGTTGTAGTAGTCCTGTGTACGTTCGTTGTCTTCATCCCACCACATACGTAGGGTAGGGGTGTCGTGGCTGCTGATGGTGGCCACGCTGCGCTTGGGATTGCGTTCCACATGTCCGAAGCGCACCCATGCCTCCTTCGGCATCGACTCCATCTCCAGACTGAGCATGCCCAGGTCGTTCATTACCCATCCTACACATTCCGGTACCATTCCCAGGTCCTCGGCGCAACACAGCATACGTGTGGCTTTCACCAGCTTCGGCAGCTTCAGCATGGCTTCGTCATACCAGAACTGGTTGTTGCGGTGGTAGAAGAAATCCTCGTACAGCCGGTTGAAGATCTCTTTCTCTCGTGCGCTGAGTTCCTGGTATGCCTCCGTCTTATGCGCTGCGATGCGGGGATGGTAGAGCTCGGGGTTCTTGTGATCGCGCAGGAACAGGTAGTTGCAGTCCTCATTGTCCATTGTCCCTTGTCCATTGTCCTTTACGACGCCTGCAACGGTCTTCTTCAGTGTGCTCTCGAGGATACCCCAGTCGTGTATCTCGTCACGTGTGAGGGCCAGCGCCGGCTGGAACTGTCCCCACAGACCGCTTTTCTTCGGAACGGGTATCTCCCAGATGCGGAAGAAGCCCAGCACGTGGTCAATGCGGTAGGCGTCAAAGTAGCGGGCCATATTGCGGAACCTCCGCTCCCACCAATGGCAGCCATCGCGCAGCATCTCATCCCAGTTGTAGGTCGGGAATCCCCAGTTCTGTCCATCCACGGCGAAGTCATCGGGTGGGGCGCCAGCCTGACCGTTGAGGTTGAAGTAGCGCGGCTCCTGCCACACGTCACATCCGTTGCGATCCACGCCGATGGGAATATCACCTTTTAATAATACGCCGCGTGCGCGTGCGTGTGCGTGGACAGCCGACAGCTGGCTGGCTAAGATGTATTGTACGAAATAGTAGAAGTTGATCGTTGACTGTGGACCGTTGACAGCCTTTTCATGCTCTACGCGGAACTCAGCATAGGGTATGAGCCACTCCTTGTTCTCCTCGAAGAAGATCTTGAACGCCTCGCTGCCCAGCATCCTTTCGCCCTCCTGCTCAAAGAGCAGTTCCAGATATTCCAGCTTGGCGGCATTCACGCGCTCATAGTCCAGCTGTGGTAGTGCGTTCAGCTCTTGTCGCAGGACATCGAAACGCTTGCGGTCTGCCTCGTGGTGCAGGGGGGGCAGCGCGTTGAGGTCCGCATATTGCGGGTGCAGTGCGAAGACGCTGATGCAGGAATAAGGATAGGAGTCCATCCATGTATGCGAGTTCGTGGTGTCGTTGATGGGCAGGATCTGCAGGATGCGCTGTCCTGTGGCTGCCACCCAATCGACCATCTGCTTGAGGTCGCCGAAGTCCCCCACGCCAAAGCTGCGGCGCGAGCGCAGCGAGAATACCGGTATCAGCGTGCCCGCGATGCGGAAGTTCTCAGGGGCGTCCATCCATGCATCGCGCTGCACGGCAGGCATGGTCGGGTCCGACACCTCTTTCGGGTCGAAGCTGTGGGGACACAGCATCCATTCCGTCCGCTTCTCGTTTCCCTGCCACGTCACCGTGTAATAGTACTCAATGGCTTGTGGCACATCCAGTTCAATGCTCCAGATGATGCCGTCGCGCGTGTGCATGGCATGGGCGCGGGCGCTGCCGTCGTGGCTGAGGATGTTCATGAACAAGTCCTCACCGAAAATGGTGCGATACTCAATATCAAAACGTATATTCATAGTAGTTAGCTTTATTTTCGCGACAAAGTTAACGATTATTCCCGAATAATCGCTACTTTTGTCCCAACTTTAAACATTAAACCCTCAATTTTCAATTTTCAATTGTCAATTTTCAATTCTCAACTATAACAATGTCCGATCGCACACTTGAACTGGGTACCAAGCCCATCAGTTCGCTGCTGATGCAGTATGCCGTGCCGGCTATCATCGCCATGACGGCCTCCTCCTTGTATAATATGGTCGATAGTGTGTTTATCGGTCAGGGTGTAGGTCCTATGGCCATCGCCGGCCTCGCCATCACCTTCCCGCTCATGAACCTCAGCGCCGCCTTCGGCGCGATGGTCGGCGTGGGCACCTCCACGATGATCAGTGTGCGCCTGGGACAGAAGAACCGCGAGGAGGCACAGCACTATTTCGGCAACAGCCTGACGCTTAACGTGCTCATCGGCCTCGCCTTCATGATCCTCGTGCTCGCCTTCCTCAATCCCATCCTCGGCTTCTTTGGGGCTTCGGACCAGACACTACCCTACGCTCGCGAGTATATGGAGTGGATTCTCTATGGCAATATCTTCACGCACCTTTATTTCGGTCTGAATGCCGTCCTGCGCTCGGCGGGTCATCCCCGCACGGCGATGTCTGCCACCATCCTCACCGTGCTCCTTAACACCGCCCTCGACCCCATCTTCATCTATGCCCTCGACATGGGCATCAAGGGTGCTGCCATCGCCACCGTCATCTCGCAGTGCGTGTCGCTCTGCTGGCAGCTGTGGATCTTCTCGCGCCCCACGGAGGTCGTCTTCATCCGTAAGGACACGCTGTCCCTGAAGCTGCCCATCGTGGCGGGCATCCTCAGCATCGGCCTATCACCCTTCCTGATGAACGCCTGCTCTTGCCTCGTTGTGTTGCTCATCAACCGTGGGATGGTGGAATACGGCGGTGATCTGGCCGTAGGTGCCTATGGTATCGTCAACCGCGTCCTTTTTCTCTTCGCCATGATTGTCATGGGCTTCAATCAGGGTATGCAGCCCATCGCGGGCTATAACTACGGTGCACAGCTGCAGGAACGCGTCAAGGAGGTGCTTTATAAGACCATCGGTTATGCCACCATCGTGATGACTACTGGCTTCCTCTTATGCGAGTTTTTTGCCGAATTCATCGTGAAATTCTTCACTACTGACGAAGAACTTATCGCCATCGCAGCCCATGGTATGCGCGTCGACATGGCCCTCTTCCCCATTATTGGGTTCCAGATGGTCACGGGCAACTTTTTCCAGAGCATCGGCCAGGCTGGTAAGAGCATCTATATGTCCCTTACGCGTCAGCTCATCTTCCTCGTGCCCGCCCTGCTCATCCTGCCGCAGATTACACCTTCCCTGGGTCTCTCCCAACTTGACGGCATTTGGCTCTCCCTGCCCGTCAGCGACTTCCTCGCCTCCCTCAACGCCGCCATCCTCCTCTATTTGCAGATCAGGGAGTTTAAGGGTGAAAGTTTAAGGTTGAAAGGTGCTTCCGATGTCACCTCTCAACCCTCAACTGTCCATTCTCATTCCTCAATTTTCAATTTTCAATTCTCAATTCTCAATTTCCTCCGCCTTCCCCACCGCATCCGCTATTTTGCCGCTAACCGCGTAGCCCCCTATCTCCCCTTCTTCTCTATGTTCCAGCCCGAAGACGAGGAGTCGGACGAGTCCGGTTCCGTTTCATGAAAAATAAATAAGGACTACCATTCCATCGTTGTTTTTTTGGCTCTTGTTAGAACAAATAATTAAGATGAAATGGTTAATATATGAAGGCTTAAGGGTAAAGAGAAGAAGTGTTAAGGGTTTATGGCAAAAGCGTTAAGGGTTTATGGCCAAAGGCTTAAGGGTTTAGGGCGTAAGTGCTAAGGGTTATCAGCTCGAAAAAGGTCGGGCGCAGCCCCACAAAGTCGGGTGTAGCCCCACCCGTAGGCCCCCCTTAAAAGGGGGCCAAGGGTAGGGGCTGTCACCCTAGTCGGCGCCATCAGCGCGCAGACATTGCTTTCTTGTTTATATGTTTTCCCCTTTCCTCAATCAATTTTACCATAATTTTTTTGCTGTTTCAAAATTAATCAATATCTTTGTCGCGGATATGGGCACATTGTGCCCCGTTTTGATGTTGATATCACTTTATTTACCATATTTATTCACTAACTAACACTTACGTATTCAATCATTTACCCAAAAGGAAAGTACAAAACACAGACAACGCGGCTGGCCTTACCCCTCAGACGGGAAGACTGAAAACGGCTTGCAGCTGCGACCCATTTACCTCTCTTACTCCCTCGCCCACAAGCCGGCGGCAAGGAAAACAAAACTAAATCAAGACAAATCACAATGAAAAAGTTCTTACTTTCTCTCGTGTCGTTGTTCCTTCTTACATCTTATGCAGTAGCAGGTACTGTGAAGATTGCTTACGCGGGGTCAACGACAACAAATATGACGGGAAATAATGACGCGGCATTGTTTGGCGTATCAGGTGAAGAATGGAATATCGTTGGTGTTAAAGGCGGGGCAAATCACTTTCCTGGCCTTAACAAGGATGGTTCCCTTCGTCTTTATTACAATGCTACAGCGTCCAGTTCTGTGACATTTACTGTTATAAAGGAAGATTGTACGATTAACAAGATTATCAGTATGTCCTTTAATACAGGTAAAGATAAGGTCACAGTTTCTGTTGGCGGCGAACTTGTAGAGGCTGACGATGAAGGGTCTTATGCCATTAACAGTACATCATTTGTTTTAGGTAATGGTGGTACTGATCAAGTCCAGATTAAGGAAATTATTCTGGATGTGGACGGCATGGAAGGAAACTATGTTATAGTTCATATCGCCAACACTGCGGAGACAGCTTATACAGTAGCTGAGGCTTTTGAGCTTATCGATGCCGGTGCGGCTTTAAGCGAAACAGTCTTTGTTAAGGGCATCGTTTCTCAGGTTGACCAGCTTGAATCTAACAACTCCATCACTTATTGGATTTCCGATGATGGCACTACAGAGAATCAGTTTGAGTGCTATAAAGGGTTCGGAATTGACGGCGTCACATTCGAGTCGGCTGAGGATATCGAAGTAGGTGCTTCTGTCATCGTAAAAGGAACGTTGAAGAAGTACAATAATATATACGAACTCAACTCAGGCAACCAGCTCGTGTCTTACGAGGCTCCCGAGCCTGAGCCCGAACCCGTAGCTAACCTCGTGGAGAATGCTGACTTCAGCGCTGCAACAATCATTGACAACCATATCTGCACCTATGCAAAGGATATGGAGGCCAACGGCACTACCTTCAGCCAGATGCAGGAGGTTGCCGGTTGGGCGATTGTCAACAATGGCGACGCCCGTGCAGCCGGTGTAATGGCTTATGGCGCTGATACCTGGATTGGCGGTGCCGGCTATGCCGTTCCCGCATACAATCCTGCTGGTTTGGTAGAGGGTCAGGGCCTTGGCATCGTAGCTGTATGGAGTGGAGATGCTCAGTACACTCAGGCTATATTCTACAAACCCGGCTATTACCTCGTATCCGCCCGCATCTACAATGCTGGCGGCACTACTACAACAGCTGCAAACCTCTTTGGCGCAACTGTCGGTGAGACCAGCTATTATGCAGAGAACAAGTCTTACGAAGTTGGCGCATGGACTCGCGAGAATGTAACCTTCCAGGTGGAAGCTGACACCGAAGGTGCAATTTCTCTGGGTTATAAGGCTACAAATGCTGGAAACGCTTCTCAGCAACACTTGTTCTATGATGCTGTCATCGTGAAGGTGTTCGAGTCTGAAGATGCTCGTGCTGCTTTCATCGAGAATCAGGCTATCGCAGATGCTGCTGACGCTGCCGCCTTCGCTGTTATTAAGGCTAAGGCTGCCGCTCTTGCAACCCTCGAGACACTTTCTGTAGGCGAAAGCTTGTTCCAGTATAGTCAGGATGCTATCGATGCTGCCAAGATTGCTATTGAAGCAGCTGAGACAGTTGAGGATATAGCTGCTGCTATGCCTGCTCAGAACCTTCCCGAAACGGATAAACTGTATAGCTTCCAACTTAAGGATGGTGGCAATTACATGACCCTTGACGGTGGTACAAAGCTTGCTGCCAAGGCGATGGGATTCTCCTTCGTTCCTGATAATGGCGGTGGCTATGCCATCACCAATGGAACTGAGTATGTGGCTTGCACAGGTACAGGTGATAACATCTGGTCCATGGGTACTGCTACAGAACCATATTCTTGGGTGATCACGTATCTGGCAGATGGTTACTACACACTGGCAAAGGCTTCAAACAATGCGAATTACATAGGTGTTGACGACACTGCTGCAGGCTCTTCTTGCTTCGCCGATAAGGGCGTTAGCGATAAGGCATCGTGGGCTATTGCAGAGTATGTAGCTCCCACAGTTTACACTGTCGCCATCTCCGAATCCATCGAGAACGGTACGGTTGCTGCAGAACCCGCCAGCGCTGAAGCAGGTGAGAAGATTCAGTTGACCGCTACTCCCGCCGAGGGTTATGAGCTGGAGGGTTACATCGTCACTTGCGAAACCATCAACGAGGTTGTTGTGGTCGCTGAGGATGGTTCCTTCACGATGCCCGCAGACGACGTAACGGTTTCCGCTACCTTCGTGGAAGCAGGTCCTGCTCCTGTCGTATGGGAGGCCTATCCCGGATGGGTTCGTGACAACGTGGCATCCGCTTACTACTTTGGCGTTATCACTCCGGGCACTGCCAGCGAGGCATTTGCTATGAGTGGATTCCAACTCGCCCAGGAGTCAGGAGCGGGTGCTGCTGAGCGCTATGCCGTGATCGCAACAGCTGCTCCCGAGGGTACGACCCTGTCCGCAGACAAGGTGCTTGCTGTCTCGGAGAATCCTGTCACCCCCACCGTTGCCAATCCTGGTAAGAACTATGACTACACCTTCAGCGAGGATATCATCTTGAAGGGTGCCACCACTTACTATGTCGTCTTCACCACGGCGAACGAGCCTGTGGACGGAAACTACACGGTAGGAGCACAGCGCCTGAGCCTCAATGTCAGTTATGGTGAGTATGCTCCCGGTTTAGTTGCCGGCAATGGTACTGCACAGAAGAATTGGACACCTGGCTTCAAGGCTCAGTTGACCGTTCCTGCTTTTGCTATTACCTGCGCAGTGGCAGAGAATGGTTCGATTCAGACGGATGTTGCCGAGGCAAAGGCTGGCGAGAAGGTTATTGTTACCGCCACTCCCGCCGAGGGCTACAAGCTGAAGAACATCATGGTGACTGGCAAGACAACAGACATTGCTGTTGAGGTTGCTGAGGATGGTTCCTTCATCATGCCTGCAGATGAAGTAACGGTTTCCGCTACCTTCCAGGATCTCGCTTCTGTCGTATATATTGAGACTGACCTCACAAGCCAATTCTCCAGCTTGACAGATTATAGTAAGTGGGTTGGTGCTACCGGCTATACTGCTACCAATTACTGCCCTGCAGTTACAACAAATGCAGGACAGACCGTACAGGTTTGCGAGAAGTATGTTTCCAGTTGCACAGACACAGGTGATATTTTCTATCAGACTTTGTCAGGACTTGCAGAAGGTACTTATAAGATTGAACTCTATGGCGGTGCTGCTTTCACCTTCGGTCGTGGATTCGGCTCTCAGGCCTTTACAGGTGAAACAGGAACAGGAGATGCCTGGGGTACTCACGTTAGTGACACCTATACAGCAGGTCAGCATATTGATACCGAGACAGGTGTTAAGTTGTATGCTGTTACGTCTGAGGGTGAGTTCGGTGGCGAGATACCTATCTATTATGCTACAGACTTCCCCGACGGCGCCGCTGTCGTAACATTGAACGGCGTAAAGGTGGGAAGCAATGGTGAGATGAAGATAGGTATGTCTAAGACTTCTCAGTCCACTAACTGGCATGTGATCCAGCTGAAGGGCGTGACAGCTACCGTCGATGCCGCTTCTCTGTTGGCTCATTCCGTGAAGGAAGCCAAAGCTATTGATCCCGCTACTGTTCCTGCTGCTCTCGCTACTCAGATCAATGAGACCGTTGAGGCTAACGATAAGGAGTATGAGACAGCAGAAGAGTATCAAGCCGCTATCGCTGCCATTGACGCTGTCGTCGCCAAGGCTGCTCCTTATGCACCTCTGACGGAAGTCCTGAATCTGGGCGAGACCTATAAGGCAAATAGCTCCAACGAAGATGCTAAGAGTACCTACGATACTGCTATTGCTGATGTGAAGGCCGCTTACGATGCTGTTACTGTTGAGGACTTTGCTGCTGCTATCGCTACCGTCAAAGCTGCTCTGCCCGCACTGGCTAAGTCACAGACAGCTGACAATTCCGATATGTCAATCCTCTTGGAGGGCCTTGCATGGACTGTCAATGCGGGTAATGGCCCCAATCCTTATGCTGATTGCACTGAAACCTTTGCAGAAACCAATATTCCTGCTGGTAAGGTGATGTATCAGAGCCTCACAGGCTTGAATCCTGGTAAGTATGAGGTGAAGATGCTGGCTTGTGCCAATGTCGCATGGCGTGACTGCAACACGGGTGAGGGCATTGCACAGGTCTATGTGAACGATGTCACAGAGGACATCGAGGTCATTGCACAGACAGCTTGCACACCCGCTGACCATGAGTACACCCTGATCGCTATCGTCGGTGAGGATGGAACGCTTGAGTTTGGTTTGCAGAATATTGCCGAGGGTGGTAACTGGTATGTAGCTAAGCCCACTAGCGTGAAACTCGTGAAGGCTCTTTATGGTACAGAACTCGCTTACGAAAAGGCGCTCGCTTCCATCAAGGACGGCGAATCCTATCGCATATTCACCGAGGTTGGTGACAAGAAGTTCTATCTGAACACCGCTGGTTATCTGGTGGCTGATGTCAAGAACGCCGCAACATTCACGTTCACGGCTGTCAAGGCCAACGGCACGGTTTATGAGACAGGTTGGAACCTCGGATGCAAGTTCACAAACCCCGAAACGGGTGGAAATACGACATTTACTAATGATGGACATATCCATACAAATGGTAAGAATGATCGTAATGACTGGGAGCGTCAGGTATTCTTCCTCAATGGAGAGGGCAAGTATGCTGTTCGTGCAACCAATGCTAACAATGCAGCTTGGGGATCCAACACCTACTGGAATGTCTTTGACACTGAGGCCACATTGCCTACGGCTGGATATACTCTAGATACGCCCGCTTATGTATGGCAAATTGAAGCCAATGTTGACAATCGTCCTGCCGCTTACGCAATAGCTCAGAATTGGCCTGCTAAGCTGCAAGTGATTGAGGGCCTTGTCACAGACGCTTCTCAGTGGACAACGAATGCTCAGGAAAGTAGTGAAGGTCCCATCAAGGATATCTGCGATGGTAATATAGGAACTCACTTCCACAGCCAGTGGAGCGGTACCGGTCCAGATGCAGACCACTACATCCAGGCAACCCTTCCTGAGGCTGCTCAAAAGTTCCATATTGCCTTCTATAAGCGTAACGATAACAACCGTCCGACCAGCATCGTAGTATCCGCTGGTGATGCAGAACCCGCTCAGACCATCACTGAAGGTCTGCCAGCACCCGCATGGTACTCTGCAGAGGTTGATCTCGGTGCTGATTCCGATGTGATACGCTTCACAGTGACCAACACCAATACGAATGATGCAGATGCGACCAAAGGTAAGAACAACGGTCATGTGTTCTTCACTTTCGGTGAGTTCTACATCCTGCCGTGCAATGAGATGACGGATGCAGCTGCCAAGTACATTGTCAGCAACTACACGGACATCGATCCTGACTTCAATCTTGAAGAGGTTGAGACTCTCGATGCTCAGATTGAAGCAGCTTACCAGCAGGCTCTGTTGAAGGAAGATCTTGCAGATCTCGTAGCATATATCGAACATGCTAAGGAGTATGTGGCTGCTTATCCCGCAGCAGATGCAGATGAACTCGTTCGGGATGCAACAACAACTCTTAACAATCTCGCAAATGGTGAATACACCACGAAGGAGGAAATTGCAAGTGCGAAGTCCATGGCCATCACGGCTGTGAAGCTCTTCGTGAGTGCTGCCGGCACGCCGACCAAGGATACCGACATCACGGAGTGGTTCATCGTCAATCCTACGCCAACGACTAATGGTGACGGCTGGACGATTACGAATGCAAGTGGCGCTCCTGCAGCAGCCAACGCTTATGACCCGGGTAACAACGTTGCGGAGTTCTGGAACCAGGCAGCTCACACGATTGCCCAGACCGTTACTCTCCCGGCTGGTGACTACAAGCTCACCGCTATCGCTCTGCAGCGCACCGATATGACAGGTTATCTCTTCGCCGGTGAAACTCAGACGACCCTCGCCGATGTCGTTGACACCGAAGTGAATAGTCGTACACAGGCCAACACTTGGTTCAATGACGGTAATGGCGTGAATGAGGTTGAGTTCACGATGGCCGAGACTGGTGAGATCGGAATCGGTATTACCACTGACAAAGACAATGGCGACCACTGGACTGTATGGCGTAGCTTCAAGATCGAGAAGCTTGCTCCTGCTGCTCCCGAAAGCGTTGACTATGCTGGTATCCTCGAGCAGACAGTTGTCAACCGCCAGACTGGCAAACAGATGGGTGAGACAACCACCGATGATCAGACGATCACTCTGATAGATGCAGGCGAAGGTCTTGTTGACATCAAGGTGAATGGTGGCTTCACATTGCCTATCGGTATGACGATTCCTGAGTTCACTATCAAGGGTGTAGCCGTTGTGGAATCTCAGGAAACAGCTTCTGCTACCTATAGCTACGAAGGAAGTGTTACCATACAGAATGGCATGATGACCAGCACTTATGACGTAACTCTTACCGGCTACCAGGCAAGTGTTGAGGCAACTCCTGTCTTCTGTGTAGTATTGACTCAGGCTCTCATCGACACCATCTACTTCGGTGCTGATCAGAATGCCATCGATGCTTACAAGCAAGCTGTCGGCATCAAGGGCATCAAGGCTGCAAGTGAGAATGCCGCTATCTACGACCTCTCCGGCCGCAAGGTGGAGAAGATGGTGAAGGGTGGCATCTACATCGTCAACGGCAAAAAGGTGTCGTTTAAGTAAAAAGTTCGTTTTGCCGCGATTAAATCGCGCAAAATGAATTCCCGATAGAGTGGGGCGGCCAAAAGGTCGCCCCGCTTTTTTTGTGTTCATCTTACACTTTTTCACCAAAATGCTTGTTGCATCAACAGAAATCACTACCTTTGCCCCCAAATTTACGCTTTTTATTAACTACTTTATTTATTAACTAACAAATGAAACTAAAAACGTTTTTAATAGCTGCGCTGGCAGCTATGGTCAGTTTAGGCGCAAAAGCCCAACTGACAGACGGAACCGTGTACTGGATTCAGGATGTTGGTTCCGGACAGTTCATTAGTCAAGGCGATGACTGGTCAACCAAGGCTGTCGCTCAGGATGTCGGCGGACTCGGCTTCCAGGTAGAGTTCGTGTCCGATGGTGTTTACAAACTTAAAAACATCATGTGGAATACTGTTAAGAATGCCAGTGTGGGCCTTGGAGTTGATGTTTACGTTGACCAAGCCCTTGCGGAATGGACACTCACAGCAGCTGAAGGTGGCTATCTCATCAGTACTGGTGGCAATTATCTGCTCAATAATAGTGCAGAGAATGCCTACAAGGAGAAACCCATTAATAAAACGACGGATGCCGCCGCCGCTACAATCTGGAGGTTCCTCACCAGAAGCGAATATGACACTGCGATTCAGGCGTACAAGGACAGCAAAGCTGCCACTTATGCCGCTAATCTCGGTTATAGTGCCAGCACCGTTTCGGCTTTAGAGGCAATCTTAGCAACGGATTACATCGGTAAGGACTACACCACCAGTATTACGAACCCCACCATAGGTTCCAACTGGGACGGATGGACGCATGGTAAAATCTCACAACGTAGTGAGGGGGCTGGCATTGGTAGCGGTTGCGCTGAGTTCTGGAATGGTTGCGGTTATGCGACCCAGACTGTAACCAGCTTACCCAACGGCCTTTACAAGGTCGAATTCGTAGGTACATATCGTCCCTCGTCTAATACCATTGCAGAGAAACTGGCATCTGAAAACACGAGTAGTCCGGCATTCGTTTATGCCAACGATTCTAAGTTAGAATTTCTCCATTGGATTGACGTTCCCGCCAAGGCCAATGCTCGCTCCGGTATCACTAAAGCGAATGGTTATACTCAGAGCTTCTATACTTATGTCACCGACGGCACATTGGCCCTTGGCGTGGTTGCTGATGGTTGGATAGGTGATAACGGCTATATCTGGAATCCCTTTGGCCAGTTCTCCATCACATACTATAGCGATCAGGTTGAAGATGGTGATATCACAGCACTTGTTGCCACTATTCCAGCGGTAGGGACTATTCCGGCTGCTGTGACCACGAACCTTAATGCTTTGCAGTCAACACTGGAGAGTACCAAAACGATTGCCGCTTTCAATGATCTTACCAATGCTGTAGCTGTGGCCAAGACATTGGTGGCTCCCTACTCTGCCTATCTTGTTGCTGCCGAGGATGCGGCCATCGCAGGAGTGGATGCAGCGATTATCAATGTACAGAACGAAGCTGTTGCCTCTGCGACCGAGGAGACCTTTATTGAAACTTGCATCTCTGCCCTCCATAACTCTATCGCGGAGCTTGCCTGTTACGACATTACCGATTTCACCATCACCAACCCGACAGCCCAAACTAAGGACGGTTGGGAGGGCACAGATTTCGGTTCAGCTTCAGACGATGTGTGCGAATATTGGAATAAGTCAGGTGCTGACTTCCATCAGACACTCGCCAATCTCCCTGCTGGTAGCTATCGCCTCACGGTTATAGCAGTGCAGCGTACAAACATGCAGGGTAATGTTTACGCAGGTGAAAAGAGAACTCTTATTGCAGAGGATGGCATCGTGAATAGTCGTTCTGATTGCGCCGTATGGTTTAATGCAGGTAATGGCGTAAACACCGTCTATTTTACTCTTACCGATGTCGCTGACGTTACCATTGGTCTGACCGCTGATGCTACCACAGGTGACCACTGGACTGTGTGGAAGGGCTTCAAGCTTGAGACCTTCTCAGAGACCGTAGCTGCTTCTTACATGACTCCCGGCTATAATAACGCACTTGCTGCTGCACAGGCTTATCTTACCGTTGATATGTTTGATACGGACAAGAATGCCCTGACCGATGCTATCAACGCCAACATTGTGGAACCCTCAACGGCAACCATCGCGGCTTACGAAACAGCCATAGCTAACCTCAATGCTGCTACTAAGGCAGCCCAAGCTGCTGCTGCAAACTACACACAATACAATCAGATTGTTGCGGCTATCGGTGAGAATACTAATGTTGACCTAACCAGCTTTGTCGCCAATGCCGATTTCCAGCTGAACAATCTCAATGGTTGGACTTCTGTCGATGGTGGTAACGTGGCAAACAACGGCAACTTCAACAACACATACTTCGTTGAGCGTTGGAAGAATGGTGTTGCTCTCGGTTCTGGTTCTCTGACCCACGATGCCATCGTTCTCCCCGCAGGCATATATAAGATTACTGCCGATGCACAGAACATTGAACAGTACAATGGTGGTGCTGCTGGTACGGGTCTGTTCCTTTGCGCCAATGCAGAGCAGACAGAAATCGGTGCTAAGGGCAATTATGAAGTTTATATTAAGCTTGAAGACAAAGAGGCTTTGACCATCAAGTTCCTGCAGGACAACTGCACAGGTAACTGGATTGCATACGATAATGTTACTCTGACCTATGTGGCTGAGGATTATCTCTATACGCTTGCCGATGGTAAGATGAGCGCTGCAGCAGCAACAGCACAGACTGATGCAGAGGCTGCTTTCCAGGCTGATAAGAATATCCACACCTACAACGCATTGTTGGCTGCCATCGCTGAGGCACAGGCATCTGTCGACGCCTATGCAAAGGTGCCGGCGGTATTGACTGCAGCGAATGCTATTCTGGAGGGCACGAATGTGTACACTGCTGAGGCATTTGAGACTTTCTCCACCGCCATCAGCACTGCGCAAACCGCATACAATGAGAACACACTGTCAACCACAGAAGCCAATGACCTCGAGCGCACACTCAACATTGCTGGCTGGGGTGTGACCCCCGCACCTGCTTCTATCCCCTTCATCACCAGCGCTTGGACAAGCACGAATGATGTGCTGGTCGGCAACTTCTGGTCTGTGGAGGGTGATGCCGTAGGTTCTTCCGGCATGAAGACACCGTTCTTGCAGTACTGGGTCGCCGACAATGAGAAGTTGGCTGACAATACCATCAGCGCTGCAGTGACAGGTCTGGAGAATGGTTTGTATAGCGTCACAGCCTTCGTGCGTGTCATGAACAACAAGACTGGCGACGATGCTGGCTACGACGGTATCTCGCTGCAAGTGAATGGCGGTGAGGTCGTGCCCTTCGCCGATGCCACCGAGTACTCCGACGGCTATGCCAAGGAACTGACCGCTGAGGGCCTTGTCAAGAATGGTGACCTCAATATCATTTTCGCTATCAATGGTACCAACATCAGCTGGCTGAGCTTCAAGAATGTGAAGTACACGAAGGTGCGCGATTTGACTCCCGAGGAGGCCTTCACACCTGCCACCGCTGAGGACTACCAAGCACTCGCCGAGGCCATCGCTGCCAAGAAGATTGGTTTCGATGAAGGCGAATACGCTCCCTACAACAATATCGAGGCTATCTCCATCCTGAAGATTGCACAGCTCATTGATCCGAAGGATGAATACAGTCAGGAGATTGTCCAGACTGCTACACAGGCTATCCTTGATGCCACATGGACCGTCAATGAGACAGAAGTCAATGCTATCTTCGACGGCTCCTTCCAGCATGACTACAGCGGACAGACAGGTAACGTGAATCCCATCGGTTGGCAGCGCGTCAAGGGTGCTGCGGCTGATGGCTATAATGTACGTTACATGGGTGGTGCCAATGCAGGTCTGGCTGCCACATCATCCGGCAAGGCCCTCTTCACAAAGCAATCCGCTTACTACGGTTATACCACCGACTACAACATGCCGCTGAAGGCTGAAACCTATTATAAGGTATCCTTCATCTATGGCGGTTGGGGTGACTGCAAGAGGGACGGCTATGTCTCGATGGCGGCTCCCGACGGCAGCGACGTTGCGCTCTCCACTACAGATCTGCCTGTGGATGCTACGGATGCTGACAGCAACCCTGAATCATGGAAGCGTTATGAAGCTATCTTCAAGACGGGCGAAGCCGGTGACTATGTCCTTGGACTTCGCAAGAAGAACTATGATACCAACGGCCAGAGCCAGTATGTCTATGGCGACATCCAAATCATGCGTGCCACGGCCATAGACCTTAAGGCAGCCCTGCAAGCTGAGATTGAAGCTGCTCAGAGCCTTAACACAGAAGTTAACGTGGGCGAAGAACCCTTCCAGATTCCCAGCTTTAATGCAGAGTTCATGAAGGGCTTGATTCAGGGGGCACAGGAAGCCTTGGACAATGATGAGCTTACAACCGAGCAGATAATTGCCTTTACTGACAACTTAAAGGCCATGGCGAACAGCTACAAGGATGTACAGCTCAATGTTCCCTCCGAGAAGCAGCTCTTCAATGTCATTCTGACCTACGACGGTTGGGATTATGATAACAAGGCTATAACCTTCTTGGCCAATGCCCGTGAGGATGGTGGCCTCTACAATATCCAGTATAAGGCTGAAGCCAACCGGAACTTGGCACAGGCCTTCACCTTCACACACGTAGAGGGCAACAACTACAAGATGAGTCAGATTGATGCTGACAACAAAGTGCGCTACCTCTGCACAGGTCAGCCTTATGGAGGCAATGCCTCACAGATTCGCACTACGACGAATGCAGAAGACGCTATGCTCGTAACGGTCATCCCGACGGCAAAGGAAGGCGTATGGAATCTGAAGAATGTTGCTGCCAACCAGTTCATCGGCTCGCAGGATGCAGGCGTCTATACGGTCAACAGTCACATTGACTTCAAGCTGGTGAAGACCTCGAAGCCCGAGGTTACCATTAGTCTTGGCGAGGGTGAGTGGGGCACCGTCATGCTGCCCTTCGCAGTGGTCGGACTGCCCGGCGGTGTTACTGCTTACACCTGTGCAGAAACCAATGGAGATATGCTTGTGCTTAAAGAGGTCACTGAGCTTGCTCCCAACAAACCTTACATCTTGAAGGGCGAGTGGAACGAAACGCTTATTGGTGATGCTCAAGGTACGGCAATCTCCAATACTGAGGGCCTGCTGACGGGTGTCTATGCTGACACAGAAATTGCCGCCACCAACCATTATTTCTTGGATACGAAAGATAATCGTGCAGGATTCTACGGTGCAGAAGAGGCTGTGCAGGTGTCCGCCAACACGGTCTATCTGACACAGGAATCCGCCGAGCCTGTCTTCTTCTTCGAAGGTATCCCCACTAGCATCGGCGGTGTGAAAGTCGCAAGCGAGAAGCTTTCTATCTACGACCTCTCCGGCCGCAAGGTTGAGAAGATGGTGAAGGGCGTCTATATCGTCAACGGCAAGAAGGTTTCTGTGAAGTAAATACTCACGAATCTATGAAAAAGTTGGGCGGCCATCATGGCCGCCCAACTTTTTTCATTATTTATGAGGATTGCAGGTGTGAGAAAGATGTCGTACCTTTGCAGCCGCAAAACACAAGCAACAACGATATATGAAAAGGTTTTGTCTAAGATTACAAAATGTGGCTGTCGGTGCGATGATGCTGTCGTGCGCGATGACGGCTTCGGCGATGGTGACGGAGGCTGACGATGAGAATACATTGCCCGCGGATTCCGTACAGCTGACGGAGCTGAATGAGGTCGTGGTCGGCAGCGATATGAAGCACTTCAGCGGCCTTGCGGCGCAACCTGTCAGTGGTGAGAAGCTACTGATGGCCTCGCAGCGCAAGAGCGGTCGCGAGACTCTGAAGGCGCTGTCGCAGTGCGTGCCCAATCTGTTCTACCCGGAATATGGCTCGCGCCTCACGCCCGCGATATATATAAGAGGTGTAGGCTCGCGTGCCAACACACCCGTCGTGGGGCTCTATGTGGATGATGTGGCGCTGATGGAGAAGAGTTCCTTTGATTTCTCTCTGGCCGATGCTGAGCGTGTCGAGGTGCTACGCGGTCCGCAATCGACGCTCTATGGTCGTAATGCGATGGGCGGTATCATACGTGTGTTCACGCCTTCTGCCCTGCAGGAGGGAACGCAGACCACCATCCGCGTGGGCGGTTCCACCGGCGACTGGATGCGTAATGCCTATGCCCGTCACAGTCATATCCTCACTGAAGGGTTGGGCCTCTCCGTGAGTGCCTTCTACCGCGGCGATGCGGGCTACAACCGCAACGACTATCTGGACACTCGCAGCAACGGTAGCGAAGCCGGCGGTGGCAAGGTGCGACTGACATATACGCGCACGCCCCGCTTCCTGCTGGACTTTCAGACCTCTGCAGAGTACTCTGACGAAAATGCCTACGACTACGAGAACACCATTAACGGCCGCATCGAGAGTGGGATGCTGGGAGGTTACAAACGTGGTTTGTTGAACAGTTCGCTGAAGTTGGAGACACAGCAGAAGCATTTCACACTCTCCTCTGTGACGGCCTTCCAGTACTTGAAGGACCGCATGGACATGGATCAGGACTACTCGCCTGCCGACATCTTCCGTTTGCAGCAGCGGCAGCGCAGCAGCGCGCTCTCCGAGGATCTCGTCATCAAAGGTAACAGCCTGAAGTGGCTCGAATGGACGGCGGGCGTCTATGCCGCACACCAATGGATGAAGACCAACGCACCCATTACCTTTGGCTCTGATGGCATCGCCGAGCTCCTGCAGGCTGGTATCGACAAGGGCTTCGAGGCCGCTAACAAAGGGATGGCCCGTGCCGGCATGAGCCTGGCGATGACGGTGACAGACCCGGAGATGGTCATTGATGGCGCGTTTGAGACCCCTGTGACGAACGTAGCAGCCTACGGACAGGCACGCTTCAAGAATCTGCTGACGCGCGGCTTGGACATCACGGCCGGTGTGCGCTTGGACTACGAGCATCGCTCGATGGACTATGCAACCAGTGCTACCTCTAACTTCACGTTCCAGATGCTGCGCCGCGGTATGCCGCGCCCAATGATTGACAAGGCATTCTCAACGACTTCAGCCTACGAGGGTACGATGAGCGACGACCAGTTGCGCGTGCTGCCTAAGGTGGCCATCAGCTACCGCTTCGATGAGGCCGAGGATGGCAATATGGTGTATGCCAGTGCTACCAGCGGCCTGCGCTCCGGCGGTTATAACTTCCAGATGTTCGGCGACCTTTTGCAGAGCAGCTTGCGCAATGATATGATGCGCACGTTGGCTGCTGACCCGCAACTCGGACCACGCCTCAACAGCTATATGACCATCGGCGAGAATCCCAGTGCCGACGATGTCACTACGTATGACCCTGAGCATAGTTGGAAC
Source organism: uncultured Prevotellaceae bacterium (assembly GCA_946415705.1). GTDB lineage: Bacteria > Bacteroidota > Bacteroidia > Bacteroidales > Bacteroidaceae > Physcousia. Next base: position 37,303 of record CAMKTN010000020.1, read on the forward strand.
TTCGAAGTGGGCACACACCTGACATTCCTGGAGCAGCACCTCAACGTGCAGGCTGCCGTCTTCTATAACCTGGTCTATAACCAGCAGGTGACGCGCTTTGCTGCTGGCAGCGGTCTGGGACGCCAAGTGCTGAATGTGGGCGAGAGCGCCAGCTGCGGTGGCGAGCTGACTGTCAGCGGTTGGTTCCCCGTGGCGGGCAACCCTTTGCGCCTAAGCGGCAATTATGGCTACACGCATGCCACCTTCACCAACTACGATGCTGGCGAGTTGAACGGCGAAGCTGTGGATTACACGGGCAATTACGTTCCCTTTGCTCCCCAGCACACGATGTCATTCGCTGCGGATTATTTCTTCCCCATCGGCGCGGTGACGATGAACGTGGGCGTGGGCACTACGGGCTTAGGTCGCATCTACTGGACTGAGGACAACAGTGCCTCCCAACCTTACTACCAGCTCTTGAATGCTCATGTAGGGATGGAGTACAAAAAAGTTTCCCTCAACATCTGGGGAAACAACCTTACGAATCAGGACTACACGCCTTTCTACTTTGTCAGCCGCGGCACGGGCTTCGCACAGCGTTGCCGCCCGCTGCAGGTGGGTCTTACGATAGGACTGAAGTTCTAAAAACAGAAAGGGCGACCGCTGAGGTCGCTCTTTTTCTTATATCTCCTCGATGCGGACGATGCCGTGAGTGACGGCATAGATGGTCAGCGAAGATACGGAACGCAGGTGCAGCTTCTCGCAGATATTCTTGCGGTGGCTGATGACCGTGGGCAGTGAGATACACAACTGGTCGGCAATCTCCTTGTTGAGGAAACCGCGTGCCACAAGGGCCAGGACTTCCTGCTCGCGAGGAGATATCTCAATGGCGTGGCCTGTAATTTCTTGCTCGGGGAGGTTCCCGTGGTGCGGCGACGCACCAGCGTGCCCCCCATGAGCCATTTGGTGAAGATGGAGCACGGCCTTGATGAGGTCGTGCTCCATCATATTGGTAGATAGACAACGGAAATGTCCCAGCAGTTTGTTGCCATTGGCGGACTGGGCTGTCAGCACAATGGTCTGACGTGCATGCGCCTGGAAGAAAGCCGAGTCCTCGACAACGGCTTGCGTTGAGGCGAAGAAATGCACAAACTGTTCGCCTGCCTGCATGGCTTGTTGCAGGTCAGCGACAGATTTGAACGTGCTCACCGTCACCTTGGGCACGATGTCGTTGAGGATGTATTTGAGCCCTGCGGCCTCAAGCACATTAGCGTCTATGATAGCTATGCTGGGAACCATGATTGCTTTTTATTCCTGTTCGCCGAACTCCAGCTCGCCCTGCACGACCCACACGAGGTCCTCAGGATCGAAGGTGCCGTACTTGTCCTTGCGGGCACGGTCGGCAACGTACTGTGCGATGGCGTCGGTGTCTATGTCGATGCAGCCGTCGGCATCGGGTTCCTGCTCCAGGATGCCGCTCTCTACATAGTAGTCGGCGAGCACATCAATGAAGTAGAAGAGGTCATCGTCGGTGAACTTCTCCTTGATGTCCTGGGGGAGATAGGCCTTAATGAACTCTACGGTTCTCAGGTCGTCCTCAGCCTGCTCAAGAAAATCTTCCTCCATAATTTTCAATTCTCAATTGTCAATTGTCAATTCTCAAAGGATTGCCTTGAGTTTGTCCTCAAGGACGTTCTTGGCGGCGGCGCCAATCTGCTTATCAACAACCTGACCGTCCTTGATGAACAGGATGGTGGGGATGTTGCGAATGCCGAAGCGCATGGCGAGTTCGTCGTTGTCATCGACATCGACTTTGCCGATGATGGCCTGGTCGCCATATTGCTCGGCAAGTTCCTCGATGTAAGGACCTATTTTCTTACAGGGACCACACCACGTGGCCCAGAAATCAACGACCATGGGCTTGCCCTGGGCAAGGAGCTGGTCGAAACTGGAAGATGTAATTGCTAATGCCATTGTTGTAAAGTTTAGAGTTTATTGTTTAATGTTTAATGTGTCGTAATAACGTGATAACGTAATAACGTGATAACGAAATTCTCAATTTTCAATTCTCAATTTTCAATTCTCAATTTTCAATTTATCTGATATGATAACCCTGGCTTGCTGTTGATGAAGTCGATGAGTTGTTTGTTGACGGTAATCTGGCGGTTGCGGGAGTGTAGCTTCACATGCTGTTTGCCTTCGGGGTCGAGGATGTGGAAGTAGATGGCCGCATGGCCAGGACTGTTAATGCTGAACTCTTCAAAGGCCACGACGATGTCCTCATTGAGCATATTGAGGGGTATCTGAATGGTGATGCTCTCGATGAGGCTGTCCTTGACATCGTTGAGGAATTCAATCTTACCTACGGCAATCTCCAACTTGTTGGGGTTGAAGCGACGAGGTTGCACGCGGGCGGTGATGTAGAGGGCGTTGCCCACGTCCATGTAACGTCCCCAGCTGGCCCAGTCCTGTCCCCATAGCGGGAGCTCGAAGCTACCATTGTAGTCCTCGATGGTGACAAAACCATAGGGTTGTCCGCTCTTGCCAACGCCACGGCGCACGGCTGTCACGATACCGCCGAAGGAGATGTCCTGTCCGAGGAGTGCCTGAAGATCACCCAAGGAGGTGCAGGGCGTGTTGCATACGTCTTGCAGGATGATGGAGAAATCATCAAGGGGGTGCGCCGAGAGGTAGATGCCTACGAGGTCGCGTTCCTTGTTCAAACGCTCCAGCAGGCTCCATTCTATATATTCCTGTGGGATGGGCGGCGTGGCAATCTCTACGCTGGCGAAGTCGCCGAACAGGGAATTCTCTGCGGAAGCCTTGGCCTCTTGGTAGGCAGTGCCAAAGCGCACGAGGGTGTCGAGGAATACCTCGCCCTTGACGTTCTTTGCTAAATACTGCTCGCGGCGTATCTCCTTGAAGCTGTCGAGTGCACCGCTCAGCACAAGGCTTTCCAAGCCGTTACGCTTCACGGCTGAGATGTTGATGCGCTGCACGAGATCAAAGATATCCTTGTACGGGCCGCCTGCTTCACGCTCCTTCAACAAGGCTTCCACGGCATTCTCGCCGAGGCCCTTGATGGCACCCAGACCAAAGCGGATGGCACCGGTTTCATCGACACTGAAACGTTGACGGCTGTGGTTGACATCAGGGCCAAGGACATCGATGCCCAGCGACTTACACTCGCTCATCAGCTTCGTGATCTCGGTGATGTCATCGAGACTTCGGCTCATGACAGCCGCCATGTACTCCGATGGGAAGTTGGCCTTCAGCCATGCCGTCTGGTAGGCAACCCATGAGTAGCAGGTGGCGTGACTCTTATTGAAGGCATAGGATGCGAACTTCTCCCAGTCCGCCCATATTTTCTCCAGCACCTTCGGGTCATGGCCGTTGCTCTCGCCCTGCGAGATGAACTGTGGTTTCATGTGGTCCAGCTTGTCCTTCAGCTTCTTACCCATCGCCTTACGGAGCGTGTCGCTCTCGCCGCGCGTGAAGTTGGCCAGCTGACGGGACAAGAGCATGACCTGCTCCTGATAGACGGTGATGCCGTAGGTGTCCTTCAGGTATTTCTCCATGC
>CAMKTN010000021.1 GCA_946415705.1 uncultured Prevotellaceae bacterium
TCCATGTCGGCGTCCTTCATCTGCTCGAAGGTGGGATCCACGATGTACTCGCCATTCAGACGGATGACGCGCACCTCAGAGATAGGACCTTCGAAGGGGATGTCAGAGCAGCTGAGGGCAGCGGAAGCAGCGAAGCCAGCGAGGGCATCGGGCATATCCACGCCGTCGGCACTGTAGAGGTTGACATTCACAAACACCTCAGCGTGGTAGTTGCTGGGGAAGAGGGGACGAAGCGCACGATCGACGAGGCGACAGGTGAGGATTTCGTCATCGTTAGCCTTACCTTCGCGCTTCGTGAAGCCACCGGGGAAACGGCCGGCAGCGGCATATTTCTCGCGATATTCTACTTGAAGGGGCATGAAATCTGTGCCGGGCACAGCGTCTTTTGCGGCACACACGGTGGCCAGCAGCATGGTGTTGCCCATGCGCAGCATCACGGCGCCGTCAGCTTGCTTGGCAAGCTTACCAGTCTCGATGGAGATCTCGCGACCATCGGGCAGCTGGACTGTCTTTGTGATTACGTTCATCATTGAATTTGACAATTTGACAATTTACGATTTTACGATTGCGTCTAAAAAATTCGATATTTCGATATTACGTGATAACGGTATAACGAGCGTTGATTTGGGCGCATTATGCGCGCATGCACGCCAAAAGCGGCGCAAAAGTAGTTATTTTAGATTAAAGATTAAAGATTAGAGATTAAAGAATTGCGTTTGTTTATGCTTTTTTAAGTTTGTGAGCCCGCAGGCACGGGTGCCCACGCCCATGCGAACACGGAAATGTGGATATCGGGCACTCTCTCCAGTGCCTCGATGGCCGCGAGCATTGTGGCCCCCGTCGTGATGACGTCATCTACAATCATCACATGTTTGCCCCGCAGCCCCTCGTCCGTGAGGAGTTCGAAGATACCCTGCACATTGTCGCGACGCTTCGTCAGCATGAAATGCGTCTGCGACTCCTGATAGCGGAGGCGGCGCAGGACATCTGTGCGCACGGGAATGTGCAGCTCCCCCGCCAGGCCGTCGGCAATCTTCTCTGCCTGATTGAAGCCGCGCGAATGTAAGCGTCTGCGCGTCAAGGGAATCGGTATCAGCATCTCCACGCCCTCGAAGAGACCTGTGTCGCGGAGGCTCAGCACCGCCACGCGTCCCATCCATGCGCCCAGCTCATAGCGGCGACGAAACTTCAGGCTTCGCACCAGCTCTGCTGACACATTTGTGCGTTCGTAGCGCGTCAACGCCCCCACATGTGCGAGCGCAGGGTGGTCGCCCCAGGCCCGCTTGCGGCGGTTGAAATCCCAGTCGCGGTTCGTCTCCAGCGGCAGCGTCAGCTGGCAGCGTGCACACACCAGCCGCTCCCCCATCGCCAGCCGCTCCCCGCACCCGCAGCACAACCGCGGCAACAGCACCTCCAACAACCCCAGCCACCATCTTTTCAGTATCATTCTTGAACCTTTGAACTCTTGAACTATTAAGCCATAAGCCCCCTACTTCCGAAAATAGTCGTTATAGATCTTGATTCCGAAGATGATGCAAGAGCAGGTCGAGGTGACGAGATTCGTGAGGAACAGCGCCCAGATGATCTCCGGCTTGTGCAACAGCCCCTGCAACATAAAGCAGAAGGCACCGATACCCATCATCAGGAACGTCGGCAGTGCTATGCCGTCCGTCTCACGTGTACGAATCGTATGAATAGCTTGTGGGAGATACCCCAGAATCATGCAGATGCTGGCTGCCCAGCCACACATCTCGTAAAAAACCGTTTGTTCCATCATTAATTTTATACCGCAATGTTGAAAGGTCAACTGCACATCACTTGATCGTCTCTTTCGTGGCGGAGAGGAGGTCACGCGTCATTCGGCGGACGGGGAGCCAGACGGCGAGGATGCCGACGGCGAGGACGGTGAGGAAGATGAGGAGGATGTCGGTGGCACGTACACTGACGGGATAGACATCAATGATGAAGGAGCCCTCGCTGGCACCGAGCTTGATGATGCCGAACTGCATCTGCAGCCAGCAGAGAAGGAGCCCGAGGAGAATGCCTACGGCGGCACCAAAGCCGCTGATGAGCCACCCTTCGAGGAGGAAGATGCGTGAGATCTGACGGTTGTTGGCGCCGAGGGCGCGGAGTGTCTCGACATCGGCTTTCTTGTCGATCATCAGCATGGAAAGGGAGCCGATGATATTGAGGGAGGCCACGAGAAGGATGAAGGAGAGGAAGAGGTAGGCGATGAGCTTCTCGACCTGCATGATGCGGAAAGTGTCCTGCTGTTGCTCGTAGCGATCCTGCACGAGAAAGCGGTCACCGAGGAGCGCGCGGAGGTCGTCCTTGGCGCGACGCACGCTCACGCCTTCCTTCAGGCGCAGTTCCACGGCGCTCACCATCCCCTGACGGTCGAAGAGGCGGCGTGCGAAGCTGATGGGGGTGAGGATGTAATGGGCATCGTAGGCGGGCTGGTTGACGGCGAAGACGACACCGGGGGAGTAGAGCTCGTCGTGGTTGAAGCTCTTCATGGGATTGGCCATATTCACGCGCTCGCCACGACGGGGAGCGTAGATAGGCAGGCCGCCCTCGTAGCGGGCGCCGAGACCCAGCTGCTGTGCCAGACGGATACCCATAATGCCGTAGTCGAGGACGTCGGCATGCAGGATGAACTCGCCGTCGCCGTAGAGAATACCGTCGATATCGGACAGCTGCCGGAAATTATCCTCCACGCCCTTGATGGTGATGACCCATTGGCGCTCCTTGCCCACGATGAGCGCCTGGTCCTCAAGCACCTCAGTATAGACGGCGATGCCCTCGTAGGCGCGCAGACGTGCGAGAGCGGGGTCATCGGCAGCGAGGATCTTACCCTCGGTGAGCGTCACCTTCAGCTCGGGGTCGAAGGCGGTGAAGAAGGAGGCTACAGTATCGCGGAAGCCGTTGAACACGGAGAGCGTGACCACTAAAGCCATCGTGGCCAAAGCCACACCACACACCGAGATGGTGGAGATGATGTTGATGGTGTGGTGGCTCTTCCGCGAGAAGAGGTAACGGCGGGCAATGAAGAAGGTAAAGAAAAAGGCGGACCCACCCCCCTGCCCCTCCCTTGTATGGAGGGGAGTAGTTACTTTTGAGTGCTGGCTAACATTGGAATCCATATCTAGAATGGTATTTACTCCCCTCCATACAAGGGAGGGGCAGGGGGTGGGTCTGTTATTGATTAAGAAGCTTATCTATATTCTCGGCGTAGTCGAGGCTGTCATCGACGAAGAACTTGAGTTCTGGGATAATACGCAGCTGGTGGCGCGTGCGCTGTCCCAGCTCATAGCGAACCTCGCGGACGTTGGCGTTGATGTTGTCGCAGATCTCCTGAGCACGTTCGCTGGGAAAAATGCTCAGGTAGCCGCGGCAGACGCTCATGTCGGGGCTGATGCGGCAGGCGGTGACGGTGACGATGACGCCCCGCGTGGCCTGTGTCTGGCGTTGGAAGATGTCGCTGAGCTCCTTCTGTATGAGGCGTGCGATTTTATTTTGACGAGTTGTTTCCATTTTGATCACGGCCGTTGGCCGTAGGTTAAGGATTAAGGATTAAGGATTAAGGATTAAAGATTAAAGATTAAGGATTAATGCTTCAGGCTGTAAGCCAATGCATAAGCTTTCATCTGCTTGAGCATGGCAAGGAGGCCGTTACTGCGGGTGGGTGAGAGGTGGTCGCGCAGGCCGATGCGCTCGATGAAATAGAGGTCAGCATCCATGATTTCCTGCGGCGTATGGTCGCTGAGGACGCGGATGAGGAGTGTCACGATACCCTTCACGATGAGGGCGTCGCTCTCGGCCTCGAAATGCACGAGGCCATCGGGCGTCAGCGCAGCCGTCAGCCATACGCGGCTCTGGCAGCCGTCGATGAGGTTCTGCTCGGTCTTGTCGCTCTCCGGCAGCGGCTGTTGGTCGTTGCCGAGGTCGATGAGCAACTGGTATTTATCCATCCAATCATCGAAGTCGTTGAATTCCTCGATGATCTCGTCCTGTATGGAGTTGATGGACTCACCCTCCACCCCCCTCTCTTGCAAAGAGGGGGAGGGCTGGCGCGTAGTATCATTATAATCTTGCATATTGATTAACAATTTGTTGTTTCAAATCATATATAGAGGACCGAGCTCCCCTCCCTGACGGGAGGGGTTTGGGGTGGGTCTTTAATTATCATTATACAGCAGCTGCAACAGCGTCTGGCCCACAGCCTGCAAGGCCTCGGGGTCGATATTCTCGGGCGTGTCGGCGATGGTGTGCCAAGTTTCGCCGAACGACGAGGCAGCTCCATCCACAGAGGGGATGATGTCGATGCAGGGAATGTGCGCGATGCGGTTCACGGGCAGGTGGTCATCGGTGATATAGCCTCCTTCTTTGGGGACGAAATACTGCCCGAAGCCCAGCTGTATGCCTAAATGCCAGACCATCCCTACGATGGGTCGGGCATACTGCATGGAGAAGCCCTCCATCAGGAAGCGAGCCCCACGGCCGCCCACCATGTCCAAATTGACACCATAGCGGGCGCGGTAGCCTTCGGCTGCCGCCATCTGCGCCCAATAGGTGGAGCCCAGACACCAGTAGCTCTCGCCATCGCTCTCAGCCCATTGCGGAGTGCCTTGGTCTTCGAGGTCGAAGCACACGAAATCGACGCCGTAGCTGAGCCCCGTCTGCAGGATCACGCGCGCCATCTCGAGCATCACAGCCACGCCTGAGGCGCCATCGTTGGCCGCCATCACGGGCGTATGGTGGTTGGCAGCATCAGGGTCGTTGTCGGCCCAGGCGCGGCTGTCCCAGTGTGCGGTGATGAGGACGCGGTCGAGGGCGTCGGGGTTCGTCTGTGCCACGATATTACGGCAGGCCATCGGCTGGCCGTCGTAGCCATTCAATGTAGTGCGTTGCTCCGACACCTGCGCCCCGAGCTGCTGGAACTTCTCGCCAATCCATGCCGCACATTCCTCGTGGGCGGCACTGCCCGGCACGCGCGGTCCGAAGGCGCACTGTGCCTGAACATAAGCCATCGCCGAATCCGCCGCGAAGGTGGGCGCCGGGGACAGCGCTATGGTGTCCGCTGTCGTCCCCTGCTTCGTCTTGCCGCCGCAGGAAGAGAGGGCGAACGAAATAATAAAAAACAAAAGCGGCCATTGGCGTCTATAGAGACTATAGAGACTATAGACACTATAGTTACTATAGTTACTATAGCTACTATAGCTGCTATAGGGCTTATTGGTCTTATGGGAAATCTTGGAAACCATCTCTAATCCTTAATCCTTAATCTCTTATCTTTAATCTCTAATCTTTAATCTCTTATCTCTCATCTCTGACATTTCTCCATCACCCTCAGCCAGTTGGCGCCCCAAATGAGGCGAAGGTCATCTTCGCTGTAGCGCTCGCGCAGCAGGCGGCGCGTGAAGTTAATGAGTTCCGAGGCATTGGCCAAGCCCGGCACACCGCCATCGCCGTCGAAGTCGGTGCCGATGCCCACGTGCTCAATGCCCATCACCTTTACCATGTGGTTCAGGTGGGCCACTGCGTCCAAGATGGTAGCCTGCCCGTCGGTACGAAGGAAGCCGTTGTAGAACGTCACCTGCGCCACGCCGCCCTTGGCCGCCAAGGCTTTGAGCTGGTCATCGGTGAGGTTGCGGGGATGGTCGCAAAGGGCGCGGCTGGAGGAATGGGAGCACACAATCGGCGTCTGGCTGATGTCCAGCGCATCGTAGAAGCTACGCTCGCTGGCATGGGAGAGATCCACCATAATCCCTTGGCGGTTCATCTCACGGATGACCTCGGCACCGAAGTCCGTGACACCCATCAGGGTCTCCCCCTCACGCGGGCGTGCCGAACCGCAGATATCGTTGTTACCATTGTGGCAAAGCGTCATATAGACGATGCCATATTTCTCGCTGAAATGGCGCAAAAGAGACAAGTCGCGACCGATGGCATAGCCGTTCTCTATGCCGAGCATGATGGCCTTGCGACCTTCGCGCTTCAGGCTATAGACCTCTTGGGGCTCCCAGGCGATGCTGACGGCGGCAGCATTCTGTTCCACCATCTCCTCGACACGGCTGAGCTGACTCTTGGCGTAGGCGGTGGCTGCTGCGCGGCCCTCCTCGGTGAGGGGTCCCTGCGGGATGTAGGCCACCATCGTGCTGACATCGAGGCCGCCCTCGCTCATCTTGTGCAGATCCACCAGAATCTTTGGGTCGCGCTGGTCGAAATGAATGTCCTGGTCGAAGAACATCGGCGTGTCGCAGTGGCTGTCAAGGGTGACGATGCGGCTGTGTATGCGCCGCGCCTCGCGGTAGTTGGCGGCTTCCTCGGCCAACCAGCGGAATAGCGGCATCATGCTCTCATCATCGCGCAAGCAGAAGCACTCCGGGTGCCATTGCACACCGATGATACTTTTGTATTCCGTAGATTCCACCGCCTCAATGACGCCGTCGGGCGCTGTGGCACAGACGCGCAGGTGCGGGCCTGCCTCGCGGACGGCCTGATGATGGAAGCTGTTGACAGGCAGTGTCTCTACGCCCATAATGCGGTGGAGGAGCGAAGCGTCGGCCAGCTGCACGGTGTGCGAGGCATAGCTGCGTTCCAAGTCCTGGCTGTGCTTGAGGAGCTGCTTTGCGGGTTGAGGGGCGGCGTACTGCGAGGCCAGGTCTTGCCAGACGCTGCCGCCGAGGGCGGTGGCCAGCATCTGAATGCCACGACAAATGCCGAGCATGGGCAGCTGACGGTCGTAGGCCAGGCGGATGAGCAACAGCTCACACAGGTCGCGCTTGGGGTTGATGCTATGCAGCTGCGGCACAGGTTCCTCGCCCGCAAACAGCGGGTTCATGTCGCCGCCGCCCGAGAGCACCAAGGCATCAATGCCATCCAGCATGCTGCACAGCGCATCGGCATTCTCCGTGGGGGGCAGCACCACGGGGGTGGCTCCTGCCCGCAGGATGCTCTCATAGTAGCCCTCCGCCAGCTCGCAGCCTTTCTCGCCGAAGTTGCCCGTGATGCCTATCACAGGTGTGTGGCGCGTGCCGGGGAAGCTGGCATGCAGTGCCTCGTAGCGTGCCTGCCAGTCAAAGGAAGCGTTCTTCGTCATTCTTCGGTGTCTGCCAGCAGACCGGCTTTCTTGGTGGTGAGTGCTTTGATGGCAGCCACGTCGGCATCAGAAAGCCCGATGGGCACTTCCTTCTTGATGCTCTGCTTGAGCGAGATGAGCGTCTCGGTGGCGATGACGCCGGGAATCTCCTGCAGACGGTTGTTGAGGAGCTCCATGAGATGCGCATTATCGCGGGCATAGAGTTTGATGAGCATCGTGTAAGGGCCGGTGGTGAAATGGCACTCCACAATCTCGGGAATCTTCTCGAACTCGCTCACCACATGTTTGTACATTGAGCCACGCTCCAGCGTGATTCCGACGTATGTGCAGGTGTTGTACCCGAGGGTCGTGGGGTTGACGTCGTAACCCGACCCTACGATGACACCGATATCCACCAGGCGCTGCACGCGCTGGTGAATGGCAGCGCGGGAGACACCGCATTCAGTGGCTACATCTTTAAAAGGAATGCGCGCGTTATGCGTGATGATCTCAAGGATTTTCTTATCAAGGCTGTCAATCTTTTCCATATGCAATTGGGTTATTATGTCATTTTGCAACGCAAAGGTAGCGATTTTATCAACAACCGCCATCGTTTTTCACAAAAAAATGACACCAAAGGGTCGCTTTGGTGTCATTTTGCGTGTATTTAGTCAACTTTACTTGACAATCTCCAGCAATTCCACGGTAAAGATGAGCGTGGAGAAGGGCGGAATCTTGCCGGCTTCACGTTCGCCGTAGCCGAGGTTCTGGGGGACATAGATGACCCACTTGGAGCCCACGGGCATCATCGTGAGTGCCTCCGTCCAACCCTTGATGACCTGGTTGCAGGCGAAGGTGGCAGGCTGGTTGCGCTTGTAGCTGCTGTCGAAGACGGTGCCGTCGATGAGCGTGCCTTCGTAGTTCACCTTCACCTTGTCGGTGGCCTTCGGCGTCTCACCGGTACCGGCGACCAGCACCTTGTACTGCAGGCCGCTCTCGGTGGTCTTCACGCTGTCCTTCTTGGCGTTGGCAGCGAGGAAGGCTTCGCCATCGGTGCGGTTTTTGCCGTACTTGGCTTCCATCTGCACCTTGTGGTAGTACTCCATCTGCTTGGAGGCCACCGCCTGTGCGCTGTCCGCGGAGATGGTGGCGTTGCCGGCGATGGCAGCACGGAAACCTTCGATGAAACGGGCTTTATTGAGCAAATCCACGGAATCGTTGATCTGCTTGTTCACCTGCGGCACAATCTGGCTCTCCACCTGCTGGCGGATCTCCTTGCCGGCGATGTAAGCCTTCATCTGCTTCGCAGCCTCATCGAGGGTGGGGTCATCGAAGCCGCTGAGGAAATGATTGACATAGGCGGTATCGACGCCCATGCGCTGGGTCAGATAGTTCATCAGACCGTTGGTCTGCGCGATGCCAAAGGCATAGCTGAAGTCGGACATCGGGATGGTGTCCACCTTCTCAGCCACCACGGCCTTCTTGCTCTTCTTCACCTTCTTGGCGGCACTGGCGTTGACGCACACCAGCATGCCAAGAATGATGATCACCAAACGTGTTGCTTTCATGATAGCAGATGACTATTACTTTTCAATTTCGAGCAGCTCGATGGTGAAGGTCAGCGCACTGAAGGGCTTGATGTTGCCCATGTCCTGAGCGCCGTATGCCTGATCCTGGGGGATATAGACAATCCACTTGGAACCCACAGGCATCGTGGTGAGGGCGGCCTTGAAGCCGGGGATGACCTGATTGGCACGGAAGGTGGTGGGGTCGTTCTCGAGATTGCTGTCGAAGACGGTGCCGTCGATGAGCTTACCCTCGTAGTGCACCTTCACGCGGCAGGTGTCAGCGGCGACCTCGCCGTTACCCTCGGTGATGACCTCGTAGTACACACCGTTGCCGAGCTCCTGAATACCTTCCTTCTTGGCGATGTTAGCCATGAACTCCTCACCGGCAGCCTTGTTCTCAGCGAAAGCCTTGGCGCGAGCGTTCTCGCGGATGCTCTCCATACGGGTCTGCACATACATATTGGCAGAGTCGAGGCTCATCACCTTGTCATTGCCAGCCACAGCAGCCATGAAGCCTGCATAGACGTTGTCCTCGTTGACGGTCTGTGTGGAGTCGTTGCCGAAGATCATCTGGTTGATGTTCTGGAGCATACCTTGACTCACCTGCTGACCAATCTGGATACCAGCGTAGTAGGCTGCCTTGCCCTTATCGTCGGAGCTCTTGATGCCCTCGCGGAAGCCCTTCAGGAACTCTTCCACATAAGTGGTGTCCACGCCCATGCGCATGGCCAGGTAATCCTTCAGACCCTGTGTCTGGCTCATGCCGATGGCATAGCTGAGGGTGTCGATGTCAGTTTTCAGGTTGGCGCTGGGGCCACCGTTGCAAGAGGCCATGACCATTGCCAAAGCCACTGCGAAGATTGCGGAAATCTTTTTCATTTTGCTTTTTTATTGTTTAGGAATTAATGATGGGGCTTATTGGGCCTATTGGCCTTATAGGTCTTATGGGGCCTATGGGCCTTAAAGGACTTTAATGAGTTCCACGTCGAAGATCAGCGTGGCGTATGGAGGAATGCTGCTGCCGGCACCGCGCTCGCCATAACCCAGCAGATAGGGAATGAAGAAGCGGTACTTGCTGCCTTCCTTCATGAGCTGCACGCCCTCGGTCCAACCCGGGATGACGCCGTTGAGGGGGAAGTCGGCGGGTTCGCCGCGCTGGTAGCTGCTGTCGAAGACGGAACCGTTGATGAGTGTGCCCTCATAGTGGCAGCGCACCTTGTCCGTAGCCTTGGGGCTGCGACCCGTACCTTCCGTGAGTACCTGGTACTGCAGACCGCTCTTGGTGGTGATGACACCCTCTTTCTTGGCGTTGGCCTCCAGGAAAGCCTTGCCCTCGGCGATAGCGCCCTTGGCCTGTTCGCGAGCCTGCGCGTCGAAAAACTCGTTGAGGAGTGTCTGAGCCTCGCGATGCGTCATCGCCAGCTCGCCGTCGCTGAGCACGTCACAGATGCTCTTCGTGAAATCCTGAACGTTGAAGTCGGAGATCCCCATGCTCTTCAGTTGCTGACCGATGCCGAGGCCCAATGCATAACTAATTTTGTTCATGTTTTTGTCGTTCTATTTGCAAATCGGGCGCAAAGGTAAGCATTATTTACGATAAAATGATTCAAAACTATCAATAAAATCGCGCATGAGACATTGTAAATCGTAAATAATGCTTACTTTTGCCCTTGCTAAACAATGAAAACAATGAAAAAAGTGGTCATTCTTACCGGTGCTGGCATGTCAGCCGAGAGCGGCATCAGCACCTTCCGGGACTCCGGCGGACTGTGGGAACAACACCGCGTGGAGGACGTGGCAACCATCGAGGGCTACCAGCGTAACCCCGAGCTCGTCATCAATTTCTACAACGAACGGCGCCGCCAGCTGCCCCTCGTGAAGCCCTGCCGCGGGCACGAGCTCGTGGCGGCGCTGGAGAAGGATTTCGATGTCACGGTCATCACACAGAATGTCGATGACCTCCACGAGCGTGCCGGCTCCACACATGTCATTCACCTGCATGGCGAACTGATGAAAGCCACCTCCTCATGGGCGCCCAACGACCCCAGGCAAATCATCACCCTGCCCCCCGACCAACTCGACATACACATGGGCGACACCGCTGCCGACGGCAGCCAGCTCAGGCCCTTTATCGTGTGGTTCGGCGAGGCCGTGCCCGAGATTGAGCGCGCTGCCGAGGAGTCCTCGCGGGCTGACATCTATGTCGTCATCGGCACCAGCCTCAACGTCTATCCCGCCGCCGGACTCGTGCAGTTCGTGCCCGACGAGGCACCCATCTACCTCATCGACCCCAAGGAGGTGCCCTGGTCCTCCACCCACCGCTTCCACCATATCCGCAAAGGCGCCTCCGAAGGCATGGAAGAGCTGATAACGCTCCTTCAACCTTAAACCCTCAACGATAAACGATAACCCATAAACGATAAACCCTCAACCATACCCCCAAAAAATGTCTCCCAAGATAGAAGCCGTCATGGCGGAATACCGCCAATGGCAGGAAATCGTGAAACTGAACACCGTGGCAGACCTGAACACCGCCGTGCGTGCCGGCTATGCCCCGTTCATCATCCAAGTCACCGAGGCCCTGCAGGAGCGCCGCTTCGCTGCCGTGGCCGATGAGATATGCACATCCGGCAAGCGTCTGGTGCTGCTGGCAGGACCCAGCAGCAGCGGCAAGACGACGACCAGCAAGCGCCTGGCCATTCAGCTGGGAGCCTGCGGGCTCAAGCCCCACACGCTCTCCATGGATGACTATTTCCTCAACCGCGAGCAGACGCCGCGCGATGAGAAAGGCGACTACGACTTCGAATGTCTGCAGGCGCTGGACGTGCCCTTCTTCAACGAACAGCTCTCCAACCTGCTGGCGGGCAGGACCGTGGAGCTGCCGCGCTATGACTTCCAGTCGGGTTGCCGCACCGCTAGCGGTAAGCAGCTGACGCTCCACGACCACGACGTGCTCATCGTGGAAGGTATCCACGCCCTCAACCCCGACCTCACGCCACAGATCCCCGACGACATCAAGTTCCGGCTCTATGTCTCGGCACTCACCACCATACAACTCGACGAACAGCGCCGCATCTCCACCTCCGACAACCGCCTCCTGCGCCGTATTATCCGCGACCAGCAGTTCCGCGGCTACTCGGCAGAGGAGACCATCCGCCGCTGGCCCAGCGTGCGTGCCGGCGAAGAGAAATGGATCTTCCCCTTCCAGGAGAACTGCAACCGCATGATCAACAGCGCCCTGCTCTATGAGCTGGCCGTGCTGCGTAACTATGTAATGCCCATTCTGGAGAAGGTGCCCGTTGATGTTCCCGAATACGAGGAGGCACTGCGCCTGCGCTCGCTCGTGGGCTTCTTCGAACCCATCCAAGACCATGACATCCCGCCCACCTCGCTCCTGCGCGAGTTCCTGGGAGGCTCAAGCTTCACCTACTAATGAAGGCAGAGGACTATACCAGTAAGCTGGAGAGCCGCGGGGTGAAACCCACCTCCACGCGCCTGCTCGTCTTTCGCGCACTTGCGGAGCACCACCACGCCCTGTCGCTGCGCGAGCTGGACGACGTGCTGGACACCGTGGACCGCTCCACCATCTTCCGCACCCTCACCCTGCTCTTGGAGCACCACCTGGTACACGCCATTGAGGACGGCACCGGCGTTGCCAAATACGAGGTCTGCGAGGGGCATGAGGACTGCTCGCTCGACGACCAACACATTCATTTCTACTGTCTTCGCTGCCACCGCACTTACTGTTTCCACACGATACATATCCCCACGATACAGCTCCCCGAGGGCTACACGATGGAGGGTGTCAACTATCTCGTCAAAGGCATCTGCCAGAGGTGTAATGGATAATGGACAATGGACAATGGACAATGGACAATGGATAATGGACAATGGACAATGGATAATGGACAATGGACAATGGACAATGGACAATGGATAATGGATAATGGACAATGGACAATGGACAATGGACAATGGATAATGGACAATGGACAATGGACAATGGACAATTGACAATGGATAATGGATAATGGATAATGGACAATGGTTAATGGTCAAATAGCATCTTTCAATATTTCAATATTTCAATATTTCAATATTTCACCACACCGTGATAAACTGGAAGATTATATGGAAGATCATCGGTCAGCTGCTTTGCCTTGAAGCAGCGATCATGCTGGGCTGTTGTGTGATGTCCATCTGCTACGGCGAGGATGACACCTATGCCTTCGCCATCTCCGTGGCTACGACCTTCCTCACGGGCTGCGCCCTCCACTACATCGGACACCGCTCCTCACCCTCCATGTCGCGCCGCGACTCCTTCCTCGTCGTGACGCTCGTGTGGATCATCTTCAGCCTCTTCGGCTGCTTCCCCTTCTACCTCAGCGGCTATGTCCCCACCATCACCGATGCCTACTTCGAGACCATCTCCGGCTTCACCACCACCGGCGCATCGCTCATCGACGACGTAGAACGCCTGCCCCATGCGCTGCTCTTCTGGCGCAGCCTCACGCAGTGGGTCGGCGGCTTGGGGATCGTCTTCTTCACCATCGCCATCATCCCGTCGCTCGTCGGCGGTAGCGTCAAGGTGTTCTCGGCCGAGGCCACAGGCCCCATGCGCGTCAAGATGCACCCCCGACTGAGCACACAGGGCCACTGGATCTGGGGCATCTACTCCTTCCTCACCATCGTCTGCGCCGTCTGCTTCTACTTCGAAGGCATGGACATCTTCGACAGCATCAACTACGCGATGACGGTCACCGCCACCGGAGGCTTCGCCACCCATAATGCCAGCACGGGCTACTTCCACAGTGTGGCCATCGACTACACCGCCATCCTCTTCATGTTCCTGTGCGGCACCAGCTTCACCCTGCTCTACCTCACCATCTTCAAGTATCGCTTCCGCGAGTTCCTGAAGAACACGGAGTTCAAGTTCTACTGCGGCACCATTCTCGTGTGTACGGCGCTGATCATGTTCATCCTGATGCGCTCCTGCCACTATCGCATCGACAGCGCCCTGCGCTCCAGCCTCTTCCAGGTCGTCTCCTTCCTCACCACCACCGGTGTCTTCAACGACGATGCGGGGCAGTGGCCGCATCTCACGTGGGTCATCCTCACTGTGTGCATGTTCATCGGCGGCTGCTCCGGCTCCACCAGCGGCGGCTTCAAATGCATTCGTTTTGTCATGCTGTGGAAGGTGGTGCGCAATGAGATACGCCGCATCCTGCACCCCAGCGCCATCCTGCCCGTGCGCATCAATGGCGTCACCGCCTCCTACGAGAACCAGCTGCGGCTCTTTGCCTTCTTCGCCTCCTACGTGCTGATGTGCCTCTTCGTCTATTTCATTATGATGATCCTGGGTATCGACAGCACCAACGCCTTCACCATCGCCTTCAGCTGCGCCAGCAACGTAGGCCCCACCCTCGGCTTGGAGATTGGCCCTACGATGTCCTGGAACCATCTGCCCTATGTCGTCAAATGGCTCCTCTCCCTGCTCATGCTCATGGGACGTCTGGAAATCCTCTCCGTCCTCGTCCTCTTCACCCGCAGCTTCTGGAAGGATAAGTAAGAGTTCAAAAGTTCAAGAGTTCAAGGGGTTAGTAGGCTACTGAGCAGTCTATGCCCAATGCGCGCACGCGCTCCGCAATGCCGTCCAGCACCTCGGGCGCGGCCTTCCGGAGCGTGCTCACAGGCGTCTCGCGGTCAATGGTGTAGATCATCACCCGCTCAGGCCCGATGACGCGCAGCGCCTCCAGCCACGGCTCCACAAAGCGCTCCGAGGTGTTCGCCACATCGCGTCCCTGCTCATCCGTCCCCGTGAGGAACATCGTCTGAATGATCACATGCCCGCGGAACCGGATAAGCCCCTCCACAATCGCCTCCACGTAGTAATGCCCCGTGGGCCTATCCACAGCCCGGATGAACTCCGCATCCACCGTGTCCAGCTTCAGGATGTTGTTATCTACCCGACAGAGCGCCGCGAAGACATCGGGGCGCAGGATCTGCGTGGCATTGCTCAGCACACTGATGCGCGCCTTCGGGCAGTAGCGGTCGCGCAGCGCGCGCGTATCCTCTATAATTGCCGGGAAGTCCGGGTGCAGCGTGGGCTCACCGTTGCCCGCAAACGTCAGCACATCCGGCGTGGGCCCCTCCGTTGCCATCTGCTGCAGACGCGCCTCCAAGGCCGTCCGCACCGCCTCCCGCGTCGGCATCTTCTCCTTGGCCCGGCGCTCTTTGTTGAGTCCGCACTCGCAATAGATACAGTCAAACGAACACACCTTACCGTCAGCCGGCAACAGATTGATGCCCAGTGACACCCCCAGGCGGCGGCTATGAACAGGCCCGAAGATGGGCGAAGGATAGATTACTGTGGACATAATGATTTCTCGTTTTGCATCCTTTGATTTCTCGTTTTGCAACCTTTGATTTCTCGTTTTGCATCCTTTCGTGCTGCAAAGTAAGCCCTTTTTTTGCACCTGACAAAGCAAACCACCTTTTTTTGTTACACCGCAGCCCATCTTTCACGCCATCCCCCGGGCATATACGTGTGCGGAGGGAAGAAATAGGTCATCAAGTAGGATTATTTTGTGTTTTTGTGTGGGAATTAAGGGGAAATGTGTATTTTTGCGCCAGAATTATTAAACATGAGACTCTTATGAAACGGTATCTTTTATCTATCGCACTTGCATTGGTAGCCTGCACAGGCTTGAAAGCTCAGGAAACTTACAGCGGTACAGTGGTGGCCGACGAGGGCGCCTGGTGCTGGTTCGCTGACCCGAGGGCGTTGCACTATGAGAACGACGGCGGCACTATCAACGCCACCTATCTGGGATATATCGACGTTCACGGAAATGTGAAAGCCACGCAGTACGACTGGGTGACAGGGCGCAAGACGGACGTGCTGATTCGCAGCTACTTCCAGCCCGACGACCACAACAACCCCACCTTCGTGGTGCTGCCCGATGAGCGCGTGATGATCTTCTACACACGCCACACGGACGAGGCCAAGATATGGTACCGCATCTCACGAAAGCCGGGTGACATCACAGCCCTCGGCGAGGAGAAATACCTGGCAACCGCCAACAACACCACCTACCCCTCGCCCTTCATCCTGTCGGACGACCCCAACCACATCTACCTCTGCTGGCGCGGCATCAACTGGCACCCGACGATTGCCCGCCTGACGATGCCTGACGCCTCGGACAACTGCTCGTTCGACTTCGGTCCCAAGCAGATTGTGCAGAGCACGGGGTCACGCCCCTATGCCAAATACCAGAGCAACGGCAAGGACAAGATCTACCTCTCCTACACCACAGGCCACCCCGACAACGAGATGCCCGACTGGCTCTACTTCAACGTCATCGACATCAACCACGGTAACGGCCCCATCCTGCGCGACATCAAGGGCAACCAGCTCTCCGTCATCGCCAACGGCGTGCACAATGTCAACAAGCAGGACAGCTACGCCAGCGCCCACCCCGCTGCCGTCGTGGACAACACCTCCGGCGTGCGCAACTGGCTGTGGCAGATTGTCATCGACAAGGACGAGAACCCCGTCATTGCCTATCCCCACATCGACAATGCCAAGACGACGCATCAGTACTGGTATGCCCGCTGGACAGGCAGCGCCTGGCGCCGCACGAAGGTGGCCGAAGGCGGCCACGGCTTCCACCAGAACTGGAATGCCACCGAGCGCTGCTACAGCGGCGGCATGAGCCTCGACCCTGACAATGTCAACGACCTCTACCTCAGCATCCCCACCTCCAACGGCACCTTCAACCGCGACGGCGTCTATGAGATTTGGAAATACACCATCAACGATGCCGGTCAGGTGAGCGGCAGCGAGCAGATCACGAAGAACTCCGCCAAGAACAACGCCCGCCCGTTTGTCATCCCGGGCTCCAAGAACTCACCCCTGCGCCTGGCGTGGATGAACGGCGACTACTACTATTGGATGGTGCAGAAGAACTATCCCCTGGGCTACCCCACGGACATCCGCTGCAACTACGCCTGGCAGGAGGAGCTGACGCCCGAGGAGGATGAGAGCGTGAACCCGCGCACCGACTGCTGGTGTCTGGGCAAGAACAAAACGCTCAACCTGGCCTTTGCAATGGATGCCAACCACTACGACGGCAAGCTGTTCACCATCGGCATCGAGAATGCTTTGGTCTATAGCATCGGCACCGACAACTACCCCGTCATCACCATCGGCGACAAGACCTTCCGCAGCCAGAACCGCCTGCTCACCAGCGACAACTGGGCCACGAACTCCACAGGCACCAGCGGCGACAACCACCCCACGAAGCTCACGACATGGGTGCTCACGCTCACCTACGACGGCAAGACCCTCACCACCTACCGCAACGGCCTCGTGGACCAGGTGATTGAGGTGGAAGGTGTGAAATCAGGGTCGGCCATCGCCTACGGCGACGACTACCCCCACACGCTGCTCTACCAGTCGGACTACTACGCCTGCGCCTCGCCCATCACCGTGCAGTCCTTGGTGGCTGACATCCTGAAGCAGCTCGAAACAGAGAAAGCCAAGAATGCGCTGGCGATGATTGACCTGCCCGCTGAGACGCGCACCGACCTCGTGCTGCCCACGACCCTCTTAGGTCTTGATGTGCAATGGTCCAGCAGCGATGAGCAGGCCATCAGCAACAGCGGCATCCTCTTCACCAGCACCAAAGACAAGGTCGTCACCCTCACCGCCACCATCGGCGAGGAGAGCCGCACGTTCGAAGTGAAAGCCCTCGCACGCGACATTACTAAAAACATACGCTACGCACAGGCTACGGCGCTGGATCTCACCGCCAACACGGCCACGGGCTTCGCCACCAACACCTTCGGCCTTGCGCCCGAGGGCCTGCTCACGGGCCTGCGTTCCTACACCGTGCTACTCACCGCCAACGTGAAGACGATGCTGAAACAACCACGTCTCTACGACTTCGGCAGCGGCGGCAGCAACAGCCTCTTCCTGCGCGCCGACGCCCTCTCGGCGGGTATCAAGCTGAACGGCGGCACCACCACGATGGTCACCAGCAGCAACAAGCTCACAACAGGCAAAGACTATAAGCTCGCCGTCACCTACGACGCAGCCACCAAGACCACCACCATCTATATCGACGGCGAGGTGGACATCGCCGGCACAGCCAACCAGGCAGAAGCCTACCAGCTCACAGAAATTGCCACCGACACGCGCAACTACATCGGTCGCACACAATGGTGGGACAGCTCCTACGCTGCCGACAACCAAGACTTCTGCGGCACCATCGACGGCCTCACGCTCTACGACATCTGCCTCACGCAGAAGGAGATTTGCCAGCTGCAGGACATCCCCTACGAAGAGAAAGAATACCCCACGACATTCGTCAATGGCGACTTCGAGGGCTCGTATGCGCCCTTGGCCAACTCCGGCGTCACCAGCGACCGTGCCATCTATGTGCCCGAGGGCTGGACGGTGGACTACGGTACACGCGACCCCAACGACTTCACCGCCCTCGCTGCCGCCGACAAGCAATATAGCAGTTTCTTCGCCGCTAAGCCCCAGAACAGCAACGGCGGCGAGCACACCCTGTGGATGCGTCAGCGCTGGGGAGCCAGCATCATCAACTTCTTTCAGGAAGTGAAGCTCGCAGAAGGCAGCTACCACCTCTCCGCCGACCTCTTCGCCACCGACAACTCCTCCAACAACACGGCTACAGTCTATGTCGGGGGCATCGCGCGCAGCGTCACTGCTACCAACCAATGGCAGACCGTCACCATCGACTTCGAGGCCGACGGCAACACCCCCATCACCATCGGTGCCAAGGCCGACCATAAAAGCAACGAGTTCATCTGTGCCTTCGACAACTTCGTGCTCACCAAGGAGGAGCCCGTGGGAATCAAGTCAATGGACAATGGACAAGGGACAATGGACAATGGCTCGGGCGTTGTGTACGACCTCAGCGGGCGCCGCATCGCCAACTCATCCATCAAGCCCGGCATCTATATCATCAACGATAAGAAGGTCAATATCACCAAATAAGAACTGTCAACCGAGAAAAGCAAAACAGCTGACTGTTAATCCTATTTAAGGACGCAAAGACGGGAATACGCTAGTAATGATACCTCTTACTTGATTATTACCTTTTTGCCGTTGATGATGTAGAGGCCTTTCGTGGGGTTCGTCACAGACCGGCCTTGCAGGTCGTAGATGCCTGGCTTTGTAGCTGACTCCTGAAGGCTGACAGCATCAATGCCTGTATGCTGAGCTGTTACATCGTTGACATAGTAGTGGGCATTGCCATCTTTCGTTGTGGAGATCTCATAGAACTTGGTAGTGTTGACGTCCTCTACATTTACGGTCTGAGGACTGCCGCTGCCCGTGCTGAACACGAAGTTGACATAGTCATCGTCAGCGTGTAGGGTAAAGGTCTTGCTATACCAGTTCTTACCATCAACGTTAACTGTTGCAGACACTTTGTCACCAGGCCAATTGCTTTGGGCAGGTGCATGTGAGCCATCTCCGCCCCATGACCAGAAATTGACGTTGCTCCAGCCTACATTGTCGGTGTTGACGTAGATGGTGATGTCGTTCTCTTCAACAGGGACAAGCTTATATGTGCGGGTGACCACACCGCTGACGGTTGAGCCAATGAGCAGACCTACCTTGAGGGTCATGTCGCCATTGATGTCTATTTCCGTGCCACTGGCTGCCTTTTTACTCCCAGCTGTGGGCTGTGACCCATCGGTGGTATAGACCAATTGCGCACTTTCTGACGTAGAGACGGCCGTGAGGATGGCCTTTTGAGCATCTGCGTAGCTGCCGGAAGGCAGATCAACCCATGCGGTATTGAGGCTCTTGTCAAGGTAGTATGCATAGTGGTAGCCACTTAAGACCTTCACCCATGTGCCGATTGTTGCGGAGGTCGGATAAACCTTAGTATCGCCGACTACGACCATCATCTTGCCTTTGGAACCTTCTGAGCTGAAGGCTGCACATCTTGCATTGGTGCCTAAAAGGACGGTGTACGGACTGGTGTTCTGGATGCCGACCGCACGACGTACGTCAATCATCGCTTTAATATCTTTCTTACAGTCAAGCCAATGGGTGAAGAAAATGCAGGGGGTACCGGGCATAGCCAGAAGATAGGCATTGGCGGCCAGCGTGTCTTTGAGTATCGGGTCCTGATTATCATTGGGGCGCTTCTCTGTGTCGTGGTTCTCAACGAAAGTCACGGCCCATTGCCTGTATGTGCCGTTCATGCATTTGTCGCTGGCCAGTGGCCATCCGTTTTCCGGACACTGTATCAACTTGTTCCATGCACTTTTGTTAGCAGCATCGCGTACACTGTAGCGGAATGAGAAGTCAAAGGCTGCACTGGTCTTTTCAGTTGAATTTATCCAATTCAACATAGTCCCGGTGTTGGCCCAGCACTCACCGACGGAGAACTGCGGGTTGGCATATTCATTATACAACTTGGTATAAACGCCGTCATAGCCCCTGACCATGTCGTATCGGAAGCCTGTATAACCCAGGTCTTCGAGCAGCATCTTCAGGTATGCCTTGACGTTGGTCTGCACGTTCGGGCTCTTATGGTCCAAATCGCGCATCCCGCCCCAGTCCGTTCCTGTGTCGGAGTTTGCGCTGAGCGAGTATCCGTTTTGTGATGCCCAGGTCTTAGTGGCTCCATTGTCGTCATTAGCACAGATGTCCGTTGACTTCAATTCGTAGTTAACTCCCTTATAGGTCTCCTTAGGGAAGTCAACCCAGTTGCTGACATTCCTGCGGTGGTTGATGACCACGTCAGCAATTGTGCCGACGCCCTTTGCCTTGAGTGTACTGATGAGGGAACGGAGCTCTTGCTCACTGCCAAAGGAGCTGTTGTAGTGGCCCGGGAACCAGTAGAGGTCGTCGTAGCCCATCGACGTTCCGCCACAGTCGGCACTCTGCGGCAGCCAAAGCAGCGTGAAATACTGCGACAACTCGTCAGCCTGCTTTTCCAGATTGGTCCATTTCGACTGAGCGTAAGAGTCCCAATAGAAGCCTTGCAGCATGACGCCCTCGTAGTTTTGCGGCCAACCTTGTGCCTGAACGTTCAGAACTGATAGTACGCCTACGATGATTGTTAAGATTCTTTTCATTGTGCTGTGCTTTTAGTTGTCAAAAACAATCAAACGAGCACCTTTAATGAGGGCTCGCTTGATTGTAGTATAATACTGAGATAATTATTACTCTACGGTGCAATAGATATTGTCAGCAGTCTTACGAGTGGGATATAGCTTGATGGTGGTCCCGACAGCCGACAGATTGAGGCCGTCATAGACAAGATTGTCGATGCTTCCACCAAGGTTGGCAACGTTCCATGCGTTGTTGGCCGTGAACTTCCAGCCGTCTGCAGTGACGCCGGCCCCTGTGATCTCATAGCAGAAATCGGTAGCATTCCATGTCATCTGCTGTGCATCATCGGATGGGTTCCACTCGTTGAACTGTCCAACGAGGTTCATGTTTGTGATTCGAACAGCGTTGAGTGACATATCGCCCATATTAAGAGTGACATAATAGATGCCTTCTCCGGCCGTAGCCTTGATGTTACCGCCGCCGTCGGCAAAGTCGCCGGTAATGCCGCCAGTAAGATGACCGCTGTTGATTTCAGTGCCCCAGTCGCCAGCAACCTTCTGGAACTTGAACTCATTGCCCCATCCATTCGGATCGGCGCAATAGAGGTAGCCCGTGTAGATGCCGCTGTCGTCGGTGAGTGCCAGTCGCTGCTCTGCATTAGACCAGCCGTCTGTTGATCCGATGTAGAAGACAAACGGGTTGAAGCTGAGTGCGGTAACCTCATAGGTACCCTCCAGGAGATTGAAGGTGAAGGTATAGAACTTGGCGTTGGCATCAGCTTTGAACCTGATATTGTCGCCGCTGTTGTCCCATGCGAAATTGCCTTTGTAGGATGGCTCGCTCACTCCGGGCAGGGCCGAGAGGGCTATACTCCAGTTGGCGATGGAACCGTCTGGTGCAAAAGCGGACTCGGGAATCAACTTAATCTCGAAAGTGGTGATGTCCTTGAACTTCACGGGGTCATTGGGTATGGTCAGAGTGAAGACAGAATTCTCATAGACGTCGCCGCCGTTGTTGACGAGGTGGTATTCTACGATCTTCTTGCATTGCCAGCCGTCAACATTACCCACGATATAGTAGCCTGCGGGGTCGATGAAAGGAGCCTTGACCTTGACCTTGACGTTGAAGGTACCGGAGACTGCCAGTACGCTCTTGACGGCTGTCTTGCCGTCGCCGGTGTAAGCAGTGACTTCACCGTCCATGACGTTGGTGTTGTTGGGATTCTTGCCGAAGACGGACTCCACGAATGTAACGAAGTCCTTGTAGAGTACACGTCCTTCGCTGTCGATGTCGAGCGTTTGGTGAACTTGTGTGCCATCCTTCTTAGTTCCAGTAAGCTTGATGGTGTACTTATTCTCTGTTACTGTATAAGTGGAGGTGGGTGCTGTGATGTTGCAGATCTTGACGGAATCCTGGTTATCGGGAATCGCGGCAAAGTCGATGAGAGAGACCTCGCTGACGCTACCGCCGCCAAAGGAGACGGTCTCTGGCTGCTCATTAGCGGTCTGCTGTGTCCAGTCGTCAAAGTCTTCGTTGCATGCAGCGAAGGCTACGGCAGCAAAACCTAATAATAAATATGACTTGAATTTCATGATTGTATCGTTTTTAGTTTATTCTTGTATTTCGGTAAACATGAACGCGCCCGTGATGTCATTGAAGAATATCTGATAGCTACCCTTTTCAGCAGGTATCTTGTTTCCGCCCACGGTGGCGATGCCGTATGGGAATGCGTCAGTACCCCACGTCGTGCCGTTGTCTGACTCCAAGAGCAACTCTGCAGAAGCTGACAGGGTGATGGTGCCAAACCAGTCGTGGTTCTCCACCTCCGGCTTCGTATTCATGGCCGTCAGCGTCACGTCACCAATCTTAATGGTGCTGAAGACGGCTGGGGCTTCATCGGGCTCGTAGGCCTCAATCTTCAGTTCCTCGTCGCCCTCCTTGGTGTCGTCAAGTGTCAAACGATAGAATCCAGGAGCGTCAACGGTGATGTTGCCCTTGTCGTCGCCGCCGTTACGGGATACGTAGCCTTCTCCGTCGGTGAAGGTGTGACCGTCGCCGCACATGCCATACATCCATGGGCTGGCGTTCTTGGCAGTAGGATGATTGGAAACGCCCCTCGGTGAAAGTATCTTCATACCGCTCTCACCGGTTGTGTAGAAGTAACCTACGTATTCGATGGTACCCTTGCCGGTGAAACGGTTGTACTCCTCATTAGGCTTCACGTACATAGGAATCATACCCTTGCCGATATTGCCGTAGTCAGCTCCGGCCCAGCTGCCATCGCCAATAAAGTCTCCAACCATGTACCAGAGTTCAGGCAGGGCCTCCTTCAGATAGTAGGCAGTGACCTTGAAGGACTGTACGTTGGAATAGACGTAGTTCTCGGCATTGCTCATGTTGGTCGGGCATGCCACCATGCGGACGAACAGCGTGATTACCTCATCCCAATCAATCGAAGGCAGGTCTTCAGTAATGTTACGTATCTTCATGATGCCCAGGTCAATCTCGTTGGCAGGCGCATCGTAAATGATGGACTTGCCTTTCGTGTCGGTAGTCGCAATCTTGGCGGCATCGGCGAAAGTCTGGTCCTCGGATATCTCAATCCAATAGGTGGTCTCCGTCGGGAAGCCGTAGTCGGGTGCTGCCTTGGCCTGGAACTTGATGGACTCGCTGTTCTTCAGATTGACCACATTGGAGCCTATTTCAGGAACCAGCAGCTCAAAAGACTTGGGCACGCTGACGATGGGGTTGCTGTCGCGGTCGGACTCACAGGAAGAGAGAGCCAGGATTCCCATCAGCGCAGTAGCCAGTATATTCAGTTTTTTCATAGTCGTTACTGTTAAATGTCATTGTTGATTAATAACCAGGATTCTGATGCCCCTGCAGATTGGGGTTTGCATTGATATCGCTGTTGGGTATTGGATAAATGTTGAAGTGCTTGTCGAACGGAGTGCCCTTCTCAGTGCCGCCCATCCATTCCCACTTGTACTCGCTCTGGCCTCCGAACTTGCCGAAGCGTACCAAATCCATACGCCGACGGCCCTCGAAACCGTACTCACGGCTCCACTCGTCGCAGATCTGACTGAGCGTGAAGCTGGCATCGCCCGTGTAGCCGTAGCTGCCCTTGGCGCGGCTGCGTATCTTCTTGATGGCATTCAAGCCTTCGGGCGTGCAATTACCGCCGTTCAGGCGTGCATCGGCTTCAGCGATGTTCAGGTAAGCCTCTGCGGCACGCATCATCGGGAAGTCCGTGTCAACAAACTGTGTGTGCTTGGGCTGTGAACCGTCAGCATATACGTTCAGGAACTTCACATAGGCAAAGCCCTTGGTGAAGTCGCTCTCCTTAGTGATGCTCAGCGTGTGGCCGATATTGTAGAACAATGCGCGGTCGTCAGCACCTGAGATTTTCACATCCTCGGGAGTGCCAGTAGCATATCCTCCAGCGGGGAAGAACTTGTTCACGAACTGCGAACGGCAGTGGTTGCCACCCCAGTTCTCCTTCGAGCCGTAAGGATAGTTGTCCTTGATCTTGTCGTTGCACGTGGAAGCAATAATGAACAACGCGCCGCCCCACGTCTGCGTATCTACACCGTCGTGAATAGCAGGCAGTATAATCTCCTTCTGGGCGCCGTTCTTGTCGTTGTCGGCCATGAACAGCAACTGATAGGGAGAATAGCTGTAATCGCTGGTGGTCACGATGTCATAAGTGCCGTCGGTAAGAATCTTCTTGGCATAGTCCTTGGCGTTTTCCCACTGCGCCGTGCCGGTATAGACCTCGGCGTTCAGGTAGATACGGGACAGCAGCAGCCACGCGGCTGCCTTGTCGGCACGGCCGTAGGCAACGCGCTGTGCGGGGTCTTTCAGGATATCCGAGCCACTGCCTTCGCCTATGATGTCCTTCAGCTCGCTTTCAACGAACTTGAAGATCTCGCTGCGCGTAGCGTATGGGGCGGGATCGGTGGTGACGACGGTAACGAACGGAACGTTGCCGTACAGGTCCATCAGATGGGAGTAGTAGAAGGCGCGGAGGAAACGTGCCTCAGCACGCTGGGTCAGCGTCTTTTCGTCGCTGGCGTCTGCTGTCTGCTCCAGGAAATAGTTGGCTACCGTAATGCCGAAGTACAGACGGTAGTAGAGGGCCTGCATCATCGGGTGAGTATCGCTCCATGAGTTGTGGTTGAATTCGGGGATGCCTGCGTCGCCCCAGATGCAGTGCGCCTCATCGGTCGGCAGCTCGTTGGCGTTCCACAGCTGACGGATAAGGCTCGACGTGCCTTCGTCTATGTCGTCAATGTCGCCATTGCCGTTAGGACCGGTCTGGCCGGTTACTACCATGTTAGCATATATCTTGCTGAAGATGGCATCCATGTCGGGGGTCTGAACCTGCTGCGGGTTGATGTTCTCTACGTCCAGGTCGTTCACACAGGCTGTGTAGCTTAGCGTCAGGACGGCCAGTGCAGCAGCCGACAAAATATCTTTTATATTGAATCGTTTCATAGTTCTTTCTGTCTTTAAGTGATTAGAAGCTCAGGCTAAGTCCGATTACAGTCGTGAATGGACGTGGATAAAGCGAGTTGTCGATGCCGCTGGCAATCTCCGGATCCACGCCGTCATACTTCGTGATCGTGAAAACATTCTGCACCGTAGCATACACACGTCCACTGATGCCGTTGTACTTCTTGCCCTTGAACAGCCGGTCGAAGGAGTAGCCCAGCGTGATGTTGTCCATCTTCAGGAACGAGGCGTTCTGCACGAAGTAGTCCGAGAAGAACTGCTCCGTCAGTGGGTTCGTCAGTCCTAACTCAACAGCCTCCTTCGGACGGTTGCTCAGGTAGCCCAGCGAGTAGATGGCACCCTGGCCTACGTTCAACGAGCCTGCCAAGTTGTCGTTATACACGTAGTTGCCCAGACTTGCACGCATCGAGAAGCTCAGGTCCCAGTTCTTGTACATGAGCTTCGAGCCCAGACCCATCGTGACGTCCGGCGTCGGCTTGTAGTAGAAGTAGCGGTCGCCGCTGTCCAGATAGCCGTTACCGTTGCGGTCAACGTATGTGTTGGGGATGATGTTGCCGTTCTGGTCGTATGCTTGTTGATACACGTAGAACGAACTTGCTGCATGGCCTACCGCGTGCGCCTGAATGTTGCCGCCCGTTCCGGCACTGATGCCGCCGGTCTCCACATAGTAGTTGTCGCCGCTGCCGCTCACCAATTCGTCTATCTTGTTTTTGTTGTAGGTGAGGTTGTAGGAGATTTCCCAACGCCAGTCCTTCGTCTGGATCGGACGCGCAATGACTCCCAACTCAAAACCCGTGTTATGCAGCGAACCGATGTTGCTCGTGATCTTGTTGCGGAAGTTCGAGCCCGCAGGCACATAGACGGAGTTAATCAGATCCTTCGTCTTACGGTAGTACCAGTCAGCAGTCAGCTCCAGACGGTTGTTCAGGAACGACACATCCAGACCTACGTTCCATGTCGTGGTCTTCTCCCACGTCAGGTCGGGGTTGTAAGCATCCGGACGGTACGTCACGCCGTTGTTCAACCCGACATTATAATATGCGTGCGCCGCATTAGGCGTGTATGTGGGTATATAGGTGTAGTCGCCTATGCCTTCCTGCTGGCCGGTGACACCCCACCCTAAGCGCAGCTTCGCATCGCTCAGGAAATCCACATCCTTCAGGAAGGACTCCTCCTTCAACCTCCAGGCAAGGGCCAGTGAGGGGAACACGCCCCAGCGGTTGCCCTTCGCAAAGCGTGAGGAACCGTCGCCACGCAGTGTGAACGTCAGCAGGTAGCGGTCCAGCAGCGTGTAGTTCAAGCGGCCGAAGAACGACACCAGGTAGTTCTCGCTCTTATACATCGTCTCAGTAGTCGGAGCATCGTAGCGACCGCCGTTTTCGTCCTTGTAGTAAATGAAGTTGCCGGTTTCAGCGCCTGTAGCGTCCGTCTCCTTATAGCCCAGCTCGCTCGTCGCAGGGTACTGGCCCCAGCCGTCGTAGTCGCTCTTCACGTGGAAGTGCTGCCATTCGTAGCCGGCCATCACATCCAGGTGGTGGGCCTTGCCCAGGTCCTTCGTATATTGTGCGTATGCGTTCAGCGACAGGTTATACGAGTCCTTCTTCGTCCAGCCGTCATAGCCGAAGTAGTTATTTGTCGTAGAGTACGGGCTCACCGTCGTCGTCTGCTTGCCGGTCGAGATGTCCATACCGCCGTTCACGTGGAGATGCAGGTCCTCCAGACCGTGGATGGCATAGTCCAACTCAATGTTGCCCATCAATGTCTTCGACGTCGCACGGTCGTCCTTCAGGTCCAACAGCGAGACGGGGTTCGATGTCGCGTTGCGGTTGCTCGACTGCAGCCATGTCTTATCCATGTAGGTGGCCGCCGTGTACCATTGTGCATAACCGCCAAAGTACTTGTTGTAGATTTCATTGTCGGTGGCCGTGACGGGCTTCGTCGGATCCATGTAGCGCGCTGAGCCGATGGCACCGCCGTCTGCATAGCGGTTCTTTGCTATCATTCCCTTTCCGTTGATGTTCAGCTTTAGGTGGTCGTCCAGGAAGCTCGGCGACAGATTCACGCTCGCCGTGTAGCGCTCGAACTTAGAGGTCTTCACGATGCCTTGGTTGTTCGTATAGCCCAGCGATACTCGGTAGGGCATGTGCTTCAGGCCGCCTGCCAGTGTGATGTTGTGGTCTGTCGAGACCGTTGTACGGTATATCTCGTCCTGCCAGTCTGTATCGGCAAACTGCTGTTCCCCGAACGTGTAGTCTCCCTTGTAGCCCGTCAGGTTGCCGTCCTTGTCGTATTTCGGCGTCACGGTCTCACCGCTAACAGGGTACCAGCCCAGCTCCTTGTATGCCTTGCTGTCCTCGCCGTATAGCCCCTTGATGAACTCCCTGTACTCCGGACCGCTCATCACGTCTATCGTCTTTTTCTTCGCTGCAATCGACACATTACCGCTGTACGTCACCTTCGGAGCAGTGCCAACACGGCCCTTCTTCGTCGTGATGATAATCACACCGTTCGACGCACGGCTACCATAGATGGCCGTCGCCGACGCATCCTTCAGCACCGTGAACGACTCAATGTCGCTCGGGTTAACCATCGACAGGGGGTTCGCCAGTCCCTGCACACCGTAGTTGTCCATTGCAAGACCGTCTATCACGATCAGGGGGTCGTTGCTCGCATTCAGCGACGAACCGCCACGAATGCGGATCTGCGAACCGCCACCGGGTGTGCCACCGTCAGAGATGACGCTCACACCAGCTATCTTACCAGCTATCATGTCCTGAGCCGTCGTCTGCAAACCATGGTTCATCTCGTCCGGTTTCAGTGCCGTCACCGAACCCGTAAGGTCCGTCTTCTTCGCACGGCCATAGCCAATCACCACCACGCTCTCCAGCACAGTAGCATCGTCCTGCATGGTTATCACCAAGTTCGGAGCTGCTTTCACTGTCACGTCTTGATAACCGATAAACGTAACTGTGATGTCAGCACCCCGATTAGCCTTCAGCGTGAAGTTACCATCTACGTCGGTAACTGTACCCACCTGAGCGCCTACGACACGTACCGTGGCACCAATGAGGGGTTCACCCTGAGCATCCTTCACATGGCCTTTTACGTCAATTTGCGCAAAGGCTCCTACCGAAAGGAAGAGTCCCAAAACGAGAACAAGCATCCTAAACGGTAATCTAATGTTTAATTGCTTCATCGTTTATTTATTTAGTTAATTTAAATTGGTAATTGTTTTGATTAGAATGGATTTTCGTTTGCAAAGTTAAGATATGTTTTTAATTCGTTCATACTATTTATGACATAAATTCGTTATTATAATAATGCAAACGTTTGCATTCGTCAATTCGTTATTATAACAATGCAAACGTTTGCATTCGTCATAAGACATAAAAGGAGCGGATAGGAGAACAGGATATTTAACTTTTACATACCTTTGTAACGTCAAAAGCAATTAAGGACCTGATGAGTAACATTGTACCCTTAACGATGAAGGATATAGCGCGTGAGTTCGGCATCTCTGTGGCTACTGTCTCCCGTGCTTTGAAGAACTCACCTTGTATCTCTGAAGAGCGTCGCATAGCGATTCAGCGTTATGCGAAAGAGCACAACTTTATGCCCAATCCAATTGCGGAGTCATTGCGTTACGCACGTGTGCAGCCGATAAAGACAATAGGCGTAATCATTCCGGAATTCACTCATTTCTATTTTTCATCGGTGTTATCTGGCGTAGAGAATGCGGCTAGCAGACGTGGATACCTTGTCATGGTGGCGCAAAGCGAAGAGTGCTACGAAAAGGAAGTAAAGATATGCCAGTCGTTCTATGAGAACAAGGTATGCGGCATCATAGTCTCCCAAGCTAAGGACACGTTGAAGTATGACCACTTCAAGATGTTGCAGGAAGCGGGTTTGCCACTGGTGTTCTACGATCGTACGTGTACGGGTGTGAATGCAAGCCGTGTGGTGGTGGACGACTATATGGGTGCGTTCAATGCTGTGAGCTATATGATAGAGAAGGGTTATACGCGTGTGGCATACTATGGTGCGGGGATGAATCTTGAGATCTCGAAGAACCGTTTCAACGGCTACAAGGATGCTATTCTGAAGCATGGCCTGCGGTTCGACCCTTCGCTGACTTTTATGTGTGACAACCGTGCTGATGCGGAAATGATTACTCCGGATGTGCTGCAGCAGCCGGTGCCTCCGAACGGTTTCTTCGCGGTGAATGACGACACGGCAATCGGAATCCTATATACTGCGAAGCGCATGGGGTTCAAGGTGCCGGAGGAAATCGGGATCTGCGGTTTCACGAACGGCCAGCGCGCGGTAGCGTGCGACCCGATGCTGACGACTGTTGAGCAGCGCGGTAGGCAGGTGGGTGAGGAGGCTGCGAGCATACTGATAGACATGGTGGAGGGGCGTATCGCCCCGGGAGAGGTAGTGAAGCGTGTGGTGAAGACGAAGTTCATTGTCCGCGGAACGACGAGGTGAGGCCCCATAATTGAAAATTGAAAATTGAAAATTGAAACTAGGAATAGTATGAGACAGAAACCTAATTTACCGTTTTGGAGCTTATGGAATCTGAGTTTCGGATTCTTCGGAGTACAAATTGCGTATGCTCTGCAGTCTGCCAACATATCGCGTATCTTCGCTACGCTGGGGGCTGATCCGCATTCTCTGAGTTACTTCTGGATACTGCCGCCGCTGATGGGTATTCTGGTGCAGCCAATCGTGGGTACTCTGAGTGACAGGACATGGACGCGGTGGGGTCGGCGGATACCGTATCTTTTCATAGGTGCGGCAGTGGCGGTACTGGTGATGTGCCTGTTGCCGAACGCGGGTTCTTTTGGTCTGACGATCGGCGCTGCGATGATTTTCGGCCTGATAGCGCTGATGTTCCTTGACACGAGCATCAATATGACGATGCAGCCATTTAAGATGATGGTGGGTGACATGGTGAACGAAGAGCAGAAGGCGAAGGCTTACAGCATCCAGTCGTTCCTGTGTAATGCGGGCAGTGTGGCGGGGTACGTATTCCCGTTTGTGCTGACTTGGGCAGGTATCAGTAATATAGCGGAGAAGGGTGTTATCCCGGACAGCGTTATCTGGTCGTTCTATATCGGTGCGGCGATCCTGATAGTGTGTGTGGTGTATACGACGCTGAAGGTGAAGGAATGGAATCCGGAGGAATACAAGGAGTACAATCCTGTGTCTGAGGAAAAGGAGGAGGGGGCGAACTGGCTAACGCTGCTGAGGAATGCGCCTTCGATGTTCTGGAAGGTGGGTTTGGTTCAGTTTTTCTGCTGGTCGGCCTTCCTATATATGTGGAACTATACGACGGGTGCGATTGCGGAGGTGGTCTGGGAGACTACGGACCCTGTGAGCGAGCAGTTCCAGGCTGCCGGCAACTGGGTGGGTGTGCTGTTTGCTGTGCAGGCGGTTGGTTCTGTGGCATGGGCGGCGGTACTCCCGCTGTTCAGGAACACGAAGGTGGGTTACGCTGTAAGCCTGGTTCTTGGCGGCGTGGGTTTTGCGATGGTTCCTTACCTGCACGATGCGTATCTTCAGTTCATACCGTTCATCCTTATCGGCTGTGCGTGGGCGGCAATGCTGGCTATGCCATTTACGTTTGTGACGAACGCACTGCAGGGCTATGGTCATATGGGTGCCTATCTGGGGCTGTTCAACGGTACTATCTGTATCCCGCAGATTATCGCGGCGCTGTGCGGCGGTTTGGTGCTGTCGGCGGTAGGGCACCAGCAGTCAACGATGATGACGGTTTCTGGTGTGCTGCTGATTATCGGTGCGGTGTGTGTTGGGAAATTGAAAACTAAATAATTGGAGAATTCTTAATATTGGACAATTGGACGATTTACAATTAGACAATTTAGGATAGTAGTAATAGTAAAATACAATTAGACAATTTAGGATAGTAGTAATAGTAAAACTATGAAAATACTATTTAATATTGAATATTATACGAGGTTTGGTGAGGAGTTAGTGCTGAATATTGTCTCCGTGGGCTCTGCAAAGGAGGTGACGCGCCACAAGATGAGGACGCAGGACGGGCGGCACTGGAGCTTTGAGCTGTCAAAGCCAGCGAATGGAGGAGCGGCGATGGACTATTACTATAGCGTCGCTGCAGGTGGAACAGAGGTGCGCCATGAGTGGCAGGTTGAGGCGCATCGTCTGGAGCTTGTGTGCAAGGGCGCCACGTCCTATACGGTGTATGACCATTGGATTGACATACCAGAGGACGCACACCTGTACAGCTCCGCGTTCACGGACTGCATAACGGGCCGCAAACCAACGCAGAGTGTGACGACGGGGTATGAGAGGACGGTGCGCGTGAAGGTGCGTGCTCCGCAGCTGCGCGGCGACGAGACGTTAGCCATTGTGGGCGAGCCGTCGATGCTAGGCGCCTGGGATGTGAGTAAGGCCATACGGATGACGGAGCATGCGAGCAACGAGTGGGTAGTGGGGCTGGATGCGAGCCAGCTGCCGAGTAAAGGCTTTGAGTTCAAGTTCATCGTCACCGGTACGAAGGGGACGGACATGCTGTGGGAAGAGGGCAGCAACCGCGTGCTTGAGATTCCCGGGTTAGAAGACGGCGATGTGGTGGAGTACGAGCTGGCGCAGGCATACTTCGCAATAGCGCCTTGGCGAGGCGCTGGGGTGGTGGTGCCTATCTTCTCGCTGCGGAGTGATGGCAGCTACGGCGTAGGCGACTTCGGCGACTTAAAACGGTTTGTTGACTGGGCGTCGAAGACGGAGCAGCGCGTCATACAGGTGCTCCCCATCAACGACACGAACATGACTCAGACATGGCAGGACAGCTATCCGTACTGCAGCATCAGCATCTATGCCCTGCATCCACAGTATATGGACCTGCGCCAGCTGCCAGCCATAGAGGACGCACAGCAGCGGCGTGAGTTCGAAGAACTGCGCCAGGAGCTGAACGCGTTGCCCGAGATAGACTATGAGCGTGTGATTCAGGCGAAGCTTGCCTACCTGCACATCATATTCGAGCAGGAGTGGGCGAGCGTGAGCCGCAGGGCCGCGTACAAGACGTTCGTCGCAGAGAACAAGGAGTGGCTGGAGCCATACGCTGAGTTCTGCTACTACCGCGACCTGTATGGCACAGCAGACTACCACGAGTGGCCGAAGCCCTTGTCGAAGCCTGTGAAGAGGACGACGGATTTCTGGAGCTACGTGCAGTACAACCTGGACAGGCAGATGCGGGGTGCGCACGAGTATGCGCGACAGCACCATATCATCCTGAAGGGCGACATCCCGATAGGCATCTCGCGGGACGGTGTGGAAGCCTGGACGGAGCCCAAATACTTCAACCTCGACGGTCAAGCGGGTGCTCCGCCCGATGCGTTCTCGGCTGACGGCCAGAACTGGGGTTTCCCGACTTACAACTGGGATGAGATGCAGAAGGACGGCTGTTCGTGGTGGGTACGGCGTTTCCGTAAAATGGCGCAGTACTTCGATGCCTACCGTATCGACCATGTGCTGGGTTTCTTCCGCATCTGGGAAATCCCTGTTCCGGAGAAGTCCGGACTGATGGGGCAGTTTGCGCCAGCCCTCGGCCTGAGCCGTGAGGAGATAGAAGGCTATGGCATCCATGGGCACGACGACCTGTTCCTGGTGGACCATAAGCGGAAAGACCGCTGGCATCCGCGCATCGCGGTGCAATTCCAGGAAGCGTACGAGCGACTAAACGAAGAGGAGAAGCAGAACTTCAACCGACTCTACAACGACTATTACTACCGCCGCAACAACCAGTTCTGGTATGAGGAAGCGATGAAGAAGCTGCCCCGCCTGACAGAGGCCACCCGCATGCTGTGCTGTGCCGAAGACCTGGGGATGGTTCCGGATTGCGTAGCGTGGGTGATGAACGAGCTGCGCATCCTGACGCTGGAGATCCAGACGATGCCTAAGGACCCGACGCTACGCTTTGGCAAACTGTCGCACAATCCGTACAGGAGCGTCTGCACCTTCTCGACACACGATATGCCGACGCTGCGGCAATGGTGGGATGAGGACAATGAGCAGACGCAGGCCTACTACAACCTCCCGCTGCACCTTAGCGGAGAAGCCCCGCATCCTCTGCCGGGATGGCTGGCCAAGGAGATTGTGAGCAGGCAGCTGACATCGCCTTCGATGCTGTGCCTGCTGTCGTTGCAAGACTGGCTGTCGATCGACGAGCGGCTGCGGTTGGCCGATCCGAATGGAGAGCGCATTAATATACCGGCCAATCCGCGTCACTACTGGCGTTATCGCATGCACCTCACCATAGAGCAACTGCTCAGTGAAGAGGAGTACAATGAGACGGTGAAGACATTAATCAGACAGAGTGGAAGATAATTGAAATATTGAAAGATTGAAAGATTGAAAATTGTTATTTTGAACTATTCGGACTAATGAAGATAAAAGGAATATTGTATGCATTGATGCTGCTGCCGATGCTGGCAATGGCAACAGAAGTAAAGTCGCCGAACGGCAATGTGGTGCTGACGTTCGAAGTGAAAGAAGGGCGTCCCACCTATAGCGTTACCTATAAGGGAAAAGATGTTGTCCGGCCTTCGCACTTGGGCTTTGAGCTGGCCAAGGATAAGCATGCCACGATGGGCTTAGAGGAACGAGACCTGCTGGCCGGCTTCGAGCTGGAGAAAGAGGAGACGACGAGCTTCGATGAAACGTGGCAGCCAGTCTGGGGCGAGACGCGAGACATTCGTAATCACTACAACGAGTATGCCGTCAGCCTGCAGCAGCAATGGCAGGAGGAGGCTAAGACTGATGAACAGGGAAGGCATGTGGCGCCGCGTGCCCATCAGCGTCACATGACAATCCGTTTCCGCGTGTATGACGACGGCGTGGGATTCCGTTATGAATTCCCACGTCAAGCAGAACTGAACTATTTTCTTATCAAAGAAGAGCGCAGTGAGTTTGCCATGGCCGGCGACCATAAGGCCTGGTGGATCCCCGGCGACTATGACACGCAAGAGCAGGAGACCCAGGAGACACGTCTGTCGGAGATTCGTGGCCGCTTCCGCGATGCGGTGAACTGGGGCAACTCATCAGTGGCGGTATTCTCTGAGACGGGCGTGCAGACCTCGTTACAGATGAAGACCGACGATGGTCTTTACATCAACATCCACGAGGCAGCCTGCCTGGATTATGCCACCATGCATCTGGAGTTGGTGGACGGGCAAACAAAGCACATGACGACCAAGTTGGAGGGTAACAGCAATGTCTATACCCCGAATCCCACGGACATGGGCTATCCCCTACCCCAGCCATTCACGTTTGTCAGCCATCTGACACCCGATGCCACGGGTCTGAAGGGCTGCATGCAGAGTCCGTGCGAGACGCCGTGGCGCACCATCATGGTGAGCGACGATGCGCGCGACATGCTCTCCAGCAACCTTATCCTGAATCTGAACGAGCCGTGCAAGATTGACGATACGTCGTGGATTCATCCCACGAAGTACTGTGGCGTCTGGTGGGAAATGATTGTCGGCAAGAGCAACTGGCACTACACCGATGACTACCCATCCATCAAGCTCGGTGACGGAGCCTTCCCTAATGCACCGTCCACGATAGTCAACTATCAGACGGCTAAGCCGAACGGGCGGCATGCAGCCAACAACGAGAAGGTGAAGCGCTACATCGACTTTGCCGCCGCCAACGGCCTGCAGCAGGTGCTGGTGGAAGGCTGGAACGTAGGTTGGGAAGACTGGGCTAACATGTGGAAGCGCGACGTGTTCGACTTCGTCACGCCATATCCGAACTTCGACATCAAGATGCTCAACGACTACGCCCATGCCAAAGGCGTAAAGCTGATGATGCACCACGAGACATCATCGTCAACGCAGAACTATGAGCGCCACATCAAGGATGCATACGAGCTGATGAACAAGTACGGCTACGATGCCGTGAAGACGGGCTACGTGGGCGATATCATCCCTCGCGGCGACCACCATTACTCGCAGTCCATGAACAACCACTACCTCTATGTCATCAAAGAGGCGGCCAGGCACCATATCATGGTCAACTCCCACGAGGCCACACGCCCTACAGGCCTATGCCGCACTTATCCGAATCTGGTGGGCGGCGAGTCGGCCCGCGGCACGGAATATGAGGCATTCCACGGGAACAACCCCGACCACACCTGCATACTGCCGTTCACCCGTCTGCAGGGGGGACCGATGGACTATACGCCCGGCATTCTGGAGACGCAACTGGATACGTGGAGCGAGAACCCGCACCAAGTGGGCTCCACGCTCGTGGGGCAGCTGGCGCTGTACGTCACCATGTATTCACCACTGCAGATGGCCGCCGACCTGCCCGAGAACTATGCTAAGTACATGGATGCCTTCCAGTTCATACGCGACGTGGCCTGTGACTGGGACGACTCACGGTATCTGGAGGCAGAACCAGGCGACTATATCACCGTTGCCCGCAAGGCCAAAGGCACGGACAACTGGTTCATAGGCGGCAAGTGTGACGAGCAGGGCCACCGCTGCAACCTGCGACTCGACTTCCTCGACAAGGGACGCAGATATCAGTGTACCATCTATCAGGATGCCAAGGATGCACACTGGAAGACCAATCCCAAGGCGTATGTAATCACAAAGAAGACCGTCAAGCAGGGCGATGTGCTCAGGCTCATGGAAGCTCCCGGCGGCGGTTTTGCCGTATCACTAATAGCACTGTAAATGAAAAGACTGTTATCAATTACCGTTTTCATGCTCATCGCTGTCGCCGCCAGTGCACAGGATTATCATTTCGATGAGATGACCTACAGTCCAGAGCAGACCGTATTCCGCCTCTTTGCACCCGACAAAGCCAGATGCTATGTCAGGGTTGGCAAAAGGAAAGTAAGCATGACCCGTGTGGGCGACTGCCTCTGGCAGGCCATCGTCAAGGGCGACCAGAAGGGACAGCCATATGTGTTCAATACTGGGCATGGCGACACTCCCGGCGTCTTTGCCAAGGCCGTGGGTGTCAACGGCAGGCAGGCTTATGTCATCGACCTTGCAGAGACTAACCCCGAGGGATGGGACAGCGACAGGCGACCAGTGTGCAAGAGCCCTGCCGATATCGTCGTCTATGAGCTGC
This sequence comes from uncultured Prevotellaceae bacterium, assembly GCA_946415705.1. Taxonomy (GTDB): domain Bacteria; phylum Bacteroidota; class Bacteroidia; order Bacteroidales; family Bacteroidaceae; genus Physcousia. The sequence goes on from CAMKTN010000021.1 coordinate 36,395, forward strand.
ACCATCGCGACTTCTCCATAGCCCGCCCTGATGCCAAGTATCCCGGCAAGTTCCTGGCTCTCACCGAGCCCTGGGCTATTCAGCATCTGAAGCAGCTGGGGGTCAATGCCGTGCATATACTGCCCAGCTATGACTTCGGTTCCGTGGACGAGGACCGACTGGGCGACAATAAATACAACTGGGGCTACGACCCCGTCAACTACAATGTGCCAGACGGCAGCTACTCCACTGACCCCTATACGCCCGAAGTGCGCATACGCGAGTTTAAAACGATGGTGCAGGCTCTTCACAAGGCTGGCATACGGGTTATCCTCGACGTAGTCTATAACCATACCTACGACATCGCACAATCCAATTTCCAGCGCACCTATCCAGACTACTATTATCGCAAGACAGCCGACGGACAGTATTCCAACGGTTCGGGCTGCGGCAACGAGACGGCTTCCGAGAAGCCCATGATGCGACGCTTCATGGTAGAGAGCGTCAAGTACTGGATCAACGAATACCACATCGACGGTTTCCGCTTCGACCTCATGGGTGTGCATGATATTGAGACGATGAACCAGATACGCAAGGCCGTTGACGAGATAGATCCCACCATATTTATTTATGGCGAGGGCTGGAGCGCCGGATCCTGTGCTCTGCCTGCCGAGAAGCTGGGCATCAAGGCCAACATCCCGCAGATGTCGCGCATCGCCGCCTTCAGCGACGAGATACGCGATGCTCTGCGAGGCCCCTTCGACAACGACAACAAGCCAGGCATCCTCGGCGGGGCTCCTGATTTGGAGGAAAGCCTGAAGTTCGGCATCGCGGGATGTGTCAGTCATCCGCAGGTAGATATGACGAAGGTCAACTACTCCAAACAGCCGTGGGCCGTGGAGCCCACACAGATGATGGCCTACGTCTCATGTCACGATGACATGTGCCTGGTTGATCGCCTGAAGGCCAGCATCCCGGGGATTACCCAGGACGAGCTGATCCGCCTCGACCTGTTGGCGCAGACGGCCGTCTTCACCTCGCAGGGCGTTCCCTTTATTCTCAGTGGCGAGGAACTGCTACGCGACAAGAAGGGTGTCCACAACAGCTATGAGTCGCCCGACAGCATCAACCGCCTCGACTGGCAGAACAAGCTCCGCTATCCGCAGGTGTTCGAATACTATAGGAACCTCATCCGGCTGCGCCTCAGCTATCCCCATTTCCGCTTGGGCAATGGCGACCTCGTACGCAGGTGCCTACGGTTCCTCGATATGCCCAAGGGTGTACTGGCATACAGCATAGAGTCTCCCGGTGACAGCCATGACGGAAGCATTGTCGTCGTGCTTAACTTCACCCGCTCGGAGCAGTGCGTCAGCATTCCCGACGGCGACTATCTCGTCCTCGCTTCATCCGGTGTCATTGAATTAAATGGCATCGACAGGCTCCAGGGTAACAAGGCCCTTGTCGCCCCGCAATCCGCCTTGATATTGAAAGACTAACTACATACTCTATATGCTATCATGAAAAAACTATTCTTTATCAGTCTCCTCTGTTCGATCACCCTCGCCACGAGCGCTGCCGAACAGAAAACGACCGTCACACGCATCGATCCCACAGACTGGTACGTGGGAATGAAGAATCCATCGCTGCAGCTGATGGTATATGGAAAAGGCATTCGCGATGCACAGGTGTCCGCCGACTATCCGGGGGTCAGCATTGACAGCGTGGTACGCCTGGACTCTCCCAACTACCTGCTGGTGTACCTTAACCTGAAGGAGGCTAAGCCGGGAACGATGAAACTCACGTTCCAACTGAAGAACGAAAAGGGGAAAGTAAAAAGCGAGGCGGTGAACTATCTGCTCAAGACACGAGAGAAGAAGGGCGCCGACCGTCATGGCTTCGACATAGGCGACGTACTCTATCTGCTCATGCCCGACCGCTTTGCACAAGGTCCCAACCACCAGGCACAGTTGAAAGGCATGCGTGCCTACAAGGAAGACCGCACCAAGCCGTCGCTGCGCCATGGCGGCGACCTCAAAGGTCTGCAGCAGCACCTCGATTATTTCAACGACCTCGGTGTCACCGCATTGTGGTTTACACCCATCTTAGAGAACGATTCACCAGATGCAATGGACACGTGGTCAACGTATCATGGCTATGCCTGCACTGACTACTACCGCGTAGATCCGCGCTTCGGCACAAATGCCGAATACCGGCAGCTCATTGATGCCTGTCACAAGAAAGGGCTGAAGGTGGTCATGGATATGATCTTCAACCATTGCGGCTTCGAGCACCCGTGGGTGGCAGATATGCCCGGCAAAGACTGGTTCAATCTGTCTGACTGGCTCAAGCAGTCTGGCGGCTCGAGCGACGAGCGCGGCACCGACTTCCTGCAGACCAGCTATAAGCTTACTCCAGTCGCAGATCCCTATGCCTCGGAGGTTGACCTGCGCGAAACCACCGAGGCGTGGTTCGTCAACACCATGCCCGACTTCAACCAGAACAACCCACATCTGATGCGTTATCTTATCCAGAACAGCATCTGGTGGGTTGAGACGGCCGACATCGACGGTATCCGAATGGACACCTATCCCTATGCATTCCGTAAGCCCATGATACAATGGATGAAGGAGCTCAACAACGAGTATCCCAACTTCAACACCGTCGGGGAGACATGGGTGACAGAACCCGCTTATACTGCCGCATGGCAGAAGGACAGCAAACTCTCTGACGAGAACACGTATCTGAAGACCGTCATGGATTTCTCCTTCCAGGAGAAGCTCGACTCCGCCAAGCATGAGAATACCGACAGCTGGTGGCGCGGCTACAACCGTCTCTACAACTCCTTCTGCTACGACTACCTGTATCCAAACCCCTCCAGCGTGATGGCATTCCTTGACAATCATGACACCGACCGCTTCCTGGGTAACGGAATGGACACTCTGGCACTGAAGCAGGGTCTCGCCCTGCTACTCACCGTCCGTCGTATTCCGCAGTTGTACTACGGCACGGAGATTCTGATGAACGGAACCAAGGAAAAGACCGACGGCTATGTGCGCAAGGATTTCCCAGGCGGCTTCCCGGGCGATGATCACAGTTGCTTCACCGTCGAAGGGCGCACCCCTGCCGAGCAGAGCATGTTTGAATGGCTCTCGCGACTGCTACACTGGCGTCAAGGTAACGAGGTCATCACCAAGGGCCGCATGGTGCAGTTCATTCCCTACAAGGGGGTCTATGTCATTGCACGACAATATAAGGAGCGAACAGTTGTCACCATCCTCAATGGCACCGACAAGCCCGCCGTCTTCAACTCCTCACGCTATGCGGAGCTCCTGAACGACAACGCCTCACAGGCCACTGACGTTCCAACCCTCAAGCGCTACGACCTCACACACGACATCCCCCTCGCACCCCGCCAGGCCCTTGTGTTGGATTTCTAAGAGAACGTGAGTTCGATATAAGTTCTATGCAATTAATCTGCTGTTGTCAATAATTTCAATGTTCATCCCAGGTCTCTTCGACCATAGTTTGTATGCAATGAGTCCAGCGGCACTCAACATCCAGTGACATTCAGGAGGTTTCAGCTGCTTGAAGAAGTTGCTATCATAAATAACTTCAATCATTTATTGGAAAAAACAATGGCAGATCCAATTTGTAAGCACCTAAATTTGGCTAAGACTCTTATCCATGAACATCGGGATAACTGGCTATGCGATGAACTACATGATAAGGTTCTTCATCATCAAGCCAATCGCCTTCATAGATCTTGGCGTATGTGGGTTCTGGGGATGGTAAGAATGCAAAATAGCCGACGATCATTCCATCATCTTCAATCACAAAGCTGCCGTTTTTCTCTTCAATAAACTCTATAGTCATACGATAGTACTTTAATTATTGTTATCTTCCAATGTTTTTTCCCTCGCTTCCCGTGCAAAACGCTAACACTCGGCATAATTCAAGCATGATTGGCCCAGCACTCACATAAGCGCATTTTTCAAACTTGAATAGTCCATCTTCTTGGTCGAATTGCTCTGGCATGTGCGGGTCTGGAGTGGTAATAACCGTATCTCTGATTCCACAATTATTTCCATCTTATGCTTTCTTAGACTTTGTTAGGCACTGCCACCAAGATTTCAACTGTTGCCAGCCTCCAGTACTCCAAAGAGCGAGGAAGATAAGAGCGGGCTGAATGAACAGACGGATGAGACGCAGATTGTCGGTATTGAGACCAAAGGCATCGATGTGGTTCACATACTGGTTGATGTTACCAGGGAAGATGGCGACATAGAAAAGAGCCAGCAGCGCACCGACCACAGCCTTTTTCTTCCATAACAATAGCATACCAAGACCAAGCGCAATCTCGACCACGCCCGATGCCAGTACCACGAAATCGGTGAAGCCTTCACTGAATTGTAGCCATGTGGGCACCTGTGCCA
>CAMKTN010000022.1 GCA_946415705.1 uncultured Prevotellaceae bacterium
ACAGCATCCGTTCCGAGTTTGACGACTTCGAGGATGCCATGCAGTATTTCTCCGCTATGCGCGAAAGTATCGATTATATTGTTACGCGCAACAAGAAGGATTTCAAGGCCGCTCAAATTCCCGTCTTCGAGCCACAGGAGTTTATTGATTACCTACTGAAAGAGTAAATCGATTAATCTTTGCTCGTTAAATCTTCGGCTTCTTACAGGTGCGGTGTGAAAGATTTCCCACTCATGGAAAAAGTGTGAAGAGGAAGGTGCGTTGGGTGGATCACCAAGGTGGTCCACTTGAAAGAGTAAGGTCTTCATGCTGTAAGAGCAAGGTCTTCCGGTGAGTCCCACTAGTGGGACACGGCATAGCGACTATATGTATTCGACGTTGCGACTGTATGCATTCGACATTGCGAAAGAACGTAATGACTTTCATCAAAGCCAAAGGGCTTGTTCGTGCTTCATGATGAAGGTTGCCAAAACACTATGGAAACGTCTTAACTCCTGCCCGAAGGGCGAGCGAAGCGATAACTCCTTTAACTCCTTAACTCCTTAAACTCTGGCATCGCTGCGACTTCGCAGAGTTCGTTGTACCAGGCTTCGCCGAAGCGGCGGATGAGGGGGGCACGGAGGAAACGGTAGAGGGGGAGGTCGAGTTCCTGGCCGCGCTTGCGGGCACCCTCGCAGATGGCCCAGCGGTGGTAGTTGAGGCCGATGAGGCCGCCGCTGAAGTGCTTCTCACGGATGGGATAGAGGGCGCAGGAGATGGGCTTCAGGAACTTGCTCTTGCCGGCGCGGCAGGCGGCTTCGAGGGCACAGAGGCAACAGGGCGTTTTTGAAGGCTGAGGGCTGAAGGTTGAGGGCTGAGGGTCAAGGGTGTCGTAGTAGGTGAAGACGCAGTCTTTGCCGTTGACGATGCTGGTGACGAGGTCGCCCTCGACATCGGTGTAGGCGACGCCTTGCTTATCGACTACGCTCTGTGCCGTGGCGGACATATAAGGCCATGCAGCATCCAACGACGCTTCTATCTCGCCGATTTCCTCCAGCGTGACGGGTGCGCCAGCATCGCCCTCCACGCAGCAGGCGCCGCCGCAGGCTTCGAGGTCGCAGCAGAAACGTTCGGTGAGGATCTGAGTGCTGATCAGCACACCGCCGACTTCAAGGATGGGAGGGAGGGGCATGGTTTATGGTTAAGGGTTTATGGTTTATGGTTGAGAGATTAACCCCTTGAACTTTTGAACTTCTTGAACTTTTTGAACACCTTGAACTCTTGAACTTTTGAACCCTTAAACTTACCAAGCAATTGGACTTTGTCCGTGCTGGACGAGGTAGTCGTTGCAGAGTTGGAAGTGGTGGTTGCCGAAGAAGCCGCGGTAGGCGGAGAGGGGGGAGGGATGGGCTGAGCGGAGCACGAGGTGGCGCTGCGCATCAATGAACTGGGCTTTTTGTCCGGCATAGGAGCCCCACAGCAGGAAGACGAGGTGTTCGCGCTCACGGGCAAGGGCACGGATGGCGGCGTCGGTGAAGCGTTCCCAGCCATGTCCCTGATGGGAGGCGGCCTGTCCGCGGCGCACGGTGAGGGTGGCGTTCAGCAGCAGCACGCCCTGTGCCGCCCAACGCGTGAGGTCGCCCGAGGCGGGCGGCACGGTGCCCAGCTCCTGCTGGATCTCGGCGTAGATATTGCGGAGCGATGGCGGCAGCTGCACACCCTCGGGGACGGAGAAGGAGAGGCCCATGGCCTGTCCGGGCTCATGGTAGGGGTCTTGTCCCAGGATGACCACCTTCACGCGGTCGAAGGGTGTGGTGTTGAAGGCGTTGAAGATCTTGGAGCCTGGGGGATAGCAAGGGCCTGCGGCATATTCCTGCCGCACGAAAGCCGCCAGCTCCTGGAAGTAAGCCTGCTCAAACTCTGCGGCCAGCTGCCGCCCCCACGATTCCTCAATTCTTACCATTCCCCAATTCTCAATTTTCAATTTTCAATTCTCAATTTTCAATTTTCAATTCTCAATTGTCCCCCTTGGGGGACCACAGGGGGCCTTAATTCATATTCTCCACCCAGCGGAACAAGCGGCTCCAGCGGATGTGTCCGTCGAACCACGAGCGGTCCTTGTCTATGGACAGCCATATCATGATAGGTTTGCCCACGATATGATCCTCGGGCACGAAGCCCCAGAAGCGGCTGTCGGCGCTGTTGTGGCGGTTGTCGCCCTGCATCCAGTAGTAGTCCATCTTGAAAGTGTACGACGTGGCCACGCTGTCGTTGATGAGGATGGTGCCGTCGGGTCGCACCTCCAGCTTGTTGCCCTCATACACCGCAATCGGTCGCTCATAGACGGCGATGTTCTCGATGGAGAGGTCGATGCTTTCGCCCTTTTTCGGAATCCAGATGGGCCCGTAGTTGTCCAGCGTCCACCCCGTGACAGCGTTGAGGGGGTAGAGGTCATGCACGGCTCCCATGCTGTCTATCTCGATGCTCTCCACGAGGTTGGTCATCTCCAGCAGCTTGTCGCGCGTGGCAGCCGTGAGGGGCATGATACCCGTGTGGTGGAAGCCGTTGCGGCCATAGAGGTCGTCATTGCTCAGGTGCAGGTCGTGCGCCACCTGCTCGGGCAGGTCGCGGCGCCCGTCGCGCAGCTGTATGCGGTAGTTGTATTGCACGTTGTCCGGCTCCTTATTCGCCTTGCCGTCGAGATACACGATGCGGTCCTTGATCTGCAGCGTCTGTCCGGGCAGGCCCACGCATCGCTTCACATAGTTCTCGCGGCGATCCACAGGCCGCGCCATCACCTCGCCGAACTCCGCGGCGTTGTTCTCGATGTACTGCCGTCCTACGCTGCGGTAGTAGTTCAGCATCGCGCGCTGCTGGTACGGCGAGAGGTTGTCCAGATTCGGGAGCGTATAAGACTGCGACACCACGTCGCGCCCCAGCATGAGGCACACGCCGTAAAAATCCTGCGCCTGGTAGGCGGGATTCGCCACCACGGTGTCGCCCGAGGGGTAGTTGAAGACCACGATGTCATTGAGCTGCACGGGCTTCGGCGACACGCGCTTGTAGTCCCATTGTATCAGCTCGCTGTAGCTCTTGGCGCCTCCCGGCAGCGTATGCTGCACCAGCGGCAGCGACAGCGGCGTCTGCGGCACGCGGGGGCCGTAGCTCATCTTCGACACGAAGAGGTAGTCGCCCACCAGCAGGCTCTTCTCCAGCGACGACGACGGGATCGTGTAGTTCTGGAAGAAGTAGATGTTCACGAAATACACCGCCACGAGGGCGAAGACGATGGCATCCACCCACGACATGATGGTGCGCGTGACCGGGTTCTCCAGATCCTTCCACCACGTCCAGGGTATCTTCTTCGTGATGTAGATGTCGAAGATGAAGGGCACCACGATCAGTCCCCACCATGCATCCACCCATGCCAGGAACCAGATGTAGAGGCCCATCACTACGGCCATCTTCACCCAGTCCTTCCACGTAATCGGTTTCTTATCTAATTGTTTCATGTTCTTCGTTATTTCGATATTACGTTATTACGTTATAACGTTATTACGACATTTCTTAGAAGTGGAACAAGTCTTGCATCCCGAGCAGTCCCTTATGCTCCGCCGTATATTCCGCTGCCAAGACGGCGCCGAGGGCGAAGCCCTTGCGGGAGTGTGCGTCGTGCGTGATGGTGATGAGGTCCGCCTCGCTGTCGTAGCGCACCGTGTGTATGCCCGGCACCTCGCCGCGGCGGATGTTGTCGATGCGCAGCAGCTTCGGGTCTGTCGTGTCCTCGGCCCACGCCTCCTTGCGGTCTATCTCGCTGACGATGGCGTCTGCCAGCGTGATGGCTGTGCCACTGGGATGGTCCAGCTTGTGCACGTGGTGCGTCTCCTCCATCTCCACGTCGTACTGCGGGAAGCCGTTCATGATGCGCGCCAGATAGCGGTTCACGGCACCGAAGATCGCCACGCCCACCGAGAAGTTCGAGGCCCAGAACAGCGTCCGTCCCTCCTCCTCGCACTGCCGACGCACCTCCGCCTCGTGCTGCGCAAACCATCCCGTGCTGCCCGACACCACCTTCACGCCTGCCGCCCATGCCTTCTGCACGTTGCCGTAGGCCACCGTAGGCGCCGTGAACTCTATCGCCACGTCCGCCGAGCGGAACGCCTCGCTGTCGAAGTCCTGAGGGTTGTCGATGTCTATGCGGCACACGATGTCGTGTCCGCGCTCCAGGGCGATCTGCTCGATCATGCGCCCCATCTTGCCGTAGCCTATCAAAGCTATTTTCATTGTTTCGCGGTGTTAATGATGATTTTGCGGCGCAAAAGTAGCACAAAAATATGAAACCATAGGTGCCGTTTCACTTTTTTATGCTATTTTTGCATCATCTTACGCAATTTCAAGCATGGAAACCCTGCTGCACTACGTCTGGAAACACCGTCTGTTTCCCCTTCAACCCCTCCTCACCACAAAGGGCGAAAAAGTCGAAGTGATTGATCCGGGATTGCATAACTACAATGCAGGCCCCGATTTCTTCAACGCCAAGGTGCGCATCAACGGCACGCTTTGGGTGGGCAATGTGGAGATTCATCTACGCGCATCGGACTGGCAGCGTCACGGCCACCAGCAGGATGCTGCCTACAACAACATCATCCTTCATGTGGTGGAGGTGGCAGACTGTGAGATCACCACCGCCGACGGCAAACAGCCGCCCCAACTGGTCTTACCGATACCCGCCTATGTGCGGGAGAACTACGAGCATCTCTGCCAAACAGATGACTACCCGCGCTGCTGGAAGATCATTCCCCGGCTCTCTACGCTGACCATTCACTCTTGGATGTCGGCGCTGCTGGCTGAACGTCTGCAGGAGCGGGCCGAGCGCTGTCTGCAGCGCCTCACGGCGGCATCGGGCGACTGGGAGCGTACGGCTTTCATCACCCTTGCCCGTAACTTCGGCTTTGGCATCAATGGCGATGCCTTTGAGGCGTGGGCACGTCACCTGCCGTTGCACGCAGCCGCCAAGCACCGCGATAACCTCTTTCAGCTCGAAGCGCTGTTTTTAGGATGTGCCGGGTTGTTGCAACAGGAGGCTATTCCGCCTTCGGCACGGGAGGCAGCAGCGCAGGATGAGTACCTGCAGCGCCTGCGGAAAGAGTACAGCTATCTGCATCACAAGTTCCAGCTAGCTGCATCCATGGATCCAGCAAGCTGGAAATATCTGCGCCTGCGACCGCAGAACTTCCCGCATCTGCGCATCGTTCAATTGGCACACCTCTACTATTTGCAGACTGCCAACCTTGACACCATCCTTCATGCGTCCACGCGCGAAGGACTGCACAAGGCGTTTGACACCTGTGCCACAGAGTATTGGCAGACACACTATTTGTTCGGTATGCCTTCGGAGCGCAGCGAGAAGCGCCTCTCACCCGCCAGTCGCGACCTGCTCATCATCAACACCGTTAGCCCGCTCCTGTTCGCACACGGTATCGCACACCACGATGAAACCGAGCAGGAGCACGCCGTAGAACTGCTGGAACAACTGAAACCCGAGCGCAACTACATCCTTCGACAATGGCAACAATGTGGGCTCACGGTGGAGAACGCTGCGGACAGTCAGGCGCTCATCCAGCTGAAACGTGAATACTGCGATCGCATCGACTGCCTGCGTTGTCGCTTTGGGTACGAGTATCTAAAGAGTGAAAAATGAATGAGTGAAAAGTGAAAAATGAAGAATGAATATGTCTGACCAGGAACTTCTTTATACCATGGCGCTGACGATTGCATTGCGCCAACAATCCAAGCCTCAGCGAACCTTATTGCAGGAGCTGGGCAGTGCCACCGCCATCTATGAGAACCGCCGCGATTTGGGTCGTATGTTTGAGCGGTTTTCCGAACATGTCGCCGAGGAACTTGGAAAAATGGACCAGCTGCTGCCTCGTTGCGAGCAGGAACTGGACTACGCCCGCCATCATCATATACAGATACTGCACATACAGGACGAAGCCCATTACCCGGCGCGGTTGGCGCAGTGTGACGATGCACCCCTCCTGCTCTATAGCCTCGGGAATGCGGACCTGAATGTGCAGCGCATCGTCAGTGTCGTTGGCACACGGCGCTGTAGCGAGCGAGGACGTGACCTCTGCAACACGTTGGTGCGTGGCATCGCCGAGCAATGCCCGGATGCGTTGATTGTCAGTGGGCTGGCCTACGGTATTGACGTGGCCGCGCACCGTGCAGCATTAGATTGCGGTCTGCCCACCGTGGGAGTGTTGGCACACGGTCTGGATGAGATATACCCTCGCACACACCGGTCCACGGCTGTAGAGATGTTGAAGCGTGGCGGCCTCCTCACGGAGTTCATGAGCCACACGCCGATAGACAAGCCCAACTTCCTGCAGCGCAACCGCATCGTAGCCGGAATGGCCGATGCCGTTGTGATCGTGGAGAGCCCGGCACGCGGCGGCTCTCTGAACACCGCACGCTTGGCGGGGGATTACCATCGCGAGGTCTTCACGTTCCCCGGACGTCCGACAGATGCAACCTCTGAAGGCTGTAACCTACTGATCCGTCGCAATGGCGCGATGCTCATTACCTCAGCATCCGACCTCCTGACGGACATGGGATGGCAGAAGGTGGTGTCGTCGGACGAGGAAGCCTCCGCTCCCCAGCAGACCACCTTGTTCCCCGATCTCTCCGCCGAGGAGCAGGCGATGGTGGATGTCTTACGCCAGGCGGACGGCGATGTCTCGATGTCCGAACTGTCCAGCGCGTTAACCCTCCCCATCTACAAGATCACGCCCCTCATGCTCGCATTGGAGATGAAGGGCGTGGTCAAGGTGTTGCCGGGGAACCGGTGTCACCTGTTCGGGAAGTGAGGGTTGTCAGTTCTGCTGGCGGTTATGCCTGGTGGTCGAACTCGGCGCGGATGGCGTCGGCGACGGCTTGCATCTCGTCGGCAGGGAGCTGTAGCTTGGGGTTGGAGAAGAGCATATCGCGCTCGCTCTGCATGGGAATGAGATGGATGTGGGCGTGGGGCACCTCGAGGCCGAGGACGGCTTCGCCGACCTTGACGCAGGGAATGACGCTCTTGATGGCACGGGCGACATGGGCTGCAAAGGTGTGGAGGCGGGCGATCTCATCATCGGTGAGGTCGAAGATGTAATCGACTTCGCGACGGGGAATGACGAGGGTGTGGCCCTTCACCAAGGGATTGATGTCGAGGAAGGCATAGAACTCCTCGTTGCTGGCGCAGCAGTAGCTGGGAATCTCGCCAGCGGCTATTTTGCTGAAGATGGACATGTTTGGGAAATTTAAATCACGGAAAAACACGGAAATGAACGGAAAAACACGGAAATTCTTAACCGCTAACCGCTCAACGAATCCTTAATCCTTAATCCTTAATCTTTAATCCTTAATCCTTAATCCTTAATCTTTAATCTCTAATCTCTAATCTCTAATCTCTAATCTATCGAATGATTCGCGGAATCATTCTTCATAGCTGATGTTAAGGATTTCGAGCTGCACGGTGCCCTGGGGTACGCGGATATCGACGACTTCGCCGACCTTGCGGCCGAGGAGGCCTTGGGCGATGGGGGTCTTGACGCTGATCTTACCTTCGCGCAGGTTGGCCTCGGTCTCGCTGACGATGGTGTAGGACATCTTGGCGTTGTTCTTCACGTTCTTGAGTTCTACGCGGGTGAGGATCTGCACGGTGTCGGCGTTGAGCTTGCTGGTGTCGATGATCTTGGCGTCGGCGATGGTGGCCTTGAGCTGTGTGATCTTCATTTCGAGCAGGCCTTGTGCCTCTTTGGCAGCGTCGTACTCTGCATTTTCGCTGAGGTCGCCCTTGTCGCGGGCTTCGGCGATGGCTGCAGAAGCCTTGGGGCGCTCAACAGCTTCGAGGTGCTGGAGCTCGGCCACGAGTTTGTCGTAGCCCTTCTGTGTCATGTAAGCCATTTATATTTGACAATTTTACGATTTGACAATTTTACGATTGCTATGTGCTTGACATATCGCCTGTTAGAGGCGACAAAAGGAAAAGAGCTCCGTTGTTATACGGAACCCTTCTTCACTTTCGGCGGTGCAAAGATATGGTTTTAGGTGATTCGCACCAAATGTTTTGGCATAAAAATGCACATCTGCCGTTTACAATTCCTGTTCGATGGCTTTGCGCAAATCGGTGATATTTTCGCCACGGGCTCGCATCTCGGAGCCGCGCCCGATGAGGAAATAGGTGGGCAGGGACTGCACGTTGTAGAGGCGCACCATGTCGTTGGCGACGCCCTCGGCGCAGAAGACGCAGACCCAGGGGAGCTGCTCGCACATGGTCTTCCAGTAGTGCTCGTCGGCATCGACGGAGACCTGGTAGATCTCGAGTCCGCGGTCGTGGTAGTCGGCATAGAGCTCGCGCAGTTGGATGTTGCGCTGCTGGCTCTGTGGGAGGCTGTAGGCGGTGAAGTCGAGGAGCAGGACGTTGTCGGGGAAGTCGGAGAGGCGGCGCTCATGTCCGCTGATGTCGGGGAAGCCGAAGTCGATGATGCCGACTTCTTTGACGCGGTCGCCGTCGATGTCGAGCTCAAGAGGTTTCACCTGGCGGGTGTTACGTAGTCCGCGCAGGGCGATGTTGCGGAGGTTCTCGGTGCGCAGGTGGTGGGGGTAGAGGATGTCCCACTGTGTGGCGACGGCGGCGAAGTACTGGATGTCGGAGCGGTTGTCCTCGGGGTTGAAGAGCATGCTGGCGCCGATGGTCTGGAAGAGGGCGTAGTAGGCGGCAGCGGAGGCGGGGTTGGTGAGGATGTAGTCGCTCTTGAGGGTCTGCTTGTAGGCTTCCACGAGCTGCTGGGCGCGCTCCTGTTTCTCCATGGCGGAGAGAGAGGCATCGGCGGTGAGGGCCTGCAGCTGTTGCTGGAGCTGTATGTTGAGCAGCGAGATGGTCTTCATGCGCCGCGAGGCGTCGTTGCCCTGGATGTCGTAGTCGGTGGACATGCGGGCATAGGGGGCCTCGACATAGATGATGGCGGCGGTATCGACGACGAAGTTGATGACGTGGTGTGCGATGCGCAGGCGATAGAACTCGGGGATGGAGAGGCTGTCGTCGGGCACGGTGAAGGCGAACTCACCGTCGGCCTTCAGGCGCACGGAGTCGAGGGGTTGCACGCCACCCAGTGTCATGGCCTCGAGCACGAGCGTGGAGTCCTCGGCACCGGTGATGACGCCGTTGACGGGTATGCCGCGCGGCGCCTGGGTGCAGGACACCATCGTGAGGAACAGATAGGCCACCAGCAGGACGAGGAGTGCCATGGCAATCACGCCCCGCATGATGGCTTGGTTGGTTTTCTGTGCTTTGCGGCGTCTCATTCTTCTTCTTCAGCTTTTGCTTCTGCATCGCGCTCGGCCTTCTTCTTGGCGAGGTACTCAGGGATGCTGAGGCCGGCCTGCTCGAAGAGGTCGTTGAGAGGGGGTATGCTCTTCATGAGTCCGCTGACGAAGCCGGCTGTGGAGCCTTTTCCGTCGCCTGCAGCACCGCTGTCCCAGACGGTTACCTTGTCGATGTTGATGCCCTTGATGGCCTCGACCTGTGTCTTGACGAGCTCGGGCAGCTTCTCCAGCAGGAGGAGGGAGTAGGCAGCGGTGGCGTCGCCGCCGGCGGCCTGCACCATCTTGTCGTAACCTTGTGCCTGACGCGTCAGCACCTCGAAGAGACCCTTTGCCTCGGCTTCCATCTTGGCGAAGACGGCGTCGGCCTCACCCTTGGCGATGGCGCGCTTCTGCTCGGCCTCGGCCTCGGCAGCGATGATCAGACGCTGCTTCTCGATCTCCTGTTGCACGATGACATTGGCAGTCTCGGTGGCGCGCTCGCGCTCGGCACGGGCGGTCTCGGCGAGCTGCTCGGCGGCGTAGGCTTCTTCCAGCGCCTTGGCGGCCTGCACTTTCTCGGCGGCCTGTGCCTTGCGCTGTGCCTCGGCCTCCTTCTCGCGGCGGTACGCCTCGGAGTTGGCAATCTCTACCTTGGCCTCGTTCTCACCCTTCACGGCCTGGGCGTTGGCTTCGGCGGTACGCACGCGCGTCTCACGGACGGCTTCTGCCTTACCAATCTCACCAATCTTATCTTGCTCAGCCACGCGCACCTTGGCCTCGTTGATGGCCTTGGCGGCAGCCTCGCGACCGAGAGCCTCGATGTAGCCGCTCTCGTCCTTGATATCGGTCACGTTGACGTTGATGAGTCGGAGACCAATCTTCTTCAGCTCCACCTCGACGTTGGTGGAGATGGCCTCCAGGAACTTGTCGCGGTCGGAGTTCAGCTCCTCGATGGACATCGTGGCGATGACGAGACGCAGCTGACCGAAGAGGATATCGCGCGCCAGCTCCTGAATCTGCTGCGGCGTCTGCCCCAGCAGACGCTCGGCGGCAGCCTGCATGTAGTCGGGCTCCGTGGAGATACCCACCGTGAAGCGGCAGGGCACATCGACGCGGATGTTCTGGCGCGACAGGGCGTTGGTGAGGTTGGCGTCAATGGAGATGGGCGTGAGGCTCATGTAGGCATAGTCCTGAATGATGGGCCACACGAAGGTACCACCACCGTGCACGCACTTGGCAGAGCCCTTGGCGGCACTCGTGCCGTAGATAACCAGAATCTTGTCAGAAGGACAGCGGCGATAGCGGTTGAAGATGGCTACCACCAGGAAGAAAGCAACCAAAGCTGCTACAACAATTACGTAAAGTTCCATATCTTTGTTTGGTTTAAGGAGTTTAATGGGTTTAAGGGTTCAAAGGTTCAAAAGTTCAAGGGGTTAGATTTTCTCCACGAGGAGGCTGCCGCCGTCGATGACTTTGACGACTTTCACGCGGGAGCCGGTGGCGAGGAGCTCGTCACCGTCGGTGAAGGCGTTGAGCTCATGCACGGAGCCGTTGATGCTGATCTGTATCTTGCCGGCGGCGGCGTGATTGGCAGGGATGCGGAGATAGACGCTGGCCGTCTGGCCCACGCACTCCTGAATCTTGAAGTTGCCGCTCTTCTCCAGCTTCAGCATCATGCGCATCAGGACGGCAAAGACCACCACGAAAAGCGCGCCAATAAGGAAGCTCAGCAACACCAGCAGCGCCTTGCTCTGTACGACGGGTGCCAGGCTGATGCCACCCCAGCCGAAGCCGAGGAAGAAGTTGATGAAGTTGCGCAGCGTGAACAGCGAGAAGATGCCCGCGGAGCCCAGCGTGCCTTCGTGACCGGTGTGGCCGCTGGAGATGTCGGTGTCGCCGTCCATGTCGGTGTGGACATCGAAATCAGTGCTTACGTCGGCATCGACGTCGGAGTCCATGCCGCCCAGCCCGATGAGCATGAGGGCGTTCTGAATGATGAAAACGACACTGGCTGCAATGGCGCAAGCCCAGAAAATCTGCATCGTGGTATCGAAGCCCGCGAACCAATTGGAAATAGTTGTGAACATAGTATCAAATGTTAAGTTAAAAGCCTTATTGGGCACAAAGGTATAAAAAGTTGATGGTTTAAGGGTGATGGTTGATGGTTTTTTTATACTTTTGCCGCAAAATTTATCAATAACCCCTCTCCAATGGCACTGAATTATATTTGGATTGCATTCTTTCTCATCGCGCTTTGCGTGGCGACGGTCAAACTTGTCTTCTTCGGCGACACAGAGGTCTTCCCCGCCATCATGAACGCTACGATGGACACCGCCAAGACAGGTTTCGAGATTTCGTTGGGCCTCACGGCAGTCCTCTCCCTGTGGATGGGCATCATGAAGATCGGTGAGCAGGGCGGTATGGTGGAGCGTCTGGCGCGCTGGCTGTCGCCCCTGTTCCGCAGGCTCTTCCCCGACATTCCCGAGGGGCATCCCGTGATGGGTAATATCTTCATGAACCTGTCCGCCAACATGCTGGGCCTTGATAACGCCGCCACGCCCATGGGCCTCAAGGCCATGGAAGGGCTGCAGGAGCTGAATCCCAAGAAGGACACGGCTTCCAACGCCATGATCATGTTTCTGGTCATGAACACCGCCGGCCTCACCATCGTGCCTGTCAGCATCCTCGCCTACCGCGCGCAGCTGGGAGCCGCAGAGCCCACGGATGTCTTCGTGCCGATTCTCCTGGCCACGCTCATCTCCATGGTCGTGGGCGTTGCCATCACGGGTGCCATCCAGCGCATCAGCCTCTGGAACCGCCCGGTGATGATCACCCTCGCCCTCTTCTCACTGATTGTTGCCGGTATGGCATGGGCCACGCAGGCGCTGAGTCGCGAGGAGATGGGTATCTTCTCCAACAACCTGGCCAACATCATCCTGCTCGGCATCATCGTCGTCTTCATCCTCGCGGGCATGCGCAGAAAAATTAATGTCTATGATGCTTTCATCGAGGGTGCCAAGGGCGGCTTCTCCACAGCCGTAGCCATCATACCCTATCTCATCGCCATCCTCGTTGGAATCGGCGTTTTCCGTGCTTCTGGCGCAATGGATTGGCTCGTCGATGGCATCGCGTGGATTGTGAAAGCCTGTGGCGGCAATGCCGACATCGCCGGCGCGCTGCCCACGGCGCTCATGAAACCCCTCAGCGGCAGCGGCGCACGCGGCCTGATGCTGGAATGTATGCAGAACTACGGCCCCGACTCCTTCGCCGGACGCCTCTCCTGCATCTTCCAGGGCAGCACCGACACCACTTTCTACATCCTTGCCGTCTATTTCGGCAGCGTGGGCATTCGCCACACCCGCTACGCCCTGCCCTGCGGCCTCGCCGCCGACCTCGCCTCCGTCATCGCCGCCATCCTCGTCGCCACCCTCTTCTTTGGGTAGGAAGATGCAATAAATGTGGGATTTTTTGGCGGTGCGATAAATATGTAGTACCTTTGCGGCCTGAAAAACGTACATTACGAGAATGTTAGAGATTAAGAACTTGCATGCCACTGTGGGTGGCAAAGAGATACTGAAGGGCATCGACCTCACGGTGCGCGACGGCGAGATGCATGCGTTGATGGGGCTGAACGGCGCCGGCAAGAGCACGCTCTCCAATGTGCTGGTGGGGCATCCGGCCTACACCGTCACGGAGGGTTCCGTGACCTTCAATGGCAAGGACCTGTTGGCAATGTCGCCTGACGAGCGCTCGCATGAGGGACTCTTCCTGTCGTTCCAGCAGCCGGTGGAGATTCCGGGCGTCTCGATGGTCAACTTCATGCGTGCCGCCCTGAATGCAAAGCGTAAATATCAGGGGCTGGAACCCTTGGATGCGGGCTCGTTCCTGAAGCTGATGCGCGAGAAGCGTAAGATTGTGGAGCTGGACAACAAGCTGATGAGCCGCTCGGTCAACGAAGGCTTCAGTGGCGGCGAGCGCAAACGCAACGAGATCTTCCAGATGGCGATGCTCGAACCTACGATGTGCATCCTCGACGAGACGGATTCGGGACTCGATGTGGATGCCCTCCGCATCGTGGCCGAAGGCTTTAACAAGCTGCGCACACCGCAGACATCGGCCATCGTGATCACGCATTACCAGCGTCTGTTGGACTATCTGAAGCCCGACATCGTGCATGTGCTCATCGACGGGCGCATCGTGAAGACGGGTGGCCCTGAGCTGGCTGCAGAGATTGAAGAACGAGGCTTCGATTGGCTGAGATGATCACTTTCCAGACCATAAATGTAGTGATGCCAGCCATCGACCAGCCATGCATCAAGGCATGGGTGCAGTCGGTGGCGGAGGACTATGGGCGGCGTGTTGGGGAAGTCGCATACATCTTCGTCGATGACGAGGAGATCCTGCGCGTCAACCGTCAGTTCCTGCAGCACGACTACTACACCGATATCATCACCTTCGACGACAGCACCGCCACACGCATCAGTGGCGACCTGTTCATTAGCCTCGACACCGTGCGCTCGAATGCCGAGGGGCTGGGGGTGCCTTACGAGCAGGAGCTGCTCCGCGTCATCATCCACGGCATCCTGCACCTCTGTGGCATCAACGACAAAGGTCCGGGCGAGCGCGAGATCATGGAGGCGGCAGAGAACAAGGCGCTTTTGAAATTGACAATTGATAATTTAAGCTTGAAACTTGAAACCTGAAACTTGAAAGGAATAGATCAATATATAGAATTCTTCCGGAGTGAGCGACAGCGCATCGACGCAGGCTCGCAAGCGGTGATGAACGCCCAGCGCGAGGCGGCGGCAGAGGCCCTGCAGCGCCTGGGATTCCCCACGCAGAAGGTGGAAAGATATAAATACACCGACGTGGCTGCGGCCTTTGCGCCTAACTACGGCATCAGCCTGGCTGCGGCCAGCGCACCCCAACTCGAGGAGGCCCTCATCAGCCGCTACGGCACCTTGGCCCGCGTGGAGGACGACGCCCTCACGGCTCTCAACACCATGTTGGCACAGGAGCTCATCGTCGTGCATGCCGCGGCGGGTGAGCATCGGGAGCACCCCGTGCAGATCACAAACACGCTGCGGGCCACGGCGCCGCTGATGCAGAATCGCCGCCTGCTGATCATCGCGGAGGCGGGGGCTGACGTGCAGGTCATCCTGGGCGACCGCGCCGAGGCGCAGCAGGATTTCCTGACAACACAGGTCACGGAGGTCTTCGTGGGCGAGGGTGCCCGCGTGGCGCTCTATGACATTGAGGACACCCACGACCGCTGCCACCGCTTCCATCAGGTCTTTGCACAGGTGGCCGCAGGCGGACATCTCACGCACACGGCCTTCACGCTGGCCAGCGGTGTGAGCCGCAACCAGACGGACGTGCAGCTGGTGGGCGAGGGTGCCGACGTGCAGCTACTGGGCTGCGCCATCCTCAACGGACAGCAACACGTAGATAACAACACACTCATCGACCATCGTGCCCCAGGGTGTACGAGTCGTGAACTATATAAATATGTGGTGGACCAGCAGGCTACCGGGGCCTTCGCAGGGCGCGTCCTGGTGCGTCAGGAAGCGCAGCAGACAGACTCCGTAGAGCGTAATGCCAACCTCGTGTGCACCGATCAGGCACGGATGTGGACGCAGCCGATGCTGGAGATCTATGCCGACGATGTGAAATGTTCCCACGGCAGCACCGTAGGACAACTCAACGAAGCCGCCCTGTTCTACATGCGGCAGCGTGGCATCAGCGAGTCAGAGGCGCGCATGCTCCTGAAGCAGGCCTTCGCCAGCGAGGTGCTCCACGAGATACCGCTGGAGGCCCTCCGCCAGCGCCTCCACATGCAGGTGGAAAAGCGTTTCCGCTCCTGCGACGATTGCAAATTGTGCAAGAAGGAATAGCGCTTAAGGTTTATGGATTAACTCAACAACAAGGATGAAGAGACTGGTTATTCTCTTATGGATGAGCGTCTGGTGCGCCGTTGCCGTGGCACAGGAAAAGCCATCACTGAAGATTATTGGCACGGTACTCGACGATCTGGGCGACCCGATGATTGGCGCCATCGTGCACGATAAAGCCGAAAAGGAGTTCGTGGTGACCGACGTGGAAGGTCGCTTCATGCTGCCGACAGAGACGGAGACGAACACCATCGTCATCTCGTACATGGGTTTCAAGACCATCACCATGCAGGCGAGCGCCAAGAAGGTGGTGAAAGTGCAGATGGAAGAGGACGCGAAGGCGTTGAAGGACATCGTGGTGACGGGCTATCAGCAACTGGATCGCCGCAACCTGACGAGCTCGGTGACGTCGGTAGATATGAAGGACATCGAGGTGCCGGGCGTCAGCAACCTTTCGCAGATGCTGGAGGGTAAGATTCCCGACATGGTGGTCACGGGCGTCAGCGGTGAGATCAACGCTACGCCGAAGATCCGCATCCGAGGCACGAGCACGCTCATCGGCAACCGCGAACCGCTGTGGGTGCTCGACGGCATCATCCTCACAGACCCCGTGGACCTGAACCCCGACGTGCTCAACGACCCGGACTACGTGAACCGCATCGGCAACGCCATCTCCGGCATCAACCCGCAGGACATCGAGCGCATCGACGTGCTGAAGGACGCCGCTGCCACCGCATTGTACGGCACGCGCGCCGCCAATGGCGTCATCGTGATCACAACGAAGAGCGGACGCGTGGGTAAGCCCATCGTGAGCTACACGTTCCAGGGCACCTTCCGCCGCCGTCCGTACTACAGCGACCAGAAAATCAACCTGATGAATTCCGAGGAACGCATCCGCTTCTCTCAGGATCTCGTCAACCAGCACTACCACTACCCCACGGGCATGCCGCTGGTGGGCTACGAGGAGGCGCTGTCGCGATTGTACGCTGGCCAGCTGACACCCGAGGAGTTCCGCAGCGAGGTGGGCGCCATGCAGACGCGCAACACGGACTGGTTCGACACGCTCTGCCGCAACACCTTCAGCCACGACCACTCGCTGAACGTCAGCGGCGGCTCGGAGCAGGTGCGCTACTACACCAGTATCGGCGTGAACGACGACTACGATGTCATCCGAGGCACCACGAACCGCCGCTACACGGGTATGGCGAAGGTGGATTTCCAGCTGGCGGAGAAGGTGTCGCTGCAGTTCAATGTCAACGGCTACCTCAACGCGAAGCAGTATGCACAGGAGGAAATCAACCCCGTCAACTATGCCTACAACACCGCCCGCACCATCCCTGTCTATAACGACGATGGCTCGCTCTACAAGTACAAGCGACGCGGCAGCGGAGGTGAATACCTCGGCTTCAACATTCTTAACGAACTGGACAACAGCTCTGTGCGGCAAGATGTGGACAACATACAGGCAACGCTGAACCTGCGCTATCAGGTTAACAACGACCTGTCGCTGAACGGCATCTTCTCGGCCAACGTGAGCAACAGCACGCAGGAGAGCTACTGGGGCGACAACACGTTCCACGTGGCTGAGCTGCGGCGCTCGGAACTCGGCGACCCGCTGGACGAGAACACGGAGTTCCCCTACGGCGGCGAACTGTCGAGCCAGCAGTACAGGAACGTGGGCTACACCGCACGCCTGCAAGCCAACTACAACAAGTACTTCAAGCTCTTCACCGACACCTACGACCACAACATCAACCTCGCTGCTGGTGTCGAAGCCAGCAGCAACCACTACACAGGCTTGGCGCTGACGCAGCGCGGCTACTACCCCGACCGTGGCAAGACGTTTGCCGTCAACATCCCGCTGACATATACCGCCTACTACACGTGGCTCGCCGGCAATGTGCCAACGATTACGGACCAGAAGAACAACATGATCTCGGGCTACGCCACGCTGAGCTACAGCTACCTCAACCTCTTCACCCTGAACGCCAACGCGCGCTACGACGGCTCGAACAAGTTCGGCAGCCGCTCGAAGGAGAAGATACTGCCTATCTGGTCGGTGTCGGGTAATGCCAACCTCGACCAAATCTTCAAGATCAAAGCTGACTGGATAGACATGCTGGTGTTGAAGGCCAGCTACGGCCACCAGGGTAACATGCTCGACCACCAGACGCCGCAGATGATCATCAAGAAGGGGCAGATGAATGCCTACTACAACGAGATGGTCTCGACGGTAGCCTACTATGCCAACCCCGACCTGCGATGGGAGAAGACACACAGCACCAACGTGGGTCTGGAAACCAGCTTCTGGGGCGGACGCCTGCAGGTGGGCGCTGAGTACTACCACAAAAAGACCACCGACGCCTTCATGGAGAAGACCATCGCCGACGTGAACGGCTTCGAGAGCTATATCGTCAACAGCGGCGACATCATCAACCAAGGCTTCAACATCACACTCTCGGCAACGCCCGTGAAGGTGAAGGACTTCTATTGGATTCTCTCGGGTAACTTCTCCAAGATATATAATAAAGTGAAGACTGCACCGGGTGCTGAGACATATGAACTCTCAGACTTTCTCAGCGGCAACGCCATCGTCGCTGACCAGCCCGTGGGCACCTTCTGGAGTTATCAGTTTGCGGGGTTGAGTCCCGTGGATGGCGGTCCGCTGTTCTACGATATGGAAGAGCGGCAGAGCGAACTCGCCAATGCCAGCAACTACGATGCCTACACGCGGGTGCTGGTGCCCAGCGGGAAGCGTGAGTCCGACATCACCGGCAGCATCAACAACACCTTCACGTGGCGTGAATGGCGACTGGGCATGACGTGGACCTATGCCTTCGGCGCCAAGACGCGCCTCTTCCGCCTCTTCGACGGCTTCGGCAGCAACAACGCCTACAGCAGCGAGGCCAATGTCAACCGCGACCTGCTGGAACGCTGGCAGCGTCCGGGCGACGAGGCACGCACGGATATCCCAGCCATCATCGGCTCCGGACAGATAAACCAGGGCTACTACACCTACCATTGGAGCTCCGGCGAACCGTACTCTGGAGCGCGCATTGTACCCACCGACGACCCGTCGGCATGGACAATGTACGACTACTCCTCAGCGCGCGTGGTGTCTGCCAGCTACTTCAAGCTGTCGCAACTCTCGCTGACCTATGAGTTCAACCGCAAAATGCTGGCCAAGATGCGCCTGCACCGCCTGGCGCTGACGCTGAGCGCCTTCAACGTCTATACCATCTGCGACAAGCGCCTGCGCGGACAGACACCCACACAGGGTGGCTTCTCGGAAGTACAGCTCTCCGACACACCGTCCTACACGCTGGGAATGACGGTGGACTTTTAAAATTGAAAATTGAAAATTGAGAATTAAAGTAACACGAAATATGAACGCTAACCGCCTTGGCATTTTGGTCGTGGTATCTGCCATCGCTGCGCAGACCCTACTCCTTCAGTCTTGCAGCAGTTTCCTAGAGGAATATTCCCAGGACAACGACTATGTCCGCACATGGAATGACCTTGATGAGCTGCTCATTGGCAACTGCTATATGCCCGTGGTGGAGGGCGAGGCCTTCAGCGCACAGGCTAACTACGGCTCCTTCCTGCACTACCTCGCCGATGAGCTGGAGGAGAACAACACCCCTTACATGGGCGAGGCCGCTGCCTATGACGACAGCCGCTCGTGGGCTTTCGGCTATTTCACGTGGCAGCAGCGCGTAGGACAAAATGACACCTACACCGACTTCTATCAGGAGAACAAGACCTGGACAAAGGTCTATAATCTCATCAACGTCGCCAACAACATCATCGAGAGTGTGAACGATGTGCCCTCCTCCACCGACGAGGAACAGCAAGGGGTGCACAAGGTGCGCGGCGAAGCGCACTTCCTGCGCGCGTTCTATTATTTCTGGCTCGCTAACATCTATGGACAGCCCTACAACCCCGCTACGGCTGCCGCAGACCTCGCTGTGCCGCTGAAGACATCGGAGGCGGTGGAGGACATCAAATTCAGCAGAGCTTCCGTGCAGACGGTCTATGACCAGGTGGTCAGGGACCTGCAGACTGCCGAAACGGAGCTGGCACAGGTGAGAGCCAAGCAGACGAGCCTCTATCGTGCCGATGTGACGGCGGTGCGACTGTTATTCAGCCGCGTCTATCTCTATCTGCAGCAATGGGAACAGGCAGCTACGTACGCTGCCAAGGTCATCGAGGCACATCCGCAGCTGCAGGATATCGTGGCAACCACGACTGCGAAGTTCGCCGTAGCCTCGAACCCCGAGAACCTGTTCTCCATGGGCGGCGACGATGCGCCCTGCCTCTGCTACTACGGCTACCAGAGCTTTCGCATCAGCGACGACCTCTACAACGCCTACGGCAGCAACGACAACCGCCGCCGCCAGTGGTTCTGGCATAAAGGCTTGTTCACGGGTTCCGTGAAGCATGAAGAGGGCAACAAATACACCGACCAAGATCCTGCAAACAAGAATTACTACAACTATGCCTACTACGAAGGCTATCGTGGTGTGCTGTCGCCCGTGTCGTCGCTGTTCCTGCTGCGCTCCGCAGAGGCGTACCTCAACCTCGCCGAGGCGGAAGCCTATCAAGGGCACAGCGAGCCGGCACTGCAGGCGCTGAACGCCCTGCGCAGCAAACGCTACAATGCCGGCGCAACGCTGTCCGGACTCACCCAGGCTGACCTCATCACAGCCATCCGGCATGAGCGCCGTCTGGAGCTGGCGCTGGAGGGACACCGCTGGTTCGACCTGCGCCGCTACCGCGTATGCGGCGTGCAGCCGGAGCGCATCAGCATCGTACACGACTACACCATTTATGAGAGTCGCACCAGCATCAACATGCTCGAACGCCATCGCTTCACGCTCACCGAGGACGACGCCTCATGGACGCTGCCCATCCCGGAGGAGGTCATCACCTTCAACACAGGTATGCCCAATAATGGCAACCAATGGCGAACCTATGAGACCATCGCCATCAATTGAGAGTTGAGAATTGAAAATTGAGAATTGGTGTTACCTCTTAAACGTTAAACGAAGAATGAAGAATTACAAGTCAACATACCGCCTTGGCATCATGATTGTGGTGTCTGCCATCGCTGCGCAGACCCTTCTCCTACTGTCCTGCTCCGACGATGCCACAGAGGTGAACTTCACCGACCCCGCCGACCGCTATGCCACCTCCGCCATCACGGAGTCAGAGGCCATTGAGGCGCTGCGCCGGCAGTTCTTTGAGCAAACCGGCAGCTACGTGGTCTTCAACGACACCCTGCAGCGCCAGTTCCTCGGCACCGACCGCAACGGCGATGACCAATGGTTCATCGAGACCGTGGACCTCACCTACTCCGTCGGCACGGAAGCCTCCGGCGTCACCAAATACCGCTTCACCCTCCTGCAAAGCGATGAGGAGAAGATGGCTGCTTTGGAATACCTCAAGGACTACATCCTCCCACATCTCACGGGCAAGATACGCCCCTTCGCGTGGCTGCTGACCAACACCATCACCCACAACGACAACTTCGGCACCTACAACGACTATGCCGCCACTGGACAGGAGGTGGCCGCCGTAGCCTGCAAGTTGCCGCTGACGCTCAGCAAAGCGAATAAGCAGCGCTACACGGCGCAGGTGATGAACATCCTGCTGGGCAAACTCATCCTGAACAACAGCAGCGCCTTCGAGGCGTTCTTCGCCATCTGCGAGAATCTGTACGCCACCCAGTTCGCAGACCCCGAGACCATCACGACAGCCGAGAACAACATACGCCTCTACACCGCCGGCTTCATCACACGCGGCAAGGACCCGATGAGCATGGGTGTCAGCAACGGCTTCTATCCCGACCGCGAGACAGACCTCACCTCCTTCTGCCGCACCGTAGTGGCCAACACCGAGGAACAGCTGGAGGCGCGCTACGGACAGTACCCCCTCGTCATGCAGAAGTTCCGCATCGCCCGCGAGACCATGCAGGCTATTGGATATGTGTTTTAAAGTTGAGAGTCAGCGAAGCTAAAGTTAAAAGTAACACGATATATGAACGCTAACCGCCTTCACCTATGCATGCTGGTTGCAGCGTCTGCTATCGTAGCGCAGACGCTACTGCAGTCCTGCAGCAAGGATGACATCGACACCACCCCCGTCGCACCGCAGCTGACAGGCACCTTCACCGACAGCCGCGACGGACACGAATACACCTATGTCCGCTACGCTGGCCTCGACTGGATGGCTGAGAACGCTGCCTACGTCATCGACGACCCCATCCTCTGCACCATCTATCAGGATGCCGACACCTACTACGAGGCTACTGCCGGCAATCTCTCCACCCGCAATCTCGAGAAGTACGGCTGCCTCTACTCCCTCGAAGGAGCACTACAGGCGGCGCCCGAAGGCTGGCGCTTGCCCACCGATGCCGAATGGCAAACGCTGGAAGTCGCCATGGGCATGAATGCCGACGATGCTGCCAGGCTGGAATGGCGGGGCGAGGTGGCCCAGCGCATGATGACATACGAGGGTCACTCCACACCCACAGACATCCTCATGGGCGGCTACTACACCACCCGCACCATCATGGGCACCAGCGGCTGGCGCTTCAAAGGCTCGCAGGCGTTCTTCTGGACATCTACGCACGATGACGCCAAAGCCGGCGACTACTACTTCTACCGCAAGTTCACCTACAACAACGACGCCATCTACCGCCAAAGCATGGAACCCGCTGCCAACAAGCTGAGCGTGCGCTATGTGAGGTAAAACATCAATTAAAAGCGTTAAATAATCAACGATCAACGTTAAACGAGAAATGAAACTACGGAGTTACCTTTTGTTCGTGTTCCTTGCGGTTTTCCCACAAGGCATCCTTGCGTTGGCCGACTCCGTGCGCGTCTCACTGCTCATTATATCACCCGGGAGTGAAGTCTATTCGGCGCTCGGTCACGCGGCGCTGCGCCTCTCCAGCCCCTCGGTAGGACTGGACTACTGCTTCACCTACGGCATGGACATGCGACCCGGCAACCGCCTGAAGTTCATCACCGGTCACGCTCCTGCCGGCTATCTCGTTGCGCCCGCGCGCGATTATATAGAGGAATACGCACGCGAGGGACGTAGCGTGACGGAATACGAATTGAACCTGACCCTCGATGAGCGCAGGCAGATGTGGAAATTCCTGGACGGCCAGGTGGCCAGAGGTCTGTGCGACCGCTACGACTACCTGCACAACGGCTGCGCACAGGTCTCCCTGCGCTCCATCAATGCGGCGCTGTGGAAGACACAGTTGCGCTTCCATCTTGCTGCCGACGACCCCTTGCAGACGGCCACCTGTCGCGACCGCGCCCGTTACGGCTTCGCGCATACCGACTGGCACAACGACGCACCCTGCCGCGCTTCGTTCGCCGATTTCTTCTGGTTCTTGTTTGTGGGCACAGAGGCGGACGAACAGGTGTCGCTGGAACGGCGCATCGTCCTGCCTAACGACTTGCAGCGCCTGCTGAAGAATGCTGAATTCATCGATTCCATGGGCGTCAGTCGCCCCGTGCTGACGGGCGATGCGAAGGAGCTGGTGGCAGCCAGCGCTACGAACGTTGCCGCCCACGAGCCCGACTATCTCTCGGCATTCTGCGCCCTCCTGATAGCGTTGGCTGTGGTCGTGGCTGTCATGGAGATGATGCATCGCCCGTGCGTGCGCTTCACCATCGCCCTAGACAGCGTGCTCGTGGCGATGTATGCCTTCGTAGCAGCGCTGGAACTCTATCTGGTCTGCTGCTCTGACCTCGTAGCCACATCGTGGAACAACCTGCTCTTCGCCTACAATCCCTTGCCGCTGGTGGTGTGGGGGTACTACCGCTATCGCCGGCAGCGCGTGGAGGGGCTATGGCTGCTGTTAGGCGCTGCGGTGCTGACCGTCGTCATGGCCCGCTGCCAGTTCCCGCTGGCGCACAACCTCTTCCTCACAGCTTGCGTCCTACGACTCATCACAAACAGATATCAACAATAATCCTTTTTATTCATCATCAACAACAATGCTTATGAAACATTTTACACTTTCATTGCGTGCGCTGACACTATGTGTGGCAACGCTCATGGCTTCTGTCGCTTTCGCTGAACCCGACAATGCCTACCACTGGTTCTACGATGTCTTCGAGGTCTATCCCACGGGAGCTGGTCAGATTTATGTCGTTGATCAAGACGAGGACACAGCCGAGAGCAAGGAGGACATCCCTGCCGAATCTTGGGCTGCAACGACAGAATATAAGGCTGAGGTGTTCGGACAAAGCACCAAGTACCTCAACGGCTACGCACAGCCTGCCGAAGGTTGGCACTTCCTCGGCTTCGGCACACAGGAAGAGGTCCTCTCCCCGGCTTCCGACTACAGCGATTATACGATGCTTTTTGTGAATTCGAAGACGAGTGCCGATGACAACACTACGGACCTCACACCCTTCGAGCCCGACACCACCATCTACGCGCTCTTCACGCATGTCTATGCCACTGTGGATGCCTCTTGCAATCTCTTTGGCGCAGTAGATGTCAAGCCATTCATCAACAACATTGGCGATGACGTCACACTGACGGCCACCCCCAACGAGGAATACAAGGCTACCTTCGACTACTGGCTGGCTCCCGATGGCGAGACACAGCTCACCGATCCCGTCATCAAAGTGAAGGCCAGCGAAGTGGCCCAATACATCGCATTCTTCCACAGCGACGCCGTAGAGACCATTCCCGCAGACCCCAGCGGATACACTATCATCTATGACGAGCGCAACCTGACACTTATTAGCGACTACGCTAGTGTGTTGTTCATTAACACCTATGAACCGGAGAAGGACCGTCTGACATATACCATCGGTAGCGGCTACATTTGGGGTCAGACGCCCACCATCGTATGGTCCTACTCTGACATCGTGGTACTGCCGATGTCAGAGGATGTATATCCCTCTGACAATCCCTTGTGGATGAAGGCCGCCACCCCCGTCAGCGACCTCGACGGCTCCATGACCTGGTTCCAGGTGGTGCTGCCCACCGGCGACGAGTGGCAGATTAAGCTGCAGAAGCTGGCTGCTACAGTCACGATTCCTGAGGGCACGATGGTCGTTGGTATCTCCAACGAGACCATCGCGACGCTGGGCGGTATCGATGATGTGCTGACCTTAGAGGAGTATGTCGAACCCAACCCCGATGAGGATGCCGTCAAGAGCGTGAACGCCGCCGTGCCCGCCAGCGAGGTCATCTACGACATGAGCGGTCGCCGCATCAAGGCGATGAACCGCAAGGGCATCTATGTCGTTGGCGGCAAGAAGGTCGTCATCAGAAAGTAAATGGGATGTCATTCTTATGCGTAAGATTCTATCATTCATCACCACCACATTGCTGCTGGCCGCATGCACGCAGGACAAGACCTTCGTGCTGCGGGGCAGCGGCTTAGACCTCCCCGACGGCACCGTCGTGGGACTCTCGTCGCACGAGATGGGCTTTGAACAGCTGGGCGAGACCGTCGTGAAGGATGGCGCCTTCGAGCTGCATGCTGACATCACGACACCCGTCTATGCCCTCCTCACCACCAACAACCTCAACCTGGTGGAGCAGAACGGTTGGCCGGTGGACAGCATCCGCTGGAACTACATCGACTGCTATGTCTCGGCGTGCGCCATGCAGCTGAATGCCGACCTCACCATCACGGGTGGTCAGCCGCAGAGCGACTTCGCCGACTATGAAGCCAACTACAAGGAGCTGCCGCGAGGAGGATGGTGCTTTATCCTCGACCACCCGTCGAGCGTCGTCAGTGCCGACCTCGCCCTCGCCATGCTGCAACGCGGCTACAACCTTAGCGCCGCCCAGCTCGACACGCTGGAGCAAACGATTGCCATTGAGCCTGCAGACACTGCGCGCGCAGAGGCTTTCGCGGGGAGCACCTCGCTCTACCGCCGCACCGTCAAAGGCGGTCAGCTGCTGGACATGGAGATGCAGGACACAGATGGCAAGGTGACGATGCTCTCCGAGGTGGTACCAGCTGGTAAGTATGTCTTCATTGACTTCTGGGCATCATGGTGTGGCATCTGCCTCTACTCCATGCCCGAGGTGAAGCGCCTCACCGAGCAGTACGCCGACCGCCTCGCCGTCATCGGCATCAGCTGCGACAAGGACTCCACCGCCTGGCGCGCAGCAATGGAGAAGTACGATATGCCTTGGCCCCACTACCTGCTGACCGAGAAGGGCTACCAGACGCTCTCGGGCGACTACCAGGTCGGAGGCGGCGTGCCCTACTACCTCCTCCTTGCCCCCGACGGCACCGTCCTCGGCTCCCCTGACCACGTGCAGGACATCAAGGGGCAATTTGAACTTTTGGAGCAATGAGAGCAAACAAGCTTGCTTGAACCGACACCAAACCGAGAGCCAACAAACTTGTTTGATTGGCCGAGGTGCGAAGGAGGAAGGCAGCGCCAATTGCCGAGTCCTGAAAGAAGTCAGCGAAGCTAATATTGATAACCTCATTTATAACAAACAAATGAAAAAGATTCTTTCTTTCGCCGCGCTGGCAGCTATGCTGTGCGTGGCAGCCTGCCAGAAAGATGGCGGCTACAAAGTAACTGGTACTGTGACTGGTGCTGAGGACGGCGACACCGTCGTGCTGGCCGAGGTGCGCAGCATGTTTGAGATTGACACCCTGCAGACGGTCTTCGTCAAGGGCGGCAAGTTCGTGTTCGAGGGCACGCAGGACACTGCAGCCATCCGCTACGTCATCTGGAAGTCCAACAACAACCCCGAACTGCTGGTGGCTGCGCAGTTCGCACTCGAGAACGGCGATATCACCATCAAGCTGGACACCGCCCAGAACACCGTTGCCGAGCTCAGCGGCACACCCGCCAACGAGGCGCTGACAGCCCTCGCTAAGCAGGAGCGCGAGCTGAACACCCAGGCACAGGGCCTCTTTGAGGTGATGAATGACACCGCCGTCACCGACGAGGCCAAAGCCGATGCCGAGCAGAAGATGAACGCCCTGCAGGAGCAGATGACGAGCATCTATAAGGAGTTCATCGCCGCCAACATCACGAACATCGCCGGACAGAGCTACCTCGTGAACTATGCCGGCATGCTGGGCGACGAGTTCGTGACCAAGCAGATTGCTGCCGTGCCTGAGGATTGCCCCTACGACGACATGAAAGCGCTGCGCGAGATGTACGAGGTGAAAGCTGCCACCGCCGTGGGACAGCGCTATAAGGACATCAAGGCCAACACGCCCGAGGGCGCTGAACTTGCCGTGAGCGAGGTGGCTGCGGGTGCCAAGGTACTGATGATTGACTTCTGGGCCAGCTGGTGTGGACCCTGCCGCGCTGAGATGCCTCACGTGAAGGCCGCCTATGACAAATTCCACGCGCAGGGCTTCGACATCATTGGTGTCAGCCTCGACCAGAATGCCAACGACTGGAAGCAGGCCATCGCCGACCTCGGTATGGCGTGGCCGCAGATCTCCGACCTCAAGGGTTGGGAGTGCGAGGGTGCCGACATCTACGGCGTGCGCTCCATTCCCGCCACCGTCCTTATCAAGGATGGCATCATCGTGGCTCGCGACCTGCGCGGCGACAAGCTCGCTGAGAAAATAGAAGAGCTTCTTAATTGACAATGGACAATTGACAATGGACAATGAATAGCGCTACGCAGGCTTTCATCCGTGAACACGCCGACGACGATGTGCGCCAGCTGGCGTTAGGCCGTGTGCCTGCGGATGTCAACTTGCGTGAAGCGCTGACACAGATAGAAGGCCGTCAGTTGGCCGCCCGTAAGCTTCCCTTGCTGGCAGCCACTGACGGCATCCTTTATCCCCCACGCCTCAGCCTGGAGCAGTGTTCCAGCGAAGCCACCGCCCTCTACAAGCGCCACCTCCTCGAACAATTGTCCATTGTCCATTGTCCATTGTCCATTGTCAATTTTATTGACCTCACCGGCGGCTTCGGCATCGACTTCATGACCCTGGCACCGCTCTTCAGCCGTGCCGTTTATGTCGAGCGTAACGCAGACCTCTGTGCCGTCGTGCGTCACAACCTGCCGCTCGTGGGACTGCCCGCAGCGGAGGTCGTCTGCGGCGAGGCGGAGGACATCCTGTCTGGGGAGCCTGCTGCCGCAGGCACCGTCCTGCTCATCGACCCCGCACGTCGCGATGCCGCAGGCCGCAAGGTTGCCCTCATCGAGGATTGCACGCCCGATGTCTGCGCCCTCCAGGAACAGCTGCGCCACCATGCTGCCTACACCCTCATCAAGCTCTCTCCCATGCTCGACATCGTGGCTGCCCTGCGCGCCCTGCGCGGCATCACAGATGTCCACGTCGTCAGCGTCGATGGCGAATGCAAGGAGCTCCTGCTCGTGATGCAAGGCGGTGATGCGAGTGTTGCGCAGCAAACGGACTATGACCATATACCCATCCATTGCGTCGATTTGGTTGCGTCCTCCAACCCCTCCTCCCTGCTGAGATCCTCCTTCACCTTCACCCTCGCCGAAGAGCATTCCACTCCCCAAGACTATCTACTCCCCTCTCTGATAAAGTCCCCCTCCCTAACAGGGGAGGGGTTAGGGGAGGGGCTTTACGAGCCCAACCCCTCCATCCTCAAGGCTGGTGCCTTCAAGACTATCTGCCAGCGCTTCCCTGTTCACAAGCTCGCGCAGCACTCACACCTCTACGTCTCTAACACTCCCATTCCCGATTTTCCAGGTCGCAGTTGGAGAATAGACGATGTCAGTTCTTTCAGCAAGTCAGATTTACGCCGCCTCCTTGCCGGTGTCGATGCCGCCGACCTTACCGTGCGCGGCTTCCCCATGTCCGTCGCCTCCCTCCGCAAGCAGCTCCACCTCCGCGAAGGCGGCAATACCCACCTCATCGCCACCACCCTCTCCGACGGCACCAAACTCCTCCTCAAAGTTAGCCACTGAGGTTCTAACCATAAACCATAAACGCTAAACCATAAACCCTTGACAACCGCCTACCTCGCTCCCATCTCTTGGTACCAGCAGTACCACACCACCCTCCTCTCGGGCGGTGAGGTGCTCATCGACACTGCCGAGCACTATGTCAAGCAGACCATCCGCAACCGCTGCACCATTGCCATGCCCGACGGCCCTCAGCACCTGATTATCCCTGTGGAGGCTGCGTCGAGCCATGTGGCGATGCGCGACATACGCATCAGCGAGCACGGCAACTGGCGCCACCACCACTGGAACGCCCTGCGCACCGCCTACGGCAAGAGCCCTTTCTTCGAATATTATGCCGATGAGTTCGCCCCCTTCTTCGCCTCGCGAACCCACGACTACCTCATCGATTTCAATGCCGCCCTTCACGTCGTCGTCTGCCGCCTCCTCGACATCACACAACCTGTGCCCCCTTCGCAGCGTCGCCTCCAGCCCGACGGCACCCCCCAACCCTACTATCAAGTCTTCGCCCCCCGCCTCGGTTTCCTCCCAGACCTCTCCATCCTCGACCTCCTCTTCAACATGGGTCCCGAGTCTATCCTCTACCTATAACGAGAAACCCGCCTCACAAGTTGAAGGCGGGTTTCTTTTTCATCAGAACAGCCCTTCGGGCTGCAGGTCTTCGTAGTCGAGGAGGGCGTCGAAGCAGGGACATTGTTTGAGCCATTCGTTGGGCGTGATGCGGCCGTCACCGTTGATGTCCGGCGACAGGTCGCGGTGCCCGAGGATAATGGCGCCGGGGTAGTCGCCGTGGAGCTGCGTGAGCAGCGTGCGCAGGCTCTTGCGCTGCGCCTTGGTGCGCGTGTCGGCCGCCTCGCCGGAGGCATCCAGACCACCCTCGTAGCACACGCCTATCGAATGCTTGTTGTGCCCTTTGCAGTGGGCACCAGGCTGGCTCAGCGGACGGCCCG
This sequence comes from uncultured Prevotellaceae bacterium, assembly GCA_946415705.1. GTDB lineage: Bacteria > Bacteroidota > Bacteroidia > Bacteroidales > Bacteroidaceae > Physcousia. The sequence continues at coordinate 29,090 of CAMKTN010000022.1, forward strand.
TATGCACGGTGCCATCGCGCGTGATGTAGTAGTGGTAGCCGATGTCCTGCATGCCGCGACGGATATGGTCCTTGCGGCACCGCTCGAACCCATAACATTGCCCGGCCCTCGTGGCCGAGCAATGAAGGATGATGAAAGTGATCGTTCGCATTTTATTAGTTGACAGTTAACAGCTCAATCTTTCAATTTTTCATTCTTTCATTTTTCACATTACACTTCAATGTTTTGCAGTTTTGTCAAAAATACTTACGTTCGGAACTAAAAATAAAGTGATTCACTTTGTACTTCGCTCACTTAATCGTATTTTTGCAGAGCAAATGAGATGAAGGCGTTCAACGAAGCATGAGACGAAAGAAGAGAATATTAGAGGGTATTCTGGCTGTGATCGCAGTGGCGGCACTGGTGGCGGGTGGCATACGGACTTACTGCCATGATCGCGCCATGCATGCTGCGCTGTTGGAGTTGCAGGCCCAGAACCAAGCCGACAGCATGTTCACGAGTGATAGTGCGGCACAGGTGCTTGTGAATTATTTCGACCACCCTTGGCACAACGCCAACGACCAGATGCTGGCCTACTACCTCCTCGGCCGCGCCCATGCCGACATGGGTGAGGCGCCGCAGGCTATTGAGGCCTATCAGACCGCCATCGAACGCGCCGACACGACCGCCTCCGACTGCGACTTCCGAATCCTCCGCAACATCTATGGCCAGATGGCAGAGGTGTTCGATGCACAGAATTTGCCGGAAGATGAATTGAAGGCTGATAGCATGTTTATACGCTACTCATGGCTGATTGGGGATACTTTCCAAGCGGTTTCAGGCTATACATCCTTCCTTAAACCCTTATTTTTATTGTCAGATACAGCGGGAATGATTCGTGTATCGCGGAAGGCAAAGGAAATGGCATTGTTTCATGGCTATAAAGAGGAGGCTGCAAAAGCAAATATCGGGATAATCGATATTTATCTTGCAAAAAAAGATATCGAAAGAGCAGAAGATGGTGTAAGGCAAATCCGAGAAAAGAGCGGATTCTTCGACAAAGATGGGAACTTATTGCCTGGGCGCGAAATGTTCTACTACACAATGGCATCCTATTTCGAAGCAGTAAATCAATTAGATTCTGCCGAATACTATTATCGTCAACTCCTTCCTGCTGGAGAGTATGAAGCAGCCTACAAGGGTCTGCTCTCTGTCTATAGCAAACGCGGCGTTCCCGATTCTATCGCCAAGTTCGCACCGCTCTATGCCGATGCCAATGATGCCATGCACCGTGAAATGAATTCAGCCGAAGTCCATAAAACCACATCCTTATATAATTATAACCGTCACTTGCGTCAAGCCCGTCATTATGAGCGCCAGGCTCATCTGAGGTTGATATGGGTCTTGATGATTCTTTGTTTGTTACTATTCTCCATTCTCATTCTTTACTTATACCATAGACATTCGCAGGAACTTCTTCAAGAAAAAGAGCAGAAGCTTCTTAAACTTCATCTGCAATACGTTTCTGTCAGTGATTCTCTCCGCTTAGCTCAGCAACAAGCATCAGTGCAGAAACGGGAGCTTTCATCCTTCCAAGAACAATTAGATGGCCTTACTCAGCAGAAAGAATGGCTGGAAGGCCAACTCTTGACCAGCGATGACAGATACAAAACGTTTCATGAAAATGCATTAGTCAATAAATTTTTGCTGATGGCCAATCCTGCCTACAAAATCTATTCCTCGGCCCATGAGCGTGAACAGTTGATTTTGCTTTTTCAATCATGCTTCCCATCGTTCACAAAAGCGGTAAGAGGCTTGAATATGAAGGAAAAGGAGTGGATGGTCGTGATATTAACAGAACTCGGTTTCCAAACAGGCGATATGTTGATGGCAGCACGCATTGACGGGAATAGTGTAACTATGCTAAAACGTTCTTTAAGCAAGAAACTATTTCAGAAAGACGGGCTCGCGACTTTCCATATAGACCTGAAAACAGCCATTGTTACAGGTAGGATAGATTTTTAAAGATTTCTTTAAACAGTTTGAGAATCAATAGGTCTGCGGCTTATTGCGACCATTATGACATAGAATTCTTACAAAATAATTTGCCTAATCACTTTCTTTTCTCATAACTTTGCACCATCGTTTAACTCAAAAAACAATCAAAGTTATGAAGAAGATGAATTTGTTCTTATGCGTCTTGGTCACGTTGCTGACCTTTCATGCCACCCCTCTTTCTGCAATAGGGCTTAGAATTCCCTTTACGAGGGGGTATGTCAATACCACAAAACCTCTTAATCCTAAGCCCAAATCCCCCGTCCTCGCGCCTACCGTATATATAGACGGTAACGTGCTGACGTTTGAGACCTTGTGTGACGGCTGTGTGCTGCAGTTGGTTGACGAGAATGATGATGTGGTCTATACCACCATCATCCCCGCTGGCACCACCACGCTCGTCCTTCCCGCCACCCTCGAAGGCACCTTCGAGCTCCAGATCATTGACGGCGAATGGCTATTCTACGCCGACATTGAGCTCTAAACATTCATTGCACCCATTCCATCGGATTATAAGGCCGATGGAATGGGGATTGTCAAGATTATCAATAAAACTATAAATAAGCCGAAAACTATGAAAAATTTTATCTTATCTTCTGTCTTTGTTATGGCATGTAGTACACTTCAAGCTCAAGTCTTTGTGGATTCTGTCGGACACGTAGGTGTAGGGACGCAAACAAATAGCAGAAATTCCCTTTATGTCTATGGCAGTGATGATGGTATAAAGTGTACTGCTGGAAATCAGGCATGCAGCTATGCAACAGCTGTAGAAGGTATTACATATAATAAAGGAGCAGGTACAACTTATGGCGTTCAGGGCATTGGTGCATGGTATGGTTCACATCATGGAACTAGTTTTGGAATATATGGATGTGCATACGGTTCAGATAACGGTATGAACTACGGCGTCTATGGTGCTGTCCTGCCCATGGTCTATGGGGCGGGTATTTATGGCGCGTCCACGTCCTATAATACACTAACATCTTTTAATACGCACTATGCAGGCTACTTTGATGGCGGCGTTCATGTTCAGGGGGATGTGACAGTCACAGGTGTTGTCACACAACCATCGGCCTCCGCTTCCAGTAACCATGTTTTATCGACTTTGCAAGATTCATATCGTCAAACATCTGTCGCAAATCTCTTTGGGATTTTGAGACCGGAAGTTTACCTGATAAACAGACTCCCTGCAGAATATAGCGAAAAGGGAGTTGCACAAACTATCTTAGCAGATTCTGCCATCCAAACGATGCCCAAAGAGATGAAGCTTACGAAAATGGAGGAACAAGTACGCAGTAAGCAGCACTATGGTCTCTCTGCAGAACAGCTGGAAGAGGTGTTCCCGGATTTAGTGTATGAACAGGAGGATGGGACAAAGAGTATTAATTATGTGGAGATGGTGCCGATCCTCGTGCAGGCTATCAATGAGCTGAATGCAAAGATTGAAACGTTGGAGAATAAGGAAGAGGCTACGACAAAGAAAGCTATGCAACCTGCGACTGATAACAGCAACAATGAAGAGAAGCTATTGTTGCTCTCCCTCAGTCAGAACAAACCGAACCCCTTCTCCAACAGTACAACCATCGAAGTATGCATCCCCGAGGATGTGCAGAAGGCTTTTATCTATGTCTATGATCTGGAGGGCAAGAAGGTGGAACAGGTGGATGTCACTGCTCGTGGCAAGCAAAACATCCAACTCACCTCCGCCAAGCTCACCGATGGTATGTACCTATATAGCCTTATCGCGGATGGGAAGGTAGTAGAGACAAGAAGAATGATTGTGGAAAAGTAAAAAAACATAGCTATGAAAAAGAGTTTGTTATTTGCGATTGTTGTATTCATGCATGAACTTACAATAGGTCAAACATTGGTAAAACTCAGCGATGATTTCTCCATTCCTAACAACAGTTCTATTTCGCCAAGAAGAATTATTAAAGAAATAGAAGGAGGGATTAAAGTATCATATGAATTTGACTTTGTTGAAAAAATTGCTGATGACACTTTCAGTAACGCATCAATAATCCGAATAGCTGACTTTGGTTTTTATGGAGAAATGGAAGCCCCGGCTTTACCACTAAGAATAGACCGGTTCTCTTTTTCTGGACATGAATGCAAAGTAAACATTATAGATAGTGCGTATATTGAACTTCCAATGGAAATCAGTCCAGTAAGACCTCCAATGGAAAATGGCATAAGCAAGGGGCCTAAGAATCTATTTATAAAACCAATCAAACCATATATTGGATTCTTTCCTAAAAGTGCGATTTCCTATACGATAAATGCATACCGTACTCAGTATATAGTGGATATTCATGTCATGCCTGTACAATATGACTATCAGAGAAAGAAGGTAAGAATATTTACTAGGCTTTCTTATTTAGTCGAGAATGGACAACATGATTTTGGGCAACAAAGTCATGCTTATTTAAAGAATGATGACATTTTTCTTTCGAATGTAGTATTGAATCCTAGTAAAATGTCCTCTAATATGAAAACCATTTCATCAGAAATAGAGATACCAGGTTTTCTTATCATTTCAACACCCTTGTTTTCCAACGCTGTTACCAAGTTGGCAGAATGGAAGCGCACAATTGGTTTTAATGTAAAAGTCGTTATGAAAAATACTTGGACTGAAGCTGAGGTGAGAAATGCTATTGCATCAGCGAATATTAATGATTCCCTACATTATTTACTTATCGTTGGTGATTATGAACAAGTTCCAGGTAAAATGGTTTCTGACTCTATCTATACTTCTGACGGATGGAAGCATTATACATACACTACTGACTATTATTATGGGTGTTTGCAACAAAACATATATCCAACCATCAGAAGAGGAAGATTATCTGTTTCATCTTCAAACGAAGCCATGACGGTGGTTGATAAAATTCTACAATATGAACAAGCACCTATTACCCAACAAAGTTTCTATGATACAGGATTAAATTGTGCATATTTTCAGGATGATGATAGAAATTGCTATGAAGATGTCAGATTTACGCTTACCTCAGAAAATATTCGAGATTATTTAGTTAATGAAAAAGGGAAAAACATCAATAGAGTATATACTACGGAAGACAATGTCTATCCCAATTTTTGGAATAATACGTATTACGGTTTTGATAATCAGCTCGCTTTCATTCCTGCAGAATTATGGCGCCTTTATGGTTTCCAATGGGATGGTGACGCAGCAGATATTCAGAATTCCATAAATGATGGCGTTTTCTATGTACTTCACAGAGACCACGGACAGATTGGAGGATGGTGGAAACCCGCATTTTCTATCATTGATGTCAATGAACTAACTAATGGAAAGAAACTACCTATTGTATTCAGTATGAACTGTCGTACAGGTCGTTACAATGGTGTAACATGCTTTGCAGAAGCCTTTTTGAGAAATGGAAATGGAGGCTGCGTTGCTATTTATGCAGCCTCAGAAACGAGCTTTTCAGGATATAATGATGCACTAACTATAGGTATGTTTGATGCGATTTGGCCGTCTTCTGGTTTTTTCAAATCCTTTCCTTTTTCAAACACGATATCCCTTTCTTCTACTCCTGCATATAAATTGGGTGACATTTTAGATATTGGCTTATCTCAAATATCCACTATCTACGACTATGGGAATAATTCAATAGTACTTAAACATACAAAAGAAATATTTCACTGTTTTGGGGATCCATCAATGGAAATATACACTGAAAAGCCCACAATCTTCAGCAATGTTTCTTATTCTGTTGAAAACAATGTGATAAACGTCTTTGTTCCAGAAAGTGGAAAAATAACATTTTACGCGCCCATAACAGGAGATATTGCTTCTTTTGAAGGGGCATGTATTCAGTATCCTTATAGTTCAGACTTGCGAATCTCAATAACCAAACACAACAAAATCCCACTCATTATTGAAGCAGGAACCTTATGCCTTCAGAATACCACGATTGGAGATAATGTATCTTATGAGTCCGACACGATAAAAGTTGGTGAAAATGTTACTACAATAAAACCAAAAGGTGAAGTAAGAATATCAAGAGGAACAACTAGCCTAAAAGGAAAAACGATAGAATTATCGTCTGGAACGACAGTAGAGTTAGGAGCACAATTGAAGATAAACGAATAAACATCAATAACTGCATTATTTCTTTTATAGTTTATCACATGATATACCACTACATCGGTAATAATGTTAAAATATTAAAAACTTGAGCCGATAATAATAATACTTGCATCAAATGAACTATATTTGAAAAAATATGAAAAAACTAGCGCTTGTTACATTAATATTTGGAGTGTCCATAAGTGTGATACATTCACAAGATTTGTCAATGTTTGGCAATTATACAGAATGGCAATATGCGCAATATAATGGCGATGTGTGTGTGAGTGTAGAACCTAATGCTATAATAGATGATGATCAAAATGGTATTCTAGAGATTGGAGGTATAAAGTATCATCAATTATATCAGATTATGCGATTAGATGCAGACTATGGATGGACCATCTTTGAACTTGGTGAACCTCTTGGTATTAGAGAAGAAAATGGAAAAGTATATGTCTTATATGATGATTTCATGAAGCAAACAGAACGCATCTCGAAGAACGACTTGAATACTGTACCGATACCTTATCAAAAGGTGTCAGAAAACGAATTACTACTATATGATTTTACACTACAGCCAGGTGACTTATATCCGACTTCTGCTGCCTATGAGGAGATCTTTGTTAATGAAGTGGAAATGATAGTCACAGATGATAGAATGTGTAGAAAACTTTTTACGTTGACCAATGGGCTCCAGATATTGGAGGGCGTAGGATGTATAAACCCAAGGTGTGCTGGTTTTACATTTAGCTACTTACTTTTTTATTTGTATCCTCATGAGGCTTGGAAACATTATAATAACCTTTTTCAATATCGATTATATGAATACCGAAAGGATGGAAAGAGTGTCTATTTGCATCCAGATTCTGTGAACCGGCTTACAAGTGTGAAAAAAGTCTCTGCCTCTCAAATCGCAAATAATAAATCCTTAAATAGTAAATGCTACGACCTCTCCGGCCGTCGCCTCACCACTCCGCCCACTCATGGCATCTATATCCGCGATGGGAAGAAGGTGGTGGTGAGGTAGGAGGATTACGGAACTACGGAATCACGGAACTATGGAATAACGAATCTACGGAGCTACGGAAAATGGAAGAGTAGCGAATAAAGATTTTCGGACGATAATCACGTTATGAGTCCTTAAAAAATACATGAAGTTTTGGGCGGTTCAAAGAAATGGAGTAACTTTGCGCCCAGATTGAGCAACCGCAGCTTTCTTGATATCTTCTCGAACGGCTAATTCAATAAGATCATTCTCAGAAAGACGGCTGCCGGCTCACGCATCCTTACGGAAGCGTGGGCTTTGGCAGTTATAACAGACTGAGAATTGGCTTTAGCCGGCCAGAGAAGATTTTTGTTATTAACTCTCCAAAATACAGCCCCACGCTCTCCGTTTTTCCATCATCCTCTTTTTATCATCTTTTTAATTCGTATATAGGAATATGAATATCAACGGAGAAGACCTGGGAGAACTGGGAGGACTCGGCGATGTGCTGCCCGCCGAGGTCCTGAAGAAACTGAATGAGTTGCTGGAGCGCCTGCACCAGACAGAGCACCCCAACCATGGCGGCAATATCATTAACATCTATGCGTCGGGCAGCCAGCATGTGGACAGGGTGGAGAACCAGTATATAGACTCACCCCCCCGCCCCCTCTCTTTCAAAGAGGGGGAGATTAGGGATGGGAGAACAGAGGGGAATGCTATGCCCGAAGCGCTGAGCACGGAGGCGGCGATGGAGCTATGGCAGAAAGTCCTGGAGGCGGGATATGTGGATGACCGCTATCAGCCGGCCATCTCACGAACGCAGTCTGCCATCTTGGCCGATGAGATGGCCGTGCGGCTGAGCATCAAAGATAAATGGAAAGCTTTTGAGACGCTGTGGAACCGGCGCAATATGTACCGCGACTACCACGATGCCCTTGACCAGCGACAGTCTCTGCAATTCCGCGATACGCTGAGAGCCTTGTTCCGATAGGAATCTCTAACGGGATCACGAGGTACATTATACCCCCTACATATACGTGCATTGTAGGGGGTATATTCTTGTGGCTTGTCATACCTTTGCGGCGATTCGTTAACCCTCAAACAAGAAAGACAGAAATGAAAGCAACGAAAGAAAGTAGCAAAGAAAGAAAAGAAAGCAAAGAAAGTAAGAAGGCTGTTGTTGTTGCTGAGGCCTTAAAAACAACAACAACAACCAACGCGGGCGCGCGAGAATACCCGAAGGACCAGCCCCTGGAGGTGGTCACGGAGGCGGACCTGCAGTACTTCGTGGAGATCTTCAACGGGGAGATGTGCCGTATGCAGGCCGTCATTCCCGCCATCGACACGCTCGACAGCGTATGCCGCCACCAGCTGAGGGCGCTGCTGCGCAAATACCCCATGGCGAAGCTGGAGAAGATGGCGACGATGGCGGCCGAGAGCGACTTCCTCAACGGCGGCGGGCAGCGCGGCTTCAAGGCGGATCTGGAGTGGCTGACGCGCGAGGCGAACTTCCTGAAGGTCGTCAACGGCAAGTACAGCAACATCCCCGCACACCGCCGGTGGCGCGACCCCGCCATCGTGCGTGCCGAGACGGAGGCGCAGCGCCGCGAGCTCGTGCGTGAGGTGGAACAGGAGATGCACGAGCAGCGGGAGAGAGACTACGCGTACCGCCGCCAGAATGCCGCCACCGTAGAAGAGATCCGTGCCATCCTCGGGGACCGTTGTGTAATATGATAGCTCCAATCTCTTACCCCCAGCCGCGCCCTTATGGTAAGGGTGAGCTGGCAGCGATGTACTACCCCGACAGCAGCCCGTCATGGGCGCTGCGACTCTTCAACGCCGACCTGCGCCGTATGCCGGGCCTCACGGACACGCTGCGCGCCCGTGGCTGGCGACCCTCCGCACGTCTGCTCCGCACGGACTGGGTGCGCATCATCTTCGATGCCATAGGACCGCCGTAGGAATTGAGAATTGAGAATTGAAAATTGACAATTGACAATTGAAAATTGAAAGATTGCAAAATTGAAAGAGTGAAAAAATAAGTGACGGAACGGGTGATTAAGTGACGGAACGTGTAGTGAACGTGCGTTGTGCGGCATGGCACATCGTACCTTTGCACTCGCAAAAGGACGGAGGCCTGTCCGACCCACTGCGGTGTCTGCGCGCAGACACTATAGAGGGTAAGGCGAGGGACTAGTAGTGTCTGCGCGTGGACACCTATAATCCCCTTCTGAAAGGCGCCTCAGAGGACTCCGCCCCATCAGTCAACCTATTTATTCACCTTTAACAAGAAAACACTATGATTGATTACGCAGTAGCCATGTTGAAGAACCCCTTCCACCCCGAAGAGCCGCAGAAGGCCTACGCCTTCCTCCAGAGCCGTGCCACCCTCACCATTGAGGAGATCGCCGACCACATGACCGACCACAACAGCATCTACACCAAGGGCACCATCGTGGGCGTCATCACCGACATGTGCCACTGCATCAAGGAGGCCATCATCGAAGGCAATGCCGTCGTGCTCGGCGACCTCGGTCGCTTCACGCCCTCCATCACCAGCGAAGGCACCCTCTCCGGCCGTGATGCCGAAGGCAACCCCCTGACGGCCATGGAGATGTTCACGGAGGACAACATCAAGCAGGTCAACGTGAACTACGAGCTCGGCGCCGGCCTCGACTTCAAGCGCGAGGACTTCGACTTCGAGTACGTCACCAGCCGCAAGGCGCAGGC
>CAMKTN010000023.1 GCA_946415705.1 uncultured Prevotellaceae bacterium
TAATGTTTAATTTAATGTCCAACTTTTCGGGGTCACATCATTTTGACACACCCTCTTCTTGTTCAAAAAGCATGGATTTGGGGAATTGGCCAGATAAAATCAGAGAAAAATGTATTTTTGGTGTCTTTTCTTTGTAAAAAGGATTTTAGACAAAGGATTCATTTTGCTAACTGTATTTCCTTTTGTTGGTTCACACTTTCTTGATGGATGGCTTCAAAAATGCTCTTCACACAGGCGGAGTCAATACCCTGGGTGGCTCCTTGGGCGCAACGCTTTTCAAGGATTTCGTTAAAGCGATTTGACTGCACGATGCCCATGCCGTGTGCTTTCTTGTACTGTCCAATCTCACGGCTGATTCGCATCCTTTTTCCCAGCAAGTCAACGAGCCGGCTGTCTATTTCGTCAATCTGGCAACGCAAGGTTGAGAGTGTGTCAGTAGCGAACTCATACACAAATCCATACTTTTCATGTAGCTTTCGAAGGGAACCGTCGGACTTCATCTGACGGATGGTGGCGTTCACCATCTGTAGCAGATCCTCCTGTCCCTTACGCATCAGCACGCCAATCTCGCCATGATTGAACGGAGCGTTCAACAGCGGGGCAGCAAGTCGGGCATCGGTCTGCACATAGTAGGGAGCCTCGGTAATCTCCGTTATCATCACGTCGGCCTCGCCTTCGGCAATCAGCGACGGGATTTCCTCGTTCCTGGGGTGAACGATGATGGTGGCATGCGTCAGGTTCTCGTTAGCGAACTTCTCGTTCAGTCCGCCGGGATTCACCATCACACGGACTTCGGGCCTGTCGATGTCGGCCAACGACTGGTAGCGGTCAGCCTCTGAGGCACGGCAAAGGATGGTCTTGCCGTTTGCCAGATAGCCCTCGCTCATGAGCATTGTCTCGCGGCGGGCATCGGTGATGGTGATGCCGCCAATGGCGAGGTCGAACTTCTGAGGTTCTGCCAACACATCTGCCGTCAGCGTAGGCCATGAGGTCTTTCTGAACTCCACACCAACGCCTATTCTTTTCGCTATCTCCTTGGCCACCTCAATGCCGAAGCCCCAGTAAGTCCCGTCGGCCTCGCAGAAGGACAGCGGGCGGTAATCGCCAGTAGTACCAATGAGGATGGTGCCCCGCTCAACGATTTCCGCGACCTTTCCGTCAAGGGGAACAACTGTAGATGTTGACAGCTTGAAAACGGCGAGTTGAGCGTTCTCCCTTCCAAACAGAATGGCCTCCTTCAGAGCGTTCTCCGGGAACAGCTTTGTACTGTCGAAGTAGTAAAGGCTGTCCTCACGGTTATTCCAACCGCCTACATATCCGTCTTGCTGCAAGGCATGGCTCACAACCTTGCCGAGCTGTTTACGCGAATGGCTGTCCTGCGTAGCTGCATAGCTGACGGCGATTCCCTCAGAAGGTTCCGTCATGGTGCGGACGTCAAGCGTAAATCCGTTCGGGTGACTCTGGCTGTACGCCCACACCTTATCAGCCAACGAAGCGCTTCCGCATGAGCACAGGATTAATAATTGCGCTATCAGGATCAGCGAAAGCCTGAATTTGTATTTCTTATGTATGGTCTTCATTGCTCTAATGGATTATTCCGTCCCTCCAAATTTTGAGGCGACGATTCATTTAAATAAATGTAATATGGCATCCTTGGGTTCCCATTTCCTCAGCATTTCGCTGTGTCGTTTCATCTATTGCCTCGTTGTATCCCGTGAGTGCTGCAAACGGGGCAAACTGTGCGGCGCGAGCCATCATCGGCATACGCGGATGATGCTTGGGTTCGTAATGGGGGAGGTTGATGATATCCGCATACTTTTGAGCGGTTGAAAATTCTTCATTCTTCATTTCTCACTTTAAGCTTTATGTCCGCCAATCTGTTCATTCCGTTGTTTCTGTGTGGCGCCTTCTGTGTAGCTCATGCCGCGCAGTAGGGCATTCTTGCCGAAGCGTTGTCTGATGGCCAACTGTGCCCCCTGCATGCGGCGTTCCTTCTCGAGAGCCGCAAGTTTCTGTTCGGCCTCCTGCTGCTCAGCTTCATAATCCGTGAAAAGGTACAGTTGTTGTGGCGCGTTGTCATGCTTTGCCTGATCTTCAAGGATGACATGATTCACGGTCAGGTTGAGCCGTCGTATCAGCAGGTCGGGATTCACGATGCGGTCGAAGAGCCGCTGTGTAGCTTCGATGATGAGTGATGAGGCTGATGTCGGCGAATCGAAGTTCTCTGTTCCATGAGCATGTTTGGGGGCGGGTTTCCCGTAGTAGTTCTTCACGATGGGACCGTTGTATTTAGCTTTGATGGCCGGGTCTGTGAGGTTGACTGCATCGTAGCTCACGGTCAGTACGATTTGGTCGGTCACCATGCGCTTGGCAAAGAGATCCAGCGCCATTGTGTCAGCCATCTCGCCGATGACGATGCGGGCTTTTTGAGCCGTATAAGGTTCCTGCAGCACCTGTCCGCTGCTGAAGGAGTTTGTCTCTGGGCGGTAGGCCTTCACGTAGTCGATGGTGCAGGGTTCCCACCCCCAGGCATGGTCGATGAGCAGCTCCGCATTCACGCCGAAGAGGTGGTAGAAGAAATCTTCGTTCTGTATGGAGCGGCGCGCTATCTCGCCCATCGTCGTAATACCGTATTCAGCCAGCTTAGCCGCTATGCCGCGTCCGACGCGCCAAAAAGCCGTCAGCGGGCGATGATTCCACAACTGCCGGCGATAACCCATCTCGTCCAGTTCCGCGATGCGTACGCCGTCCTTATCCGCCGGCACGTGTTTCGCCACGATGTCCATAGCCACCTTTGCCAAGTACATATTCGTGCCGATGCCCGCCGTGGCTGTGATGCCCGTAGTGGCCAGCACATCGCGAATCATGCGCATGGCCAGTTCGTGAGCCGTCGTATGGTAAAGCGTGAGATACTCCGTCACGTCCATGAACACCTCGTCAATCGAATACACGTGGATATCCTCGGGAGCTATATATTTGAGGTAGGTCTGATACACCTGCGTGCTCACCTCAATATAGTGAGCCATGCGTGGTGGTGCGGCAATGTAGTCCACCTCCCAATCCGTATGAGCCTTCAGTTCCACGTCGTTGGCCGACTTACCCGTCAGCCGCCATCCGCTCTTGGCCCGACGCTCGTAGTTCACTTCCTTCAACCGCTGCACCACCTCGAACAGCCGAGCCCTGCCGCCGATGCCGTAAGCCTTCAGCGACGGCGACACGGCCAGGCAGATCGTCTTTTCCGTGCGGCTTACGTCCGCCACCACGAGGTTCGTTGTGAGCGGATTCAGCCCACGTGCCACGCACTCCACCGAGGCGTAGAACGACTTCAGGTCAATGGCGATGTATGTCATCCTTTCATCCACGAATAGGGCATGAACGAATGTATCGGAAGGAAGGGGAAGAGTATGGGTGTGCGGCTCTTATAGGATTGGTATTCAGGGTCTGAACCGTAGTTTTTGTCCTGGCGACGTTCGAGGCGTTTGGCGCCATAGAGCATGACATAAACGATTCCTATGAAACCCAGAATAGCCAGCAGCCATTGCCACCATGTATAGAGCGTGTCGCATCCGCTAATAAAAACGCCCGTCCATACGGTCAGTTCTCCGAGATAGTTAGGGCAACGCACCAGACGATAAACGCCGGTATCTACAAAACGTTTCGGGTTGACTTTTTTAGCCTGGCTCTTCTGGTAGTCAGCAATGATCTCGAGCACGAAACCGCAGAATGCGACCGCCAATCCAACATACTCCCAGATGGGATTACCGAACAAGCCCTCTGCGTTGTGTGCCAACTGCGCCGTGATGGGGAAGGTCTGACACAGATACAGCAAAGCGCAGCTCAACCAGATGGCTGTACGTTGGAGAATAGAGCGGTCTTCGTTGTTGACCTTGTCAAAAGAAGTGGCTTTGGCGTATGTCGGGCTCTTGAGTTCTCGCACGAGTAAGAACGTAGCGAGCCTCACACCATAGACGAACATCAGGAGCAGAAAAGCGCCTGTTGTCCATGTGAGCGTCGGCCAATAACGAACACAAAGAGCGACAGCGATAGCGGCGATGCTGTAGCCGTATCCGAGAGAGAAGAAATAGACGAGTTTCTTCCATCCGAGTGCGCTAACCAACATAGCTGCGAGCACAACAAGAAGAATTGAATTTGCCATGACTTGTTTAATAGTTATTCACAATGTGTTACTTCATCATATCCTGTCGGACGGAATTGTTTTTGCTCCTCGCTGTACACAAATCCGTGTTCGAGCAGGTAGTCCTTTATCTCTTCAGGCTCTGTTCCGAAGTTGTAACACAATGATTCCAGCGTGTCAAACTCCTCGTCTCTCAGAAGCATGTTCACGCTCGAGACCAGTATGGCAGGCTCTTTTGGCAGGTAGTCCATGATTGTTTCTTTTTAGTAGTATTCAATATTCAGTTTATCACCAATCAGCAAATCCTTATGCTGATTCTTCAAGTGTGAAGCGTCGCAGAGCGCCGTCCCCAGACGCAGGTACTCGTCCGTCGTCAGTAACTCAACCATACGAGACAGACATAGATGAGGTTGACGATGCCTGCCATAAGGAGACATTTGTTGTATTGCGCACCCTCGGTATTTTATTTCTTCATTGCCCATGTATTAGCAAGAACTATAACAATGATAGTTAATACAACGACTATGCCTGTAAAAATCAGTCCTGAATTGACATTGTTGTTATCGCCTAGAATGAAACACATAGGAGCCATAACAACTAACAGACCGCCTATCAATAGCCTCAGTCTCTTAATGTTTACTTTCTCCTTTTCTTCCCTTGATGCCGTATTATACCCAGCAATAAGCATGTCGCCTTTACCCGCCAGCACGATTATTCCCAATACGACCAATAATGATGCTATGATAATCTGTACAATCATAAGCTCGTCTCGTTTATATAGTTCTTATCTTATATTATGGGCAATATTTCAGACTCGAAGATGTCGAAGGCTTTAATACGAGCAACCCGCAATTGAAGTGATGCGGTAGCCCATGGCCTCCAGTTCCTCGATAACCCCGATATGAGCCAGCCCACGAGCTCCACCACTCGACAACACCAGTGCCATTCTCCCTTAGGTTTTTAAAGGGTTAGTAATTATTATGTAGTCCCGATTTGAGTACAAAGTTAAGGACTATTCTTCAATAAATAAGGTTCGGGCGCGTGAAAAAAACTAAAACGGGGCAAAAAAGATGTTTTTTGCTCAAAAGAATGTATCAAAACGCATCAAAAGGACACTAAACTGCTTCAAAAGGCCTTTATATCACCCCTCCATCCGAAAAATTGTAAATGTCGTTTGCGGAAACGCTTACCAGCCTTCAGCCATAAACCTTCAAACACAAGCCCTCAATCCCATCGCCCGATGCGCCAAGTCCTTCTGCCCGATGCGCCAAGTCCCGTTGCCCAACACGACTAGTCCTTCAGCGCGATACGCATAGTCCTTCAGCCCGATGCGTCAAGTCCCGTTGCCCAACGCGACTAGTCCTTCAGGCCGATGCGCATAGCTCTTCTGGGTGGACCACCATGGTGATCCACCTCATGCAGCTAGCTCTTCCGACGCACGCGGTTAGCTCTTCCGACGCATGGCAAAGGCTCTTTACTCCGCCAAGTTCTATGAATCTCTGTTGTACATACATACTATATTGTTTGTTGACAAAGGTGAAAATCCCTGCATTTGCGACCTTGAAAGGCAGCAAAAAGAGCGAAAACCGCATAAAAACGCACTAAAAGCGCTGCAAAGGCCATTTTTCCCGAGGATTATTTTGCAGATATTTGAATTTTGTGTACCTTTGCACTCGCAAAACGGAGATAGCATCAATGTTGAGCAAGTGCTGAAGCACGGTGCGTTAGTTCAGTCTGGTTAGAATACATGCCTGTCACGCATGGGGTCACGGGTTCGAGCCCCGTACGCACCGCCACCAGCCTAGAATTCCCTTTCTTTTTTGGCGCTTTCGTCTAGCGGCTAGGACACATGCCTCTCACGCATGGAACACGGGTTCGATTCCCGTAGGCGCTACAATAACCTACCATGGGATATCGTGAAAATCATACAGTATACCCCGCAACTGGCTGACGAATGGGATGCATTCGTCAAGGAGTCCAAGAACGGCACGTTTTTGTTGGAGCGCCGCTTCATGGATTATCATTCCGACCGTTTCTCCGATTGTTCTTTGCTGTTGTACGAGGACAATGAACTCGTGGCTCTCTTCCCCGCCAATTGGGTGGAGGCAGAGGGGACGATCTATTCCCATCAAGGCTTGACCTACGGCGGTCTTATCCTGACGACAGCCGCCTCGCAGACGCAGGTGCTGAACATGATGCAGGCCATCTGCTATTGGTATATCGATTACCTGCAGGCACACCGGATGGTGTATAAGCCGATACCTTATATCTATAGCTCGTGTGCGGCGCAGGAGGATTTGTATGCTTTGTATCGCGCGCAGGCACGCCTGCTATCGCGTGGCGTGAGCAGCGTGGTTTGCATGCAGAATCCTTTGCAGATGCGAAAACTGCGTTTGCGTGGTGCTCGCAAAGCTATCGATAACGGTCTGTATATCGACCGTATGACGGATGAGGACTGGCCGACGTTGCAGGAGTATTGGGTGCTGCTCACGGATGTGCTTTCGCGCCACCATGGCGTGACGCCCGTGCATAGTGTGGAGGAGATGCAGCTGTTGATGTCTCGTTTCCCACAGCAGATCAAGCTCTTTCTGGTACGTCATGACCGTGAGATCGTGGCGGGGTGCCTGGTGTTTGTCACTACGCAGGTGGCACATATCCAATACATCGCGGCAGGGGAGAAGGGACGTGAACTGGGGGCCTTGGACCTGCTGTTCCGCCACCTCATCAACGAGCGGTACCGCCAGATGGCCTACCTGGACTTCGGTATCTCTACGGAGCATGGAGGCCAATGGCTCAACGAAGGGCTCATCTTCCAAAAGGAAGGCTTCGGGGCTCGTTCGGTGTGCTATGACACCTATGAGCTGGAGCTGGATCGCACGCTCATCCAGCAGATGACGGCCACGACCGATACGGAACTGCATGGCGTGCGCTTCCTGGACTTGAAGCGTTTGAACAACAGCTTTGAGCCCCAGCTGAGCGAGGCCGTAACGCGTGTGGTGCGTGGCGGCTGGTACCTGCAGGGCTACAGCGTTTCCTCGTTTGAAAGTCATTTTGCGGAATATATCGGTGTGAAGCACTGCATCCTCTGCGGCAACGGTCTGGAGGCGCTTACGCTTATCCTGCGGGCATGCAAGCGACTTAACTGGTGGTCGGATGACAGTGAGGTCATCGTACCGGCGAATACCTTCATTGCTACCATCCTGGCTATCCAAGAGGCGGGTCTGAAGCCCGTGCTGTGTGAACCGTCGCTCAACGACTATCTCATCGATGTCCAACAGCTGGATGCTTGTCGCAGCGAACGTACCGTAGCCATCCTGCCCGTACACTTGTATGGCCGTGTATGTGATATGAAAGCCATCAATGCCTATGCCTCCAAGCACCATCTGCTGGTGATTGAAGATGCGGCACAGGCACATGGTGCCATGCAAAATGAATGTCGTGCGGGTGCGCTGGGACATGCGGCGGCCTTCAGCTTCTACCCGGCCAAGAACCTGGGCGCGCTGGGTGATGCAGGCTGTGTGACGACCAACGATGACACGCTGGCACAGACCATCCGCATGCTGGGGAACTATGGTTCCAGTACGAAGTATGTGCATGAGCTACCCGGCATGAACTCTCGCACGGATGAGCTGCAGGCGGCGGCCCTTGATGTGAAGCTGCCGCGCCTGGATGCGGACAACGAACGTCGCCGTGAGATTGCGTCATGTTATATCGAGGGCATCGATAATCCGCTCATCATTGAGCCGGTCATCCCGCGTGATCCACGCGAGCATGTCTTCTATGTCTTTCCCATCCGTACCAGCTTCCGTCAGCAGTTGATGCAATGGCTGAAGTCACAGGGCATAGAGACGCTTATCCATTATCCGATACCTCCACACAAGCAGCTGGCGCTCAGCGAGTATCATGGGCTGAAGCTGCCTGTGACGGAACAGATACACCGTGAGATCCTCAGCCTTCCCATCTCGCCGATGATGACAGATGCGGAGGTCGATTATGTGATTGAAGCGATTAATGCGTTTAATGTATAAGAGTTCAAGAGTTCAAGGGTTCAAGAGTTCAAGGGTTTAAGAGTTCAAGGGTTCAAGGGTTCAAGAAGTTCAAGAGGTTAAGAGATGAAAATATTTATTCTGATATCAACGATCGACCGGCGCATCCTGCGTGTACCGGCAGTACTCCGTGAACCGGAGCTAGAGGTACATTATGTGGTGGTATGGCAACAGACCTATCAGGAACTGAGTGAGGAGGCAGAGACGTTGACTGCTGAACTCACGTCGAGAGAGGATGTCACGCTGGTCACCCTGCCTGGACGTGGCTTGAGCCGGAGCCGCAATACCGCCATCAAGACGGTGCACTCCTTACTCGAGGATCCTTTGGAGGATGCGGTATGTATCCTCGCTGATGACGACGAGAAGTTCAGTAGCGATGCCTTCGGCCTCGTCAACTCCTATTACCTCCAGCATCCCGACGTGGATATTGCCTTGATGCGGATACGTAGTGTCGTTGACAAGAGCTATTTTAAGAAATATCCTGATGCCGAGATAGACTACCGCAAGCATCCTCGTAGCTACTATCCCTGTTCCTTAGAGATGACGTTCCGCGCACGCGTCTGGCATGCAGGCATACATTTCGATGAGCGCTTCGGCCTGGGTTCTCCAAAGCTCAGTGCCGGTGAGGAGGAGATCTTCATGATAGATGCCATGGACAGTGGGCTGAGAGCGAGGATTGTCCCGATTGACCTGGGTACGACACGTCCGTTGTCCACGGGCATGCATGTCTCTGAGACGAAGGTGCTGCGTTCGCGTGGCGCGGTCTATGGCTACCGCTACTCGTTGCCATTGGCCTTCCTGCGTACCCTGCGGGAAGCTATCTCGTTGTCGATCCGTATGCGCACGCATTTCATCCCGGTCTTTCGTAAGATTTGGTATGGGGTGAGGTACGTACGAAATTGAAAATTGAAAATTGAGAATTGAAAATTGAAAATTGAGAATTGAAAATTGGCGGCCAATCAATTGTCGATATAACGTTATAACGAAATAACGATATTACGAGGCCGCTAAACAATTGAAAATTGAGAACTGAGCTTTTGAACTCTTGAACCCTTTTAAGGATGAAACTCACAATCGTAGTTCCGGTGTGGAATAGGAAGGACAGGGTGGTGCGGACGTTGGACAGTATCGCAGCATCCAGGAACCATGATTTTGAGTTGGTGGTGGTCGATAACGGATCTACAGATGACAGCCTGGCTGTGTGCCAGCAGTGGGCGTGGGCACATCGTGATGACGGTTTCCCGATTCAGGTGTTGAGCGAGTTGCGACAAGGTGCTGCGGCAGCACGTAATCGTGGGTTGCAGGCGTGCCAGACGGAGTATGTCTATTTCTTTGACAGTGATGATATCCTGTCGGACGATTTCATTGGAGATGTGTTGAAGGTGATGGAGCAGGGGGCTTATGACATCATCTATGCACCGGTGTGTATGGAGGTGAACGGCCAGCGGAAAGTACGGGACTATGTGCGAGGCGGTGGTTTCTCAGAACAGGTGATTACGAGCATGCTGGGCACCCATTCTATGGTGCTCAACACGCGGTGGCTGCGTGGCATCGGTGGTTGGAACGAGGAGATGCGTGTGTGGGATGATTGGGAGCTGGGCGCACGTGCGTTGCTGGCGAAACCATCCATCTATTGGATGGAAGGTAAGGAATATCACCGCATCCTTGTTCATGACAACAGTCTCACAGGTCCATGTTTTAGTCATTCTTGGGAGGCGCAGGTGAAAGCCATGCAATGTGTATATGATGAGTTGTCCCATGCCTCAGGACTCATAGACCGCGAACGCAGACGTGGTCTCAGAAGCCTTTATCTGCGCGCGAAGATAGGTGAGGGACAGTTGCGGAAGGAGCGTTGCGCCGAAGGTGCTGCAGCATACCACCAGATGGCGGCAGACATCCTTGCTCATCCGGTAAAGCCTTTACGCCTGTTGGGCGTCATGATCTGCGACTATACCGCTATGGGTGGTCATGGCGCATGGCGGTTGGCACTTCAGCTGGTTCGTTGGATGTAATAGAGAATGCACAGATGGCAGCGAAGGTAGATACAATCGTTCTCGTTCCCATAGGGGGGCTTTGCAATCGTCTGCGTGCCATCATCTCGGCATTGGCATTAGCGCGTGACTGCCATGCAACGTTGGACATTGTATGGTTGCGCAATCAGGAGTTGAATGCACGCTATAGCGATCTCTTCCAAGCATTGAACCTTCCAGCGGAACGGAGCGGCATAACGGTGCGTATAGTGGAAAGCACGTCGTGGCTGTGCTATGGCGTGGCGAGGAAACGTAACTTATGGCTACCTTCTTTGTATCAGCGTCGCGCCTTCGATGTCCGTTTGACGGATGACATCATCTCAGCTATTTTATCTGCCCCACACAGCGATGCGGAGTTGACTGCTGAGATTCGTCATCGCCTTCACGGTCGCGTCCTGATACAGACGGGTTCCACGTTCTATCCCTCGGAGAAGCATTGGTTGAAGCAGTTATTCCGTCCGTCAGCAGCGGTGGAGGGGCTGTTGCAACAACGTCTTTCGATGATCACGCCTCAAACGGTAGGCCTCCATATCCGACAGACGGACAACACGCAGTCTATCCTTCATAGTCCGCTCAGCGCGTTTGAAGCTGCCATGCGTAAGGATCTGGAACGTGATCCGGCAACGACTTTCTATGTTGCCACTGATAACCCGAGCTTACTGCCTGTGCTCAGCGCGCGTTTCCCCATTCACTATAGCACCACAGCACCCACGCGGACATCGGTGCGAGGCATGCAAGAAGCGCTGGCGGAGTTGTGGACGCTGATGGCGTGTCCGCGTTTTCATGGTTCGTATTGGAGCAGCTTCTCAGACTTCGTGGTGGAAGAGGGTCCCGATGGGGATATCGTGAGAGGCTGACAGAAGAAACATCAAGTAAGCGAGGCTTGCCAGAAATCCAAGTATTGTTGTGCCACCTTGATATGGTCGTGGTGGCGACGGATATATGCGATGCTGTCCAGCTGCAGCTGATGGATGTTCTCCTTGCCGGAAAGCAGACGTGCGGCGATTTGCTGATAGACATCCTCCTCGGAAGGTTTCACGTTGATGATGGGGCGCAGCTCCTTTTCCCCTAAGAGCTCGTAGTGTTCCGGTTCTCCGCCGCCCACGAGAATCAGTCCCTTGGCCATGGCCAACAGACCGTTCATGGCGGGGGTGTAGCTGTATAGCTGATCCAGTAAGGCATGGCTGTTGTTCATCATCTCCTGATATTGTGCGAAGGGTACATCCTCGGCTTTGAAGATGTTGATCTTGTCGGGGTAGTCAGCCTTGAGGCGTTGGAGGGCCGCGAGCATGATGTCGGTGCCTTTATAGGAGGAACGCGAACGCTGAATACCGATGAAGCAGTTGAGGGCTGACGGTTTATGGTTGAGAGTGGAGGTGGGGGTGATGGTGGAGAGGTTGATGGGGAAGGGGATAAAGCGGGTCTTGGAAGGGAAGAAGGGACGGTAGCAGGCTTCATATTCATAGAGCCCGGTGATGATGCCGTCGCAGTCCTCCGCGATGCGCTGGTTCAAGGTGCCTTTGGAACCGTTCAACCAGTCAGCAATCATCGTTCGCATGAAAGGATAGTCGCGGAGCTGGGAACCGAAGTTGAAGTCGGAATAGCGGAAGGTCTTGCAGTCCATGCCCACCTTCACCCAGTAATGGTCGATACCGAAAGCCCCAAGGAAGAGACTTCTGTTGTGACGACGCAGGTAGCGATAGAACGGCCAGATGCGTTCGGCACGTAGGTCGAGGAAGACGGGGTTGATAAGCTGTACAATGTCATAGCCGCGCAGGCGGGGGAATACACAGGCGATCCGGCGTAGATAGTTGAGGGTGGAGAGTTTAGAGTTGATAGGGCCTCGCTTCAGGTTGATGTCGCGAGGGTAGTCCTTCCAACCATCGCCATCAGAGACCACTGTAACCTCATGGCCGAGGGCTCGTAAGCCCTCGGCCAAAGTCCAGTGGACGTTAGAATATTCTCCTACGAGAAGAATTCTCATTAATTGAGATTAAGGATTAAAGATTAAAGATTAAGGATGAAAGTTATTTGATGAGAACTTTGCGACCGTTGATGATGTAAAGGCCTTTCTTCAGTTGTGATGATGGCTGAGCGATGCGGCGGCCAAGGAGGTCATACATGCTGGAGTTCGCATCCTGGCGTGTGGCGGCACTCTCGGGAAGGTCGGTGATGCCCGTGCGAGATGCTGGAATCTCCACAAGGGTGAGAGCGAAGTGGTCTGCGCTCCACCAAGCTGTGGCCGAGGATGTCATTTCGAAGGAGATGGCCAGGGTCTGACCGTTGTCCACCATGATAGGATCAGTCGTCACCACCTGCCAGCCATTGGCATAGGGACTGCCCTCGGGCGAGGTCGTGCCGGTGCCGGTGATGGTCTTCGACACGGAGATGGCGTTGGCTGTAGCGGAGAGGGTCATGGTGGCGGTGTTCTGTCCGCGCAGGATGGCACTGAAGGTATATTTACCTGCCGGCAGGCCTGTGATCTCCTGTGTGAGGCTTGAGCTGTACTCACCGGACTTCCACTGGTTCCAGTAGGTGTTGGTGCTGACGCCATCGTAAGATTCGTTGTCGGTCTTGTAGCCTACATTCTTTCCCTCCCAGCCGTAGCTGTCACCGCGGTTGGCATCGGGGTTGATGATGAAGGCGGAGGCATCGCGCGGAACGCTGACATCGCTGGTCGCCTGCTCATCGAGGGCTGGCATGAGGTGATAGATCTGGATGTCGGCCAGTGCACGTTCCCGTCCGGTGTCCACACCAGTGAGGCTGCCTATGCGCTTGAGGACGAAGTTATCACCGCCCGCCCAGCGTGCTGACATGGTACCCATGTTACGGATACCTACGCGCAGGTAGTTGTCGGAGACGATGATGCGGTCTAAGGTGGTGAGGGGTACGTCGGACAAGTCTTGGGCATCGGAGGCGATGGACGTGTCGTCGGTGATAGGAGCGAAGTAGAGGCTCGTGGAGGTCTGGGCATAGAGACCTACGGCACCGTTGACGGTGGCACCGTCCACATTGTCGGTGGTATTGAAGACGTTGGCAGACAGGGTGTAGATACCTGGGGTGAGGTCTGTCACCGTCTGGGAGTAGTCGAAGTTGATCTTGCTGGCGGTGCCGTCCCATACCTCGAAGTAGGTGTCACCCGAGGCGGCCTTAGTGTAGCCGTTGGCAGCATCACGTGTGCAGGTCCAGCCGTTGACTTCATCTTTGGAGTCCGTCTCGATACCCGGATTGGTGAGGAAGCCCAGATCGGCAGACGAGCTGCTGACGGTCTTGCCGAGGAGGGTGGTCACCGTCACACGGAAACGGTCTGCTTCCAGGTCCATGCCTGTGGGATCCACATTCGTGAGGCTTTGGACGCTGTTGTCGAAGCGATAACGGTCTGTGATTTCACCGATGGGTTCCCAATCGCCATCGCCGCCCGCCTGACGTTCTACCACGATGCGTTCCGTGAGGTCGCCATTGGGGTTGTTGATGCGGAAGGAAAGCTTTCCCGTTGAGCTCTGTTCCATCGTGAAGGACGGTTTCTTAGCCGAGGGGGCCCACCAAATGGGCACCTTGGTGTATTTGCTGTTGTAGGCAAATGTAGCATGGTGGTCGCGATAGACCTGGCCAGATGGGGTGAATCCACCTTCATTATAGAACATGTGGCTCTTCCAGTTTACGTCGGTGTTGTAGATAGCATAGCGTTCCACATAGTCACATTCATCGAGCTTTTCCAGTACTGCTTGCAAGAGGGAACGGAACTTCTCCTCGGAGAAACCGCTTTGTTCGCTATGCCAGGACGCACTCATCTCCATCTCAGTCAGCCATAGCGGGCGACCGGTGTTGTCCCATACCTTCTTACATTCACTGGCGAACCATGAGGCGTAGTCCGCTGCACTGCGTCCGCTGACCTGCCAGTAGGCGTGGGTGACGGCGAAGTCACAGCGATAAGCCATATTGTCCGTTTTTGTGAAGTAGTCGTACAACCAACTGAAGTCTGTCGGCTGGGGAGAACCGATGCGTCCGCCACCGGCTTGGAAGTTGGGTGTGATGGTTGTGCAGTACCACGCATCCACGGTACCGCCACAGGCACAGGATGTGTGCTGCTCAGAGTGCTCAGGCTCGTTGATGGAGAAGGCTGCCGTGCTTGTCTTGTAGTTCACATCGCTGGCACTCGGCCAATATTTGTGTTGGCGGCAGGGGACATATTCCATGTTTGAGGTGGAGCTATACCCTGCGCTCCAGGACCAATACCATGTAGCTCCCAATGACGGGCCTTTCGTGGCACCGCCCGTGTCGGCCCATCCCTTCTTGGAGAGATACGGCCAAGCCTTCACGAAGACCGATGTGATGCGGCGGTCCAGCGCCGTGGGCAGTTCGTTGATGACGAGGTCTGCATGGTCGGCCACATAGACGCGGCTGTAGCCCGTGCCATTGGTGCCGGTGGCCACTGTGGCCATGTGTCCGCGCTTAAGAACGAAGCTGCGGGCCATATTGTTGAAGCGGTCAAGAGTTGACTTGGTGACATCAGTACCAACCCATGTCGTGGTACCCTCGCAGTTCGGCTCGGAGTAGAGCGTGAGGGCATGGAGGCTGTTGCCGCCGGCGCGTGTCGGGATGATAACGGAGCCGTTCAGGTAGATCTCGACGAGACAGTTGGTACCGACCTTCGCTTGCGAAGTGCCGATATAGACACGATAGATGTCAGGGGAACTCAAGAGATCTGCGGGCTTCATGTTATCGAAGATCAGCCAGGTGTCGAGGCTGCCCAGCGTGACGCGTGATGCCTGGCCACGGATGGCTTCCTCCGAAGCTGAGATATGAATGTCGATGGGGTCGGAATAGGAAATCTTCTTGTCATAGATCTTGAAGTAATCCACTTCCTGACGACCGATGGCATTGGTGTAGATATCGCTCTCGTAGGCACGACGTGCGTCGGTGATGTCCGTTCCAGCTACGGGGATAATGTCGAATTCGGCATGCGAGCCACGGTTCTTGTCGTAATAGACACTCACATAGTCCTTTCCGCTTTGGCCGCCGTCAATACCCAGCTGTTTGCCGGTATTGCGCTTGTTGACCAGTTGATGCTGGGGACCTTCCTCTGCTTTCCAACAATAGGCGTCGCCCGTGCCTTTATTACTTTGAAAGACGACACTATAAGAATTAGATGTGCTGGCAGCCAGATAGCGGCCCGTGCTCTTCTGCTTCAGCAGGACATAACCACTCTGCCCAGACTCTTCGGCGACGAAGATATAGCTGTTGACATCCTCGTTGGTGCCAATGGCGGAGAGGGCAGGGGAGGTGCCGTCGCTGCTGGAACCCAGGGCTTTGTCATAGATGCCCAGGACGATGTAGTATTCACGTCCGGCCGTGAGATTGGCCGCCTGCAGGGACATAGCTGCATACATGCATAAGAGCCACAAGATAGTGGTAATTCTTTTCATAGTAGTGTAGTTATTGAAGTTTTGTGGGAGCAAAGGTAAATGTTTTTTCTGATTTATCACGCGTGCGTGGACATTATTTTATATTTAAACGCTAAATAAATGCGTTGCTGGAGGTCGAAGAGACGCATGCTGAGGGTCAGCCAGTAGCCTGGCTTCCATCGATAGCGAAGCGGAAGGCGCGAGGGACGGAAGGTGTGGAGAATGGTGAGGAATCTGGGGCGTAAGGCCTGCTGCTCAGCCTCGGAAAGTTCAGCCTGGTGCTGAAGAAACAGACGGTAGCAGGCAATGAAGATCATCCATCGGCTACCCTCGAAGCGACGAATCAGCGCACGTGATATTCCCGCTTTCTTCATGGCCAGCAGGAGACTGAGGTTGGCTTCCATGAAGTCGAAGCGATGCAGATGGAAGTGCTCGACGCTGGTCTGTGAGGAGGCGTTCTTGCGATAGTAATAGATGCCGCCGCAGGCTCGCACCTCGTGACAGGCAAGGTACATGAGACGATAGGTGTTATCATCGCTGTACAGGCGTGTCGTGGTATCAAGAGGATGCTGGCGATGGATGGCGGTACGTATCAGGTAAAGGCCATGCAGCTTCCAGCCGTCCATGGAAAGCTCGAAAGCTTCTTTTCCGCTGATGGCGTTGTCCCCTTGTAAAGCTGCGGGGAGTCCATAATCCTTCTCTTCCCCCGTATCTTGGAAATGCTGCATGAGACGTAGCATAACACAGTCCGTCTGCGGATGAGCATGGAAGGTGTGGACGGCAGCTGCTAGACAGTCGTCGGAGAGCCAGTCGTCGGCATCTACCATGCAGACATACGGCGCTGTCACATGTCGCAGGGCCAGGTTGCGTGCCACGGCATGGCCGCTGTTGACAGGTGTCTGGAACACACGGATGCGGGCATCCTCAGCCGCTTGTGCCTGCAGGATGGTTAGGGTATCATCTGTGGAACAGTCATCCACGCAGAGAATCTCAATGCGATCCAGGGTCTGGCGGCGCAGCGAGGCCAGGGTCTGTGGCAGGGTAGCAGCTGCATTGTAGGCCGCCACAAGTACAGCCACCTCGGGTGTAGGGCGTGGATTGGCAGTCATCGACGTAGCTTGTTACGGATTTTGAGGATGACGTTGGATTCCCGGCTGAGATAGCGATAGCTGTAGGCCATCGACAGCGCGATGAGGAGCGAACCTGTGATATACTTTACGGTCGGTGGCAGGAGAAGACAAATACCCAGGCAGGTCCCTACGAGGAGTGTCTGCCCGATGGCCAGACGTGCGGTGGCGACAGTCATACGGAAGCGATAGATGACACCATAGGTGATACCTATCAGCAGGAGGTCAAAGAGGGCCGAGAGGGAGAGACCGATGCCAGCCCCCATAAGACCCAGATAATGGTAGCCATAGGCGATGAGGAGGAGGGAAACCACGTCGTAAATGGCTTCCATCAGCATATAGCGCATGGAGTCTCCGCATGCAAGTGCTGTGTAGCCGATGGGTATCGTAATAGCCCGTAGGAAGGTGAAGAAGACAGCGCAGAGCGCCATGTCGGCAGCTGGTAGGAAGTCATCCTTGAACAGAAGCGAGAGGATGACGGGCATAAACACCAGCATGACAAGCAACAGGGGAGCTATCACCATCACACCCACACGGATTTGTTGGTTGATGACCTCGTTGCGGTCCTGACAGCTGTGATTGACGCTGGAGAGGCGGGGGAAGAAGTCGGCTTCAAAAGCCGAGAAGGCGATGCCGGCATAGCTCACCATGAGGGTGTAGGCCACGCGGTAGAGTCCCAGCGTCTCCTCGGAGCTCTCACGCTTGAGGACCGCCTGCAGCAGCATGGCACAGCCCGTGCCTACCACAGCCGCCAGCACGTAGGGGATACCGATACGAATCAAGGGGAGACCTGCGTGGAAAATATCACGTGAAAAAAGCCCGATGCGCCATGGAAACAGCGGAATGGTGAAAGCCAGATGGACGGCGAGCATCGCCAGGGTGCTGACATTCAATGACAGGAGGATACCCTGTAAGCCCATGGCCCAAAAGAAAGGAACGGTGAGGCACAGCGTGGTCACCGCACAGATGGCCGAGATGGAAGCGACCCGTTTGAGGTGGCGCAGACCCTTGAGGATGGAAGCCTCCCCAGCAAAGATGATGGCCATGGCGATCATCGGTGCCAGCAGCATGATATCCCAAAGACGGGATGGTTCCCCTTCAAAGAAGAGCTCTGCCAACAATGGTGACAGCGTCAATGTGAGCACCATGCTCAGCATGGCAGCCCAGCAACTCCATGTGCGCACAACCTTCACGAAATGGCTGATGGCAGCGTCGTCGCCCGACTCGAACAGTTCCGACATCCGTTGCACGGAGGCAATCGGCAGACCCATGTTCGAGCTGCTCTGCACCAGCTCTGCGATGCTGGCATAGATGGCCATAAGACCAAAGCCGGCAGTCCCCAGGAACAGTGATGCCAGTTTATTGCGGACCACGCCCATTAGCATCATCAGTCCTTGCACGCCACCAAAGATACCCATGTATTTCAGGACGTGGTCGAGGCTTGCCTTTTTAGGTCTTATTTCTGCCATTTTATGCCTTTTGTGTCAAATTTGTGCGCAAAGATAAGGTAAAATGAGGAGAAAACTGTACTTTTGCAGCCGATTTTTACAAAAAACATCTAAGAACACCTATTTAATATATATTATGGCTGGATATTTGGTAGATGATACCCGTAAAGTGACGACGCATCGTCTGTTTGAAATGAAGCAGAGCGGTAAGAAGATTGCCATGCTCACATCCTATGACTATTCGATGGCCCAGATCGTAGATGGCGCCGGTGTGGATGTCATTCTTGTAGGTGACAGTGCCTCCAACACGATGGCCGGTAATCTGACGACCCTCCCCATCACCCTTGACCAGATGATTTACCATGCCCGTAGTGTGGTGCGTGGCGTAAAGCGTGCGTTGGTGGTTTGTGATATGCCTTTTGGCACCTATCAGGTGGATCCCGAGGATGCTGCCCGCAATGCCATCCGCATTATGCAGGAAACCGGTTGCGATGCGTTGAAGTTGGAGGGTGGGGTAGAGATTCTCCCTGCCATCCGTCTTATCCTTGATGCCGGCATTCCAGTGTGTGGCCACCTGGGCCTTACGCCGCAGAGTATCAATAAGTTCGGTACGTATGCCGTGCGTGCAAAGGAAGCTGCAGAAGCCGAGAAACTACGTGCTGATGCCTTGGCCTTGGCCGAGGTGGGTTGCTTCGCCATTGTGCTGGAGAAGATTCCGGCTTTGCTGGCCGAGGAGGTCACCAAGAGCGTCCAGATCCCCATCATTGGTATCGGTGCCGGTGGTGCCTGCGATGGTCAGGTCCTTGTGGTACATGATATGTTAGGAATGAACAAAGGTTTCTCCCCCAAGTTCCTGCGCCGTTATGCCAACCTCTTTGAGGTGATGACCGATGCCATTGGGAACTATGTCTCAGATGTCAAGAGCTGCGACTTCCCCAACAAGGACGAGCAATACTGATTCGTTCTTACTTATTTTTTTGATTGACCTCATACGGATGCGAGTCTGTATGAGGTTGTTTTTATGTTTCACAACACATTTTTGAAAATATTGTTTGAAATTTGAACAAGGTGTTAAGAATTGTTGTAACTTTGACACCAATTAGGGTCTAAAAAGCCCGTAATAGCACTACTCTCGGCACCATGCGGGTGCCACAACCAAAAGGAAATCAACTAAATCATCATTATTTCACTGAATGGAAAACAGTATTCTCAAACGAAGGCTCGTGAATAGAGCGAGTCGCACGTTTGCTGCTCTCTTGCTGCTCGGCGGCACTATGAGTATCTCGTCCTGTAAGGACGATTTGCTCACGGGTACGCCGGAATGGTTGGGAAGCAGCATCTATGAAGAACTGGAGGAACGAGGTCAGTTTACGCAGACGCTGGCGCTGATTAACGACCCGGACCTTGCAGATGCCCATTACCCTGAGCTGCTACGTCTGACGGGTAGTATGACCATCTTCGTGGCTGACGATGCCGCCTGGCAGCGTTTCCTCTCAAAGCGTGGCCTCACATCCGTGTCGCAGCTGTCGCGCGCTGAAAAACGTCGCCTGCTGAAGGGTTCGATGATCAACAGCGCTTATCTGATCGAGTTGCTCGACAACGAGAGCAATGGCTCCACAGAGCCGTTCGAAGGTCGAACGATGCGTCGTGACTCCCGTATGGAACTGGACGACTCCATCACTGTGCTGAAGAATTCAGATATGCCAGTGGTGAATCCTTACCGCTTGGATGACAACGGCGCTGTCATTGACTATTGGTCCGATGTCCGCAACAAGGAGAGCATCAAGATTTATCAGGATGCTACAGTGGCTCCGATGGTGCACTTCCTGCCTGGCTTTATGTCACAGAGCGGTATCACCAACGAGGACCTCGCAGTGATTTCCAATGGTGCTTCACGTTCTGTCAACCGCAGTTATGTCAATGGCCATGCCATCTCCATTAATAACGGCACATGGTCTAAGGATGCAGGCAAGACCTATTTGCAGGACATCACCTGTCAGAATGGTTACATCCATATCCTTGACGAGGTTCCGGAGCCGCTGCCCAATATGGCCGAGATTATCCGCCAGAAGCCGCAGTTCAGCATCTTCAGCGAGCTGTTGGAGCGTTTTAGCTATCCTCAGATTTATAATACGATTACCAATGAGGATGGTTCGCGCGATGTCTTTTATACGAAGCGCTACTTCAACTCCTCTCTGAATCACGGCTTGACAGAATATACCAAGGAAGACGGTACGGTCGTCAATGTCATCAACCGCCTTGGTATTGCCAGCTCCAGCAATGGCTTTGATCCGGGATGGAACCAATATGCGATTTATACAGATCCTTCGACGCCCATGAGTCGTGATGCAGCCGCTATGTTCGTTCCCACGAATGAGTGGATGGAGTCTTACCTGCGCAACGACGGTGCTGCCATCGGTGCCAAGTACGACTATGACTGGAGGAAGGTTCCTGACAACCTCGTGATCCCGTTCCTGGACAACTGCATGCAGACGAGCTTCAAGAGCACTGTCCCCAGTAAGTTCTCCGGTGTCAAGAATACGGCTTCCGATAACATGGGTATTACCGTGGATGACGTTGATAGCTGCTTCCTGGCTTGCAATGGTGCCGTTTATGAGCTCACCAAGGTTTTCTCAGCTCCCCGTCACCAGTCCGTAGGTTTCCCGGCATCACTGTTTGCCGATGAGACAGATGAAAATAAGAAGCTGTCGATTGCCAACCGTGTTCAGGACTATGATCCTACGGGAACAAGCTACCAAGGTACCTGGCGCTTGAACGAGTTCAATGCCTATTTGAACTCCATGAGTAGCACGTATAGCTATCTCCTGGCCATCGACAATGCATATGGTTTTTATATTGATCCATATTCTTTGACGGATGGCAATCAGCCTACCGCGTTCCTTTTCTACCTCCCGACCGGTAGCTCAACCCTGCCCATGCGTGCTGACGCGTTCAAGTTGGACGAGAACTGGCAGATGACGGATACACGTATGACCGCACCTAACATCACCGTCGTGGCCAACCGCCTCTACGACCTGATGGATAACAGTATCATTGTCCATGGTCAGCGTCCTTCCACTCCGTTCCATGCGGGTCAGGAGTTCTATCAGACCAAGGCCGGCAGTCCTGTCAAGGTACAGTTCTCGGGAAACACCGTGACCGGTATCGCAGGTTCTTACCTGGCATCGAAAGGCGAGTTTATCGCCGTGACACCGGAGCTGACTTTTGATATGACGGAGAAAGGTAATGGTGTGACCTATGTACTCAGCGCCCTTCCGCAGACCACGCTCACCAGTCCTTACCAGATCATGACCGATGTGGACACGCATCCCGAGTACGCCTCCTTTGCCAACCTGTTGAAGGAAGCATCCTTCGTGGAGACCAAGCATGAGATGGACGGTCACCCCACCATTGGTAACCCCATCACCATCTTCGGTAACTATCACTACACGGTATATATTCCTCAGAACTCTGAAATCGACGCCCTTGTCGCTGCTGGCAAGCTGCCCAGCGCAGACCAGCGTAAGGAGTGGGAGACCTTCAAGAATGCCCTTGCTGACTATGTTACCAACGAGCTTGACGCTCTCCCCGAAGCTCAGAAAGAAATTCGCAGTGCTGAGATTGACCTGTTGGAGGCTGAGGCTGACGACCGTTTGCAGACAATGCAGGATGTCATCGACAACTTCCTGCGCTACCACTTCCAGGACGGTTCGCTGTTCATCGGTGGCGCTGACACGGCAGGCGTCTTTGAGACCTCATCCATTGACTTGGACCTGAACCGCTTCCGTCGTGTAGATGTCACCCTCGACCATAAGACTGGTACCTTCCGTATCAAGACGCATAAGGAGTCGGGAGCAGGCGTTGTGGCCAACGTGATTGACGACGGCATCCACAGCAACCAGATGTCCCGTCAGTATCTGT
This sequence comes from uncultured Prevotellaceae bacterium, assembly GCA_946415705.1. Lineage (GTDB taxonomy): Bacteria > Bacteroidota > Bacteroidia > Bacteroidales > Bacteroidaceae > Physcousia. Next base: position 22,113 of record CAMKTN010000023.1, read on the forward strand.
TCACCAAGTCCGACAAGACCATCTTCTCCTCTTCCTACGTGGTGACACACCTGATTGACAAGGCGCTCATCTACGACGAGGCTACTCAGTTCCTCCCTGCTGGCTTCCCATCGCCCGAATATCCGGAGTGGCTGCCTGTGCCCACGGACACCGACCCCGAAGAAGGAGGGTTTGAGCCATCACCCATCCGCAAGAAACATCCTAGTCAAATGATCCCCCTAAAGTACTATAACAAATGAAAGCACTGAAAATTTACATGACGATGGGCCTGCTGCTGGTGTCTTCACTGGCGATGGCACAAATCACCCGCATTAGCGGTACGGTCAGTGATGACTTTGATGTACTGCCGGGTGTCAACGTGGTGGAGATCGATGCTTCCAACCGTATGGTCAACGCCACAGTGACGGATATGAACGGTAACTTCGTGCTTCCTGTCAAGAGTCAGAAGAACAAGGTGAAGTTCAGCTATATGGGTTTCAAGACCATCACGCTGCCCATCAATAAGACCGTCTTCAAGGTGAAGATGGAAGAGAATGCAAAGCAGATGACCGAGGTGCAGGTCACAGCCAAGAAGAAGCTGAAGACTTCAGGTCTGGCCATCCCCGAGCGAGAGGTCAGCTTCTCAGCCCAGAGCCTCTCCGCCAAGGAGTTCGAAGGTCTCGGTATCACCTCCGTGGATGAAGCCCTGCAGGGCCGTATTGCCGGTCTGGATATTGTGGCCAACAGCGGTGACCTGGGTTCCGGCACGAGTATGCGACTGCGCGGTGCCTCCACCGTATCCACGCTCACCAGCAACGAGCCTTTGATTGTGGTGAACGGCAACGTATGGAACGTGGATATGAGTGACTTCGACACGGCTACAGCCAATGAAGAGAAGTTCGCACAGCTCCTGAATGTGAACACCGAGGATATCGAGGACATCAAGGTCCTCAAGGATGCTGCCGCTACGGCCATCTGGGGTTCTCAGGGTGCCAACGGTGTCATCGAGATCACTACTAAGCGTGGTCAGCGCGGCGCTCCGCAGGTCAGCTACTCTGTAAAGCTGACCATGACACATCAGCCGAAGGGTATTGATCTGCTGACAGGTGACCAATACACCATGATGCTGAAGGAAGCCTACTTCAACCCCACACAGCAGACCCTCATCTCCAGTATCCCCGAGTTCAACTATGTGGAGTCTGATTCTGAGTATCTGATGTTCAACAAGAACACCGATTGGTTGGATCTCGTGCAGCAGAATGGTCTGCGCCAGAACCACTACATCAGCATCTCCGGTGGTGATGAGAAGACCCTGTTCCGCATCTCTGCCGGTTACGACCATGAGACGGGTACCGTCATCAAGCAGAAGCTCCAGCGCTTCTCCACGCGTATGGCCCTTGACTACTATGTCAACGACCGCATCAAGATTATCTCCAACTTCGCGTTGACATACACCAAGAACCACCGCAACTACGAAGGTCTGATTGGTATCGCCCGCACGAAGATGCCTAACCTGTCACCGTATCGTTATGAGCGCGATGCCGACGGCAATGAATACGACACGGGTGACTACTATATCGTGCCTCAGTACGCCTTCACCAATCACGGCGATCCTGATATCGTAGGTGGCACGAATCCCTTCTCCAACCGCTTCAATGACCAGCGTAACCTCCACAACCCGCTGGCTGTCGCTGAGCTGGCAAAGAACGACCAGACGACCTATGACATCACACCGGAACTGGAGTTGGAGTACAAACTGCTCGGCTTGGATGACAGCAGCCATCAGCTGCGCTACAACGGACGTGTGGTGATGAATGTCTATAATGACTACACCGATCAGAACTTCCCGCGTTCGCTGGTGAGCACACCTTATTATGATAATGGTTCGGCCTATAGCTTCAGCCGTAAGAACCTGGCCTTCACGACCACGCATACGCTGACGTTCCAGCCTCACTTCAAGAACGAAGATCATTACCTCCTGGCCCTGGGCCGCTTCCAGTTGGTCAGCGGTAGCTCCAGCAGCCAGAGCTCCAATGTCTATCGTCTGCCGACCACCCTGTCCACGGTCACCGCAGGTGCTTATCCCAGTGGCATGGGCAGTGGCTTCAACGAGTGGCGCAGTCTCTACTACACGTTCTCCACGCACTACAGCTATAAGAGCCGTTATATGCTGGACTTCTCCATGCGTCTGGATGCTACGACGAAGTTCGGTCCCAACAACCGTTGGGGTTGGTTCCCCGCCATCTCCGCTCGTTGGAATATCATCGATGAGCCCTGGATGAAGGTCGTTCGCGACAAGGCGAAGATGTCCATGTTCAGCGTTCGTCCAGGTTGGGGTTGGGTAGGTAACCCGCCGACCTCTGACTACCTCTACATGAACAGCTTCTCACAGGGTGCTCCCTACCTCGGCACTTATGCCATGAATCCCAATGGTCTGAAGCTGACGAACCTGAAGTGGGAGAACAAATACACCTGGAACATTGGTTTCGACCTCGGTTTCTTTGAGGATCGTCTGAAGTTCATCGTCGAACTCTACCACCAGACCACTAAGGACATGCTCATGTGGAATGCCGGTATCCCCAGCTCCAATGGTTGGAGCAGCCTGACCTACCGCAATGTGGGTGATATGGTCAACAAGGGTTGGGAGTTCCAGATCCTGGGTGAGCGCCTGTTGAAGAAAGGTAAGTTCTACCTCGACCTCAACGTGAACTTCGCCAACAACCGCAACGTCATCACGGAGATGGATCCCCTCATCCTGAATACCTTGAACATCGAGTGGAAGGAGGCGAACCGCAGTGTGGTACAGCGCGTACAGATCAACAACCCGTTTGGTTCTATCTACGGCTTCCGCAGCAAGGGCGTCTATCAGTATTCCTACGAGACCGCGAAGTCCATCACACGTGGCAAGATGCCTGAGAGCCTGGCCAACCAAGGCTTCCAGACGTTGCAGGATTGCCTGAATGCCGGCATCACGTTCCCCGTAGCTGTCAATGAGAATGGCGAATACATTCGCGATGCAGAGGGCAACCCCATCCAACAGCGCTTTGGCTATAAGGATGGCTCACGCGTAGGTTATCCCTTCAAGGGCGGTGATGCCATCTACGAGGATGTGAACCACGACGGTAATATCGACAAGTACGACATTGTCTATCTGGGTAACTCTCTGCCTAAGCTGACGGGTGGTTTCGGCTTCAAGCTCCACTATGAGCGTCTGACGCTGAATGCGCAGTTCAACTATCGTGTGAACTACGACATCCTGAACATGGCACGTCTGGACATGGAAGCCATGACCAGCAACAACAACCAGAGCCAGGCCGTTAACTACCGTTGGCGTAAGGAAGGCGATGTGACCACGATTCCGCGTGCCCTCAACGGCGGTGCTGAGAATTCGTTGAACTACAACACGCTGGTCAGCGACCGCTTTGTAGAGGATGGTTCATTCCTGCGTCTGAACTACCTGCAGCTCAGCTACAGCATCGATCCCAAGATTCTCAAGAAGTGGCACATGAAAACCCTCAATGTCTATGTGAGTGCCAACAACCTCTTCTGTCTCACCAAGTATTCCGGTGTGGATCCTGAAATCGGTTATGGCGGCTATGGCGTGACGACGGATAACAACCAGACACCGCGCTCGAAGTCGTACACCGTAGGTCTCACCATTGGTTTCTAATCTCATCCTAAAGATATTACCTATTATGAAACACATCATTCAAAACATTATCAAGCATACCTGCTACGTCTGTGCAGGGCTACTGCTGGTCAGTTGTGGTGATTTCTTGGAGATTACCCCTCGTGACATCGTCACAGAGGATAACTTCTGGGATGAGAAGAAAGACGTGGACCAGATGGTGTCCGGCTGCTACACGGCCATGCAGAATAGTAGTTTCATCGCCCGTTGCATCGTGTGGGGTGAAGTCCGTGGCAAGGACATGGACGGCCGCTCGGATGTCAACAGTTTCGATGACCTCTACCAGGCGCTGGTGAACAACCTGTTACCCTCCAACCAGTTTACGGACTGGTCCTCGTTCTACTATGTCATCAACAAGTGTAATACGATTATCCGTATGGCGCCCGAGGTGCATGAGAAAGATCCTGCCTACCGACAGAGCGACGTCCAGGCCACCATCGCTGAGATGACGGCGCTCCGCTCCCTCTGCTACTGGTATCTCATCCGTACCTTCGATGCTGTACCCTTCTATCGCGAAGGTATTCAGCAGGAAGATGAGGTGCAGAGCTTGGCGCCTACTTCCTTCGACAATGTCCTCAACGAGTTGATAGCCGACTTGGAGTCCGTGAAGGCTGATGCCTTGGAGCACTATCCTGCCACCTCGGATAACGATCGCGACAACGGAAGCATCAACAGCAATTGCAACCGCATTACACGCTCTGCCATCAATGCGATGCTTTGTGATATGTATCTCTGGCGTGGCGACTACGACAAGGTGATCGCTTGTGCTGATGAGATTATGGCTGTCAAGAAACGTGAATACGAGAAGAACTATGGCAAGAGCATGGTGGGTAGCGGCTATTCTCCCGAAGCCATCGCTGCGTCATCGGGCAACCTCACCGCGTATCTCTACAAGAACGCAGCTGCTACCCCCAACGATGTCTTCAATGCCATCTTCGGTCTGGGCAACAGCTACGAGAGTATCTTCGAGATCTCGTTCAACAACACCGGTAAGACCAGTCCTTACATCAAGAGCTCCGCGCTGGGTGAGTACTATGGGTCCGCCAATGAAGACAAGGATTACGGCGTTGTCAACAGCGGTGCCGGTTTCCTGCGCCCAATGTCCGACCTCGTGAATGAAGCACAGGGTGCCAGTGGCAAATGGTCGGTATTCCGCAACGCCTATGATACCCGCTACTTCTGCAGTATGCAGGTGGATGACGGCTACAATGAAGGTGTCACCCGTAAGGGCGTGGCTTCCATTTTCGCGGTCTCCGTAGAAGGTGGTAAGTATATCAACTACACCTCTACGACATCCGGTGCTCCGTTTGGTATTCGCTCGTACATGGATCGCAACTGGATCTTCTACCGCCTGACGGATGTCATGCTGATGGAAGCAGAGGCTTACATGATGAAATCTACGGATGACGCCACGTTGGCTACCAACACTGACTTGTGGGCAAAGGCCTTCGACCTCATCGAGGTGGTCTCCAACCGTTCTGTCACCAATCCTGCCAGCCAGCTGAAGAACACGAATACAGCCACCCGCAACCGCGACCAGCTGAAGGAGCTGTTGCGCAACGAGCGCCGTGCTGAGTTGCTGTTCGAAGGCAAGAACTGGTTCGACATGCTCCGCTACAGCCGTCAGGCTGGTTATGATCTCGGCGAACTCAACAGCGTGCCCGCCAAGTGCGGTTCCCGCAACTCGTCGAAGCCTTACCCCAGCTGGGCACATGTCTTCTGGCCTTACAACAAGGACGAGGTCAAGAAGAATCCGAATCTCAACCAGAAAGGAATCTATCAACAAGGCAATGAGGAGGATGAAGAATTCTAATCATTGGCATAAATCATAGTATCATCATGAATAAGTATTATAGAATTCCCGTTCTAACCTTCTTGACGACGCTGGCGTTCATGACCCTGATCGTCACGTCATGTAAGGATGATATTCCCGAGGAGTATCAGAAGACTGAGCAGAAGGACATGCTGAGTGATTACCTCAAGAATCATGAGGATTTCTCGCTCTTCGCACGTATGGTGGAGAAAGCCGGCAAGATGGACCTCTTCTCAACCTACGGCACCTACACCTGCTTTGCCCCCACGAATGCGGCCGTGAACAGCTACCTGGCCTCGCAAGGCCTCTCATCGGTGGAAGAGTTTTCCAATGAGGAATGCGACACGCTGGTGAGCACCATGACCATCGCCTCCAGTGCCTTTACCCTGTCCGACCTCCGTGGTATCACCTTCATGGAGGAGAACAACATGCTGGGCCGCGCCTTGAAGTTGGAGGAGGTCCCCATCGTCATTCAAACCGAGTATGGCGAGGAAGAGGTCTCCACGTTCATCATCAACGGTACCGGTCGCGTCATCTATGAGTTGGCCAATGACACCGTGCTGAACGGTTTTGTACATCCTGTCGATGGCATGGTTCGCGCATCCAGCGACCTCCTCCCGGATGTCATCAAGAAAGACCCCACGCTCAGCATCTGGGCACAGTGCCTCTTGCTCACCGGTCTCAACGACGACCTGGTACGTCGCAAGGATGAGTCCTATAACTACCACGATTTTGAGGAATTGGAAGGACTCTATCACTCCGACAACCATAACAACTGGTGCTGGGTGCCCCGTACCCGCAACTATGGTTACACCGCCTTCTGTGTACAGGATGAGGTGCTGAACCACTACAGCGAGTATCCTGATGTGACGTACAACAAGAACATCTATACGTGGGAGGATCTCTACGACTATGCCTGCACCGTCTATCCCGAAGGGGCAGGGGAGAGCTACTACGGCAAGTCCGCCAGTGCGCTGAAGGATGCACGCAACCCCTTGCACAAGCTGATCGCTTACCATCTCTTGCCCCGTCGTGGTGTCTATGAGAAGCTCTACTCCAACTGCACTATCCTGCGCACGCTCATCAATCCTACTGAGTGGTACCAGACAATGAGTCCGCTTTCTACCTTGAAGGTCGAGTGCGTCTATCCGAACAATGAGTTCCACGAGGATAGCGAGCAGACCTCTCTGGACAATCAGCCGGGTGTCGTCTATCTCAACCATATCTATGACCCCCGTCGTCCTAACCTCTACGAGCGTGGTGCCATGGTCTATAAGGATGTGGTGGAGGAGATGCGCAACGACCAGAACTGCGAGAACGGCGTATATTACTACATTGACCGTCTGATAGACTATGGTTCAGACACGCAAAACCATGTCTTCAACGCACGTATGCGCATGGACCTTTATACATTCTGGCCTGAGTTGATGAACAATGATATCCGCACAATGCAGACGAATCTGCTCAATGATGCTACCGACAGTAAGACAACGGCTTGCAAGAACTACATCTTCCCGTCGGGCTATCTGGAAAATGTAGAGTCCAGCAACGATGGTGACTTCATCTACCAGGGTGCCCGTAACTACTATTGGAGCTATGAGGGCGATGAGTTCAACCTCCGTTCCGACCAAGGCCTGTATGACATGACCTTCCGTTTGCCCCCCGTGCCCGATGGCCAGTACCAGATCCGCCTGGGCTTCGCGCTGATTCCCAGCCGCGGTATCGGTCAGTTCTATGTCGATGGCCTGCCGCAGGGTATTCCTCTTGACATGCGTTCCACAGGTTGGACCGATAAGACCGGTTGGCAGAAGCTCCTTGTCAATGACAATACGTCCAAGTATATGGAGACTGCCGAACAGAACAAGAAAGACCTGCACAACCAAGGTTGGTACCACGGTCCCGCCAGCGTCCGATGCATCAATATCAACAATGCCAGTCCTCTGAAGGATGAAGCGTTATCACTGAGTAATTCGCATCCGTTCTGTAATATCGCGAACACCATCCGCCGTGTCATCTACACAGGTCACCTCTCGGGTGATAAACAGCACACCATCCGCATCCGCAGTGTATGGTCGGAGGGCGGTGCCGAGCTGATGTTCGACTACATTGAAATCGTTCCCAAGAGCGTCTATGGTATCGACACCGAAGGCGCCGGCGAGGATGACCTCTAATCATCGTAATCCCAAGAATAAGAAGATACATTCAGATTATGAAGACGAAACAATATTTCAACGCATTCCTCGCTCTCGCAGTGCTGCCGCTGGCTATGGTGTCATGTACTGATGCGTGGGATGAGCACTATGGCGATGAAGCAGGTGCCGGCATTGTTGATGCCCCCACGTTGTGGGAGTATGTCCTTGCAGACCCCGACCTGAAGCCTTTCTCTCAGGTGGCTAAGCATGTCGGTTACGATGCTGTGCTGCAGTCGCCCCAGTCCTTCACGTTGTGGGCTCCCGTCATCACCCAGGAGCAGGCCGATAGCGTCATCGCCGTCTATGAGGCTGAGAAGCGTGAAGTCGATAACAACGGCAACCTGCGTAAGAACCAGGACAACGCTGCCGTCATTCAGTTCATGCAGAACCACATGGCGATGGCCGGCCGCTCGGTGAACTCCCTCACCAACGACTCGGTTCGTATGTGGAATGGTAAGTACATGGTGCTGACCTCGAATACGCTCAACGACGTTCCCTTCGTGAGTAAGAACAACATTGCCTGCAATGGTGTGTTCTACAAGCTGCCACGTAAGCAGACCTTCTTCCCCAACCTGCGTGAAGTGCTGGAACAGGAGGAGGGCCTTGACAGCGTCGCCCATTTCTATCAGATGTTCGATGTCTATGAGCTGGACGAGCAGTCTTCCGTGATGCAGGATATCGTGGATGGTGAGATTGTCTATGCAGACTCTGTCATGCGCCTGTCCAACAACCTCTACGGTTGGCTCGGATATATCGCACGCGAAGACAGCGCTTACATCTATCTGGCTCCCACGAAGGAAGTCTGGAAGCAGGAGTATGAGAAGTACTACAATTGGTTCAAGTACATCGATGACAGCAAACTGGGCAACCGTGACTCTGTCCGTCAGATGAACGCGCGCTTCGCCATCAACCGTGGCCGCTACTTCAACAACCACATCCAGCGTCGCTCACAGGACCAGCAGAAGGACTCCCTCACGAACACCTTCTACGTGAATACCAAGGACTACTGGGGCCTGAACGTCTTCCATCACCCGATGGTGGACGACGGCATTCTGGCAGGCCTGACACCTATCCAGTGTTCCAACGGTCTGCTGTATAAGGATGCCGATGGTCGCATTGCTGACACGCTGACATTCCGTCAGAAGCGTTATATCCAGCCTTGGATCTTCGGCAACTACAAGTCGCGTCTCATCAAGCCCCAGGGTAGTGAGACCTATTCCTCCGTCGTTGCGGCTACCATCCGCAAGGTCGTGGACAAGGCAAGTATTAAAGTAGGTACCACCACGGAGATTGACCCGGAAACCGGTGAAGAGGTGGAGAAAGACATCGTTCAGGAAACGACATTCCCTGAATTGCGCGACAAGCAGTACGTGGAATTCGAGCCTGCGACCTATAAGAACACCACCAACCTCAACACGAACCTGTATTTCTATCTCCAGAACACCTTCTCCGACCTCTACTATAATGTATATGTGGTGATGGTGCCTGAATTTGCCCGTGACAACTATGACAAGGAGAAGATCCTTCCCGTGCCGTTCAAGGTCTATTTCAGTGAGCGCAACGAGAAGCCCGGTAGTGGCAGCAGCACGGATGTAGATCCCGATTCCGGTGAGTTCGGCCGCGAGTCTTCGCTGTCACTGCCCGAAGGTGAGACCCACGGAAGTGGTAGCACGTTCGAGTCGAAGGGTGACGCCGTGGAGCTTATCTGCATCGACAAGGCGCATAAGTTCAACTTCGCGTCCTACAATGTCTTCACCAGCATGGGCCCCACACAGCGCTATCGCTTCTATTCCACGGCCAGCCGTTCCGAGATGAACAATAAGACGAAGTCCAATATCCTGCGCATCAACCGGATCATCTATATCCCGTTCGAGACGGAGCAGGAAGCCAAGAACTTCAAGCTGGAATTATCTGATTTGTCTAACCTGAAAGAGTATAAAGAATGAAATCACTAAGCTTATATTGTCTCTCCATGTTCCTGGTGCTGCCTGGTATCGCCTTCGCACAGGATGATATGAGCATGGATGAAGCGGACACTGTTGCCGTACGCCATATCCGCAAGACAGCGAAGAAAGACGAGGCCGTGCGTGAGATTTCAGGTAAGGTCGTCAGCCCCCAAGGCCACCAGCCCCTGGCCGGTGTCCTCGTGCAGTCCATCGTTGGCGACGGCTATTCCACGCTGACCGATGAGAATGGTGATTTCACCATGAAGGTACCTCTCTACTGCTCTGCCATCAAGGTGACGCTGCCTGGCTTCAATACCGTGCGCGTCGGCCTCAACAAGAGTGGTAAGTTGAGCGACATCATCCTGCATAGCGAAGCCGCACCCGCCCTCTACGGCGAGGATGACAACATCATGAATGTCGCACGTGCAAAGGATTTCGACTATTCCAATGCCGTGAACATCTCCACCGAGATCCAGAACCGTTTGGGCGCCGATGTGCTCGTCAACCATCGCAGCGGCATCACCGGCACGGGTGGCTATATGCAGATCGGTGGCGTTAACAGCTACCTGACCAATGCCCAGCCTCTGATCATCATTGATGGTGTCATCGTGGATATGCAGTATGGCCGTGAGATGTTGCACACTGGCTTCTACAACGATATCCTCTCTAACATCAATGTCAACGACATCGAGAGTGTCGAGGTCATCAAGAACGGTACCGCCCTCTATGGCTCCATGGGTGCCAACGGTGTTATCTCCATCAAGACCAAGCGTTGCACGTCCATGGCCACCCGCATTGCAGCCTCTGCCAATGTCGGCGTAGAATTGATGCCGCGCAGCTACAGCGTCCTGGACGGCTCACAGTTCAAGACCTATGCCAGTGACCTGCTGAACACGACAGGTACCACGCTCCAGACGTTCAAGTTCCTGCGTGCCGATGACCCCAACTACTATTGGGTGAACAAGTACAACAACAATACCGACTGGACCGACGGCGTCTTGCAGACGGCTGTCAAGCAGAGCTACGGCTTGAGTGTTCAAGGTGGTGGCGATGTGGCCAACTACATGCTGTCCTTGGGCTATAACCACGCCACGGAGACCATCGAGGAGGCCAACTTCAACCGCCTGAACATCCGCTTCAACACGGACATCAAACTGTCCGACTGGGTGAAGGTGCGCTTCGACGCCTCCTTCAGCAACACCACGCGCAAGCTGTATGACACCGGCGCTCCTGCCGACTACACCAACGGCACCGTGACCTCGCTGAACTTCCTGAGCTATGCCAAGTCCCCGATGCTCAGCCCCTACAGCTTCGTGGCTGGCACCAACGGCCCCGGCGTCATCAGCGATGCCCACTTGGACATCAACCAGGAGGACTATCTGGCTGAGGTCTCGCAGCTGAGCAAAGACAACTACGAGCTCGCCAACCCGCTGGCCATCCTCGAGTACGGTACGGCACAGAACAAGAACTACTTCGATAATTCTTACCTGAACATCGCCGTCACGCCCTCTTGGAAGCCGAACAAGCACCTCAGCTTCTCGACGCTCTTCAGCTATACACTCGTGAACACCAACGAGAAGTACTACATTCCCATGAACGGTGTGCCTGAGTTCCGCGTGGCTTCGCTCAATACGGGTAATGAGAAGATGTCCAACATGATCGGTTCGCTCTACAGCAAGCAGAACAGCATCCTGAGCGACACCAAGATTGAGTGGAAGAACCGCTACAATGCCCACAGCATCGACCTGCTCGGCGGCTTCCGCTTCATGAACGAGAGCTACTCGCTGACACGTCAGACGGGTTACAACACGGGTAACGACAAGACCCCGCAGATCTCCAGCACCGATGAGCGCTACCGTCGCATCGGCGGCTCCATCGAGAACTGGGCTTCGCTCACGTGGTATGCGCAGGCCAAGTATAACTACGCCAACCGCTACTATGTGCAGGCTGACTTCTCCATGGACACCAACTCGCAGTTCGGTCATAACACCAAGAGCGGTCTGAAGCTCTTCGGTGTCTCCTGGGGCCTCTTCCCCAGCATCCAGGCCGGTTGGGTCATCAGCAATGAGAACTGGTTCGACGTGAAGGGTATCGACTACCTGAAGCTGACAGCCGGTTACAACCTGAGCGGTAACGATGCGCTGCCCTTCGATGCTTCCCACACCTATTTCAAGAGCTCGCTGTTCCTGGGTCAGATTCCGGGACTGAGCCTGGAGAACATCGGTAACACCGAGTTGCAGTGGGAGAGCACGGGCCGCTTCAATGTAGGTCTCGAAGGCCGCTTCATCAACAACCGCCTCTCCGCAAGCGTCAACTATTTCCACAGCTGGACGAACAACCTGCTGACCCTGCGCAGCATGAACTTCCTCTCCGGTATCGACCAGAGCTGGAGCAATGGCGGCAGCCTGGAGAACCAGGGCGTAGATGTCCACCTCTCCGGACATATCATCTCCATGAACGACTGGAACTGGAGCCTCGGCGCCAGCGTCGGACATTATGTCAACAAGCTGACCGCCTTGCCCGACGACGCCCAATATGAGGACCACTCGGTACTGGGGGCCACCATCCGCAGTGAGGTAGGCCGCAGCATCAACAGCTTCTTCGGCCTGCAAACCGCCGCCACCGACAACGGTACCATCGTCTATGCCACCGCTGAGGAAGCCGCCCGCGACGGTCTCTGCCGCCTGCGTGCCGACGGCGTCACCAAGGATTATTTCACCAGTGGCGACGTGAAGTATGTCGATCAGAACGGCGACGGTATCATCAACGATGCCGACCGCGTGTTCATCGGCGATGCCAACCCCGATATCTACGGAAATATCTGGACGTCCCTCAGCTATAAGCGCTTGACGCTCGACATTGGCTTCAACTATAGCCTGGGCGGAGACATCTACAACTATATGCGCCAGCAGCTGGAGTCCGGCAGCCGCTTCATGAACCAGACCACGGCCATGCTGAGCCGCTGGAACCATGAAGGTCAGGTGACCGACATTCCCCGTGCTTACTATGGTGACCCCATGGGCAACAGCGATTTCAGCGACCGCTGGATCGAGGACGGCAGCTACCTGCGCCTGAAGAATGTGACCATCAGCTACAAGCTGCCTATCAACAACACGTACATCCAGGGTATCACCGTCTGGGCACAGGGCACCAACCTGCTCACCCTGACCCGCTACCTGGGTATCGACCCCGAGATGTCCATGGGTAACAGCGTCCTCCAGCAGGGCATTGACCGTGGCTATCTCAGCTCGGGACGTATGTTCAACGTAGGCGTGAAAATCAACCTCTAATCCGCAAACCTCTAAACGCTAAACGTTAAACGATATGAGACACATGAAATATATCCTGCCTACCATGTTGTTGGCAATGGGTGCCACGGCATTCGTCTCCTGCGATGATATGCTTGATATGGGTAATGAGAATGTCCTGTATGTGGATGACAACACCTTGAAGAGCGCCAATGACACCGTGAACACGTTTGTGGGTATCTTGTCACAGCTTCAGAAAATCGGCGTGCGCACAAACCTCTTCGGTGAGCTCCGCGGCGACCTCGTGACGGTGAGTAAAATCGCCAACTCCAATCTGAAGGAGATTGCTGAATTCAATGTCAGCGATGACAACCCCTACAACAGCCCGCGCGACTACTATGCTGTCATCAACAACTGTAACTACTTCCTGGCCAATGCCGACACCGAGCTCTCGGAGAAGCGCTACCAGAGCGGACAGGCACAGGCCTACTTCGTCCTGCGTGCCGAGGCACTCGCCGTGCGCTCCATCCGTGCATGGCTCTACCTGCAGCTGGGACAGATCTATGGCGAGAACATTCCCGTGGTGAAGGAGCCCATCCTTTCCTTCGAGGATGCAGAAAGCTATCTGCAGACGGCGCCCAAGATGAGCCTGCAGCAGATCTGTCAGGAGTTCATCAGCGACCTGGAGCCCTATATCGACTGGGCACACGACAACCTCTATCCCTACCACGGCAATCCCGGCCGTCAGGGCTACAGCGGTTCCATGCCTTCCCGCATGAGTGTGATGCCTATCCAGCTGGTGCTGGGCGACCTCTACCTGTGGAAAGCCTCCATCGAGCAGAACCCCGATTTAGCCTTCCAGGCTGCCAAGTACTACTATGACTATATCGTCTGGACCCCCAATGCGCAAGGCAACACCATCGACAACACCAGCTACAAGAAGGTGAATGTGACGGCTGTCAACCGTGACCGCTGGTCGTTCAGCCAGGGCAATTTCGAATCCATGGCCTACACCTACTACGGATGGTTCAACACCGGTAGCGGCAGCTTCGGCAGCAACGATGCCAATGGTAACTTCATCGGCGAAGTCATCTCCGCCATCGCCATGGACTCCGTGGCCACGGAGGGTCATTTCAATGACCTGCTCTATCTCTATTGCCTCAATGAGCTGACACAGACGCCCGCCAGCATCCTGCCCTCGCAGCCCTGTATCAACTACAGCCGCAATCAGGTGTTCGGTGAGATCTACACGCCCTCCGGTGCCACAGAACCCGAGTTCGTGGAGCTGGCCGTGGAAGCCGTGCCCGAGTCGATGCGTCAGTCCTACTATGATGGTGACATCCGTTTGGGCAGTGTCATCACCCGCACGAACTATGACAACACCGAGTATCAGGCCATCCGCAAGTTCGCCAGCATGGGTCGTTCGGGCAGCGTCTTCTCGACCAATGCCACCACGCGCGATGTCATCATCTATCGCACCGGTGACATCTACCTCCGCCTGGCCGAGGCGTTGAACTATGCCGGAAAGCGCTATCCCGCCTGCCATAAGTTCGCTTACTACATCCTCTCGTTGGGCTTGGACCAGTATGTGATGGAGGATCTCGTGAAGCCGTTGTGCAACAAGCCGGACTCGTTGGCATTGAGCTACTTCAAGTTCAACAACGACAACATCTTCCGCACACAGCTCTCCACGGAGACCACCGAGAACAATCCCGTTCTCAATCCCGCTTCGAATGGCATGCCTAGTTGGTATGTCACACAGATTGGTATCCACCAGCGCGGCAGCGGTCACCCGTTCCTGAACCCCAAGTACTACCCGAAGAATGCAGATCCCGACACCGACTTGGAGAGCTATCCGCAGCAGCCCGCACGCTATGTCAGCGTCACAGGTACAGGTACAGTTCTTCTCAACAACCTGCTGAGCAAGAACCCCGATTTGGTGGATTCCCTCACCAACCGCGAGAATATCCCGATGCCTGTGAAGGATCCTGATGAGTCCGCACAGGATTTCGTTGCACGTGCGAATGAGTACAATACCACCATGATGAACTACAGCGACCTCTATCAGAAGCGCTGGAAGCTGCGTGAGAAAGCATGGTATATCGACCAGACACGTCAGCTGGAACCCCGTCAGTATTTCGTCGTGGACAGCCTGCTGAATATCGAGTCCGCACTGGAGACCTGCTTCGAAGGCTTCCGCTTCGGCTACCTGATGCGTGATTCCTATCGCCACAACGATGCCACCATCCTGGCCAACCGTGTCGGCGAGCGCGATGCCGCCCTCGTCGGCAAACTCTCCGACAAGTCTAACTGGTTCATCCGCTGGAAAGGCCTCATCGGTCGCTAATCATCCCTATTATCACTACAACACCAGCGCCCCGCCACTCCATCGAGTAGCGGGGCGCTTCATTTTCAATTTTCAATTCTCAATTTTCAATTTTCAATTGTCCCCCTTGGGGGACCACAGGGGGGCCTAACAGATGGCCGCGTGTGCGCCGAGGGTCGTGAGCAGGGCGGTGAGGATGGTGATCACAATCTCACCAATCCGCTTCAGGGTTTTCTTGGTACTTTCTTTCATAAAGGGAGGTCCCTCTCTAACTCCCCCCTGTTAGGGGGAGGACTCCTAAGGGGCTGTGGAGTCTA
>CAMKTN010000024.1 GCA_946415705.1 uncultured Prevotellaceae bacterium
ACCACATCCTGCGCCACATCTGCAACAGCGCCGCCATCGAGCACTTCCCCGAGCGCCACTGCGACATGGTGCGCCTCGGCCTCGGCCTCTATGGCATCAATCCAATGGACAATGGACAATGTACAATGGACAATGGAGATATGCCTGCATCAAATGCTCATTCAAATGGAAATGCTCATTGTCCATTGTCCATTGTCCATTGTCCATTGACATGCATTTCAACGCTCAAGACTACCATCCTGCAGATCCACGACGTCCCCGCCAGCGAGACCGTGGGCTACTCGCGCAAAGGGCACCTCACCCGTGACAGCCGCATCGCCGCCCTGCCCATCGGCTATGCCGACGGCCTCGACCGCCACCTCGGTTGCGGCCATGGCTACTGCCTCGTCAACGGGCAGAAGGCACCCTACGTAGGGAACATCTGCATGGACGTCTGCATGATCGACGTCACCGACATCGACTGCCGCGAGGGCGACCAAGCCGTCATCTTCGGCCCCGACCTCTCCCCCGCCGTCCTCGCCGACGCCATCGGCACCATCCCCTACGAAATCCTCACCTCCGTCTCCCCCCGCGTCAAACGCATCTATTACGTGGATTAAGAGATGGCGGGACTCCAAGTCCCGCCATCTCTTTTTTCCCCGTCCCGTTCTTTTCTTCCCCGTCCCCCCTCCTGTTTTTTCTACATGTCCCGTTCTTTTCCTGCGGATTCCATCCGCAGAACCTCCTCACCTCTCAACCATCACCCGTCCAATCTCGTTCAATGCCACAAATCGGAACCGCTGCGATTCTACAGGAATTGGGCGGTAACTATAGTGCTTAGCCTCAGCCTTCCGCCGCAAAGCTTCCTCTGTGGCCTCCTTCACAACCCGATTTGTAAAAACACTCCTTTCAGGCTCCATTAGCAACAACTTGCCTTTCGAACAAGCCTCGAAATAAGCCCCGCCCGGTTTGTAGTATCGCTCGTGCGGTGAGCCCTCTGCCGGAAACCCTTCGTTCAGCAGCACCACCAACGGGAATCCCCCTTCGCGAACCGTTCTGGCAATTCTCTGCTCACCTTTGCTGATAGCCGCCGTGTAGGTCACAGCCCCATTATGCGCTGCCGCCAACATCGCTTGCAGCCGTTCCTCTATTTGCCCCTCCCTCGCTTCACGAGTCATTTCCACCAATTGCCTCTCAGGCCAGTCCAATAAGAAGTGGTTACCCATAGACGTGAACTGCAACCCACACACCTCCGTCTTACGATGCATCCTGAAGAGGTCCGGATTCTGCTTCCGCTGCCAAGCCCGTTCAGTGTTGGCTTTCACATATTCTATCATGGCGTGCAGTTGCCCTTTGTGCGTCAGCACACGATAGAATGGCGGCGCGTCATACAAGTTCTCTGTAAACCCCAGCTTGCGTTCTTCTTCCTTGCATCCTTGCATATAGCCGCGTACCACTTGTCTGATGCTACGCGTCATTGTCCGCTGCACCTGAAGCACCATGTGATGATGGTCAGGCATCACTTTGTCAGCAAGAATCTTTATCTCAGGACACAATTCCAGCAACCTCCGTTGCTGATTGATGAGTGCCCATCCAATCGGGGTCTTTTCTATGACAGCCTCAGAACAATTATGCGTGAGCGTGCCAAACAACGCCTGCCGGGCATTGGCCACCATCGTCACATGTACGATGCATGGTTTTCTCCATGCTCCAGGCTCCAACCACGTATGTGTCTCGTTCCTTGGTGTGTTTACGTTCTCGTTTGTCATTTGCAAATACAATTTGCAGTCAAGCGACGGGACATCACAACTTCGTCCCGTGCTATAACTGCCGCAAAGGTAATCATTATTTTACAAACCTCTGCCAAAATAGCAAATTATTATTGACTTCCCGTTCCTTTCCCTCCTCGCCCCGTTCTTTCCCCCCTTTTGTCCCGTTCTTTTCCTGCGGATTGCATCCGCACCTTATCCCCCCGTCACGCTTTTTCAAGCTTCAATACTACTTCATTCTATAGCCCTTCCAACACCCATCAGAAGTGCTTTTTCTTTCCCGACCGCGTTTTTCTTTGAATTTTCTTTTGCCCGAATCAGATTAATTGCTACTTTTGTGGCGTATAATACTTTATCTTATCATTGCTGAAAAATATATGTTGAGATGAATAGCAAACAATTATCAGAATTACTTGCATCAAAGCGTGTGGAGGCTGGGGTATCATTGGATGTAATGGCGGCTCGATTAGGTACAAATACCAGTACGATAAAGAGCTTGGAAGATGGTGTCCATAGCCTACGCATGAAGCTGGTGATGGATTATATTTCATGCTTGAATCTTAAATTAGTGGTAAGTACAGTAACTATTGACGAAAGCGAGCTTAAAGTATTCAGCTTCTCATCGTATCAAGAATTGGTTGATTGGGTAATTTCTCGCTGGCCTTGGAAGTTTAAACGAAGATCCAGGATTGATGCCAGCGGAATAGAATACGTCAAGATTCTTGATTCTCATGGAAAAGAAATTGAGCTTGACAAGTATTTTTTCCTTGAACTTATGGAAAAGAGCCAGTATGAACTTGACGTGTTGAATGATGAGCAAATTGAAGAAAAGCAAGCTGCATTCATAGAACAATATGATAAACTCAGAAAAAGGAACAGTAGAGAAGCTACAGCCTTACTTATAAGTGTATTTGTTGGTATCATAGCATTTGTATATCTGGATATTTTGATTGTGGATAGTTTTTCTGAAAAGCTATTCCTTAACATCGGATTCTTCGGCTCGTTGATTTCAGTGAATGCTGTGGCAGGATTAGTCTTCCCATATATACTTGTAGGTATCATATTATTATTTATTGGGTATGTGTTATATTGTATCTTAAAATGGTTAACAAATGGAACAATTAGATATTCTAGATGTCATTACGATTCAAAATAATACGACAGTCTCCATTTAGCCATTCTTCATGAAGAAACTATGGGACCAATTGTTGATTCGCAGACTTAAAGAATAACGGAGTTTCAACAATCATTTCTCACCCAACCTGCGGGGTGTACCCTCTATGGTCTCTAAGCGTACCCTCTACAGTGTCTGCGCCTAGGGACTATAGAGGGTCAGGCGAGGGACTAGTAGTGTCTTTAAAAGAAGGATGCGTCGTATCGGCCTTCACAACGCGTCCTTATTGCGAGTTCCACGCGTGGGACTCGTTGGAAGAGCGCGCTGCGTTGAGTGTCCCACCATGGTGATCCAGTAGGAAGAGCGCGGTACATTCGTTGTTCGGTCGCGACGGAACAACGAATGCATCGTGGTCTTCGGGCAATAAGACATAAGGGTTATGAGAAAGCCCCGCTACTTGAGGGAGTGGCGGGGCTTGTATGTGGGGGAGGAGTGGGCTTAGATGAGGGGGATGCCGGCGGCGCGGCATTCGGAGCGCATGGAGTCGGACCAGATGCTGGCCTGGGTCTCGCCGATGTGGGCTTTGTGAAGGAGGATCATGCAGAGGCGACTCTGGCCGATACCGCCGCCGATGCTGAGGGGCAGCTCGCCGCTGAGGAGGCGCTGGTGGAAGAAGAGTTGCTTGCGGTCTTCCTTGCCCTGGAGGGCCAGCTGGCGTTCCAAAGCTTCTTTATCGACGCGTATGCCCATGGAGGAGAGCTCGATGCTGCGGCCCAGCAGGGGGTACCAGATGAGGAGGTCGCCGTTGAGACCCTCGAAGCCGTCGTCGTTGGGGGTGCTCCAGTCGTCGTAGTCCGGGGCGCGGCTGTCATGGGGCTCGCCGTCGCCGAGTTTGCCACCGATGCCGATGATGAAGACGGCGCCGTAGGCTTTGCAGATGGCGTGCTCGCGCTCTTTGGGCGTGAGGTCGGGGTACTGGCGTCGCAGCTCCTCGGCGTGTACGAAGTGGACTTCCTCGGGCAGGAAGGGCTTGAGTTGGGGGTACATCTCGCTGAGGTAGTATTCGGTGCGGAGGATGGTGCCGTAGATGCGCTCCACGATCTTACGCAGGAAGCGCAGGTTGCGGTCTTCGCGTACCATGGTGCGCTCCCAGTCCCACTGATCGACGTAGATGCTGTGAATGTTGTCGAGATCCTCGTCGGCGCGCACGGCATTCATGTCGGTGACGATGCCAAAGCCGTTGGGCACGTGGTACTCGGCGAGCGTGTTGCGCTTCCATTTGGCCAGTGAGTGCACGATTTCTGCGGGTGCGTCGCCCATGCATTTGATGGGGAAGGTGACGGGTCGCTCCACGCCGTTGAGGTCGTCGTTGAGGCCGAGGCCCTTGAGCACGAAGAGGGGTGCCGTGACACGGCGCAGACGCAGTTCAGAGGAGAGGTCGCGCAGGAAGAAGTCCTTGATCTTCTTAATCGCCAGCTCGGTTTGTTGCAGGTCGAGGGCGGGTGCGTAGCCTTCTGGTTTTATCAATGACATGATTGTATTTGACAATTTGACGATTTTACAATTTACCATTGTCCATTGTCCATTGTTCATTGTCCATTGTTCAATGGTGTTTATCATTTTGCGCGGCAAAGGTAAGGCAATTCTTTCAAATGTCAAATAAAAATGGGAAAGAAAATTGCAAAATGTAAAGTAATCATGATTTTAACGTTTTTTTATCAGATTAATTTGCGTGAAAGCTTGGCATCTTCAACAAAAAGGGCTACCTTTGCAACCGCTAAAGAGGAATGCGCCTCTTTTGCTCCCGAAAGCGAAAGCTTTTCCTGATCAGGGCCTCGTAGCTTAGCTGTATAGAGCGTCGGATTCCGGTTCCGAAGGTCGCGGGTTAGAATCCCGCCGAGGTCACTAGCCCCCTGTGGGGGAATTGAAAATTGACAATTGAAAATTGACAATTGAACTTTTGGAGCAGCGAGAGCAATCAAGCTTGTTTGAATTGCCGAGTCGTGACAAAAGTCAGCGAAGCTAAAATTGAGAATTGTCAAGCTATAACCGTTAACCGCTAAACGAATATTTATGAGGTTCCTCTTCTCCCTCCTCGCCGCTTTATTGTATATGGGTGCGGCACAAGCACAATCCTGGACGGCCGACAACGGCAACGGCACTTTCACCAACCCCTTGTTCTACGATGAGTTCTCTGACCCCGACGTGATCCGTGTGGGCGATGACTACTACTTGGCAGGCACCACGATGCACACGGTGCCGGGGCTCGTCATCCTGCATTCCAAGGACCTGGTGAACTGGGAGAACGTCAGCTACTGCTTCGACCGCTTCGACTTCGAGGAGGACCGCTTCGCGCTGAAGAACCATCAGGAGATCTACGGCCAGGGCATCTGGGCACCGTGCATCCGCTATGCCAACGGGCAGTTCTATGTCTTCTCGAACATCAACGGAAAGGGCCTGCAATGCTACACCAGCAAGGACATCCGCGGCCCGTGGACACACCATAACATGCAGGGTAACATCTACGACCTGGGTGTGCTCTTCGACGACGACGGCAAGATCTACGCCATCCACGGCTACGGCACGGTGAAGTGCACGGAGCTGAAGCCCGACATGAGCGGCCCCGTGGAAGGCACGGAGCGCGTCATCATCCCCGAAGGCAACGGGGTGGGCGAGGGGCACCACATGTATAAGATTGATGGCAAGTACTACCTCATCTCCACCGACTATATGCCCAACGGGCGTACGCTGTGCTCGCGCGCAGATCATATCTATGGTCCCTATGAGACACGCGTCATCACCGCCGACGAGGCCTACGGCTACCACGGCGTGGGACGCACGACGGTGCCACGCGGCGAGAAACATCGCATCGGCGGTGACGGCACGCGATTCGGCGTCTCGCCCGCCGGCGAGGACGCCACGGGTTGCGACAACGCGCATCAGGGTGGCATCGTACAGGCCACGGACGGCACGTGGTGGGCGCTCTTCATGCAGGACTTCCACAGCATTGGCCGCACGGTGTGCCTGATGCCGATGACATGGGAGGACGGCTGGCCCATGGTGGGTCTCCCCGGCAATCTGGGGCGTGCGCCAAGGACGTGGTTTAAGCCACAGACCAATGAGGCCAATACGGCCAATAAGCCTTATTCGCCCTATGTTCGCTCCGACAACTTCGACGGCAAGCAGCTGGGTCGCATCTGGCAGTGGAACCACAACCCCGACGACAAGCAGTGGAGCCTGAAGGGTGGCCGCCTGCGTCTGCAGACACAGCCTGCCGAGCAGCTGATGTGGGCGCGCAACACGTTGACGCAGCGCGTCATCGGCCCCAAAAGCATCGCTACCGTGGAGCTCTATGTCAAGGGCCTGAAGGAGGGTGATGTCTGCGGCCTCGGCAACATCAATGTGCCGTGTTCGTGGATTGGAATAAGCCTCCCCCCAGCCCCCTCTCAAGGAGGGGGAGCCTATCTCCTGCGGTGCTTTGAGCAGATGACCAACGACACAGTCAATGTGCCCGTCAGTTTGCCGCAGGGTAAGATATGGCTTCGCTGCATCGGCGAATATGATGACAATCAGATGCAGTATGCCTATAGCACCGACGGCGTGACGTTCCACACCATGGGGCGCGTGATGCCGCTCACCTATCAGCTCATCAGTTTCCAGGGCTCGCGCCACGCACTCTTCGCCTTCAACGTCAAGGATCACCAGGGCGGCTATGCCGAGTTCGACAACTTCACCGTCGAGGAGCCGATGGCCGACCGTTCGCAGAACATCCCCTACGGCAAGACCTTCCGCATCATCAACAAGGCCACGGGCCGTCCGGCCGTAGCCCTCTCCCACGGGCTGCTCCACGACACGCACCCGGGCGACAAGAGCCCGCTGACACACTTCCGCATCGTGGATCGCGGACAGGGGAAGGTGGCGCTACAGTGTGCCGACGGCCGCTACATAAAGGTCTATGGCGACGGCCTGCCGGGCGATGTGCGCTTCACCAAGGACGAAAACGAAGCCGAGGTATTCCTTTGGCAGGATTACCTCGACCACGATTTCATGCTCTTCTCTCTGAAGAACCATTGTTATATCGGCAAGAGCCCCACAACCGGCAGCTCCTACAGCATGGACTTCAAAGGCGCTGACCCCGCCCGCCGCAACGGCGCCGTACTTGTCTGGGAGGTCGTTGAGTTATAGTTTTACGCTGGTGATATCGACGAGGCCGTTGACGATGGCGTAGATGGTGAGGCCGGCTGGAGAGTGGATCTGCAGCTTGCGGGCGATATTGCGGCGGTGGGTGATGACGGTGTTCACGGAGATGAACAGCCGGTCGGCAATCTCCTTGTTCTGAAGACCTTGCACGACACCGATGATGACCTCGCGCTCGCGGTCGCTGAGGGCCTCGCTGGCATCCTGACCGCCCTTGAAGACCATGGCGGAGATGTTCTTGGAGACATCGTCCTGCTGTGCGAGCTGTTCCAAGCGCTTGATGGCGGGGGTGAAGATATGGTCCTCGACCTCGGCATGCTGGCGCAGCCATTCCTCGTTGTTGTAGATATCGTAGAGGGTGGCCGTGAGCTGGTTGTTGTGGAGGGTGTCGCTGGGCAGGTACTTGATGATCATGAGCTTTAGCTCGCGCAGCATCTTGTCGGTCTGCTCGTGGTGCTTGGAGAAAGTCTCGATGTTATAGTCGTTGAGGGGCTTGCCTGCGAGCAGCGATTCCACGTAGGGGAAGAGGGTCTTCTCCTCGTACTTCATGTGGCGCCGTATCTCCTGGGCGTAGTCGTCGTAGAACTTCATGATGAGGCGGCCGAGCGGGTCGCCCTCGCTGATGCTCTCCTGCAGCTCGCGACGGATGAAGGGGAGCTGGAAGTCCAGGTAGAAGGTATGGCTGGCCTGCAGGTAGTGCAGGAGCGTGGGGACGCTGATGTGCTCGTCGTTCTCAAACTCGCCATAGCCGTTGATGGTGTAGTTCACGACGGCCAGGAAGGTGTAGGTATCGACACCGTTCAAGAGGCATGTTTCGCTGACCGTCTTGTCGCCAAAGCCGAGGTTGATGCCAAAGGAACCCAATGCCTGCAGCACGCTGGAGTTGTCCTTGATCAGCGTGATCATTTTGTCACTGGGTTCGTACATTTTCAAGTTTTTCATGGCGCAAAAGTAGTCATTTCCGATGAAACGTGTGCACATCTGCGCACAAATTCATCATTTTTAGGTATCAAAGACGATGTTTTTAGGCGTAGCTGTGCAGGCCTCCGAGTAAGAAGTTCACGCCGAAGTAGGTCATGAGGAGCGATGCCAGGGCGATGAGCGAGTAGAGGCGGTAGTGGCGGTCGCTGCGGAACCAGGGGATGCTCTGGTGGTGGAGGGGGAGGCTGTAGATGATGAGGGTCACCAGCGCCCATGCTTCTTTCGGGTCCCACGACCAGTAGGTACCCCAAGAGACGTTGGCCCACACGGCGCCGAGGAAGATGCCCGTGGCCAGCAGGAAGACGGCAGGTCGCAGCAGCTGGCGGCGTGCGATGCTCACCACAAGCAGGATATAGCTCAGCAGGATTGTCCCTACGTGAACGATGAGGAATGGCGAGCGCAGCACGGGCACCAGCGGCTGCATGGCGATGGCGATGACCATGTACGAGGCCATGGCGGTGCCGCAGATGCCCAGAAGGATAGTGGACAATTGAAAATTGAAAATTGAAAATTGAGAATTATTCTTTTTCTCTTCTTCATTGTCCATTGTCCCTTGTCCATTGTCCATTCTGCGCTTCTTGCGCAGCGATACCCACACCATGGAGAGGGCAAGCAGGAGGTAGCCGGCGTAGGTGATGGCGGTGCCCCAGGGGTCGTAGCTGATGGTGAAGGTGCTGCCGTGGCCGTCGTCGTCGAAGGAGGTCTGGTAGATGCGGTAGCCCTCCACGCGACCGATGTTGTTCATGGAGATGGTCGTGCGCTGCTCGCCGTCGGCGGTGGCGATGACGACGTGGCTGATGTAGTCGGCGGGTGTCGTGCCGTCGCTGTCGTAGGTGATCTCGAAGTCTTGCAACGCCAGATAGAAGGGCATCTCGCGCGTCAGCGTGTAGGCGCCCCGTTCATCCTTCACCCAGCAGGCGCGTGTGGCCTCGCCTTCGCGTAGATGGGTCATGCCGCGGCGGCTGGTGAGGTGCGTGGTGAGTGCTCCTGCGAGGATGACGAGGAAGCTGACGTGGAGCAGCATCACGGGCCAATTCTGCCACATCTTACGCTTCCACAGCAGCCAGCAGCCAGCAGCGGCCACGAGTGCCCATAGCACCACGAACCACCACGCACCATAGATGTGGCGCAGGGCGTATTCGGTGCCCCAGCGGTCTTCCACGACGGTGGCCACAGCAATCACAATGGCCACGATGCCCAGCAGGATGAAGGGCAGCAGATGTTTTTTCGCGTGTTTCATGTCGCAAAAGTACTCATTTTCGTTGAGAGTAGAGGAATAATTTTCAATTTTCAATTCTCAATTCTCAATTTTGCAAAGTTCCAATCCAATCATCGATGAGTTGGCGGACTTCGTTCAGGTTCTCTTTGAATTGGTTGCTGAGGATTTCTGTGTGGTTCACGTGCAGGAGGTTCTCACCCCCCTCTGCCATTATCTGGTGAAGGAGCGATTCCTGAGCGTTGCCGCTAACCACGCGGACGGCTCCCTCCTTGCGGGTGCTGGGCACGTCCACGAGGCTGGCATAGGCGTGTCCTGCGGTGAGATTCAGACCCGCAGCGCCAGCGCCTCCGTTGCCGCCGTGACATTGGATGCACGCCCTGTCGAACAAACCAAACTGCAGCGCACCGAACGTGCTGACATCCACGGTGCCCAACTCCATGCGGATGGTGTCTTTCGTGTCGCCGGCGTCATCCATGTTCACGCTGGCGAGCGTGATGATGCGTTCGCGCAGTCGGTTGGTGATGGCCAGCTCCACGGTGTTGATGTCGTCGCCGATGTTGGAGAGCACCACCTCCACCGCCGTGCCGTCGGTCGTGGTATTGGGAAGGGCGCGAACCACTTGGGCGTAGTTGTCGCCCGTCGTGAAGCCAGCCAGGGAAACGGAGTATTTCTTGTCCCATGCGCCGATGCCAGAGACCGTGGCCGTCAGCTTCACGACGCGCCCCTTGTCGGTTGTGGTGACGGCCTGCTCCTCGATGTCGCCCGAGTCGCAGGCGGCCATTAGCAGCGCCAGCAGCGCAAGGATGCAAATAATAGGATGCTTCATGCCTGTTGAATGAGGATGGAACTAAAAGCTGAACTGGGCCTGTAGGGCGGCATAGTGGGTGCTGATGCCGAGGTCGTCGTTGTCGCGGTCGAGCTGTGTGGCGTGGCCCCAGCGACCCGTGAACTGGTACATCGCCGAGAATTTCAGGTGTACCTTCGGCACGTAGTAGTTGCAGACGACGGCGGGCATATTCAGGAAGCCGTCCTTCGAGGTGCCGTTGCGGTCCATAAAATCGTAGCGCACACCCAGCTGCACCGTCTTGCTGACGAAGTAACCGACCTGCGCATAGGCACCCCAGTAGTCGAAGGTGTCGCTGATCTTCGTGCGCTTGGTGAAGCCCACGTGCATCCAGTAGGCCTCGGCACCCACGTACCAGCGGTTGTAGAGCATGGCGAACTCGGCACCCAGACGGGCGTCGTTGGTGCTCTCGCTCTCGCTCTCCACATTCAGGCCGCCCGAGATGCCGAATTGCATGTGACGGCCTTTCAGCATTCGCGCATTACCCTGCGTTTGCGGCATCTTACCCCACGGCATAAACGTGAGGCGGCCGGCATAGAGCAGCGAGGGGATATGCCAGTCGTCGGAGATGGTCTTCGTGGCGCC
The DNA here is from genome assembly GCA_946415705.1 of uncultured Prevotellaceae bacterium. GTDB lineage: Bacteria > Bacteroidota > Bacteroidia > Bacteroidales > Bacteroidaceae > Physcousia. The sequence goes on from CAMKTN010000024.1 coordinate 10,689, forward strand.
GTTGACGACCGAGCCGCTGCCGTTCCACAGTCCCACCTCATAGCCCATCAGCCAGCTCTCCGGCTTCTTGTTCAAACGGGCCACGCCGTGGAACTGCACGCCCACGTCGAAGCCGGTGGCAATCTGCGGCGTGACGGCATTCAGCGTGTGGGGCATAATGGTGGCTGTCGCGAGTGATGTCGGCACGACGGGGAACAGCGTCTCGCCCAGCGTGGTCAGGTAGGCGTGGGTGAACGGTGTCTTGAACTTACCCACACGGAAGCGGGCTGCGGGCGAGATGCTGTAGTCCAGCCACGCCTGCTGCAGGATGTTGGCGCCCGTGGCGGCGGCGTTGATGCTCAGGTTGTAGTCCAGACAGCCGAAGGTCTTGCCCGTGAAGCCCAGGATGGCATAGGGGATGGCGAAGCCGGAGTTGGCGACGTTGTCCTGGTTGTAGGCTTTGTCCAACCCTTCATCATCGTAGTAGTTGAACTGTCCGCGTGTCTGCAACATCAGATAGGGCTTGAACACGAACTTGCCGTTCTTCGACTGCAGCGTGAAGCCTCGGTCGTCGGCAATGCCCAGCACGCCGTTCTCCATGTCGATGCTAGGTGAGGAGGAAGAAGACCCTACAGACCCTCCCCCCGCCCTCCCTTGTAGTGAGGGAGTGGTTTCCTGTGCTGCGAGGAAAACCGATTGAATGGCTAAAAAAAATGATTAATAAGAGTTTATTATATGTTCTCATAATAAGGTAGTTTTTTATATGTAATCACTCCCTCCCTACAAGGGAGGGTGAGGGGAGGGTCTTTATAATGACTCCAGGAATTTTATCAGTGCCGAACGGTCATCCTTGTGCATATTCTTATAGAGGTTCTTGCTGGCTTCGCCCTCTCCACCGTGCCATAGGATGGCCTCTTGCAGATTGCGGGCTCTGCCGTCATGCAGGAAATAGGTATGAGCATTGACCTTCTCTTGCAGCCCGATGCCCCACAGCGGCGTAGTGCGCCATTCGTTGCCACGAGCCAGACCGCTCACATAATGGTCATCAAGTCCTACACCCATGATTTCAGAGCCCATATCGTGAAGCAGATAATCGCTGTAGGGATGGATGGTCTGGTTACCCAGCCAAGGCAGCTCGGTGCCATTGAGTAACTTAGCTCCGCGAGGTTTAGTGTGCAGTGTGGTGACATGACACAGATGGCACTTGGCTTCGAAGAACATCTGTTCGCCGATGGCCACCAGCTCACGTTCCGTGAGCCGACGGCCTTTGTAGCTGACTTGCGTGGTCGTGCTGCCCAGCCTGCGGGCAGGAACGCCAAGGCCGTGGAGGTAGTAGTCCACGTCCTCCATGTCCTCTGTGGAGATGTCCAGCTTGTCGTAGAGCAGGCCCATTATCGAGCCCTGTTGCATCTGGCTCTGCCCCTCGCAGATCTCCTCGGGGTAGCGGCTGTTCGTGACGCCCATATCGCTGGAGAAGCCCAACTCCACGGTGAGGTCGGCGTGCTGCGCCTTGTTGCCCGAGAGTCCCAGCTGCAGGCGCCCACGCTCCGTGATGTAGTTGGCGCGTCCTGAGATGCCGTACTCGGGGTAGTTAGAGCGGCGTGCCAGCTCCTCGATCTCTGCGGGGTCGATGGCCATCATCTGCCCCATGCCCACATGGCGCAGGGGGATGCGCACGGTGCAGAAGAGGTCTTCGGGGCGAATGGGCTCGTCGGTATCGCGGTAGGTGGGCTTATACCAGTCGGTGATGGTGTATTCGGGATACACAAGTTCGTAGGGCGTGCCGTCGGGGAAGTGGAACTGCTGGCTGTGCCAACGGCATTCCAGCTTACCCTCGGCCGTGACGCCCATAATGCTCTGGTCGTGAAGCACGCGTCCGTAATCCTGGAAGAAGGCTCCGTTCTTGCGGGTGACATACACCAGCATCGACGAGAAACCGTAGGCGCCGCTGCCATAGACGGGTGTGCCGTCGGGGTCGGTGCCGTTCTGCGTCCACAGACCGGGCTTCGTCCTGCCGGCATTGCGATGGCACGAGCCGCACGAGTAGCCTGCATACACGGGCCCCAGGCCGTTGCCCGTGTTCATGGGGTTGTCATAGAGGCGGTCGCCATGCGTGAAGCGCTTCTCGTTGGCAGGAATCTGTGCCACCCAGTCGGCTTCCGTGTCATAGGCGTAGCTGGAGTTCTTGAAGACCGTAGAGGTGCCTGCCGAAAGGACAAAGCCCTCTGGCACCTCGATGTCGCGAACATCGTTCACCTCTATACCATCATTCTCACAGCCCCAGAGAGCCGTGAGAACAATGCACCATAGTATTTTTTGCTTCATTAGTATGTGCGTGCCTTGCCGTCCTTGAACAGCAGGAACTCCAGCGTGTGGAATCCGCGTACGTTCTGCACGGCTTCTATATCTTCACTGTCTTCGTCATATTCGCCTTCCCATTTGATAAGTTCCTCGATCTTTCCGCTCTCCATCACGCCTTTGATGGCATCGACGTCCAAGGGCCAGGAGTCCATATTGGGGTCAAGACCCAGGTCGGCAACGGGACCGAAGAGGAAGGCTTCGCTCGTTTCCCACGGCTCGCGAGCCTCTATCCACAGGTCGGCAGCATGCTTGAAAGTGGCGGACGAAGGCTGGTTGGCGAGGGCTTTGATGGCCTGCTGCAGGGCTGCGGTCTTGCTCACCAGATCTGCGTAGGTGGGTAGCACCACCTGATCCACGTAGGTCCTGACAATCGCCTCCAGTTCCACATCATCGGCGTGCTGGCTGATGAACGCTGTGAGATCTTTCTCCAGCACGTTGACCAACGCTGCGCAGGCGTCCTGAGCCACCAACACGCTGGGGTTACCGATATGGCTGCGGAAGGGAGCCGCCATCCCCTTGATGGCGCTGTAGGCAGCATCGATCTTGCCCTTGACGGAAGCATACAGGGCGGCATCCTTGGCTTTCGTGAAGGCTGCCAGCGAATGTTCGGCTTCCTGATTGTCGCGTGTGCCGTTGAAGGCGTTGCGGATACTGAGGATGTTATTGGAATAGTCGTCGATAGAGTGCCAGCTGTACCAGGACTCCACGGCATACACGGCCTCCGTGTATTTGCCAGCCTCCCACAGGTCGCGAGGCTCACCGATCTTGGCTGTTCCTACTTCGCCGGCAATGTCGATGCAGCCGTCCACGATCTGCTGAACGCAGGCAGAGGCGCTCTGGTATTCTCCGCCGAAGGTCTTGAAGGTCTGGGCGTAGGCCTCGCCGCCTTTATAGCTGACGGCCCATGCCTCATTCAGGTCAGAGGCATCCTTGGCCAGCAGGTTGGCGACAGCGGTGGCGTACTGCGTCCAGGTGTTGATGTTCGCAGATGTCACGTCGATGTTGTTCTCCTGGATGGTCACGTCAGCCGTACCTTCGGGCAGACCGCCACCACCATTGTTCTCATTCTCTTTGTTGTCATCGCTGCACGCTGCAAAGCAAAAGCTCATTGCTACTGCAGCCATCATAATAATTTTCTTCATTGTACTTAATTTATAGTTAATAATTATCTTTCAATCTTCTCCCCTCCCTAACAGGGGAGGGGTCGGGGGAGGGGCCCCCTCTTTTACTTCCTCAGGAACCACCCCACGAACGCTACGCCCAGCGCGAACTCGTTCTCCGATTTGTACTTCCCACCGCCGATGCTGCGATGCGTGTAGTCTGCCTTGATGACGATATAGGGTAGGGGACGGTAGTTCAGACCAGCCACCCACATGTGGGTCTTCAGTCTGTCGTCGGCTTCCTTCAGGTTGTTGGCATCGACAATAACCTTCTCCTGTGGGTTGTAGTATTCGTAGCGGAAGAAGGGGGTGAGGTCGGGCATCTTGGGATTCTTCACGAAGCCTTTCACGTGGATACCCGCCTCTGCACCATAGCTCACGCCACGCTCTGCGATGGGAGCCAGGCGGCTGTAGGGTGATTTGTTGCTCAGGCGGTTGTTCTTGGCTGTCAGCTGCGAGCTGTTGCCGATCTTTCCTCCCAGCACGTTTCCGCGGATGGTGAAGTAGCGGTGCGTGTATTGCGCATCCACCGACCAGATGGTCACGGGAACGTCGAAGGTGTATGTCTGCGGTTTGTCGCTGTTGGCGGCTGCATTGTGGACATAGTAGAACGAAGCGCCCACGCGTAAACCGGGAACACCTTTATAATTTACGCGCGCCACGTACGCGGGCGAGGTGTAATTGTCCACCTCGAAGAAGCCCTGCTTGCCGCCAGCCACCCATGTGTTGCGGTCGAAGCCGTTGGCGTTGAGGCCCGCGACGACCATCGCCTGGTAGTCGAACAGCGTCCACTTCTTGCCCACTTCACCCAAGATGCTGAGACCCGTCTCGTGCCAGGTGCTTGGCAGCAGTGTGGTTTCTCCTTCCGGACGCACGGTGCCGAAGAAGTTCACGGGCTCGTGGTGCGCATTCGTGAGGCCCACGGGGATGATCTGATGTCCCACGCGCACGTTGAACGCCTTGTTCAATGTGTAAGTCACGTGGAACTGCTCCAGTGCCACCTCGCCGCCTTTCTCCACCTCGGTCTCGTATTCGCCGTTCTCCGTGTTCTCTATCTCATAGGCGATGCCCGTGCCGCCAGCTTCGAACTCCACTTCTACGCCCACGTTCCAGTGCTTGTTGAAGCGGTAGTCGCCGGCCACCACGAAGCGGGGGATGGAGATGGTGTTGCGCTTGAAGTCGCTATTGCCTTGTGCAGTGCCGTTGAAGCGGTTGATGCCGTAGTTCTTGAACTGTGCCAGGACTTCGCCGTAGCCGCCCACGCGGAACTTGCGATACTCCTCCGAGAGGATGGAGTCGCCGCTCCAGCGTGCCTTACGTGCTTTGCGGGCTGCCTCCTTCTTTGCCTGCTGCCAGGAGGCACCCGTCACCGCATCTACGCCCTGACCGTCTGTCTCCTGTGCCATCGCGCTGACACTCATCAGCGCCATTATTATGAAGATTATTTTCATCGTTTATGGTTGAGGGTTTATGGTTGATGGTTGATAACTTAATTGTCCATTGTCCCCCTTGGGGGACTACAGGGGGCTATTACAATCTGGCTGCAAAGGTACGGCGATAAAAGGAATGACGCAATACCTAAAACAGGGTGTTTTATGCATTGCGCCATGGTGAAAGCCTCACAAAGGCGATTAATCAAAAGTAGGTATCAACCATCAACCCTCAACCTTAACGGTGTCCGGGTCCGGCAGGGAACCAGCCTTTATCCACGCGACGTTTTTGGGCGAAGAGCTCGCCGATGCCCCAGAGGGCGGAGGCTCCGAAGACGCCGAGGAATGAGGAGAGGTAGATATTCGCGATGAAGAGGGCTGCTGTGCAACAGCTGATGCCGATGAGTAGGTAGATGACCCATGGACGGGTGCCCCAGTAGTACTCAGTTTTGATGACGATGGGATGCCAGACGCCGATGGCGAGGAATGTCATGACGGCGATGGTGATGCCTGTGAAATACATGATGTATGGTCAATGGTTCCTTAACGGGGACAAAGTTAGCTATAATTTCTCAATAATCATTCAAACCGAGGGCGGAAATCACGGGGGGAGGGAAATCTTTCCGTATATTTGTATGAACGAACGTGCACGTGGTCAAGCGCTGGCCACGTGCACGTATATAAAGATTGTGTTTGTGTTGTGCGGTGCAAAGGTACGGCTTATTGAGCACATGGCAGCTAACACTTTCCGACAATTTTATAACAAAAATTCGCTTTCTTTTGTGTGAATGCGAAAAAAAGTGTATTTTTGCAGGCAATAAGGGAAGGTCATTGATGATTGAGCCTTTCTCTAACGATAACCGCTAACCGTTAACCGATAAACCACAATGCCCCCAAGACCGAATAAAGAGCAGCTGATTCAATATGTAGAACAGTCTGGTATTGCTTTCTTTCCTGAGATGCATGGCTTCTTCGTGCTGAATGTGGACTATGTCTTTCCGCATATTGTCCTTATGCTCTGCCTGAACGGCAGTGGACGTTCGTTGTACGATATGCGCGAGATTACACACCGCAAGAACGACCTGGCGTTTATCATACCTGGACATATCATGCGACCGCTGGAGTGTAGCGATGACTTTGTCTATGCGATGCTGTGCGTATCGCCGAAGATGTTCGAGGACCTGCGCTTCCATACTTTTAGCCACGACTACGAGAAGTTCAACTACATGCCTATCTGTTCTCTGACCGACGAGCAGGCAGCCCAGCTGCAGACGCTCATTCATCAGGTGGCTATCATCGCCAAGCACACCGACGAGGAGCTGCCCCATCGCTATCAGGCGCTGCTGGCACAGCTCGCCGTGGGCTATGAGTTCCTCAATTACTATCGGCGTGAACAGGACAAGCAATGGGCTGACACCCCGCTAGTCAAGCTCTTCAACCGCTTCTGCGACCTCGTGGTCGAGCATTATCGTGAGTCGCGCGAGATACAGTACTATGCCAATCTGATGCACCTCACGCCCAAATACTTCACGAAGGTTATCCGTTCGGCTACGGGCGGTCTCTCGCCAGCGCAATGGATAGAGCAGTATGTGACGACACAGGCCAAGCGCCTCATCGAGTCACGTGCCACGCACACCCTTCAGGAAACAGCCTATCTGCTCGGCTTCTCAGAGCCCACGTCCTTCTACCGCTATTTCAAGCGCGTCACTGGCATGACCGCCAAGCAGTACCAACAGTTGACCATTGGACATGGAGATCATAAACAGTAAACCGTTAGTCGTTTTTGTTGAAGGAAACGGGTGTTTCGCTGAATAAATTTTGTGGATAAGGAAAAAGGTGTTTCCTTTGCACAGGATTTGAAGGCCCCCTGTGGTCGACAAAATCCTTCAACGCTAAACGATAAACGTAAAACGATAAACGATAATCTATGAAGAAGTTTTTCTTATTGCTGGTGGCCCTCATAGGTGCTTTCACGGCACAGGCGGGGACTTATGCCTACCTGACATTCGAGACGACGGACGGGGCGAAGGTTTCCGTGCCCGTGGAGGCGCTGTCGCTGACCGTCAGCGGAAACACCCTCACCGCAGGCTCACAGGCGTTCGTGCTGGCCAACCTTGCCAAAATGTACTTCACGGAAACCGACGAAAGTGCGACAACGGGCATTGAGGCAGTGGACAATGGACAATTGACAATGGACAATGCAACGGAGATCTACGACCTGCAGGGCAAGAAGATTCAGAAAGAGCAGATGAGAAAGGGCGCTTACATCGTCAAGACCAAGGAGAAAACCTATAAACTGATCGTAAAATGAAAAAGATAATCAGCATACTTCTTCTGGCAACCATGATGGTCAATGGCTTGTCGGCACAGACGCTGAACGTGCGACAGGGCAGCATCACCTATCAGTTCCCTGCAGCGCAGGCGGGCGAGATGCCCTATAGCGACGGCACCACGGTGACCATTATGGGCAAGACCTTCACGCTCGCTGATGTGGACGAGGTGACGGTCAATGACGCTGAGGTGACGGACAACCTGGTGACGGTGGCCTACGACGGCACCGCGGCTACCGTGAAGGTGGCAGGCAATGTGGCTCAGTACATTCTGGCAGCGGTTGACGGCGCTCATGTGACCATTTCCCAGGAAAACACAGAGGCGGTGGATGGCGACGAGATCACTTACCAGCTGTCGGGCTCCAGCTCCAATGGCTCGCTGATGCTGGGCGGCTCCTACAAATGCACGGTGGCGCTGGCAGGCTTGACGCTAACAAATCCCAGCGATGCCGTCATCCAAGTCATCAACGGCAAGCGCATACAGCTGAGCGCCAAGAAAGGCACGGTGAACACGCTGACCGACGGCACGGGCGGCGAGCAGAAGGCCTGCATCTACAGCAAAGGACAGCTGCAGCTGCAGGGCAATGGCACGCTGAATGTCAAGGGAAACGCCAAGCATGCCATCAAGAGCGGCGACTACATCTCGGTGAAGAACCTGACGCTGAACATTACAAAGGCCGTGGGCGATGGTATCAACTGCGAGGAATACTTCCAGATGAAGAGTGGCACGGTGACCATCAGCGGTGTGGGCGACGACGGCATCCAGTGTGACCTGGGCGGCGACACCTCTACGGGCGAGACCACCGACCATGAGGATGAGGACAGCGGCAATATCTATTTGGAGGGCGGCACGCTCACGGTGACCGCTACGGCTGCTGCCACGAAGGGCATCAAGGCCGCCGGCGATATGCGCGTCAGCGACGGCACCATCAATGTCACCACCACGGGCAATGGCGCCTACGACAGCGAGGACAGGGATGCCAAAGGCTGCGCCGGATTGAAGTCTGACGGTCATATGACCATCGAAGGCGGCACGCTGACCCTGAAATCTACAGGCACGGGTGGCAAGTGCATCAAGGCCGACGGCACGCTGACCGTCTCCGGCGGCACCACGACAGCCACCGCCACGGGCAATAAATATACCTATAGCAGCAGTGCCACGGCTTCAGCCAAGGCCATCAAGGCCGACGGCAATATGACAGTCAATGGCGGCTCCCTCACGGCGACTGCCAGCAGCCACGAGGCTATCGAGACGAAGGGTACGCTGACCGTCAATGACGGCTCGGTGTATGCTCTCAGCACGTCTGACGATGCCATCAACTCGAAAGGTCACATGTACCTCAAGGGCGGCAACGTGACGGGCGTCAGCAACGGCAACGACGGCATCGACAGCAATGGCAACCTGTACATCTCCGGAGGCACGGTCATCGCCTGCGGTGCCGGCCAGCCGGAATGTGGTCTGGACGCTGCCGAGCGCTACTACCTCTATATCACGGGTGGCACGGTGCTGGCCATTGGCGGTGGTAATAACACCGTCACGGCAACCACCGGCTCACAGTGTGTGCTCAGCACTACAGGCTCGCCCACGGCAGGCACGGCTGTCAGCGTGAAGAACGGCACCACGACCTTGGCCTCGTTCACCATACCTACCGGCTACTCGCCCTCCAGCGGCGGTGGTGGCGGTGGTGGATTCCCCGGCGGTGGTGGCGGTCGCCCCGGTGGCGGTGGCGGCCCTGGTGGCGGCGGTAGCAGCTCCAGCTTCAGCTATGTGTTGAGCTGCGGAGGCCTCACCTCGGGCACGAGCTACAGTGTGATCATCGGTTCCACGACCAACAGCTGCAAGGCAGCAACCAGTTATTCTGGCCGTTAAGGCCCCTATGGTCCCCCAACGGGTGACAAAAGATATTTCATCTTTATGAAGAAACAGTTCACGCAGGAGAATATCATTTACTTGGTAGTGTGGGGTTTACTTTTCGTAGCCCCACTACTGAGTATGTATGTGCGCATAGCCAGCGACCCCAGCCTCGTCTTCAACTGGGCGGAGGTGTTGGTGGTGATGCGCCATTTCTTGCCGTTCCTCCTGCTCTTCCTCGTTCATAACTACCTGCTGGCACCCCTGTTGGTGCAGGGACGTAGGCGCACGGTGTATTTCTCCATCGTGGCTGTTATCATCGCCGTGTTCACCGTCTATCAGTGCAATAGCCGGCCTGGGGTGCCGATGGGTCCCCCTCAGCATCCTGACCAGGAGCAGGTCTTCTCCCACGAGCGTCCGCCTCATGATTTCTCCGAGCGCCCAGAGCGAGGCCCTCGACCAGATGGCATGAGAAGGCCCGGCGATGCGCCACCCCCGATCATTGGCGAGCATGACATTATGGCTGTGGTGCTGCTGATCCTAATGTTCGCCGCCAATGTGGCTATCAAGGGTTACTACCGCAGCCGCAATGACCGCAAGCGTCTGGCCGTGCTGGAGCGCGAGAACCTGGAGCAGCAGTTGGAATACCTGCGCTATCAGATCAACCCGCACTTCTTCATGAACACGCTCAACAATATCCACGCCTTGGTCGATATAGACCCCGAGCAAGCGAAGGAAACCATCGTGGAGCTGTCGAAGATGATGCGCTACGTGCTCTACGAGGGCAACAAACAGCGTGTGCCGCTCGGCCGCGAGCTGGAATTCATCCGCCACTATGTATCGCTGATGCAGCTGCGCTATACGGATAAGGTGAGCATCACGCTCGACCTGCCCGCCGAGGTGCCTGACCGACAGATGCCGCCGCTGCTGCTCATCACCTTTATCGAGAACGCCTTCAAACACGGCGTCAGCTACCAGAAACCGTCGTTCATCGATGTCAAGGTGACGGTGGACGATGGACAGCTGCTCTTCACCTGCCGAAACTCAAAGGCAAATGGACAATTGACAATGGAAAATGGACAATGTACAGTTGACAATGAGAAGCAGGGTGGCGTGGGACTTGCCAATGTGCGCAAGCGTCTGGAACTGCTCTACGGACACAGCTATACGCTCCATATCAACGAAACCGCTGACACCTATCATGTGGAACTCAAGTTCCCATTGACCAATCCTTAACCGCTAACCGTTAACCGCTAAACTCTTAAAACTATGATCCGCTGTCTTGCCATAGATGATGAGCCGCTGGCTCTACGGCAATTAGTCTCGTACATCGGTAAAGTGCCGTTCCTCGAACTGGCCGGCCAATGCCAGAGTGCACTGGAGGCGCGTGCGTTCCTGGAACACGACACCGTCGATGCCATCTTCTGCGACATCAATATGCCTGACCTCAATGGCATGGACTTCGTGAAATCGCTCGTGGCACCGCCTCTTGTCGTCTTCACGACCGCTTACTCCGAGTACGCTGTCGAAGGCTTCCGCGTCAACGCTGTCGATTATCTGTTGAAGCCCTTCGGCTTGCAGGACTTCCTGCGGGCAGCCAACAAGATCAAGGAGTTAAAGGAGTTGAAGGACGCAGCGCGACCTGCGGCTGCGGAAGCGAAAGGACAAAATCTAAGTGCTGCGGATTCAGCAGACACACTCTTCCTGAAAGCCGACTCGCGCATCCTCAAGGTTTCCATTTCCGATATCCGTTATGTGGAGGCGATGAGCGAGTACCTGAAGGTGTGGCTCGACAGCCAGCCCAAGCCCATCATCACCCTGCTGTCCATGAAGAAGATGGAGGAACGCCTGCCCGACACCTTCATGCGCATCCACCGCTCGTATATCGTGAATCTCACCAAGATTCGTGAGGTTAACAAAAACCGTGTTATCCTCGACGCCAGCGCTAACCTCCCCATTGGTGACCTCTACAAGGACGCTTTCCAGGCCTACGTAGATACGAAGTTCTTAGGGAAGTAGCGTCCCACAAGGACGATAATCGAGCGGGGGCCTACGAGCACCTCGTGCTGGTCTTCGATGCGGGGCTCTTTTCCGGGCTCGGAGATATCCTCGGGGGCTTCCATGCCGGTGTTGGCGAACACGTGCCAGACCATGCCTTCGGGCAGCTGCGGCAGCTCGAAGCCGTGCATCTCCCAGTGCATGTTCATGGCAACGTAGATGAAGTCGTCGTGGGGGGCATATTTCCCATTGAGCATGAAGGCGAGGGTGAGGTTGTTGTGGCCTGCCCACGGCTGCCAGGCTTTTACGCCGTGCCAGGAGAAGTCGGGGTAGCCGAGGCCGAGGTAGTCGGTGTGGCTGAGGTGCTCCTCGTAGCGCAGCACCTTGTGCTGGCGGCGGAACTGTATCATCTGTTTGAAGTAGCGGAAGATGTCGGCGTTCTTCTGCAGGTCGTTCCAGTCGAGCCAGGCGATTTCGTTGTCCTGGCAGTAGGCATTGTTGTTGCCCTGCTGTGAGTTGCCCATCTCGTCGCCGGAGAGGATCATGGGAATGCCCTGGCTGACCATGAGGAGTGTGATGGCGTTCTTCACCTGCTGGTGGCGCAAGCGGTTGATGTCGGCATCGTCGGTGGGGCCTTCGCAGCCGCAGTTCCAGCTGTTGTTGTGGTTATCGCCGTCGCGGTTGTCCTCGCCGTTGGCTTCGTTGTGTTTGTTGTTGTAGGAGAACAGGTCCATGAGCGTGAAGCCGTCGTGGGCGGTGACGAAGTTCACGCTGGCCTTGATGCCTCGTTTCTCTGCGGCGTAGAGGTCGGGGGAGCCGAGGATGCGCTCCTTGACATCGTCCAGCACCTCCGGGTCGCTCTTCAGGAAGCGGCGCACGCTGTCGCGGAACTTCCCGTTCCACTCGGCCCATCGTCCCCACGAGGGGAAGGAGCCTACCTGGTAGAGGCCTCCGGCATCCCATGCCTCTGCGATGAGCTTTGTCTTGCCGAGCACCGGGTCATGGGCCAGAGATTCCAGCAATGGCGGGTTGGACATGGGGTTGCCGTTCTGGTCGCGGCCGAGGATGGCGGCGAGGTCGAAGCGGAAACCATCGACATGGTAGTCGGTGACCCAGTAGCGCAGGCTCTCGACAATCATGTCGCGCACGTTCGGATTGTTGCAGTTCAGCGTGTTGCCGCAGCCGCTGAAGTTGAAGTAGTCGCCTTCGGGCGTGAGCATGTAATAGGTCTTGTTGTCGATGCCGCGATAGGAGATGTAGGGCCCCTGCTCGTTGCCTTCGGCCGTGTGGTTGAAGACCACGTCGAGGATCACCTCGATGCCGTTGGCGTGGAGGCACTTGATGAGGTTCTTCAGCTCATCCACCTGCATGGAGAAGCGCCCCGACGAAGCGTAGGCGGCCTTAGGGGCGAAGAAGCCCACATTGCTGTAGCCCCATAGGTTATAGAGCTGACGCCCATCGACCGGCGAGGTACGGGAGTTCTCGAACTCATCGAATTCATGGATAGGCATCAGTTCGACGCAGTTGACACCGAGCTCTTTCAGATAGGGTATCTTCTCCACGATGCCGGCAAACGTGCCCTTATGCTTCACGTCGGAGCCTGCGCCGCAGGTGAAGTTGCGCACGTGCATCTCATAGACGATGAGGTCGTTGACGGGTGTCTCCATCGGCAGGTCGTTCTCCCAGTCGAAGTCGTCGAAGACGACGCGGGCGCGGTATTGGTAGAGGCTGTCCCAGTTGGGCTGCTTGCCCCACACGTCGCGCCCCACGATGAGTTTGGCGTAGGGGTCGAGCAGGATCTTCGACTTGTCGAAGCGATGTCCCTCCTCGGGCTGGAACGGCCCGTCCATTCGGAAACCGTACTCGATATTCTCGTAGTCCAGGTCGAAGACCATCATGGAGAACACGTTGCCCAGCCGGAACTCCTTGAAGAAGGGAATCTCAATGAAGGGCTTCTCCTCGCGGTTGCGGAAGAGCACCAGCGTGCAGGACGTGGCATAGCGGGAGTACACGGAGAAGTTCACCGCATTGCCGAAAACCGTTGCCCCGAAGGGATAAGGCCTGCCGTGGCGCAGCTTCAGCCCTTGGTACTCATGAGTGGGAAAGTGATCGACTCTGAACATAGTTTCAGGCTTCAAGTTTCAGGCTTCAGGAGGTGGCTTCAATCGCCTTCATACAATCTTCCATGGTTTCGTAGATGTCGAAGAAGCTGGTGAAGCCCGTCACGTCCATGACATCTTTCACTTCAGCATTCACGCCGACGAGGTACAGCTTTATACCTTGGGCGGCGGTAGTCTTTTTTGCAAGGAGCAGCACGCGCAGTCCGGCACTGGAGACATAGTGGCAATCGGTCATATCAAGCACGACGTCGCTGCTTTTCTCGATAATGTCGATGAGGGCGTCCTGGGCTTCCAGGTAGTTTAAGGAGTCGAGCCTGGCCCCCAGTGTATAGGTTCCTATGTTCATGGCGTTATTAGTTAGAGATGACGCTGTGGCTCTACGGACCAATCCATGCAGTTGCGCACGCGAAGGTCGGCATAGGGTTCGGCGTTGAAAATCGAGGGGTTGTTGGTCATGTGTTGCTCCGTGCCATAGAGGTACGAGAACGGGCGCTGCAGCTCCCGCGTGAAATCAAGGGCTTCCTGCAGGAGCGTGCTGTCGTCGTGGCAGTCAAACAAGAAGCGGTCCGTGTCGTGGTTGTCCAGGAACAGGATGAGTTTGAAGTCGGCCGGGTACTTGGCGAAGTGTTCCTCCACCTTGCTGCGCAGCGTGGCGTTGCCCTTGATGCGCCGTCCGGCGTGAACCTCTTCCAGCAGGATGTCGCGGTAGGCGAAGTCGAGGACGCCGTCCAGCGTGCCTACGTAGTCTGCCTGCACCTGCTCCTGGCTGAAGGGCTTCGTCGCCTGTGCCAGGAATTCGCTCAGCCGTTCCTCGTTCTTGAAATACAGCTGTCCGGCCAGCTGCGGGCAGATGCCGAAGGGCCATACCTCGCCGAAGACCACAATCTCGCTGCGGATGGCCTGCAGGCTGTCGCGAAGAGTCTTCAGGAATGCGTGCGGCTGTCCCAGCGCGTGGTCGATGCGGAAGGCGTCCACCCCCATGCGGGCCAGCTTCTCGGCTTTGTCAACCATGAAACTAACCACTTCGGGATTCGTCAGATTGAACTTGGGCAGGTCGCCGAAACCCAGGAACGACACGAACTCATCGCTGCCCTCCTTCGTGTAGAAGAACCAGTCGCGGTGCTTGCCGCCGTTCTTGAGCAGCGATTGCTCAAAGATGGGAGCCTGGTACCAGCAATGGTTGGGCACGAAGTCGCAGATGATGCGCAGTCCCTTCTGGTGAGCCAAGTCCAGCAGCCGCTGGTAGTCCTCCCACGTGCCATAGTGGGGATCCACCTCCTCGAAGTTCAGCGTGTGGTAGCCGTGGTAGTTCGCCGTCTTGAAGATGGGCGAGAGCATGATGGCCGTGAAGCCGAGGTCCTTGATATAGTCGAGTTTCTCGATGACCCCTTGCAGGTGTCCACCGCAAAACACGTTCTTGCTGGCGGGCGGTGTCTGCCATCCGCCATTGAAGCGGTCGATCAGTAGATGATAGATGCGGATATGGTCAAACCATGTGGTGTTAGGCTGTGTCATAGTCTCAGTTAGTAGGTAAATGATGGTGTTCGGTTATCAGCGGACAAATATACACATTATTTCCTTACACACGCGCAAAAGGCAGGCGAATCTTGTCGCCCGCCTCGAAATTAAACGTTTGTTAACAGAAAATGTCCGCCCTACACACTCATTTCACCATCCGCAGCAGCTGTTTCCCGGTGGCCTCGGGGCATATCTGATGCAGGTGCTGCAAGATGCGTTCGAGGGATTCCTCGGCAGAGCGGTCGCAGGCGCAGGCCTCGCGGCCGTAGAGCTGTTCCGGTGTCGTGAGCAGCGACCACCCCCAACCGTATTCGCGGTTATGCCTGTCGCGTGGATACACGAAATCCTCCGTGACGATGCGCGTAGCCATCTGCAATCGGGTGACATAGCCGTCAAATCGGCTGCGCATCTTCGGCCCGTCGAAGCCGCACAAGGCACGCAGCTCACGCGTGATCAGGCTACCGTGCTCTGCCAGCGTCAGCAGAATCGTGTCCTCGATGCTCTCCTCAGCTGGCGCAGCGTGTATGCTGCGGCGGTAGTTGCAGAAGTCCGGCCACCATTCGCGGCTGATGAAGCCCGCCTTGCCGGCAAAGAACTTACCATATACGTGGCCCCCTTCCGTGATTACCTCACCCTTCCATTTCCACAGCGGCCAGTCCCAGCCCCCATCCGGGAACACCACATAGCGGCAGTCCTCATCCACCATCTCCTCCGCCGAGAAGCCCCTGATACCGCTGTCAAGCAACGGTAGGAACCCGATGCGGCTGATGAGCTCCATGAGCTCTGCGCTGTTATGAATCTCTTGGTAGTTCACGTCAATCCTTTTTATCTTCTATTTCTGCCGCGAAGATACTTTCGTTATGATGTTTATTCTGCCAACAACTTGTCGATGGCGGTCTTGATGAGCGCTTCCATGACGGCATAGCCGGCGGCGGTGGGGTGAACGCCGTCGTTGGTGTAGGCGGGGTTGAGTGCACGGTCTTCGCCGGTGACCATGTGGCTGTAGTAATCTACAA
This sequence comes from uncultured Prevotellaceae bacterium, assembly GCA_946415705.1. GTDB lineage: Bacteria > Bacteroidota > Bacteroidia > Bacteroidales > Bacteroidaceae > Physcousia. The sequence goes on from CAMKTN010000024.1 coordinate 26,453, forward strand.
AGGTCAATCGCTTGCGGGCTGCATAATCGCGGATGCGGGCATTGAGGTTCTCGATCTTGGCCGGCGCGTCCTTGATGGCTGGATTCCAGCCGAAGCGCGCGGCGGGCAGCGTGGTGGTGAGTATGACCTTGATGTTGTTGGCCAGCGCCTGCTCCACCATGGACTCGATGTTGGCGAAGGTGCGATCCTCGTTGTAGGGGCATGTGTTTTCGGCAATGTCGTTGGTGGCGGTGTTGATGACCACAATCTGTGGCTTCAACTCAATGACATCAGCCCGGTAGCGCACCACAAACTGATAGGACGTCTGGCCGGATATACCCCGGTCGATGTAACCGTTCTGGCTGAAGAAGTCGGGGCGGATGTTGATCCATGAGTCTGTGATGCTGTTGCCGATGAAAACCACGCGGCGCTGCTCCTGTGGCAGCTGGCGTACACGGGCATTGTCCTCGGCATAGCGACGCAGGTTGCCGAACCTCCGTCTTTCTTCTTCGGATGATTGCAGCTCCGGCCAGCCGTCGGCAGTCCAGGAGATGGGGCGCTGGATGAGGAGGGCGGCGCCGTTCATGGTGGCGCTGTAGCCGTGACAGATGAAGATATCCTCGCCGTCGAAGGTGTAGGCGGCACAATGGCCTGCAGCCTCCCATTGCTTCTTGTCGCCCTCCAGGAAGAGTGTGCCGCCACCCTCGGCCATGTCCTTGCCGTTGCGGTCGAGGTAGGGGCCTTCGATGGTCTGGCTGCGGCCTACGGCCACGCGGTAGTTCGACTTGGGGCCGCGACAGCAGTAATCCCACGACACGAAGAGATAGTAGTAGCCTCCGTGCTTGAAGATGAAAGGAGCTTCGATGGCGTTGGTGCCGGCATAGCGCGATGTGGGATTGGGCTCCGTGGGCTTGTAGTCGGGGTGGTAGCGGCGGGCAATGGTTCGTGGCCATTTTCCATTATCCAGATGCATCGTTGTGTCGAGGCGGGCCAGCTGTATGCCGTCCCAGAACGAGCCCCAGACGAGCCACGGCGTGTCGGTAGCGTCATCGATGACGATGCTGGGGTCGATGGCGTTCCAGTTGTCACGTTTCGAGCGCGAGGTCACGATGCAGCCCTCGTCCTTCCATAGGTTGGCAGCGAGCGAGCGGCTGCTGAGCAGGCCGATGGCCGAGCCGTTCTTGCCGAAGGTGGAACAGCTGTAGGCCAGCCACCAGCGGTTGTGCCACCGGATGACGTCGGGCGCCCACACATGGTTGCCAAAGCCCGGCACGGAGTCGGTGGTCCAGCCGGGGATGACGGTCATCACGGGCTGGCGCGACACCGCCCATGTCCGTCGGTCTTTCGAGGTCATTCGCTGGATGCCCATGCCCGTGGAAAAGAGATAGTACGTGTCGCCCTCCTTGGCCATCACGGGGTCGTGTACCATGGGGGTATCGGTCTGGAAATGCTCGCCGCGCATGCGTTGCTGTGCTAGCGTCGTACTTGTAAGCCCCAGCAGGCAGAGGAGAATCGTCAGCAGTTGTTTCATGAGTCTTATTTTGATTTGTATTGTTTAATAGCTTGCTGTGTCTTCTGGTGGCCGATGGCGATCAGCTTCTCGGACTTGTCGTAGTCGAAAGTGCCGTAGCGGCTCATCTGTATGTCCACGAGGATGTCAGGGGGCACCAGTTGGGTCATGAGGATGGAGTTCTGGCGGATCATCAATGAACTGACGCGCGAGAGCACCGTGTAGTGGTTGAAGTCGAGGTTGTCGGGAATCAGCCGGTTGAGGATCTTCTGGGACAGCGAGGTGCTGTGCTTGCGCTTTTCGGTCAGCTGGTGCTGCATCTCCCATTGGGTTTCGTAGTCGTGACCGCTCACGTCCACGCCGACAAGGATGTCGCCCTCATGACGCTTCACGCGATTGAGGGGCAGGGGATTCGTCACGCCGCCATCGATGAGGATCATGCCATCACGTTGCACGGGCTCGTAGAACGCCGGCAGCGAGATGGAGGCGCGGATGGCCTCGAACAGGCTGCCCTTGCGGAACACCACCTCGCGGCCCGACTTCCAGTCGGTGGCGATGGCGCAATAGGGTAGGGGCAGGTCCTCGATGGCTATGTCGGGCACAAACTCCATGATGGCCTCGATGATGCGCGTGCCCTTGGCCACATGGTTTAGGCTGAACGAGAAATCCGTCAGCTCCATCATCTTCTTCCGGTCGATGCTCTTCATCCATTCGCGGAACTCCGCGAGCTTTCCGGCTGCATAGACACCGCCGATGAGTGAGCCCATCGAGCAGCCTGCAATAGAGGTGATCCGGAAGCCTTGTGCCTCCAGTTCCTCGATGGCCCCGATATGGGCAAGGCCCCTGGCACCACCGCTCGACAATACTAATGCCACGTCCATTTTATCTCCTTCTATCTTCATTTATCTTCATTTATCTTCTTTTATCTTCATCTCTTTCCACTTCTCATACTGCTCGAACAGCGCAGCGGGGCTTTTGCTGTACCAGCTGTAGCCGTTGCGACGCTCTTCGCTGATGTCCTCCAGGCGACGCTTGGGCTGCCCGTCGCGGTCGCAGAAGAACGGAAGGCCCTCCTGCAGGTCATAGAAGCGCGCCCACAGCGGCGAGTCGCCCTCCAGCTGGTGGGCTGCGAACCATTTCATGGCGCCGTTGACGGCATGGACGATACGCTTGTCGGGGGCAGGAAGCTGCATCAGGAAGCCGACGATGGTGGCACTCTCGTGGGAGACGAACGACGGCAACTCGTAGGAGCGTGCCTTCGCGGGTTGCAGCGTCTCGTGGTCGTGTTGCTGACACCAGACGGTGGGCTCGCCATCCACTACAATCTGCGTGCGCAGGATGCAATCGATGCCCTTGTTGAAGGCTTGCTCGCAGCGCTGCCGCAGAGGCTCATCTACTAATGCCGTATCGTAAGGGACCACGTGTTGCACCACATCCCGCAGGAGCCTCATCACGTTGATCATCGCATCGTCGTTGTAGGTGATATGCACCTGATAACCCCTGTTCTCAGGCCAGAACTGCGGCCAGCCGCCATTCGCGTACTGCCCGCTGAGCAGGTACTTCACGCCGTGGCAGAAAGCCGCCTTGTAGCGCTCGTCCCCCGTCTGCTGGAAGAGGCGGGCCAGGAATGCCATCTGCATGGTGGTCGCGTGGTTGTCGATGGTCGAGTCGTCCTGGCGCGACTTGCTGGCCTGCACGGCCTCTGCCTCCTCGGCTGTCAGCGGCTTCGCCATATCGATGTTCTTCGGCCAGCCTCCCGTGACGCGTTGAAAGAGCAACAGCTGGTCACCTATCCGTCGTGCCTCGTCCGTCTTGAAGAAAACGCTGTCGCGCGTCCGCAGAATATCCTTCTGCGCCCTCCCCACCATCGGCCACGCAAGCAGGATGATCAGTAACCATGTGACAGCTTTCTTCATCATGAAACCTTCGCTTTCTTGGGAATGCGCTTGGTCAGGCCGATGGCCCACGTGGGGCAGACGAGGCGGCAGAGGTGACAGCCTACACACTTGGTGCCAATGATGCGGGGCTGGCGCGTCGCCGTGTCGAAGGCGATGGCCTGATGGCCGCCGTCCATGCAGGAGGTGTAGCAGCGTCCGCAGCCCATGCATTTCTCGCGGTCGATCTTCGGATAGACGATGGTCTCGCGGTCCAGGTCGCTAGGCCGCACGAAGTTGGGCAGCTGCTCGCCCACGAGCTCCTCGAGATGCTCGACGCCGCGCTCTGCCATATAATGCTGCAAGCCCAGCGTGAGGTCGTCAATAATGCGGTAGCCGAACTGCATCACGGCCGTGCACACCTGCACATTGCGGCAGCCCAGCTGGATGAACTCCAGCGCGTCGTGCCACGTCTCGATACCGCCGATGCCGCTGAACTGCACGGCCCTGGCCACCTGCGCCATGGAGCCGTCAGCCTGATGCCCCATACCGCTGAGGATAGGGCTCTGTGCCATTTCAAGAATGAAACGCAGGGCGATGGGCTTCACGGCGCGACCGCTGTAGCCCGACATCGTCTGCTTGCCGCTGACCTCTGCCAGGGGCGACATGGTGACACTCTTGATGGTGTTGATAGCCGAGATGGCATCAGCACCGGCGAAGTAAGCGCCCGCGGCGGGGTGAGCCATCTGCGTGATGTTGGGCGTCATCTTCGGTATCACGGGAATCGACACGTTGCGCTTCACATTCATTGTGTAGCAGGTCACCAGCTCCGTGTCCTGACCCACATCGCTACCCATTCCGGCCAGACGCATCTGCGGGCACGAGAAGTTCAGCTCCACGGCATCGCAGCCAGCCTCCTCGGCGCGCTTGGCCAGCTCGATCCATTCCTCCTCAATCTTACCCATGATGGAGGCGATGACCACCTTCGACGGGTAGTTCTGCTTCAGGCGGCGCAGGATCTCGAAATCCTCCTCGTAGGGGTTCTCCGACAGCTGCTCCATATTGCGGAAACCGGAGAACGAGGCCTCTTCCTTCACCGCGTCGAAGCGTGGCGACACCTCGCGGATCTCCTGCTTGCAGATGGTCTTATAGACCACACCGCCCCAACCCATGTCGAAGGCGCGCGCCACCATCTCGTAGTTCGTGCACACCGCCGACGAGGCCAGGAAGAAAGGATTCTCGCACTTGATGCCGCAGAACTCTATCTCGAGGCTGGGCTTCGGGGCGCTCGTTGCTGGCTCGCACCCATCAACGGCGCAAAGCATCTCTCGGATTCGGATGGGCTTGTCGTAGTGGATGCACGCCTGCTCGGCAGCCTCCAGCTCCTCGTCCGTACACTCGGCGACCCACTGCTTGGCCAGCTTCGCATTGTCGAAGCGAATGGCACGGATAGCGCGAGCCGGGTCTCCGTTCTTACATACTTTACTGCATGGCGCGTCTGCACATAACAGGCAGCGCAACGCCTCTTCGTGAATGTGTATCATGTCCTTAATCTTTAATCTCTAATCTTTAATCTCTAATCTTTAATCTCTAATCTTTAATCATTTATACAGATCGGCGGTCTTGACGCGGCCGCGGGAGTTCCAGGTGGGCAGCGAGGGGTCGTCCACGAGGGCATCGGTGATGCAGCGGGTGCCCTGCATGACATTCGTCTCCAGGAAGGCTTTCTCGACAGTCCACATTGCATCCATATAACCTGCCACCTCGTGGCCGCGCTCGTGGAAGCGCCAGATGCTGTAGTTCCGTTCTTGTTTCTTCAGCCGCGTGGCCAGGTAGCTGCTGCCCCAGATGCCGCGACGGGGAAGCCCGAAGTGCTCGTAGGCGACAATCTTGTCGGCCGTGCCGTGGAAGAGGAGTAGGGGACAGGGAGCCTCACGGAACTTGGGGGCGCCCTTCTTGCTGATGATGGCTCCCGCAAAACTCATCACGCCCTTGAAGGCGAATCCCTTGGGCAGGCCGTCGGTCTGTCCGCTCGCGATGGCATGGGCGCTGGCGAGGGCGATGATGGCCCCTGCCGAACTGCCGGATATGACGATATTGTTGGCCGGGACGTTCAGCTCAGGATGCTTCGCCAGGAATGCTACGGCCGCGAAGACATCTTCCACGCCCATCTGCTGCGACAGCAGGAAGCGGTCCAGCGCCTTCACGGCACCGCGTAGCCCGCGCCCCATCCGGTAGCCCTTCATTCCAAGGCGGTAGTCGATGGCCACGACGGTATATCCGTCCGCCGTCAACCGCCGGAACCAGCCGCGCACGGCCGGGTCGCTGCGTTGCCCCGAGCTGAAGCCGCCGCCGAAGACGAACATGATGGCTGGCTTCGCCACACCCTTGAAGGTCGTCTGGGCTGATGAGTCTGGACGGAAGATGTCCAGATACAGCGCGCTCGTGTCCCTCTCGGCATAGCGATAGGTCTCCTGTGCCGACGCGCAAACGCACCCCCACAGCCCTACCAGCAAACCGAACAAAAGTTTTTTCATATCCATAATCCTATACCATTTTCGCAACAAAGCTACACATTATTTCTATACGCACGCAAAAAAAGCAGGCGAATCTCATCGCCTGCCCACAAATTAAATATTTCTTAACAAAAAATCATCGCACAGCGCACGGGAAGACAACGTCTTACACCTTCCTTGACTGCTTTGTTGAAGAAAACGGACGATTCATTGATTAGATTTTCTGGTATGGCAGGATTTGTCTATCTTCGCGCCATCAATTCATCATCACGCGAATAAGACAATGAAAAAGGTCCTGTTTCTTTCAATGCTCGTAGGGGCAATCACAATCATCACCTGCTGTACGGCAGAAAGTCCGTACGATGATATTTACGGTTGGGAAGGAGGCGAGAACGGCTACGGCATGGGTGGCGGCACCTCCACCACGACGGGCGAGCTGACCACCTTCGACATCGCCCTCGACAGGACAACGGCAGAGCCTACGGCCGTGGCGGCGGAGTATTTCCCCGACGAGGAAGACATCCTGGAGAACAACACCTTCTCGATAGAGATCCCTATCGACCTGTCCAACCCCGAGGCGAAGACGGTCAGCGGCGTGGAGGTGACCGTCAACGGCGGGCACGTCACCGCCAACCACGGTTCGGTGAAGAAAGTGTGCTACGTCTTGAGCGGCACCACCGCGAACGGCTCCTTCACCGTTGTGGGTGATAAGAAATATGCCGTCCGGCTCAACGGCGTCAGCATCACCAACCCCGACTCCGCAGCCCTCAACCTGCTGAGCAGCAAACGCGCCTTCATCATCCTGGCCGAGGGTACCACCAACACGCTGACCGACGGCACGGGTGGCAGCCACAAGGGCGCCCTCTACGGCAAGGGAAAGCTCTTCTTCAACGGCAGCGGCGCGCTCAGCGTTACGGGCAACACAAACAACGGCATACACTCGGCGGACTATATCATATTCCGCACAGGCAATAATATCTACGTGAAATCAACCGCCAACCACGGCATCAAGGCCAACGACGGCATCTACATCAACGGCGGTATCCTGAATGTCGAGGTGTCGGCAGCGGCAGCCAAGGGCATCAACTGCGAGAGCCATATCATCGTGAATGGCGGGCGCACCACCGTGCTGACCACTGGCGGCGGCACCTACGACAGCGACGACCAGGAGGCCAAGGGCGCGGCAGCCATCAAGGCCGACTCCACGCTGACCGTGAACGCCGGCGAGCTGCGGCTGAAGAGCACAGGTGCTGGCGGCAAGGGCATCAGCGTGGACACGGAAGCCCAGTTCAATGGCGGCAGTGTCTATGTGGTCACCACGGGCAGCCGCTACAGCAGCAACGGCGACACCGCGTCGCCCAAGGGCATCAAGGTCGATAGTGATATCGCCATCAGCGGCGGACGCCTTTGGGTACGCACCGGCGGCACCAACGGCGAAGGCATCGAGACAAAGAAAACGCTCACGATTACGGGCGGCGAGGTGGCCAGCTATGCCTATGACGACGCCGTCAACTCTAAGAGCACCATGACCATCAGCGGCGGCTACATCTATGCCCACGGCCGCAACAACGACGGCCTCGATGCCAACGGCAACTGCTACATCAAAGGCGGCACCGTCTATGCCATCTGCTCCGGGCAGCCCGAGGTCGCCATCGACGCCAACACCGAGGGCGGCTACAAGCTCTATGTCACCGGCGGCACCATCGTTGCCGTGGGCGGCCTCGAATCCGGCTCCAGCCTCACGCAGTCCTGCTATCAGGCCTCGTCGTGGTCTGCCAGCACGCTGTATGCGCTCACCGTAGGCTCCAGCACCCTCGTCTTCCAGACTCCGCTGAGCGGCGGTTCAGGGCTCGTTGTCTCCGGCAGCTCACAGCCTACGCTTCAGTCCGCCGTCAGCATCACCGGCGGCACCACCTACTTCGGCGGCCTCGCCACCCTCGGCGCCTCCGTCAGCGGCGGCTCCACCGTCGCCCTCTCCTCCTATACAGGCAATTCCGGTGGCCCCGGTCAAGGTGGTCCCGGTCAAGGTGGCCCCGGCGCAAGATATTAAATATTTCTGCTTATTCTACCACCACGCGTAGTGAATCGGCAACAGCGCGTGCTTTCAGCCATGCGGCCAGCTGGCGCACCTGCTCGTCCGACAACGTAGAACGGGGATGCGTCCTGACGATAGCCACGACAACGGGCGTAGTGAGCGTCGTATCCGTGCGAACCTCCTGCGTACGTGCTAATGACAGGGACTGGATGTGGGGATAGAGTACCTGCAGCTCCGGGCGCAGCTGCTCAGAGAGCGAAGCAATGGATTCATAGCGGTTAAGCGCAACCTCCAACTCCCGTATGAGTTGGTTCTGCTGCAGGGCGGTTTCGGTGTAATCGGCTTTCGACAGCTGGAGCTGCCCCACGAGACGCATCAGGCTGTCAGGCTGCGACCCTTGAATCACCGAGAGGTGGTACTCGCCCAGATGATAGTCCGCCATCCTGCTCTCAGCCATCGCAATCTTCTCGGCTTCTACCGGGCGCCCGATGAGCGCCACGCGCAGTTGCTTATCCTTTGGTTGCACCTCTTGGGAGATGATCTTAGTGCCTTGCCACGCCAATTCCTTACCCACAAACCGCTCCACATTCTGGTCGAAGATGCTCTTGCGCACCAGGTTCAGCGTCAGGTATGCCGCAGGCACCATCGTCAACAGGATAATGCCCATGAGTATATTGCGCGTTCGCCGCTTGTGCTCGATAGTGCCCTCTTGCTTCTGCTCAAATCCCATAAGACGCACGCCCAGATAGGTGGACAGCGAGATGAAGACGGTGTTGATGAAGAACAAATAGAAAGCCCCCAGGAAAAACAGCCACTGCCCCGTGGCGATGCCGTAGCCTGCGGTGCAGAGCGGGGGCATCAGCGCCGTGGCGATGGCCACGCCGGGAATGACATTACCCTTGCCGCCCGTAGCAATCGTCACGATGCCGGCAGCACCGCCAAAGAAGGCGATCATCACATCATAGAGCGTCGGCGAGGTGCGTGCCAGAAGCTCCGACTGCACCTCCTTATACGGCGACAGCAGGAAGAAGATGGTGGCCGTGAGCACACTGGCGAGCGTCGCCACGGCATAATTCTTGGCCGACGACTTCAGCATCCCCAGATCGTTGATGCCAACAGCCAGCCCCATGCCTACGATAGGCCCCATTAGCGGGGAAATCAACATCGCACCGATGATGACGGCCGTGCTGTTGACGTTCAGTCCCAGCGAGGCCACGAAGATGGCAAAGACCAGCACCCACAGCGTAGCACCTCGGAACGAGGCATCCGCTTTGATGTTCGCAATCGTCACCTCCTCCGGCACCTTATCAGCCCGAAGGTCAAAATATCGTTTCAATAGCTCTTTCATCATTTCTTTCTTTTTCGCCTGCAAAGTTATACATTATTCCTTTACGCCCACGCGAAAATCCCTCGAAATCCCTCAATCCCCTCAAATTAAATATTTCTTAACAAAAATAGTCCGCACAGCGCACCGTGGATTCAACTAGCAAGTGCAAAATTACAACATCTTTTCGT
>CAMKTN010000025.1 GCA_946415705.1 uncultured Prevotellaceae bacterium
GGTTCGCTCCACACGATAGGTTTCCGTGCTATGCAGCAGTTCTTGTATTTCGTCTCTTGTTATCATTCGACTTATTTCTCTTGATTGAATTCTTCTTGTCTCACCAACTCCTGCACAGGCACTTCAAGCGCATTGGCTATTGCAATGAGGGCTTCAAGGCTGGGTTGGGTGGTATTGGTGACCCATTTGGAAATAGTTGCCTGATCCTTTCCAAGCTTATCTGCCAACCACTTGTTGTTTAGGTCGTGTTCAGCCAAAACGATTCTTATCCGATTTAATTTTGCCATGATAGTTTTCTCTTGTTTGAGGGCAAAGATGCAAAAAATTATTCATAATTCAGTAGAATACACTTAATTTTTATTGTTCGTGGCGAAAATTTGATGATTTTATCAAGTATTTGGTGCCATTACAGGCACTAACAAGTCATTTTGACAACGTAATAGCATTCCTCTCATCGCCAAAGAACAAATCAAAACATTGTAAAAGCATCTATTCCATCGTAAAATTAAGCCGCGCCCCCTCCGCGGAAGGGGCGTTTCATTTGTCCATTAACCATTATCAATTTTTTATTGTCCAAATCCCTCATTCCCTCAAACTTGTTGGTTTTCAGGCAACAAGGGATGAGGGGATGCTGAGGGAAAGGGTGAGAGAGTGAGGGAAATGTGAGGTTTCAAGAGCAGCTAGCTCCATGACCGTGAAGAGCTAGCTCCTCGCCCGTGAAGAGCTAGCTCCTCGCCTGTGAAGAGCTAGGTCTTACGGCGAGTCCCACTAGTGGGACAAGTCATAAGCACTATACCTTATTACCATCACGACCTTATCTACACCACCATACGGCCTACGGAGAGCGTTACTGCGTCTGTCCCCAGCACACTTCCGCAGAGGTTTTGAAGTAGCCGCTGATACTATTCTCTCCACATATCCCTCATTCCCTCAGCTTTTCCTCAGCCTCTACAGCCTGAGATTCAACAAGTTTGAGGGAATGAGGCTTTTTCTCCCCAAAAACTTTTATGGTATCATCTATGAATACTATTTCATTTTGTTCATCGTCCGGATTTTCTCCAGCATCACGGCAGCCCATTGGGCATTGACGGGTTTCTGGTAGCGCGCGTTACCTGTAGCAAGGGGGGTGAAGATGGTGTGGGCCTGCGGCGTGATGCGGATGGTACCACGTTCGCTGAGGGAGAAGAGTGCATCACCCTCTACGGCCTGAATGACACACATCACGTCCCACATCCTCTGCCCCGTATTGCAGTTGCACGTCATATACACTTGCTTGATGGGGTGGCGGTCAGTCCACGACACGTCGGCAATGACCTGCTCGGGGGTGTATTCTACGTCCTGTCCCACTTCCATGGGCGAGAAGACCATGTCCACATCCTTCGGCCACAGCTCGAAGAACGTTTGAGCAAACGTGATGCCCTGGGCAAAGTTGTAGTCGGGTTCCTCGGCATTACCGAAGACACCGCCCTGCAAGTAGATACACTTCACCTTCTGGCGCACAAGTGCTGCGCCACTCAGGGCGGAGTATTCATCTGCTTCCGACTGTAGCAACTGCGCCAGACTGGCGACGAAACCTATCGACACGATGCTCACCGAGTGGTCGGGCTGTTGAGAGAGCAGACGACGATAGAGCTTATAGCCGTCGGGAAGAGACCCGTGTTGGAGGATGGTACGCGAGAACATCGGAGTGGTACCATCCACCTCCGTCGTATGGGCCACCTTTGCATAGTCTATCCACACCTTCGGATCCTTGATGCCATTCTGCACCAGTCCGATAGGAAGATCCGGATGACCGAAATACGTGTTCATCACATCGACAAAATCAGCATTCGCTTCGCCCTCCCGATCCACCACCACGCCCAGCAACCGGCACAACTGCTGTTCATCGTAGCGGTAGAGCATCTCTAATGCGAAGAGGTCGTCGGTCGAGGAAGCGATGTCGGTATCGAGAATGACAAGCGGTACACCCGTGTACGCTTTGTCTTGTGTCGCAGCCTCATCCTCGTCCGAGCATGAGGTCAGCACCATATTACCGCAGACGAGGGTGGCGGCAAACACCCATCGCATCCATTTACTCATTGTTCCAGACATCGCTCCAGGAGTTTTCTTTGGTTCGGGCATCGGTGGGGCCAGAGCTGGCGCCGCCGTAGTTGAGGCCGGATTTTATTGATGATTGATGATTGATGATTGAGGATTGATGAATCTTGCGACCACTGAGGTCGTACCAGCTCCCCTCGCCCTTTGGAGAGGGCTGGGTGGGTGAAGCCGTCATTATCAACTCTCCAATTTGCGCCGCAAAGGTACTCATAATTATTGTACGCCCGCGCACAAGCGCCCCATTTTATTACTCCCCGCCCCCATTTTTCTACGCACCTAGCATCGAAGCCCTTCACACCCAGCATCGAAGCCCTTCACACCCAGCTGCAAACGCCATCGCAGCTATGTGCATTTCATTTCCCTGCTACAAAGGTACGGCATCCCCGTTGCGGTTCACGAATAAACGAGCAACTTATTTCAGGAGGAATGAAACACTCAATTCTCAATTTTCAATTTACATTTCTCAATTCCCCGCGGTCAAAGTGGTCAAAGTGGTCAAAATGTCAAAATCAATTCGGGGCACGGTCATTTGCTCACTATAATATATAAATTTTATTTATATATTATAGTGGCCGATTTTGATAATGCAAAACCGATTTTGACCAAATGACCACTTTGACCACTTTGACCACATCGATTTTCCCCCCATTCCACCGAAGAATTCGTTTGGGGGTGCTATCGTTACTTCTTCGCGTACACGCGGACATATTCTATTTCGTAGCGCATGGGGAAGGCGGTGTCGTCGATGGGGCCGCCGTTGTCGCCGCCTAAGGCGAGGTTCAGCAGGATGTACTGCGGGCGGGTGAAAGGGTTGGTGTGGCGACCGATGCGGCCGTTGACGGTTCGGCTGAGGGGCGTCTCATTGAGCAGCTCGTCATCCAGATACAGACGTATGGCGGTCTCGTCCCAGTCCATTCGCCACACATGGAAATGCTGGTCCCAGTCGGCATCGCGCTCGGTGAAATGGGTGTAGGGGATGCGCTGTGTGTTCCACACAGCCTGATAGCGACGGTCACTGCCCCAGGCCACATTGGCCAGGATATGAGGCACGCCGCGCACGCGGTAGAACTCCATCACATCGATCTCGCCGCACGACGGCCATTCCATGCCGCTGCCCAGCGTCCAGATAGCGGGCCAGGAGCCGCCAGCGGTGGGGATGCGCGCGCAGACCTCCAAACGTCCATAGAGGAACTCGAACTTGCCGCGCGTGGTCACACAAGCGGAAGTGTACTCAATCTGCTCGCGCTGCTGTCCCCAATGGCGGGCACCGGCGCGGTAAGTGGGGTTAGGGCGCTGCTCACGGCGTGCCTCAATGATGAGGCGTCCGTCCTGCTGAAAAGCGTTCTGCGGTTGGTACCATTGTGCCTCGTGGTTGCGGACAAAGCCTTGCTCATAGTTCCAGAAGGTGCTGTCTGGGGCGCCGTCACGGTCGAACTCGTCGCTCCAGATCAGTTCCCATTCCTGTGCGGACATCGGCGTCATGGATGCCAGCAGCATCAGCGCCAGCATAGATAAAGTGTGTTTCATTGTCGTGTGTTTGGGTTAGGATTGTATCATTATTCAGATAGGGAAGAGCGTGTGGGGTGTAATGAAGGAGCTGCGGATGCGCCATTCCTTGGGGTAGAGGTTGTTAGCGCGGGTGCCGAGGTTCTTGACGAGGCCGAGGCGCTGGCCACGGAAGCAGACCTGCACGATGCCGCGTGGGGTGTCAGGGGGCAGGACGAGGGCTTCACGCTGCAGGTAGCGAATGGCATCGTCGAGAGAGAGCTCTACGCGGGGAGCGTCGGGAGCATCGAGTTGGTCGGTGGGGAGGGTCGGCAGCTTGGAGAAAGCGGCGATGAAATCGTCGGTTTTCGCGTGCTGCTCGGCTTCGCCGTCCTTCTGCAGGACGGCACAGAAGAAACCCTCACCGCGTACCCTCCCGGGGAGGAAGTGGAGGGAGGGAAATTGAGAATTGAAAATTGAAAATTGAGAATTAACTTGCAGGGGACCTTTGAGGTTCCAGGAGGGGTCTACGGGGATGGGGAGGAGGGTGGCGCCGAGGTGACGGGCAATCCATTCGACATTGTCCTCATCTTCCTCGGGGTTAAAAGTGCAGGTGCTGTAGATGAGGATGCCGCCGGGACGCAGGGCGGGCCAGATATCCTCGACGATGGTGCGCTGCAGGGCGGCACACTCGGCCACGAACGACGGCGACCACTGGCGCACGGCTTCTTCCTCCTTACGCATCATCCCTTCGCCGGAGCAGGGGACGTCGGCCAGGATGAGGTCGAAATGGCGCTTGCCGCGTAGAGCTTTCGTGAGGTCGCGGGCGTAGGTTTGCGTCACGAGGACATTCGGATGGCCCCATTTGGCAAGGTTCTCTGCCAACACCTGTGCACGCGCACGGAGGGGTTCATTGCTCACCAGCAAACAGTCGTCGGGCAGCAGCGAACGCAGCAGCGTGCTCTTGCCGCCAGGGGCAGCGCAGAGATCGAGGGCAGCAGTAAAGCCCTGCGGACAGCGGGGCATTACAGCTTCTCGTAACACATGCGCCAAGAACATGCTGGAGGCTTCCTGGACATAGTAGGCACCGGCGTGGAGGAGAGGGTCGGCAGTGAACTGCGGACGCTCACGCAGGTAGAAGCCCTCTGGGCACCAAGGCACGCGGCCGTCGGCGCCTTCGGGTTCAAGGTCTATGGGCAAGCGTCGGGGGTTGAGGCGTATGCTGACTGCGGGCTCGCCGTCCAAGCCCTGCAGCAAAGCCTCCACATCCTCCCTACTCCACCGCGCGGCGAAGTAGCTTTCAAAGTCTTTCGGTAGTTTCATGGTACAAAGGTAACTAAAAGTTGAGAGTTTAAGGTTTAAAGTTGAAAGAATTGGGGAGTTTTCGTGATTATTTTACTAATTTTGCCGCGGAAAACGACAGAACGATGAAACAATACCTCGATTTACTACAGCGCATCCTCGATGAGGGGGCTGTGAAGACCGACCGCACAGGCACGGGCACGAAGAGCGTGTTCGGCCACCAGATGCGGTTCCACATGGCCGACGGCTTCCCCCTGTTGACCACCAAGAAGCTGCACCTGCGCAGTATCATACACGAGCTGCTATGGTTCCTCAAGGGGGACACCAATATCCAATACCTCCACGACAATAAGGTGACGATATGGGATGAGTGGGCCGATGAGAACGGCGACCTGGGGCCTGTGTATGGCCACCAGTGGCGATCGTGGCCCGACTACAACGGCGGCACCATCGACCAGATTGCCAACGTGGTGGATCTCATCAAGCACCACCCTGACTCGCGGCGAATGATGGTGTCGGCATGGAATGTGGCCGAAGTGGATAAGATGGCGCTACCGCCCTGCCACTGCCTGTTCCAGTTCTATGTCGCCGACGACCGCCTGAGCCTGCAGCTCTACCAACGCTCGGCGGACACGTTCCTGGGTGTGCCGTTCAACATCGCGTCCTACGCCCTGCTGCTGCAGATGATGGCACAGGTCACGGGACTCGAAGCGGGCGATTTCATCCACACGACGGGTGACACACACCTGTACCTGAACCATATCGAGCAGGCACAACTGCAGCTGACGCGCACGCCTCGCCCCCTGCCGCGGATGGTAATCAATCCCGATGTGAAAGACCTCTTCGCCTTCCGCTACGAGGATTTCCAACTTGAAGGCTACGACCCGTGGCCGCATATTAAGGCGGAGGTAGCGGTTTAGGGACTCACCCCCGCCCCCTCTCTACGCAGAGAGGGGAGTATATACCTAAGCATCTATAAAAGATTTCACTTAAGCACCTATCAAGTTTTTATTTTCATGAGTACCAGTTCACAAAACATCATACGCCCCTCTCTGGTTAGAGAGGGGTCGGGGGTGAGTCTTGTAGCGGCGGTGGCGGAGAATGGGGCCATCGGATATGAGAACAAACTGCTGTACTGGTTGCCCAACGACCTGAAGCGGTTCAAGGCACTCACGACGGGACACACCATCGTGATGGGCCGCAAGACGTTTGAGTCGCTGCCCAAGGGGGCGCTGCCCAACCGCAGGAACATCGTGCTAACGAGAAATGCCGATTTCACCGCTGAAAACGTGGAGGTATTCGCATCGTTGGAGGAGGCGTTGGCAGCCTGCACGCCTGACGAGGAGGTCTTCGTCATTGGTGGTGCCAGCGTGTATGCCGAGGCGCTGCCCTATGCCGATAAGCTGCAACTGACGTTGGTACACGATACGCCCGCAGCAGCTGATGTGTTCTTCCCACAGCTGAACCCCGACGAATGGAAGGTGGTTGCAGAAGAACACCACGACGCCGACGAGCGCCATGCGTTTGAATATACGTTCATAGATTATGAACGTCGTTTAAGGTTTAAAGTTTAAGGTTCAATGGTTTAATGGGTCGCTACGCTCAAAATTAAAGCAATAATTATAAATGAAATTAAAACAAAAATTTTTGTTTCAAATTTTGAGGAACCGAGTAAGCAGTGAGAGCCATGATGCTCGCATCAATGGCCGAGTCGCGTACGAGGACGACAAAGTCAACGAAGTGACGACCTGAATATAAGTATTCAAGGAGTTCAAGAGTTCAAGAGAATGCGAGTAGTAGCTGGGAAATATAAAGGGCGGCATTTCGATGTGCCGCGAAGCTTCAAGGCACGTCCTACGACGGACTTTGCCAAGGAGAACCTGTTTAATGTCTTGCGCTCATATGTGGATTTCGAGGAGGAGGCCCCGCAGGCACTCGACCTCTTTGCCGGCACGGGCAGCATCACGCTGGAACTGCTATCGCGAGGCTGCGCTCATGTGACGGCAGTAGAACTGGACCCGCAGCATATTTCCTTCATCCGTCAGTTCCTGCGCCAGCTGAAAGCTGAAGACGATGTCACTCTCCTGCGTGCCGACGTTCTTCGCTTCCTTAAGAAAGCCCCTGGCTCCTATGACTTCATCTTTGCCGATCCTCCCTACGCCTTGCCCCAGCTGGAGCAACTGCCCAATCTCGTTTTTAATGATGAATTAAGAATGATGAATGATGAAAACAATGAGCAATCCTCAATCATCAATCGTCAATCATCAATATTAAATCCCAACGGTCTCTTCGTCTTAGAACACGGCAAGGCACAGGACTTCTCGCAACACCCTCATTTCATCGGGCATCGCGCTTACGGTAGCGTCAATTTCTCTTTCTTTCGCTAAGAGCCCCTTGACTCTTGAACTTTTGAACCCTTGAACTCTTGAACTCTTAGAGCCTATTCAGCAGCAGCGCCTTCAGGTCTGCTGGCACCTGCTTCTCATGGGCCAGCGGCACATTGGGGAAGATGACTGTGTGAAGGACTGTCTGCACATTGACGATATACTCGGCCAACGCCTTGCGCAGGGGGTCGGCATCGGATGCCAACTGATAGCAAAGCACCAAGTGGTCGTTGCGGTTGTCGAAGCCTAACGTCTGCCAGATGTTCAGCGTGTAGTAAAGCGTATCGATGAGATAGTCGGAGTGGAAGGTGTTGGCGAGCCACAAGTGGCCGTCCTTGAAGGCGAACAGCGAGAAGCCCTTCTCCTCGGGACACATATAGAGGTAGCGGGCATTGCCCTGGCGATAGTCCTCATCGAAACGGAGCAGGCGCTCCATCAGCATGGCACGCGAAGCGAAGAGGCGCGCCGTGGGATAGTACTGAAGGATGGCCTCCTCGACCTCACGCGGGATGGCATAGATCTCCACCGACTCCAACTGGGGCTGGATGGTATAGGCCACGCGCAGCTCATCGATAGGCTGCGAGGCAAAGACGTGGCCATAGACGGCAGCGGCCTCATCGCGATGGAACTCCTCCAACGGCACACGCGTGGCGGGGGAGCACAGGAGCACATAGGTCTGGTCGATCTGACGGTTGAAATAGTCGGGACGGCTCAACTGCTGTTGCAGCTGCTGGGCCAGAGGCACACTGTCCGAGGTGCGGAAATGCTCGCCACGCACAAGGCTGCTCGTCTGCGGGTCACAGACGAAAAAAGAAAATCCATCCGCGTGTATGCGGATGGATAGACTTAACGGATGATAGGATTTATTCCCAGTTGCCGGCATTGTTGTTCCAGTTGCTGAGGTCACCAATCTTCAGACCGGGATAGTTGCCCATATCGTCGGCCAGCTGACGGCGGTTGACGATGAGGCGGTCACCATTGCGGCCCATGCCCTTGAGGAAGGACTCATCGGGAGCGCAGCACTCCATGACATACTGAGTGGTACCGGAGCGCGTGATACTCAGGAACGTGTTCAGCTGGAAGGTGTCACCCTCAGCATAAGGAATATAGCGCAGGCTGTCAGGATCGAAGTCGGGGCCGAAGAGGGAATCGCAGAGGTTCACCCATGTGGTGTCGCGACGGAAGCCCTGCAGGCCGTTGGCAGCGATGGCGGCAGCGTCGCCGCTGTTCACGATGGCAGCAGCCTTCACCTCGGTGAGACCCTTCTCCATCTGTTCGTCGGTAAGGGTTCCTTCCTTGACAATCTTAGGAATACGGCCGTTGCGCACAAATTCCACGAGTTTCCACAGGCTGTCGCAGTAGGCAGCTTCGGGGCTCTGGAGCTTGTACTCCTCCTCGGCATCCTTGATCTGAAGCAGACGAGCCTTGACGGCATTTTCACGAATGGTCACTTCCTTCTGGAAGTCGATGTCATCCTGGATGCTACGCCAGCAAATGAAGAGCAATCCAATGACACAAAGTGCTAAAAGTGCATTAAAAATCTTTTTCATAACGCGTATATGAAGCTTTTTGTTTATATTTGCATCGCAAAAGTAGCAAGAATTATTTGAATATACCGCATCTTCATTGATTTTTTTCGCTTTCAATGACAATAAAAGACCAAATGAGGGGTTTCATCCTCGAGAAATTCGGGTTTCAGCCCACCGAAGAGCAAGAAAATGCCGTCAGTATGATGGCTGACTTCCTGTTTGCACAACAACGTGATTCGGTGTTCGTGTTGCGAGGCTATGCCGGCACGGGAAAGACATCGCTCGTGGGCGCCCTCGTCAAGTGTATGGACGCCCTGCAACAGCGCACGGTGCTGATGGCTCCGACGGGACGGGCAGCCAAAGTCTTTGCCTTGAACGCCAGCCACACGGCCTACACCATCCATAAACGCATCTATCGGCAGAAGACGTTCACGGGCGAGATGACGGACTTCATGCAGAATGTCAACCTGCTCAAGCACACGCTGTTCATCGTAGATGAAGCCTCGATGATCAGCAACGAAGGGGGCTACGGCAGCGTCTTCGGCACAGGGCATCTGCTGGACGACCTGATTCAGTTCGTCTATTCGGGCGAGGGCTGCCGACTGATGCTCGTGGGCGATACGGCACAGCTGCCACCCGTCGGCGAGGAGCTCAGCCCCGCTTTGGAGCCTGACTTCCTGGCGGGCTACGGTCTGGAGGTGCAGCAGATCACACTCACGCAGGTGGTGCGCCAGCTGTCGGACAGCGGCATCCTGTGGAATGCCACGATGCTGAGGCAGCTCATCACGGATGAGGAGGTGTATGCCTTCCCACGCCTGCGCGTGACGGGCTTCCCCGATATCCGCGTGATGCCTGGCGACGAGCTCATCGAGGCGCTGGAAGACTCCTACTATCGCTGCGGCACAGACCAGACCATCGTCATCACGCGCTCCAACAAACGCGCCAACGCCTTCAACCAAGGCATCCGAGGGCGCATCCTCGGCTATGAGGAGGAGCTGACGAGCGGCGACCAGCTGATGATCGTCAAGAACAACTACCACTGGGTACAGCCCGAGGGTGTGACGGAGGGCGAGGAGGAACGCGCCACGATGGATTTCATCGCCAATGGCGACGTAGCCACCATCCGACGCTATCGCAACGAACGCGAGCAGCACGGCTTCCGCTTCGTAGATGTCACGCTGCGCTTCCCCGACTACGACGACATGGAGGTGGAAGCCACCGCCATCCTCGACACGCTCACCAGCGAGGCGCCCGCCCTCACGCGACAGCAGCAGGAGACGCTGTTCCAAAACGTGTGGGACGACTACCCCGAGAAGCACAACAAGCGCGACCGCATGAAGGCCGTGAAGGAAGACCCCTTCTTCAACGCCCTGCAGATCAAGTATGCCTATGCCGTCACCTGCCATAAAGCGCAGGGCGGACAGTGGCAGCGCGTATTCATCGACCAAGGCTACATGACGGAGGATATGCTCTCCCCCGATTACTTCCGCTGGCTCTATACCGCCCTGACGCGCGCCACGGAAAACGTCTATCTCGTGAACTGGCCCGCCATAGAAACAACGATGGCCGCCCCCGAGTAGAGAGCGGCCATCATTCAATGGATAACTATTAGTTTCTGCGCGTTGCAGAGTAGTTGATCTTCAAAGCCCACGACTTACGCAGCACTTCCTTGATATCGGTGATGATACCCATCTGGGTGTGCTGGTCAATCTTCATGGACATCACCTGCGAGGCAGGGTCAGGCATCGTTGTACGCTCCTGCGCCACGAAGTCCATCACCTCACGCGGCTCGGCATAGCGGTCGTTGAGCTGGATGCGGGTACCGCTACCCATCTGAGCGCGAAGCTGGTCGGTGGGAGGACCGACATAGATGAACGACACACAGGACTTCTTCTCCAGCTTCTCAAGTTCCGTACCGGAAGGAACGGTGAACTTCACCTTCAGCGTCACCTCACGCATGGTGGTAACGATCATGAAGAAGAACAGGATGGTGAAGATCAAGTCGGGGAGAGATGAAGTATTCATCTCCGGCATTTCTCTTTTTCCTTGTTTTTTAGCCATGATTAGTTTCCTCCATAGTTTTTGGGTTCAGCCTCAGAGATCTTCTGGGGATAGTACGTGCGGATAGCGACCTGCTCATCCTCGGAGCAACGGGCGTAGGGGTGACCGAACTTAGCGATGGCCAAGTCGTCGCGCAGCTCGTTGTAGGCGGCTACCAGTTCGTTCTGTACCTGGAAATAGATGTTATAGGGCGTACCGCGGTCGGTCTGCACGGAGATGACATGCTTGTCAGTGACATAGCACGTACCGAGCAGGTCGATGACCTTGGCATGCTTCTCGGGAAGCTTGGGCGAATTGGCGCGGTTCTCAATGAACTCCTTGGCGCGAGCACGCAGCTGGGCAACATCGATGAAGTCATGGTTGACCATCAAGTAACCGGCAGCGTTGAGGCGCACATTGAGCACATTGCGCTCCTTCACGTCAATCTGTGCATCTTCCTGATTGGGCTCGGGCGGCTGCGGGAGGCGGCGGGCCAGACCCATATCGGTGTCCATAGAGGTGGTCACCAGGAAGAAGATCAGCAGGATGAAAGAGATGTCCGCCGTTGAACTGGAGTTCAGCCCAGGCACTTTCTTCTTCTTTCTTGCCATAGTTTTATTTGACAATTAGACGATTTACGATTATTCCTTCGGGGTAGCACTCTTGGTGAGATAGCCGCTCATGCTGATGACGACAGCCACCACAGCGATCACTGCGAGGATGTAGATGGTGAGCAGCCACATGTCAACAACCGTAACCATGCCTGCGGAAGTAGTGACACCAGACACCGTTGTGTAGGCTTCCTCACCCAGACCGGAGATGACACCGATGATGAGAGCTACGATGACAGTGCCCCAGGTGCACAGCGTGATCTTACCGCTGGGAATGCCGGTGGGGTTGGGACCTGTGTTACCAGAGTTGATGGTAGCACCACGAACGAGGCTCCAGACGGTGAGGCCTGCCGTGACGAAAAACAGCGCGTACATCAGGATCAAGACGAGATCCGTGAGTGCCGGCGATACGTGTACACCATCGAAGTCCATGTTGTTGTAGTCGATCAGGAAGAACAGAAGGAAACACAACACACCAAGACCGATGCAAGAGTACAACGCGATACTGGACAGTTTCTCGAGTTTCATAATTTACTAAGGTTTTTTTAAGGGTTAAACCTTAATGATTACTTCTTGCACTTCGGGGACTTCACGCACATGTCGAGCAGGCTCATAGCAGCCTCTTCCATGTTGGAGTTCAGAGCCTCCACGCGGCTGAGGACGTAGTTATAGAACACCTGCAGAATCAGTGCAACCACGATACCGAAGATGGTGGTGATAAGGGCGACCTTCATACCACCGGCAACGACTGTCGGGCTGATATCACCTGCACGCTCGATATCATCGAATGCCTGCACCATACCAATCACGGTGCCAAGGAAGCCGAGTGACGGAGCCATAGCGATGAACAAGGTAATCCAAGAGCAGTTCTCCTCGAGGTAAGCGCCCTGCACCTCGGCTTCGATGTTGATACTGCGCTCGATGGTAGCTATATCGTTCTGGTCTTCGCTAGCCAAGCATTGCAGAGCCTTCTTGGAAACCTGAGCTACGGGACCACGAGTACCAGCGCAATATTCGATAGCCTCCTCAACCTTGTTGGCCTTCACCTTCTCAGCGAGAGTAGCCATGAACTTACGGGTGTTCACCTGAGCAAGAGTCAGATAGATCACACGCTCGATGCAGAAAGCGAGACCCAGCACGAGGGCGATAGCTACGAGGCTCATGAAGCCTGCGTCACCTTCAATGAACTTGGTCTTTAGGGTCTTGTGCAGACCTTCTTCCTCCTCAACGGGAGCGACAGCCTCTTCTACAGCGGGAGCCTCTGCCTCTTCGGCGACACTGTCTGTAGCCTCAGCAGCTACGGAATCAACCTGCTCAGCGGCAGCCTCTTCAGCTACTTCGTCCTGAGCCATTACGGAGGGTGTCATGCCAAAGGAGAAGGCAGCCACCATTGCAACAATTGCAAAATACTTTTTCATTTTGTTTTTGATTTAATGATGAATGAATTTGTTATTTGATTGTCTGATTATATCGCTATTTCGGGACAAAAATATCTTTTTTTTCTTGAAGCCTCAACATTTTCCTGCAAAAAGTTTACTTCGGAGGGCTTTTTTCCTGCTTTTTCACCTCGAAAGTACACTTTATTGGCATTTTGGGAAGGTGTTAAGGGCGTTTTGGGTCGTTTCAGCGGCCACTTCTTCGGCACTCACGCCATAGATGTCTGACAGGCGGTCGATAATAGAGGGTATGAAGGCCGTTTCGTTGCGCTTTCCACGATGGGGAGCAGGGGCCAGATAAGGGGCATCGGTCTCCAAGATGATTCGCGAGAGTGGCACGACGTTCCTCAGCACCTCACCGAGATGACTGTTCTTGAAGGTCAGCACACCTCCGATGCCGAGCATGAAGCCAGGGAAGGTGGAGAGCAGCTCCTCTGCCACCTCCTCACTGCCGCTGAAGCAGTGGAAGCAACCGGTAATCGGTTGAGAGTTGAGGGTTGAGGGTTGAGGGTTGAGGGAGTTTTTCAGAACAGTCACCAGTTCGCGATGGGCCTTGCGGGAATGGATCATGAGAGGAAGATGATAGCGGACTGCCCATTCTATCTGGCGGGCAAAGACCTGCTGTTGCTCTTCATAACGCGAGCGATCCCAATAATAATCGAGTCCGACCTCGCCCACGGCAATAAACGGGTGCTCAGGCGCAGCAAGCAGCGCCTCCATCTCATCAAGCACTGTGCTCCAATCATCACCGATGTCTTCGGGGTGCAGTCCTATCATGGGATAAAGGAATCCCGGGTGCTGCTGCGCCAATGAGAGCATGGGCTCCACGGTGGCAGCATTGATATTGGGCAGGAACACCTTGATGGCACCTGCCTCGCGGGCACGTGAGATGACGTCGTCTCTGTCGTTGTCAAAGGCTTCGTCGTACAGGTGGCTATGGGTGTCGATATACAATTGAAAATTGAGAATTGAAAATTGAAAATTGAAAATTGAAAATTAAGAATTGAAAATTGAGAATTGAAAATTGGAAATTGAAAGTTAGGACTTTCTGCCGAAGAGGGCGAGGGCTAAGTGGCGCAGGTTTTCCTTGCGCTCGTTGGGAAGTGCCACAGCATCGAGGTTGACGAAGGCCGCGTCGAAGTATGCCTGGATGCGTTCCTCAGCCAACTGGCGCACGCCGATCTCGTTGTAGAGAGCCGTCACAGCGGCAATCTTCTCGCGAGCAGCCTCGGGCGTGGCGACCTCGGTGGCAAGCCACTTCTCCAAAGCATCGCGCTGCGTGCTGTTAGCCAGTCGCAGGGCGTTGATGAGCATGAAGGTCTTCTTTCCTTCGAGGATATCGCCACCGATGTTCTTGCCAAACGTCTTGGGGTCGCCATAGACATCCAGCAGGTCGTCCTGCAGTTGGAACGCAAGACCAATATTCTCGCCGAAGCGATACAGGAGGTCTGCATCCGTAGCAGGCGCATCAGCCTGGAGGGCACCTAACTTCAAGGCACAGGCCAAGAGGACGGAGGTCTTCAAGCGGATCATCTCAATATACTCCTCCTCGCGCACATCCATGCGACTCTCGAAGTCCATATCATACTGCTGCCCTTCACCAATCTCCAAAGCCGTCGTCGTGAACAGGTCCAGGACCGCCTTCAGGTGGTCGGCACTCGCCTGCCCCATCAGCTGATAGGCCAGCACGAGCATGGCATCGCCTGAGAGGATGGCGGTGTTCTCATCCCACACCTTATGCACCGTGGGCTTACCACGACGCATGTCGGCCTTGTCCATGACATCGTCATGCAGGAGCGTATAGTTGTGGTACATCTCCAGTCCCAAAGCTGTGGGGAGTACACGCTCCATATCATCGCGATAGAGTTGGTATGCCATCAGCAGCAAGACCGGGCGGATTCGCTTCCCGCCCAATGAGAGTTCATATTTCACAGGTGTATATAGCCCCTCCGGCTGACGGTCCAGGGGAAGGTTGGCCAGCGCCTGATTAAAGAAGTCGAGGGTCTCTTGAAAGGTCTTCATAGGTCCTGTAAATGATTTTTATTCCTTGATTGACTGAAAAAGAGGCTCCGCTTCTTTAGGCGCAGCCTCTTTATATTATATATAATAAGGTGTAATTATTGCAGACGGAACATGACGGGCAAGTTGAAGCGCGAACGTACGGGCTTGTTACCCTGACGGGCGGGCTTCCACTTCGGCATCTCCTTGACCACGCGCTCAGCTTCCTTCGAGAGGGAGGGATCCGGAGAACGCAGCACCTTCACATCCACGATAGAACCGTCCTTGTTCACCACGAACTGTACGAACACACGGCCTTGGATACCCTGTTCCTGAGCAATTGCCGGGTACTTGATATGCTTGGCAAGCCAGTCATAGCAAGCCTGGTCGCCACCGGGGAACATGGCGTTCTCCTCTACGACCTCGAAGATGCGGTCATCATCGCCCTCTTCACGCACAGGACCTACAGGAGCTGCTACGACAGCCGTGGGAGCACCAGTACCTGTCACGGTGGAAATGGCCTGGTTGACTTCCTCAGAGGTCTGCACCTCTTCCTCGGCCAGCTCCGTCTCATCGTCCACGATGTTCAGGATCTCAGCCACCTTGGGAGCTGCTGCGGGCGGGGGAGCCATCTGTTCCTTCTGCGTTGTGATAGGAATCATGTCCTCCTCGAACGCACTCTCATAGATGGGTTCCAATTCTTCATACTTGATTTCACGGGTCGTGTACTCGAAAGCCACGAACATCACTGCGAGCGTCAGGACATAACCAAGCAGGAGGCTGGTGCCACGCTGGCCACGCAGTTCGTCAGTCATTGATTTAATTTCTTCCATAGGGATTATTGAGCTTTATCTAATTTCAAAGGTAAATGGACACAATTCACGTGTCACGCGCCACAAAAGTAGGACATTTTTTTGATACATGAATTCCTTTCGGGCATTTTTTTCGCTTCAAGTGGCTTTTTTTATTAAAAAACGGGGTCTTTACACCCTAAAATGGGGTTTCTTTACGTTATATAAAGGAAATAATGCGTAACTTTGTACGCAAAACCAAGACATGAGCATCAAAAAAATATTGATCGTGCTACTTTGTGCCTGCGGATGGTCCTCTGCGGGGGCACAAAACGAGAGTTCGTCGGTGTTTCATTTCCTGAAACTTCCGACGTCTGCTCATGCCATGGCACTGGGTGGCACCAATGTCTCCATTCCCGATGATGACGCCTCGCTATTGTTCCAGAATCCGGCACTCATGGCCAACGTGAGCGACAGGAGCATCAACCTCAGCTTCTTCACCTATATGCAAGGATGCAAGGCGGGTAATGCCTCGTGGGTGATGTCCCACGGCGAACGCGGTTCCTGGGGCGTCGGCGCGCAGTTCCTGGGCTACGGTTCCATGCGGGAATTCTCAGCCGAAGAGGTGGAACTGGGAACCTATTCAGCCTTAGACATGGCCATCAGCGGTGGCTACACCTATGCACTCACGGAACACCTCTCGGGAGGCGTCACGGGCAAGTTCATCTATTCTAAATACGGCAGCTATTCCGCCATCGGATTAGCGGCAGACCTGGGCGTGAACTATTGGAACGATGACATCGGCCTGTATATCTCTGCTGTGGCAGCCAACCTGGGCGGACAGGTGAAAGCTTTTGGCGACCATCATGAACGTTTACCCTTCGATCTGCGCATCGGCTTTACCCAGCAGCTGGCCAAAGCTCCTATTCGCATCTCCATCTCGTTTGTCGATCTGTCACGCTGGCGTACCACAGACTACTATACGGCTGGCGAGGAGCTCTCCGTGGGGCGCATCTTCACCAACCACCTCATCTTGGGATTGGACATCACCCCCATGGACCTCTTCTACATCTCGGCGGGTTACAACTTCCGTCGCGCATACGAGCTGAAAGCGGCAGGCAGCAGCCATGCCGCCGGTTTAACGTTGGGAGCAGGCATCAATGTGAAGAAGTTCAGCCTCGGTCTTTCCTACGCCAAGTACCATGTGTCCATGCCAGCTTTCATGATTACGGCACAATACCATTTGTAAAGTTTAAAGAGTTCAAGAGTTCAAGAGTTCAAGAGTTCAAGAGTTCAAAAGTTCAAGAGTTCAAAAGTTCAAGAGTTCAAGAGTTCAAGATATGAAAAAGATAACGATTGCCATTGACGGCCACAGCTCGTGCGGAAAGAGCACGATGGCCAAGGACTTAGCCCGTGAGATTGGCTATATCTACATCGACAGCGGCGCCATGTATCGCTGCTGCACCCTCTTCTGCCTCCAACAGGGCCTCATCAATGCGGATGGCACCATCCAGGCCGACGAGCTGGAACGTCGCATGTCCGAAATACACGTATCCTTCCAGTTGAATACTGAGACGGGGCGCCCTGATGCTTACCTGAACGGTATCTGTGTGGAACGTGATATTCGCACGATGGAAGTCTCCTCGCACGTTAGCCCCGTGGCAGCCCTGCCTTTCGTGCGTGCAGCGATGACTGCCCAGCAGCAGGCGATGGGACGCGAAGGCGGCATCGTGATGGATGGTCGGGACATCGGCACGGCCGTGTTCCCCCATGCGGAGCTGAAGATCTTCGTCACTGCTTCCGACGAGATTCGTGCACAGCGTCGCTACGATGAATTGGTGGTGAAAGGGGAACACCCCGACTTCAATGCCGTCCTTGAGAACCTGCGTGAACGCGACCGCATCGACTCCACGCGCGCCGTAGCTCCCCTGCGTCAGGCGCCCGATGCCCTCGTCCTGGACAACAGCCACCTCACCATTCCAGAACAGAAGCAGTGGCTGATAGAAAGGTTTAAGGAAAAGACCCTCCCCCCTACCCCTCCCTTGTAGGGCGGGGAGTAATTACCTGACAAGATTTATTTTTATCAATGAACAGCAAGGAGCAAGTAGCAATAGTGTCCACTCCCCTCCCTACAAGGGAGGGGCAGGGAGGTGGGTCTATTGAAATTGACACCGGTTCAGGTTTTTGCTTTGGTGTGACACGCGCCATCGGCAAGGCAGAGGAGGAGTTGCAGAACGGGAAAGCTCTCTACTGCCTTGGTGACATCGTGCATAACGACCGTGAGGTAGAACGCCTGCAGGCTGCAGGGCTCATCACCATCGACCACGAGCAGTTTGCCACCCTGCAGGATGCCAATGTGCTGCTGCGCGCACACGGCGAACCGCCCTCCACCTACGAACAGGCGCAACGCAATCATATCCATCTCATCGACGCCACCTGCCCTGTGGTCCTGCACCTGCAAGAGCGAATCAAGCGCGAGTACGATGCAGACCCGCTCCACCAGAAACAAATTGTCATCTTCGGTAAGCGCGGCCATGCTGAGGTCTTGGGGCTGGTTGGGCAGACTGAAGGCACGGCCATTGTCATTGAAACACCCGAGGAAGCCACACGCCTTGACTTCCAACGGGACATCGCACTATACAGTCAAACCACAAAATCGCTGGAAGGTTTCCGGCAAGTGGTGGAGTACATCCAACAACACATCAAGCCTTCGGCTACGTTTACGTACTACGACACCATCTGCCGCCAGGTTGCCAACCGCATTCCCCACATTCGCGAATTTGCCATGCAGCATGACATCGTACTCTTCGTGTGTGGACACAAGAGCAGCAATGGACACGCGCTTTTTCAAGAATGCTCGCGCGCGAACGCGCGTTCCTTTATGATTGAGCACCCCTCAGAGATTACTCAGCACAGAGAACTCATTGATTTACTCCATGCGTTAGCCTCCCATGAGGACACGCATCCCCTTTCCATCGGCATCTGCGGAGCGACCTCCACGCCCAAATGGCTGATGGGTTCCTGTAAGACCGAGGTGGAAAAGCTGCTTGCCGCGCCTAATACTTAAATACCGATCCACCGACGAACTCACGCATAATGGACGTGGGGGGAATCTCCTTGTCAGAGATGGGAATAAAGTAGTGAATGAATTTCACGAGACGATGGGCTTCGCTGTACTCAGGACAGTTGCGAGGCACTGAAGCTAATATGATCTCCGCATGGGTGCGCAACACCGCAAATTCGATATTCAACGCCGAGTTAAACATTACGTCGGCATTCTCCTGGAAAGGAAGGATCCATTTCTCCTCAGCATCGCAGACATTCTTCCAATGACTGATGGTTTCCTGGGCTGAAAACGCTCCTTTGTTATAGTCGCGAATGATACGGCGCAACAGACGATTGTCCTGCGTGGGAATCCAATTGTGATCATCAAGGGATATATTGGTGAGCGCAGAGACAAAGATCTTGAACTTCATCGCATCGGGGATTCGTTCCGTGAGCATCGGGTTCAACGCATGAATTCCCTCGATAATCAGGACGCTGTCGTTCTGTAATTTCAGTCGCTTCCCATTATACTCCCGTTTGCCGGTCGTGAAATTGTATTCCGGAACCTCTACACGCTCCCCTGCCATGAGACGCGTGAGATGGTCCTCCAACAGGTCGCAATCGACGGCCTTGATATTGTCAAAATCATAGGATCCATCGGGTAAAAGAGGGGTATCTACGCGATTCACAAAATAGTCGTCCGTGGAGAATGACAAGGGTCGTAGGCCACAAGCCAGCAGCTGAATGCACAAACGCTTGCAGAAGGTGGTCTTACCAGAACTGGAAGGTCCTGTGATGAGGACGAGACGGATGGGATGCTCAGGATCGTGGAAGCGTGCGTCTATCTCCTCGGCAATCTTCACAATCTTCTTCTCTTGCAAAGCCTCACTGACCTGTATGAGCTCGGAAGCGTGTCCCTTGAGGATGGCTTTGTTGACATCGCCCGCGTTGGAATGGCGCATAATGATGTCCCAGTGCACCTTTTCAGCAAACATTGCATAGGTCTTCGGCTGATCCATCTTGGGTGCAAGACGATTGGCGTTATTCCTGTCTGGCACGCGCAGGAGGAGACCATCTTGGTAATGCTCCAGCCCCCACACCTTCAGATACCCTGCCGACGGCACCAGCGGACCATAATAGTAATCCACCGTGTCACCCAGCATATAATAGTCAGAATAGCTCTGTCCGCTGGTTTCCAACAGCTTCACCTTATCGGCAAAACCGCGTTCACGGAAGATGCGAAGGGCCTCTTCCGTCGTGGCCTCGAAGCGGTGGAAGGGTTCATCCTGTTGAATGATCTCCTGCATCCGCTGGCGAATACGCTGCACATCCTCGTCGGTGAGTGGGTCTGCCTCACGTTTCTTGAAATTACAATAGTAACCGCGCGAAAGCGGATGTTCTATGAAGAGCTTGCTTCCGGGGAAGACATCGCACGTAGCCTTGTAAAGCACGAAGCACAACGAGCGGACATAGACCCGATGGCCTGAACCCGTACACGCGTCCAGGAACTCCACATCACGATTCTGATACAAGCGGAACTTCAGTCCCTGCGAGGCGTTATTCACTTTTGCCGACACCACAGGAAATGGCATCTGCAGCTCATCGGCAAATTCACGATAGGCATCCAACAAGGAGGTCCCTTCGGGGAAACTCTTCGTGACATTGTTGTTCTTGCAGCGAATCTGAAGCATAGGGCATATCGGTCATTAGAATGGCGCAAAGGTAAGGAAAAGTTTAAAGTTTATCGTCTAAAGTCCTAGTTTTTTGGTACCAGAATAGAAAGTTTGTCATATTTCGGCTTCTTTTTGATAGATTTTCTATATCTTTGCCGCATCTAAACGTTCATTTTCTCACGAAACACATGATAAGAACATGAAAATTGGTATTCTCTCCGCCATGACAAAAGAGCATGAGCAGCTCACGTCCCTGCTCACCGACGCCCACACCGAACAGGAAGGGCGCTACACATTCGTCTGCGGACAATTGGGGGCGAACACGCTCATCCTCATGTCATGCGGTATTGGAAAGGTCAATGCTGCCGTAGGTGCCACCACATTGATTCATCGCTACCAACCCGACTGCGTCATCTCTACGGGGTGTGCCGGCGGCATCGATGACAGTTTGGAGGTGATGGACGTTGTGGTAAGCACAGAGATCACCTACCACGATGTCAGCATCCCTGGCTGCGAGCACGGTCAGATACAAGGCCTACCTGCCCGTTTCCGTGCGGAGCAGGAGCTGGTGGAAATCGCACAGAAGACACATCATAAAGTTCGTCCCGGGCTCATCTGCTCCGGTGACCAATTCATCAGTAACCGCGAACAGCTCAACGTCATCAAGGCACAGTTCCCCGAGGCGTTGGCCGTGGATATGGAGAGCGCTGCCATCGCGCAGACGTGCTTCCTGCACTCCGTGCCTTTCGTAAGCTTCCGCATCCTCAGCGACACCCCCGGAGCCGACAAGCACCTGGAACAGTACTTTAACTTCTGGGACGAGATGGCAGATCGCTCGTTTGACACCACCCGTCAGTTCCTCAGCGCACTGCCCGAACGCTTCACGATGCTGCCCTTTGAGGAATAGAACGACGAATCATATCAATCATTACGAATAGAATCAAGATGGAAGTTATACAGAGTTTTACCATTGACCACACCCAACTGAAACCCGGCATCTATGTATCAAGACGAGACAAGGGTTTCACCACGTATGACCTTCGTATCACGGAGCCCAACAAGGAGCCCGCTGTTGCCCCTGCGGCCCTTCATAGTATAGAACATCTGATGGCCACATGGTTCCGTAATTCATCCGTCAAAGACGATGTGGTGTATGTCGGCCCTATGGGTTGCCTGACAGGCATGTATATCGTGATGACGGGTGAGTATTCCATTCAGGATATGAGAGCGCTGACCATCCAGTGCTTAGAGTGGATACTCACGCAGGAGGAAGTACCCGCTACCACTCCCGAGACATGTGGGAATTATCTGCTTCACGATCTGCCTATGTGCAAATGGGAATGCCAGCGCTACCTCAACCGTCTGAAAAATGATTTCCATTGCGAATACAACAAGCTTCAGGTAACCTTGGAAGACGGAAAGGTCTTTGCCGATGCGTGATTATTAGAGATTAAAGATTAGAGATTAGAGATTAAAGATGATGGAATCAGTCAGTAACTTCATCGCTGAAGCCGCCTCGCAGTTGTGGGGGTGGCCAATGATTCTATTGCTGCTGGGCACGCATCTTTATCTCACTGTGCGCCTGCGATTTCCGCAGCGCCACATCTTCCGCGCCATCCGGCTCTCCTTTACCCGCGACGATAATGCCGAGGGCGACGTGAGCCAATTTGGAGCGCTCGCGACCTCACTGGCTGCCA
Organism: uncultured Prevotellaceae bacterium; assembly: GCA_946415705.1. Taxonomy (GTDB): domain Bacteria; phylum Bacteroidota; class Bacteroidia; order Bacteroidales; family Bacteroidaceae; genus Physcousia. The sequence continues at coordinate 22,089 of CAMKTN010000025.1, forward strand.
CCATCGGAACGGGTAACATCGTGGGCGTTGCGACAGCCATTGCCATGGGCGGTCCAGGAGCGGTGCTGTGGTGCTGGATTACAGGTGTCTTGGGCATTGCCACGAAGTACTCCGAAGGGCTGCTGGCTGTCAAGTATCGCGTCAAGACAAGCGATGGCACCATGCTCGGCGGCCCGATGTACGCCCTGGAACGCGGCCTCGGATGGAAGAATATGGCGATCGCGTTCTGCATCCTGACAGCCTGCGCTGCCTTTGGTATTGGCAACACCGTGCAAAGCAACGCCATCTCGCTGCTCTGCTACGAGACATACGGCATCCCCCCAGTCACCACGGGCCTCGTGTTGGCCGCACTGGCCGGTCTTGTCATCTTCTTTGGCGTGAAGGGCATTGCCAGGTTCTGCACTGCATTGGTACCCCTGATGGCACTGCTCTATGTGCTGGGATGTATCTATATCCTCTTCGTCAACGGAGCCTACGTCTGGGATGCGCTGTGTCTCATTGTTCACAGTGCATTCTCGCCCAAAGCGGCTGGCGGCGGCTTCGTCGGCACCACGATTATGATGACCGCCCGCTACGGCATCGCCCGAGGTTTGTTCTCCAACGAGAGCGGTATGGGCTCAGCACCTATCGTGGCTGCAGCCGCCAAGACCAAAGATCCTGTGCGACAGGCGCTCGTCTCATCAACGGCGACCTTCTGGGACACCGTCGTCATTTGCGCGCTCACAGGGCTGGTACTCGTCAGCAGCATCATCGCCTACCCCGACATCCACTATAGCAATGGCGGCGCCCTTACCAAGATGGCCTTCGACAAGATTCCCGTCATCGGGGCTCCATTGTTGACGTTTGGCATTGTCACTTTCGCCTTCTCCACGATTCTCGGTTGGAGCTACTACGGCGAGCGTGCCGTTGAATACCTCAGCGGTAAACGCTTCATCACGTCCTATCGATTGGTTTATGTCGGTGCCATCTTCGCAGGAGCTGTCGTGCAACTCACCTTTGTATGGAACCTGGCCGACCTGCTCAACGGTCTCATGGCCGTTCCCAACTTGCTCTCGCTCCTTGCCCTCTCAGGTGTCATCGTAGCCGAAACCCGCAAAACCCTCAACCCTCAACCATAAACTTTAATCTTTAATCTCTAATCTCTAATCTTTAATCTCTAATCTCTAATCTTTAATCTTTAATCCTTAATCCTTAATCCTTAATCTTTAAACTATATGCTCCCCTGTCCCTTCCATCTGCTCACAGGTCTCAATTGTCCCTTTTGTGGGGGACAACGCATGATGGAGGCTTTACTGCACGGACAGATCGTCCATGCCTTTTGGCTCAATCCTGCCTTGGCCGTAGCGCTACCCATCATAGGTGTATGGTGGCTGTGGAAACGGGAAATCTCTTCCCGCACGGCGCTCGTGATGCTGGGTGTGGCTGTGGCATGGGGCATCACCCGAAATATACTATCCATTTAAACCATATTCATCTTTTCAAAAACAGAACAAATGAAAAAACTCAAAATTGGAGACATCGTCTCTCGCTCGTGGGACCTTGCAGTAAAGCACTGGCCCATCTTCGTCCTCGTTGCTGTGATTAACTCGTTCGCAAGCGGGATGGGCGTCAAAGTTGACCCCGCCAGCTACCTCGAAGCCCTCAACGTGTCTGACATAGCCACCCAGATGGCATTGCTCTCTGAAGCCATACAGGTGAACTATATAGCAGCACTCATCGGCTTCCTGCTGAGCATTTACGTGGCATTCGTTGCCCTGAACTTCTATGTCAACGCCGCCCGCATCGGAAAACCCTACGAATCATTATCCGAGGTCCTGAAGGTAGATTTCAACCAGTTGGCCATCTTCTTCTGCGTGGAAGTTTGCTACGGCCTCATCGTTGCCATAGGAACCTTCCTATTCATCATACCCGGCATCTGGTTGGCCGTACGTCTTTGGTACGCACCGCTCTTGGCCGCTACTCAAGGCGCCACCTTCGGCGAGGCCATCAAGGGTTCCTGGCAGATCACCAGAGGTCATTTCTGGGAGCTGTTCCTCATGGGGCTCACCATGATTGGCATCTCCATTCTGGGTGTCTGCGCTTGCTTCGTGGGCGTGTTCTTTGCCGAAGTGATTATCGAATTCATGCTCGTCGTCTCGTTCTTCATCCTGAAATCCGAGGACACGCCCGAGGATGAGAGCGTGCTCGATGGTGCAGATTATGTGGAAGTGCAATAAGACCTATGTGCGATGGCTGTAAGACCTATATGCGATGGCCGTAAGACCTATATGCGATGGCCGTAAGACCTATATGCAATCGCAATAAGCACTATACGCAACAGAGATCAACAACTTATAAAACTAACCTAATATCAAAAACCGTAGCTCTATGAAAAAGATTCTCTTTTTACTCATGGCGTGTATGTCCCTTTCCACATGGGCACAGCGCGCCGACTACCGTATCATTCCACAGCCCAAGAGCGTGACGACCGACACCACGCAGGTCTTCTCCCTCCAACCATCGATGGGCATTGCTTACGATGCCGGCAATCCGGAGATTGCACGCAACGTACAGTTCCTGCGCCAATGGATTGAAGAATTCACGGGTGTAAAGCTTGCACTGACACCTGACGACAAGAAAGCCGCCGTCCGTTTCAGCATCGGCTTCCCCGCTGACAAGAAAGCCAAGAAGGGCAAGCAGGCTCCTACCCTCACGGCGCAGCAGGAAGAAGCCTATGCCATTACCATCGACAAAAACGGCATCCTGATTCAGGCGCGCCAGCCCATCGGCTTCTTCCGCGCAGCCCAGACATTGCGCAAGAGTCTCCCCCTCAGCGCTCAAGGCTCAGCGTTCAACGCCATTGACTTCCCGTTCACGAAGATTCAGGACGAGCCCCGCTTTGAATATCGCGGTGCCATGCTGGACTGTGCACGTCATTTCTTCCCGCTGGAAACCCTCAAGCAGTATGTCGATGCACTGGCCCTACACGGCTGCAACCAGCTCCACTGGCATCTCACCGAGGATCAGGGTTGGCGCTTCGAGGTCAAGGCACTGCCGGAGCTCGCCAAGAAGGGAAGCATCCGTAACCAGACTGTCATCGGCCGCAACTCAGGCGTCTATGACGGACAGCCCTACGGCGGCTACTACACGCAGGAGCAATGCCGCGAACTGGTCAACTACGCGGCAGAGCGCTACATCAACATCATCCCGGAAATCGACCTTCCCGGCCACATGATGAGTGCACTCCATGTCTTCCCCAACCTCGGCTGCAAAGGTGGCCCGTACCCCGTTTGGGAACAATGGGGCGTCAGCCGCGAAGTGCTCTGCGCCGGCAATCCCGAGACGATGACGTTCTTAAAGACCGTCGTGGGTGAGCTGTGCGATGTCTTCCCCTCGAAGTACATCCACATCGGCGGCGATGAATGTCCGAAAGAGCGTTGGAAGACCTGTCCCAAATGTCAGGCCAAGATCCAGGAGCTCGGTCTCAAGGAGGATGGTAAGCACAGCCTCGAAGACCAGCTGCAGACCTACATCAACCATGAGATGGAAGCGTTCCTGCGTGAGCGCGGACGCGACATGATTGGCTGGGATGAGGTGCTTGAAGGCGGTCTCACCGAGGGTGGCATCGTCATGAGCTGGCGCGGCATCAAGGGCGGCATCGAGGCTGCCAAGCAACACCACCGCGTGATCATGACGCCCACGACCTTCTGCTACATCGACTACTATCAGCTGAAGGATCAATGGAATCAGCCCCTCGGCATCGGCGGCTACCTGCCGGCATCGAAAGTCTATTCCTTCGAGCCGCTGGTACCAGAAGACCTCAATGAAGAGGAGCAGAAATACATCCTCGGGCCGCAGGTGAACCTATGGTGCGAATATGTGGGCTCGCCGCAACACGTCTTCTACATGATGCTGCCACGCCTCGACGCTATCAGCGAGGTGCAATGGTGCCGTTCAGATCAGAAGGACTTCGAGGATTTCAAGACTCGCCTGCCCCACATGCTACGAATTTACGACCGCATCGGCCTGAAATACTGCCCCAAGGTTGAATAATCTATTCATCTATTAACTTGGAATTCAAACTACAAGGGCTCACCACCGGTTACCATACCCGCAAAGGTGACCGCGTGGTGACCCGACAAATCACAGCGTCCTTGCAGGCAGGTGAGTTTACCTGCCTGCTGGGGCCTAACGGCGCAGGTAAGAGCACCCTCCTGCGCACATTGGCTGCCTTCCAACCGCCACTATATGGCGACATCATCCTCAACGGTCAGCCTCTACACTCCTATACGCCCAAGGAATTAGCCAAGCATATAGGGGTCGTGCTCACGGAGCGCCCTAATATTAAAGGTATGCGCGTGCGCGAGATGATAGCCTTGGGGCGCAGTCCCTACACCGATTTCTGGGGACGTCTGGAACCCGAGGACGAAGCCGCCATCAACGAGGCCATCCAGCAAGTGGGCATTCAGGACTTGCAACAGCGCATGGTACATACACTCTCCGACGGTGAGCGTCAGAAAGTGATGATCGCCAAGGCGCTGGCACAGCAGACGCCCATTATCTTCCTGGATGAGCCCACGGCCTTCTTGGACTTTCCGTCCAAAGCCGAGACGATGCTTCTGCTCCGTCGTCTCGCCCACGAAATGCAGAAGACGATATTCCTGTCCACGCATGACGTGGAACTGGCCCTTCAAACCGCAGACCGGCTATGGCTCATGCAGCGCGAAGGGGATGAACAGCTCGTCATCGGCACACCGCAAGCGCTTGCAGATGCCGGCGCCCTTCAACACTTCTTCAGCGGCCCCGGCATCACATTCAATGCCGCGGAGCTAAGATTTCACATTCAATTGCCTGCGGATTAGTCCAAATGGAAGACCTCACGCAGGGGGATTGTCACGGGCGAATTGTCCGCGTTCGTCTCCATGATGTCTTTCATGTAAGCCCACCAACGCTGCGTCACCTCATCAGCGCCCATATCCTGTGAGCTCTGCCCGCCTTCTATCTCCTGATAACCGAACAGGATATTGGTGTCACGATCCCAATAAATACTGTAGTTTCTTACACCCGCCTCTTGTATGCCCTTCTTCAACTCGGGCCACAGAGCGGCGTGACGTTTTTCATACTCGTCCTCAAAGCCTGGCTTGAGGTACATTTTAAAAGCAAAACGTTGCATAGGAATAACAAATTGTTAATTGACACCTGCAAAAGTAATGAAAATATCCTAATAATTGGCTTTTAAGAGCGTTTTTTTCTTGAAACTATCTCAAAAAGGTCCTAAAGCAAAGATTTTAAGAATAAAAACGTCACCTTTTTCAAAATTGGGCCGTAAAACAAACACGGTTGAATTTGAATGGCGTATCTTTGCAGCGCAAGGTGAGGGAAACCACACCAAAACATCACAAAATATTCACCAAACAGACTATCTCAGCCTATGTCTGACTCCACATCCAACAAGCCTCAGGCTCAAAAAATCGACTTGAAAGAATTCATGGAGAAGAATTTCAGGTGTGATATGTCTATGAGCGAATTTGCACGTTCCTCCGGACGCAGCCTGTCCACCTTTAAGAGGGATTTCAAGAAAATGAGCGACCTGTCACCCGAGCGCTGGCTCACAGATCGTCGTCTGCGCGCAGCCTTTGATTTGCTCAAGCGTGGCCGCCGCGTCTCTGATGCCTGTTTCGATGTAGGTTTCAAGAACGTCTCTCACTTCTCTGCAACCTTCAAGAAGCGTTTCGGCATCACACCCGGCCAAGCACGCCATGGCCTGACGCCCAACACTTAAACACAAAACAAAACACGCCCCGCACTCCAAGTGCAGGGCGTTGATTTTTTATGTCCCTTGCTTAATAGTTTAAGTACTGCATCAACACACTCCACACGCAAACGATGTGGCAGACGGAACCGGCAAGGACAAACCCGTGAAACACCGTGTGCATATAGGGGCGGTTGGGCGAGAAGGCATAGATAACGGCACCCGTGATGTACATCACTCCCTCAGCAATGAGCCACCCGATCGCAATGGGTTGCACATTTTCCATCAGCGGCTTAAAGGCGACGAGACAGGAGAGGCCCATGAGCACAAAGCAGGCGGTCTCAATATAACTATGCTCGCTGAGTCTAATGAAACTGACCACCGTGCCGGCAATCGCACAAAGCCATACGAAGCAGAATAAGCCCCAGCCCCACCAGCTCACATCGCGCATGGCAATGAGCGTGATGGGCGAATAGCTTCCGGCGATGTGCCAATAAATGGCAGCGTGGTCAAAACGGCGCCACACCTCACGCGAGGGCCATGACTCGGGAATCGCGTGATAGACGGTAGAAGTGATATAGCTGGCGAGCATCCCCACAAGATAGAGGATGACAGCCGTGGAAGCCCATTCATCATCCGCACGGAAACACCAATACAGGAAAAGTGCTCCGACGGCCACGCCAAGTACGATACCCGCGGCGTGACTCCACGAGTTGGCACGGTCTTCCTGTCGAGAATAATGAATCATAAGCGGAGAATCATTCGTTTTCAGCCGCAAAGCTACAACTTTTTTAATAAATTTGCTTGTGCTACAAAGGTTTTTCATACCTTTGCACGCGAAATCACTCATTTACCCTTCATCCCACTATGCGTACAACCCGTTTTCTTGCGTTTATACTCGGTTGCGTGCTGACCACGCTCACCCTTCATGCAGACCCCATCACCCGTGAACAAGCTTTGCAAAAAGCAAGCCGCCACCTCATGGGACAGCCTGGCAGCCGCAAGCTCATCCCTGTGACCAACACCAGGAAGCTTGCACCCCGCCGTCAGGCTCCAAGCACCACCGAAGCCTACTATGCCTTTAACAGAGGCACACAGGAAGGTTTCGTCCTTGTGGCAGCTGACGACCGAATCGAATCGGTGCTGGGCTATACCGACCAAGGCGAGTTCGACTATGAGCAAATGCCCGACAATATGCGTAACCACATCGACGCATTGGAAGAGCAAGTGCGCTACCTGATGGCCCACCCCGAGCTCACCGTCGCCAAGGCTCCTGTGCATCCCAGGATTAACGAGATGATGACAACCCGATGGAACCAAGGTGATCCCTATTGGCTTTATTGCCCGAAATACAGCGGGACATATACCGTCACCGGATGTGTGGCAACAGCCATGGCGCAGGTCTTGTACTATCAACGGGAGAAATCGGTTGATGAAATCCAGGCAGACATCCCCGGCTACACTTCATGGTCACTCCAATTAAAAGTGGATGGCATTCCCGCAGGAACACCGATTGATTGGGCAAATATGACGAGCACCTACGGCAGCAGCTCTACACAGCTGCAGAAAAATGCCGTAGCACGACTGATGCAGTATTGTGGCGTGGCTGTGGAGATGGACTACAACCTTTCCAAAAACGGCGGTTCCGGCGCACAGTCCTACAAAGTAGCCGATGCCATGAACAATTATTTCGGCTATGGCGGCAAGGCAAAATACGTACAACAAAGCAGTTATTCCGACACCGGATGGGATGAGCTTCTGTACAACGAGCTGGCCAACGGACGCGTGGTCTATCTGTCTGGCTACAATGAAGACTACTCCTCTGGCCATGCTTTTGTATGCGATGGCTACGACGGCAACCATTGCTTCCATATCAACTGGGGCTGGGGAGGCAGCAGCAATGACTACTTCTTGCTCACCGCACTCACACCAGGTCAGCAAGGAATCGGAGGAAGCGAGGACGGCAGCGGTTTCACCTACGGACAAGCAGCTGTCATTGGATGCGAGCCCATAGACTATAAGAACAAAGCCATCTCCTTTAGCAATGTGGCCGTGAAAACCATTTGCGTGAACAACTGGGACACGAATAATGACGGCAACTTGTCTTATGGAGAAGCCAGCGAAGTAACCAGTCTTGGCACGGTCTTCCAGGGACAAACCATCTCGTCGTTTAACGAGCTCTATTACTTCACAGGGCTCACAGCCATCGACGAAGATGCCTTCAATGGATGCACGCGTCTCTCAGCCATCAAGTTCCCCAAGAAGCTGACAGCCATTAAGGCCCGAGCGTTCAAGGGTTGTACGGCACTGAAGACATTGGCATTGCCCGAAAACCTGAAGGAGATTGGTGATAATGCCTTTGAAGGGTGTCAGAAACTCACCCCACCTGAATTCCCCGACGGGCTGCTCCGCATCGGTAGCCTTGCTTTTAGCAACTGCCTGGCCATTCAAAGCATCGTGCTACCCAGTAGCGTGCAAGAGCTGGGAGAAGGCGCTTTCAACGGCTGCACAAAGCTGACGACCTTCACCGTGAATAATCCTGCACCACAAGGCATGGCTGTCGGCACAAGCCTATTTGCTGATATAGACCTCTCGGCAGCTACCTTATATATTCCACAAGGTACGCGTAGCTATTTCGCTCAATCAGAGACATGGAACGGCTTCGGTACGATCAAGGAAATGCGCGACCACACACGCGGCAGCTTCGCTGAGTTAGAAACGAGCAAAGACTTCTATCTTTACAACGTCGGTACCGGACGCTTCCTCACCATGGGAGAAGCGTGGGGGTGCCAGGCCATCGTTGGCAAGGAACCCATGCGCTTCCAATTCAGGCTCACCGGCGGCAACTACTACCTCTATTCCAAAGACACAGGGAAGAATAATAAGATTCTCTTCCGCACATGGGACGACAATCAAGTAGGTAAAAACATTGCAGCCTGCTTCGTGGACGGCACGCTATCTGCCAACGCCTACTGGACAGTGACGAACTTAGGCGGCAATGTCTATACCCTGCAGATTCCCTCGAATCAGGCAAAATACCAAGAAGATCAATTCTTTGGCATCGATCCCAACCATGAGAGCAATATGGCATCACCCACTTATGGTGCTTACAGCGATATTCCCTATTCTGAACTTCCCTACAACTGTCAATGGCGACTCGTACCCTATGATGAGGCTGCAGAGACACTCTACTTGGAAAGCGAACGACTGGGAGCCATGCTCACGACGGCCACGAAGCAGAAGCTATATGTGGATGCTGAACAAGCGGTCTATGATAACATGAACAGCACCTTGGAAGAAATCAAGGCTGCACAATATACCCTTCGCAGCAAACTCGGCTATATCAATTTCAAGGACGAGACCTTCCGCGAGTATGCCATAGCACAATGGGATACTGACAGCAATGGAGAACTCTCATTAGCTGAAGCGGCCAAGGTCACCAATCTCGGACTGACGATGGCCGGAGGAGCCTATGTGAGTTTGGAGGATTTACAGTATTTCACAGGGGTGACGGTATTGGAGGTCAACAGCTTCCAGAATTGCACGAAGCTGGAACGCATCACACTGCCTGAGAATGTGGTCATACTGAACAATCGTATCTTCTACGGATGCAAGAATCTGAAAGAGGTGAGATTGCCCGCTGGCATTATTGCCATAGGCAACTACTCATTCCAAGGCTGCACAGCGCTCACGAGCATCACCGTTGACACGCCCGATCCCACGAATATCAACTTAGGCACGAGCGTCTTCTCATCTGTTGCCTCCAAGGCTACCCTCTACGTTCCTTTCGGCAGTAAGGCGCTCTACGAGCAAGCCGCCCAATGGAAGGATTTCAGTGCCATAAAGGAAGTGCGTGGACCTATCAGACCCACGTTCTCACCAATTGCCACCAACACAGTTGGTTATATCATGCACCTTGCTACCGGGCGCTATCTTAACAAGGGAGAGGCCTACGGCACACAATCGGTGGTTGGCACCGATAAGATGGAGTATCAGTTCTTCCAAAACGCTGCAAAAACGGAAGGTATCTACTACCTCTACTCCAACCAGACAGGAAGCGATAAGAAAGTGCTCTTCCGTACATCTACGGACTCCAAGGTCGGCGAAGGCGTGAAAACATGCTTCGTAGATGGCTCAGCAGGCTCCGCAGCCTACTGGAACATGGTGGAGGACGAGACAACGCACACCTTCACCATGCAGGTGCCTGCAACCGATGCAACGTTCACCGAAGGAGAGTTCTTGGGCGTGGCACCATACCATGAGAACGAGCTCAACACACCCACCTATGGCACCTATTGGGATGTCGTGGCTAACGGGAATGGCAACAATATCCGCTGGGCATTCATTACCGTGAAGGACTGGGAAGAGGCAGCCAGCTTCAACAAGATGGCTGAAGAGTTAAGGAAGCTACTCACGAAGGCTGCAACCGCTGAGGTGGATGCTACATCAGAACAGGCCGTGTACGACAATGAAGGAAGTACGGCAGAGGACATCAACAACGCATGCAGATCACTCATGGAGAAAATGCATCTGATCGCCTTTGCCGATTCGCGAGCCCAGAATATCTGCCTCAACAATTGGGACACGGACTTCGACGGCTATCTTAGCTACGAGGAAGCTGCGGCTGTAACAGATATCCACACCGCCTTCAAGGGGAAAGCCTTTACTAGTTTCGATGAATTCCGCTATTTCACCGGGCTTACCACTCTTTCCACCGAGGCCTTCCGCGGATGCTCTACGCTTATTTCACTATACCTGCCAAGTAACCTGACAACGATAGAGAATAACGTTTTCACCAGCTGCACAGCCTTGAAGTACATCGCCAGCCTCACACCCAATGTCATACAAGCAACGACGACTTCCGCCATTCCACGGGCCACGCTGTTCGTAGATGCCAACCTGATGGAAGCCTATGCCAACGATGAGGTATGGAGTAAGTGTACCATCAAGGAATACACGGGCATTCCCACCGTGACAGCAGAGGATGCCTCACGTGTCTATGGCCGTGCAAATCCGTCGCTGAAATACGAAGTTACAGGTGCTCCTATCAATGGCACACCTACCGTCACCTGTGAGGCTGTGGTGACAACACCCGCAGGCGACCACCCCATCATCGTAGCTGCAGGTACGATTACTACGCCCGACCTCGTATTAGTCAACGGCATTCTCACCATTGAGAAAGCGCCCCTTACCGTCACGGCTAAATCCTACACACGTAAGATGGGCGAGGAGAATCCGGAGTTTGAGGTGACCTACAAGACCTTCAAGAACAAGGAAACCTTCGAGGTCCTTAATAAGCTGCCTATCGTCACTTGCGAGGCAACCCCTGAGAGTCCAGCCGGTGAATATGATATTGTGCCCTCAGGTGCCGAGGCTGACAACTATGAATTCACCTACGTCAATGGCATCCTCACCATCGAAGCTCCCGATGGAATCATCAGTCCGAAGCGAGACAAGGAGAAGCAAGAGATCTACAACCTCGCCGGACAACGCATCACCGCCCCCGTCCGCGGTGTCAACATCATTGGCAACAAGAAATATATTGTCAAATAAGGTTCTTCACCTCAACGCCAACCGCTGCCCCGATTCAGGGCAGCGGTTTGTTTTTTTTGCTTATGTTTGAAATATCTGTAGAGGGGAAAGAGGGGTGAAAATATAAAACAGGAAATACGACAAACGGCTGATATTGAGGCGTGTAAATGCTTCTTAGCTGATAATCAATGAGATTGAAAATTTATTGAAAATAGTTGGCAAAAGTTGACGCGAGTTCGGGAAAAAGTTGTTACCTTTGTAGCCGGTTTCGCAATCAACATGCCATACATCAGACTCCATATCAACGGCCTTACGCACCACGACATCGCGGCGCGCAGGGAGGCTTTTGTCAGCACGGCTGTGGGCCGACGCATGGTGCTGCGCGCGGCGCCGTGTCGCGAGAGCGAGCGGGCTGTGGCGGCGTATGTGGGCGCAGACATGGTGGGCTATGTGGCTCGCCTGGATCTGGACGTGGCGTGGAGTGCGATGAAGGGCATGGGCACGAATGTGCTGCGCGGCGAGATAGAGAGCGCGAAGGCGTACAGCCTGGTGTTCGGCTGCGAGGTGGATTGCGTGGACGAGCGCACGACGACGACCACGGCGCTGCCCGAGGGCTGGCAGTACACGGGGCCGATGATGCCGGAGCTGGAGCTGTGGCACCGCCTGGACTATCTGGGCGGCGAGATGGAGATGATGCTGGCCGAGGAGCGCGTGGATGTCGAGGGGTTCATGGAGCTCTTCGAGGCGTTCTGCCGGCTGGCGCCGTATGATGTGTCGAGCGAGATGATGATGTGCCGCCGCAGGCTGTTGTACAGGCTTGAGGACAGCTATGAGCCGAAGCTGTTGGATGCTGCGGACGCGCTGGAGGAGCTGTCGCAACGCATGGGCGGCGACCACGGCATGGCGGCGCTGGGGCGCTGGATGAAGCATGAGCTGCCCGCCTCGAAGGAGGCGCAGGCGATGCGCAGCTGGGTGGTGTCGCCCACGACGCGCACGGAAATCATGATGGCGGCGGCATCGCTGCCGAGCGGGCTGATGATGGAGTGGCAGACGGACGAGGTGGAGTTTGCGCGTCTGCTCTACGGCATGCATCTCTCGCGCGAGCGGGTGCATCAGGTGCTCTCATGCCTAGTGTGGTTGGACAATAATGTGGGCCCGCTGGACACGCAGGTGCTGGAGGGGGGACAGAACAGGGTGCAGGCGGCATTGGAGGCGCTGGACGAGCTGGTGCAGCAGCTGAAACCCATCTTCTGGGGCGACGAGGCGGCGGCGCTGGAGTTCCTGCGTGCCGTGCGCAAGGCGCGTCCCAAGCAGATCACGACGATGGTCAACGAGTGGGTAGCGGCGAAGCGCATCTCCCCGCAGTCGTGCCACCGCGACCTGTGGAAAGTGCTCAACGAAGCGGGCATCTACACGCCGTCGGAGTCCAACTGGAACCAGCAGGTGAAATGACGCCATAGAGTCAGATATTGTTTAGCGACACCGCCGAGACGTCCGCAAGGATGGCCTCGGCGGCTTTTTTGTGCCCATACGAACATCATCGGGCAGAAAACTTGTACAAAAACTTGTATTTTACTTGTATTTACTTGTACAACTTGTACAACGCGCATTTCGCGATGCATGATATTGGCAGGTGAATGCAATGCACCCTACCTTTGCAGCGTCAAACAAAAATGACGGTGCTCTCTGACTTATTGGGTAAAAGAACCACGCGGTAGGCCGCGTGAATAGATCCTTCACACGAATGACCACGCGCTCGGCGCTTGCGACGCTTGACACTTCAAGAATGGGTACATATAATGGTCAAAAATATTCATGATCATTCATGTGCACATTGATGGACATTATATGTAAAAAAGAAACAATTATTATCGTAAACTTAAAACCCCGCTGAAAAGGCAGCGGCGTTGAGTCGAAGGTGAGCGAAGGGAAGTATCCGGATATGATTGAGCTCAAACTACACTTCGCTTTCCGACAGCTCACAAATTCGACAACAATGAAAACTACAAACAACAATTTCAACGAGAACGTCAACCCAGTCAACAACCACAGCAACGCCCACGGCGACGGCGGACGCATGACGTCCATCGAGATTGCCGAGCTCACCGGCAAGCAGCATAAAGATCTCATGAAGGCCATCCGAAACATGGAACCGGCATGGGAAAAAGTCAACGGGCGCAAATTTGCGCTGGTTGAATATCGCGACAAGAAAGGGGAACGCCGCCCCTGCTACTCCCTCACGAAGGAGGAGTGCCTCTACATCGCCACGAAGTTCAACGACGAGGCCCGTGCACGTCTGGTGCGGCGTTGGATGGAGCTGGAGCTGGCGGAGCGCGAACGCGAAGAACGCGTACACGAACTCGTGGCAGCACGTGCGGCCATGCTCGACGCGAAGTGCACGATGCTCACGTCCCTGTGCGACACGCTCAAGCCCAAGGCGGAGTTCACGGACGCGGTGCTGTGCTCGGAGGACACGCT
>CAMKTN010000026.1 GCA_946415705.1 uncultured Prevotellaceae bacterium
TTCTGGATGACCTTCGGACAGCAGTACCTGAAGCATCTGGAGGTGATACAGAACATCGGCATGAGCCGCATTGATGAGATTGAATATGAAGCCCCCCTCGCTGACGGCACGGGCACCGCGAAGGTGAAGATTGTGCCGCTGCAGTTCCTGAAGGCGGTGCTGCCGAACCCGCAGGATCTGGGCGAGAACTACGAGGGCCAGACGTCCATCGGCTGCCGCATCCGCGGTATCGGCAACGACGGCAAGGAGCACACCTATTATGTATATAACAACTGCTCGCATCGCGCCGCCTACGAGGAGACAGGTATGCAGGGCGTCTCGTACACCACCGGCGTGCCCGCCATGATAGGCGCCATGATGTTCCTGACGGGACAGTGGGTGAAGCCCGGCGTACACAATGTCGAGGAATTCGACCCCGATCCCTTCATGGAGCAACTCAACCAGAAGGGGCTCCCCTGGCACGAGATTCACGATGGAGATTTGGAGCTGTAGAAGACCCACCCCCGACCTTGCCCGTCCTCAGCAGAGGAGTTCTGCATCGATCACTCAGGACGGCTTGACATTCAGTCAACCCGTTGACACCTTCGCTACCCGTGAGGGAGGGGAGAGCCTGCGGGTAGCAAGCACAACAACAAGAACTAAACAAACTATTCACAATAAAAGAATGACCCTATAAACTCTCTACGCGCCAGCCGCTTCCCTCCCTTACGGGAGGGATTTGAGGGTGGGTCTTAAACCAATGGCAAAGAAAGAAACAACAACTCCTCCGCTGAACGACAGGGAGGCGCGTCTGCAGGCGTTGCAGATGGCCATCTCGAAGGTGGAGAAAGACTTCGGCAAGGGCAGCATTATGCGCCTCGGCGACCAGGCTGCCGTGAAGGTGGACGTCATCTCCACCGGCAGCATCGGCCTCAACCACGCCCTGGGCGTAGGCGGCTACCCCCGCGGCCGTATCATTGAAATCTTCGGTCCTGAATCATCCGGTAAGACGACGCTGACCATCCACGCCATCGCCGAGACACAAAAAGCCGGTGGAATCGCCGCTTTCATCGATGCAGAGCACGCCTTCGACCCCATCTACGCACAGAAGCTGGGCGTGAACCTCGAAGAGCTGTGGATCTCGCAGCCTGACAACGGCGAGCAGGCACTGGCCATCGCCGACCAGCTCATCAGCTCTGCCGCCGTGGATCTCGTGGTCATCGACTCTGTGGCTGCGCTGACACCCAAGGCTGAGATCGAAGGCGATATGGGCGACAATAAGGTAGGTCTGCAGGCACGCCTCATGAGCCAGGCGCTGCGCAAGCTCACCGCCACCATCTCCAAGACCAAGACCTGCTGCATCTTCATCAACCAGCTGCGCGAGAAGATCGGCGTGATGTTCGGCAGTCCCGAGACCACCACGGGCGGTAATGCCCTGAAGTTCTACTCCAGCGTGCGCCTCGACATTCGTCGCGGTCAGCAGATCAAGGACGGCGACCAGGTCCTGGGCAACGAGACCACCGTGAAGGTCGTCAAGAACAAGGTGGCACCTCCCTTCCGCAAGGCGAAGTTTGAGATTGCCTACGGCGAGGGCATCAGCCACGTCGGCGAGGTGCTGGATCTGGCAGAGGAGAACAATATCATCAAGAAGTCCGGTTCGTGGTACAGCTACAACGAATCCAAGCTCGGCCAGGGCCGCGATGCCGTCAAGAAGATGCTCCAAGATAACCCCGAACTCTGCGATGAAATCGAGGCAAAAGTCAAGGAGGCGTTAGACGCCAAGAAGGAATAAAGGAAATAGACTATGGTCGCAGGCTGCGCCGGTATTCTTGCGGCGTAGTGCCTGTGACCTTACGAAACAGGCGAATGAAGTAGTTATTGTCGCTGAACCCCAGCGTATAGGCTACTTCTTTCACTGTTTTATCCGTGGTATAGAGCAGCAGTTGTGCGCGCTCTATTTTTTTGTGGTTCAGGTATTGTATGGGCGAGATGCTGAACTCACGTTTGAAGAGCTTGATGAGATAGGGCTTGGTGACATGAGAGACGTCGGCCAGCACTCCCACATCGATGCTGTCTGCGATATGGGCGTGAATGTGTTCCAACACACGTTTCATGCGCTGGTCGCGCGTCCAGATGCGCGGCCGGACCTTGCGCAGGAAGTATGACATGATAATGAGCATCGCCCCTCGCAGCTCCATCTTCGTCCATAGCTCCATATCGCGGTAGCGCGCCACATAGCCCGATGTCTGCGCCGAGGTGTCGTAGCTTTTCGGATTGCTTTCCGGCAGCCGGGCGTCGGGGTGGCGACTGCAGAGGAGTGCGAAGAGCGCTTCTATGTTCTCGTCGCCATCTACCTCGGCGGGCAGCTCATAGATCTCCAGCAGGTTGATCTCATTCTTGAAGCCCTCGTAGGCGTGAAGATAATAATGTTTGAACACGCCGTGACACTCATACGAATGCGCCGCATAGGCAGGAATGAAGTATAGGTGACGGGGGCGCAGCGTCACACTCTTGTCACACAGATGCACCAGCGCCTCGCCCTCGGTGACATAGTAAATACGCATGAATGGCGAGCTGACGTTCTGCCAGTTCCAGTCTGCATTGTGCTGTGCGAACCCTACGTTCAGCAGCACCAGGTTCATGGATTCAATAGGTATCTGCATCTATTTCACGACGTTTGTTTGGTTTCGCGGGCAAAGGTAAAAATAATAAATGACAATTTTGTGCTATCATTGAATATTTTTTTGCAGCAGCGTTCAAAGAATACGAAGTACCTTTGCACCGCAAAACACAAACTAACTATATACAATCACAATGAAGAAATTATTTTTATTGCTGCTGACGGCCTTCAGCATGACCGCCAGCGCACAGAATGAGAATGTGCCCGTGGAGACAGGCGCCTTCGGCAACGACTGGGAGTCGCTCAGCGCGTGGGAGTGCCCCGAATGGTTCAAGGATGCCAAGTTCGGCATCTGGGCCCACTGGGGTCCGCAGTGCCAGGCTGAGGCCGGCGACTGGTATGCGCGTTTCATGTACTACGAGGGCAGCGGCCAGTACAACTACCACGTGAGCCACTTCGGCAATCCGTCTGTCTTCGGACTGAAGGAGCTGTGCAACGCGTGGAAGGCCGACCAGTGGGATCCGCAGGAGCTGGTGAGCCTCTACAAAAGCGTGGGCGCCCGCTACTTCATGGCGCTGGGTAACCACCACGACAACTTCGACCTCTGGGACTCGCCTTATCAGGAGTGGAACTCCGTGAACGTAGGTCCTAAGAAGGACTTGGCAAAAGGCTGGAGCGTGGCTTGTAAGGCTGAGGGTCTGCCGCTCGGCATCTCCATCCACGCCTCACACGCCTGGACATGGCTGGAGCCCTCGCAGAAATACGACGGCAACCTCACCAAGGCCGATGGCACAGGTAAGTGGTGGGAAGGCATGGATCCGCAGGAACTCTATGCACAGAACCACACCCATTCCACGGGTTGGGAGAGCAGCGGTACGATTCACAGCCAGTGGGACTGGGGCAACGGCGCCAGCCAGCCTTCGGCAGCCTACAAGCAGAAGTTCCAGAACCGCGTGCTGCAGATGGTCAACGACTACAACCCCGACATGATCTATTTCGACGACACCGCCATGCCCTTCTACGGATGTGACGATCAAATCGGCAAAAACATCCTTCAGCACTACTACAACCATAGCGCTGCACAGCACGACGGCACGCCGCAGGTGGTGGTCACGGGCAAGCAACTCACCGCAGAGCAGAAAGGCTATATGATGTGGGACGTGGAGCGCGGTATTCCCGACCGTCCGCAGGAGACCTACTGGCAGACCTGCACCTGCATCGGTCAATGGCACTACGACCAGAGCGTCTATAACAACAATGGTTACAAGAGCGGTGCCACCGTCATTCGAATGCTCATTGACGTCGTGTCAAAGAACGGTAACCTGCTGCTGTCCATCCCCGTTCGTGGCAATGGCACCATCGACGACAAGGAGCGCAAGGTGCTGGCCGACATCAAGGCTTGGATGGACATCAACAGCGAGAGTATCTATGGTACCCGCACGTGGAAGACCTTCGGCGAAGGCCCCTTGGCCGAGGCTGTGAACCCGATGAACGCCCAGGGCTTCAACGAGGGTCAGGCTTACTCCGCCCAGGATGTGCGCTATGTGCAGAAGGACGGTGTCGTCTATGCCACCATCATGGCATGGCCCGAGGCCAGTGAGTTCACGTTCAAGGCCTTTGGCATGACGGAATCGTCGTACAGCGGCAATATAGATAAGGTGGAGCTGCTGGGAAGCAATGATGCCGTCGTCTTCGAGCAGGATTTCCAGGGACTGACCGTCATCGTTCCTTCGACGAAGCCCAACGCCATCGCCCCCGTCTTCCGCATCACCTTCAAGGAAGAGACGCGCAGCCCCTACGAGCTGTTGCAGGCGTTGGCCACGCAGATGGAAGAGACCCTTGGCGAACTGGCATCCCGCGTGCATCCCTACAACACGGGTATGATCAACAGCGCCAAGCTGGAGGCCCTGACCACTGCCATCGCTACGGCCAAGAGCGTGCCCGCAGGCTTGTCTGACGATGCTTATGTCGCTGCCCGCGAGACTCTCTCCGAAGCCTACCACTTCTTTGAGAGCGAGGGTTTGAACCGTGGTGGTGCCTTCAATGGTTTCATCGATGAGAACCTGACCACCACCTATCTCGTTGAGGGCTCTGCCTTCACGCGTGCCGCAGGCGGCAGCAGCCGTTTCGGTGAGCCCAAGTACTGGACGGTGGAGAACTTCAATATTCCCAACGGTAACGATGGCACGAAGCATGGTATGGACAAATACTCCGGCAACGAAGCCCTGATGCTGGGCGTCTGGAACGACGCCGGCAATAACAACAGCGGCAGCCTGACCAACGCCCGCATTTATCGCAAGGTGACGATGCCCGCAGGTCAGTACTACTTCGGTGCGGCCTACAACACCACCTATAACATGAGCCAGCAGGCTTATATGTTCGTGAGCACCCAGCTCAGCGAGACAGCTGATATTCCCAGCGAGGCTTTGGCCTACTACCCCATCGCTAACTGCACGGGCGACATGAAGGTGCAGGGTCTCTACTTCCAGCTCGACGCTGAGACGGAGGTCTATATCGGCTTCCAGGCCAACCTCCTCAACGGCTCTTCGACACAGGAGTTCCGTGCTGAGCGCGTGGTCCTCTATAGTCCCAAGGAGGTGAGCGAGCGCCACCCCGAGGCCCACGGCTGGCAGCAGCTGGAGGCGCTGCCCGAGGATGTGAGCCAGTACTTCTTCGCCCTTTTTGACCACGGCACCGACAATGCCCTCGTACTCGGTGCCGGTAACCATCAAGGAACAAGCAACAAGACGATGTGGTACACGCCCAACGTCTTTCCCGAGGGTAACAAGGATGCGCTGTGGATGTTCGATGCCTTCAACAGCAGCAACTACTCCGGCGCCAAGGGTGCTACCGCACAGTGGCTCCTCATCACGGGTGTGGGCGATGCCGACAACTGCCTGCACTCTGCGGACAATGCCACCTGGTACTTTCGCACAGAAAACAACGGCGAGGGATGGACAGACCGCTGCTACGTGAAGCCTGCCTACCTGCCCGATGGCTACTGGACACTCCAGAACAACAAAGGACAGGCATACCTCGGCCACTGGGATGACACCGATGAAATCGCGGGAAATGTGTCCTCCGAGCGCGCCGGACACTACGACCTCTTCGCCATCCTGCGCGGTCAGTACGTCGCTGCTGTCGAGAGCCTCGACAAGGCCACGGAGGAGAACCCCATTGACATCTCCTATGTCATCACCAATACCGATGCCACGCGCTACAATAATTTCCACGCCAAGCAACCCGTGGGCTGGACACTCACGCAGGATGATGCCTTCGAGGTAGAGTACAGCAACTATCTGCCGACCAAGGTCGGCGGCAGCTACTTCAACAAATGGCAGGGCTCCGGCAACCTCACCGATCGCACCCTCAGCCAGCAGGTGTCAGGTCTGCCGGCAGGTAAGTATCGAATCTCCGTTCGCACCAGCGCCAGCGTCATTCATCAGGGTGCCAGCCTCTTCGCCAATAGCGAAAAGGTGGCTATGAACACCGTCGGGACTGACGGCGTCGTCAGCGTCACCACCGACATCACCGACGGCCTCCTCACCTTCGGTGTCGAACTGAAGAGCTACCAGAGCAACGACTGCAAGTTCGACCATTTCACCATCGAGTATATGGGCGCAGGCGTTGAGACCGCTGTCACTGCGGTGAGCACGTCAGCAACCACCAACGCCCGCAACCTCATCTACGACCTCAGCGGTCGCCGTCGTTCACGCCTCCATAAAGGATTGAACATCGTCGGTGACAGGAAAGTCGTCGTGAAGTAAAGGTGAAATAAAAAAAGAACGGCCCCGCAACACTGTGGGGCCGTTTCTTTTTCTGTTCTATTGTTGTAGCAGGTAGTTTTTGAAGTCGTCGAAGGACTTTGTCATGGGTACGCTTTGTTTGGTACCACGCATGAAGGCTTGCAGTTTCTCGGGGATGGGGAGGTCGATGCCGAGGATGCGATCGACGGTGTCCTTGAACTTGGCAGGATGGGCGGTCTCCAAGAAAATGCCGATTTCATCAGGACGGAGCTGCTCCTTGAGGGCACGGTAGCCACAGGCACCGTGGGGGTCGAGGACATAACCAGTGCGGGCATAGCAGTCGCGCATGGTCTCCGCAATCTGAGCGTCGGTGTAGGTGGCGCCGGTGATGAAAGACCCACCCCCGACCTTGCCCGTCCTCAGCAGAGGAGTTCTGCTTCGGTCACTCAGGACGGCTTGACATTCAGTCAACCCGTTGACACCTTCGCTACCCGTGAGGGAGGGGAGAGGCTGTGCGATGGAGCGCTGCCGCAAAATCTCCTGTACATCGGTTCTATTGTAGAGGTCGAGGATGCGGGCGAAGTTGGAGGGGTCGCCGACATCCATCGCGTTGGCGATGGTCTGGACGGACGGACGGGGACGATACTCACCGCTCTGCAGGTACTCGTAGAAGACGCTGTTGGCGTTGTTGGCGGCAATGAAACGCTTCACGGGCAGACCCATCACGTGGCCGAAGAGGGCGGAGCAGATATTGCCGAAGTTGCCGGAAGGCACGCAGAAGACCAAGGCCCCTTCCTGGCTGCTCTTGAGCATTTGT
Source organism: uncultured Prevotellaceae bacterium (assembly GCA_946415705.1). Lineage (GTDB taxonomy): Bacteria > Bacteroidota > Bacteroidia > Bacteroidales > Bacteroidaceae > Physcousia. Next base: position 7,163 of record CAMKTN010000026.1, read on the forward strand.
GCGTAAGCCCAGAAGTAATAAAACGCTTGCGGGAGGAAGCGGGCGACGTTGATGCTGTTGGCGGAGGTGAGGCGCATGTGCGCGTTGAGGTCCTTGTCCATGAAGGCGGACTTCACCAAAGCCTGACAGTCATCGAAGACGCCATCGACCTCGATAGCGGTGATATTCTTGCCGAGGGTCGTGAACTGACACTCCTGAATGGGTGACACCTTGCCCTTGGGATAGAGGACATAGACATGAATGCCTTCCACGCCGAGGAAGCCATTGGCCACAGCGGAACCCGTGTCGCCGGAGGTGGCAACCAACACGTTCACAGTCGCGGCCCCCCCGACTGCCCCCGAGGGGGCCTCATTTGTATCCCCCTCGGGGGATGAAAGGGGGGCCAACATATATTGTAAAAGGCGTGCCATAAACCTTGCACCCACATCCTTGAAGGCGAGGGTGGGACCATGGAAGAGCTCGAGGGCGTAGATATTGTCCTCGACCTTCACGACGGGTGTGTCAAAGGCCAGCGTGTCATAGACAATCTTACGGAGTGCCTCGGCCTCCACATCTTCGCCGAAGAAGGCATCAGCGACACGGTAAGCGACTTCCTGGAAGGTCATCTCTGCCATCTCGTCCCAGAACGAGGCGGGCAGTTGCTTGATGACCTCGGGCATATACAGGCCGCGGTCTTCAGCGAGTCCGCGGACCACAGCGTCGCGCAACGTCGCGCGCGCAGCTTTATGATTGGTACTGTAGTATTTCATCTTTCACTCATAAATAACTTGATAAACTCATCGCCTTCGAGGAGGCCGTAGGAGCCGGCACGCGCTGCATCTTCGTCGAAGGTCTGCACGCTGTCAGGCTCGATGCCGGGGTAGTAGATGCAGAAGGGGATAGGCTCGGCGGTGTGTGTGCGGTGCTCGCAGGGAGTAGGATGGTCGGGCAATAAAGCGATAGCGAAAGACCCACCCCCGTCCCCTCCCGTAATGGAGGGGAGAGGCTGCGCGCAGCTATCGAACGAAGTGAGGCCCTCGCCCTTACGGGAGAGCGGGGAGAGGGTCTTCAATATGGGCTGTATCAGGCGATGGTCGAGGTCTTCGATGGTCTGGAGCTTGAGGGGGATGGAGCCGTCGTGACCGGCCTCATCGGAGGCTTCGACGTGGAGATAGACGAAGTCGTCGCCAGCGCGGAACGCATCGATAGCAGCCTGGGCCTTGCCCTCGAAGTTGGTGTCGTAGAGACCTGTAGCACCCGGCACGTTGATGACGTTCAGACCGGCATAGCGGCCTATGCCACGGATGAGATCGACGGCGGTGATGACGGAGCCGCGACGGATCTGCGGGAAGCGCTCGGTCAAAGGCACCATCTGCGGACGGTAGCCCCCACCCCACGGCCAAATGCTCGATGCCACGTCCTTGCCCGCACGCGCGCGTTCCTTATTTAAAGAATGCGTAGGCAGGAGCTCCTGTGAGCGGCATACGAGGTCGCGCAGCAGCGCCGCCGTAGCTTCGGCTTCCGGCACTTCGGCCTGTATCTCGAACTGGCGCCACGGCTGTCCCGGCACATCGTGTGGCGGCGTGCACTGGATGCGTTTATCGCCCCCCCTAATGACGAGGAGATGGCGGTACTGTACGCCAGTATAGAAATGCACGCGGCCGCCATAGCGCGGGTCGCTGGCCAGCTGCTGCTCCAGGAAGCGGATGAGCACGTCGCCCTCCTCGGTTTCGAGGCGACCGCAGGAGTGGTTCTTCAGGATGTCACCCTCAATGCACACGAGGTTGCAGCGCAGCGCCAGGTCGCCCGGCTCCAGTTCCACGCCGATGCTGGCGGCCTCCAGCGGGCCGCGACCCTCATAGACAAGGTGCTGGTCGTAGCCAAGGATGCTGCTGTTGGCGACCTCGCTGCCGGGATGGAAGCCGTCGGGCACAGTCTTCAGCAAGCCGTTGCGCCCGTTGCGCGCCAGCCAGTCCATAGCGGGCGTGTCGGCATATTGCAGGAGGGTCTTACCGCCCAGCGATGGCACATGCCAATCGGCCATGCCGTCGCCCAATATGATTAAATGGCGGACTCTCCCCCCGCCCTCCCTATAAGGGAGGGAGCAATTACTATTTGACAAAATGTTATCTTTCACTATCTATAATTTGAGAATAAGATTTCTCCCATTCATCTTGAAAGGTGACCACTCCCTCCCTCATAGGGAGGGCGGGGGGAGAGTCTTTTTAAATATTAGCTATACTCATAATATCCGCAAACACGCCGGCGGCAGTGACGCTGGCACCGGCACCATAGCCCTGGATGAGCATGGGATATTCGCGGTAGCGCTCTGTAGTGAGCATGACGATATTGTTGCTGCCTTCGAGACGGTAGAAGGGATGGTTGGCAGGGATCTCGGCGAGGGCCACGCGGGCGTGACCGTCCTCGTACTTCGCCACGAAGCGCCAACGCTTGCCTTCGCCCTCCACGCGCTGACGGCGCTGCTCGAAGTCGGCATCGAGGGATGGCAACTCCTTCCAGAACTTCTCCACATCACCGCTGAAGAACGTCTGCGGGATGAAAAGGTCGGCCTCCACATCGGACTGTTCGATGCGGTAGCCCGCCTCGCGGGTGAGGATGACCAGCTTGCGAATGACATCGGTGCCGCTGAGGTCGATGCGCGGATCGGGCTCGCTGTAGCCCTCCTCCTTGGCCATGCGTACGGTCTGGGAGAACGGCACGTCGGCGCTGATCTTATTGAAGATGAAGTTGAGCGTGCCGCTGAGGACTGCCTCGATGCGCAGGATCTTGTCGCCCGAGTGTATCAGGTCGTTGATGGTGCGAATGATAGGCAGGCCAGCGCCCACATTGGTCTCGAAGAGGAATTTGACGCCGCGACGCTGCGCGATGGTCTTCAGGGCGTGGTAGTTCTCGTAGTCGCTGCTGGCAGCTACCTTGTTGGCCGCCACGACATTGATATTGTGTTCCAGAAACTCCTTGTACAGGCTTGCCACCTCTGCCGAGGCCGTGCAATCCACGAAGACGGAGTTGAAGATATTCATGCCAATGACTTCGTCGCGCAGACGCTTCGTGTTGCTGACGGGCGCGGCCTCCAACTGCTCGCGGTAGTTGCTGAGGTCGATGCCTTCGCGTGAGAAGAGCGCCTTGCGACTGCTGGCGAGGCCCACGATATTCAGCTTCAGACCCTGCTCCTGCATCAGCTTCTGCTGCTGCGAGGCGATCTGCTCGATGAGCGAAGCGCCCACGGTGCCTACGCCGCAGAGGAAGAGGTTCAACACCTGGTACTCCGAGAGGAAGAAGGCATCGTGAATGACATTCAAGGTCTTGCGCAGGTACTGCGAATCCACGACGAACGAGATATTCGTCTCCGAAGCACCCTGCGCGCAGGCGATGACGCTGATACCCGAACGGCCCAGCGTGCCAAAGAGCTTACCGGCGATACCCGGCGTGTGCTTCATATTCTCACCCACAACAGCGACGGTGGCCAGGTTGCCCTCGGCCTGCATTCGGAACATGGAACCCGTCTCTATCTCCTTGGCGAACTCCTCGTTGAGCACGCGGCAGGCTTCAGCGGAATCCTCGTCGCGCACACCGATACTGGTGCTGTTCTCGGACGATGCCTGCGACACCATGAACACGGAGATGCCGTTCTCAGCCAAGACGGAAAAGATGCGGCGGTTGACACCGATGACACCCACCATAGAGAGACCTGAGACGGTGATGAGCGTCGTTCCCTTGATGGAGCTGATGCCCTTGATGGAGCGGCTGTCGTCGGCCACCTCCTTCTTGATGATGGTTCCCGTAGCGTCGGGGTTGAAGGTATTCTTGATGAGGATGGGAATATTCTTGATGCAGACGGGGTAGATGGTCGGGGGATAGACCACCTTGGCACCGAAGTTGCACAGCTCCATCGCCTCAATGTAGGAGAGTTCGGGAATGACGTAGGCCGAAGAGATGACGCGCGGATCGGCGGTCATGAAGCCGTCCACGTCGGTCCAGATCTCCAGCACGCTGGCATCCAGCGCAGCGGCGATGATGCTGGCAGTATAGTCCGAGCCGCCGCGTCCGAGGTTCGTGACCTCGCCGCTCTCAGCATCGGTGGAGATGAAACCCGGCACGACGGACACCTGCGGCAGCGTCTTCCACGTCTCACGCACAAGGCGGTTCGTCTTCTCGCTGGCCAGCAGCGAACGGCCGCCCTTGACCTCGGTCTTGATGAACTCGCGGCTGTCATAGAGCTGGGCGCCGCTGATGAGCGTTGCCACGATGTGACTGGAGAGGCGTTCGCCGTAGCTGACGATGGCCGCCTGCGTCTTCGGCGACAGGTCGCGAATGAGATAGACGCCCTGGTAGATGGAGCGCAGTTCCTCGAGGAGGCCATCGACGATACGGATGAGGGCATCGCGCTTGGCACCGGCGGGGATGACCGTGTCGATCATCGTGTGGTGGCGCTCAGCCATCTCGGCATAGGCGGTGAGATAGCCCACATCGCCACTGACGGCGAGCTGCGACGTCTGTATCAACTTGTCCGTGAGGCCGCCCAGCGCTGACACCACCACGATGACGGGTTCCTTCTGCGCCTCGACAATACGCTTGACATTTAAGATGCTTTCTGCGGAGCCTACCGATGTTCCGCCGAATTTAAGTACTTTCATGAATCCTTCAGATGCTTATTTTGCGTGCAAAAGTAGTCAATAAATATCATAACACACGCATAACGCGCGCAAAATCGCTCTTCGAGGCCGCAAAATATCACTTATGTCAAGAAGGAGGGCAGCCGTTCCTCCATCATCAAGCGGTGCAGGAGCTCTCCCAGCAGGCTGTCCGGCACGTCGGGGAAATGGATCTGAGTGAGGGAGGTCACGTGCTCCTTCTCCACATAATCGAGGATGCGCTGGCACAAGGCCTTCTCCTCCTCGGGCGATAACGTCGGGCGGTCTTTTCCCCCACTGCGGCAGTTGTCACAGACGCCACACGCCTTCGCATCTTTCTCGCCGAAATAAGCCACGAGATAGACGCTGCGGCACTCCGGCGTCAGCAGATAGCCGACCATCGTCTCTACGCGCTCCGCCATCTCGCGCTTGCGGTCAGCATAGACCGTCTTTGGCAGCATGATCTCCTCGCGCTCCACACGGCGCTGCACGAAGGTGATATACGGAATAAACTTACGCGGGATGAAACGCAGGATATGCCTGCGGCTCAGCTCCACCAGCTGCTCACTCACCAGCTGCTCCGGCATCCCCAGCGTCGCTGCCATCTCCTTTTCGTCGATATAGGCATACTCGCTGAAGATTCCCGTGCAGGTGCGCAGCAGATAATGAACGACGCGCTCCATCGCGGGCGACAGCTGGAAGGTGTAGAACTCATGCCGCTGACACGTCATCATCACGCGGCTGTGGTTCTCCTCGGCGTCGGCCCATTCGATATAACCGGCACGCGAGAGGAGCTGCAGGGCGTTATAGGCCCGTACGGGGAAGTGCTTGAAGGCCTGGCAGAACTGCTCCAGGGCGAACTCGCGCGTAACACCACGCCCGTCGCCCATCGCCATCTGCAGGAAGCAGCAGACGTCCTCATACACCTGTGCCACATATTCCTCCGGCGGAAACGTGTCCTCGATGCGACGTTTGAGGACGGCCACCGAGCGCTCGTCATACAGCAGGATGGCGTCGGCACGCTCGCCATCGCGCCCCGCACGTCCGGCCTCCTGGAAGTAAGCCTCCGGGGAGTCGGGAATATCGAAATGGATGACACAGCGCACATCGGGCTTGTCGATACCCATGCCAAAGGCGTTCGTAGCCACGATGACCCGTATGTCGCCCCGTTGCCAAGCGTCCGCCCGCTCCGTCTTCTCGCGATGCGTGAGACCCGCATGGAAATGGGTGGCCGAGACGCCCTGGGAGGAGAGCCATGCCGCGAGCTCGTAGGTGGCGATGCGACTGCGCGTATAAACGATGGCCGAACCCGGGTGCTGCTGCAGCAGTTCCAACACGGTCTGCTCCTTCGTCGTCGTGACACGCTCCACGGCATAGGCCAGGTTCGACCGCACAAAACTCATGCGCTTCACATTCGGCTCACGGAAGCCTAATTGCCGCTGTATGTCCTCTACGACGGCGGGCGTGGCCGTGGCCGTCAGCGCCAGCACAGGCGCCTTGGGCAGGAGCTTGCGGATCTGCACGATCTCCGTGTACGACGGTCGGAAGTCATAGCCCCACTGCGAGATGCAATGCGCCTCATCGACGGTGATGAAGCTCACCTTCATGTGAGCGAGCTTCGCCTGAAAGAGCTCCGAGTGCAGGCGCTCGGGCGAGACATATAAGAACTTGTAATTGCCGAAGATGCAGTTTTCCAGCGCCACGATGATCTCGTCGTGCGTCATACCCGTATAGACGGCTGCCGCCTTGATACCGCGCTCGCGCAGATGCGCCACCTGATCCTTCATCAAGGCGATGAGCGGACTGATGACGAGGCAGATGCCGTCCATCGCCAGCGCCGGCACCTGGAAGGTGATGCTCTTGCCGCCGCCCGTAGGCATCAGGCCCAGCGTATCACGCCCCGCCCCTATGCTCTCGATGATCTCCTCCTGAATACCGCGAAATGAGGAGAAGCCGAAATATTGGTGTAAGATAGACAAAGACCCTCCCCCCTTCCCCTCCCTTGTAGGGAGGGGAGTAGATACCTTTGCCTGTTGACTATCATTCGCATTCATTTCCTGATAGTAATTACTCCCCGCCCTACAAGGGAGGGGCAGGGGGGAGGGGCTACTCCTCACTCTGCCTGATGTCCTCAATCTGCAGCTGCACCTCGCCGCGCTTATGGCTGTTCTCCTCCACCGTGTAGCAGATGTCGAAAGGCTGCTTCGTCTTGATGAGCCGCACCTGCGAACTCTGACCGAAGGCGATGCCATTGACGATATGGTTGCTCTTGTTATCTACGAGCTCCAACTTGATATGCTCCTGATGGTGCCCCACGACCTTGCTGGTGCCGAAGTCATAGACATGCTCCGTGCAGAACAGCGGACGCTGGTTGTCAGGTCCGAAGGGCGCAAACTTGCGCAGGTCGTTGTAGAATCGGATGCTCAGGTCCTTGAACTCCAGCTTCCCGTCGATGTTCAGCTCCGGCTGTATCTGCGTGGGCAGGATGTGCGTCTCTACATACTCCTCGAAACGGCGCTTGAACTCGGGCACATTCTCCACCTTCATCGAGAGACCCGCGGCGTAGGTGTGACCGCCGAAGTTCTCCAGCAGGTCGCGACACGAGGCGATGGCGCTGTAGATGTCGAAGCCTGCCACGCTGCGCGCCGACCCCGTAGCCATATCATCCGAGCGCGTCAGCACCACCGCCGGACGGCAGTACACCTCCGTCAGGCGCGACGCCACGATACCGATGACACCCTTGTGCCACTCCTCGTTATAGACCACCAGCGCCTTATGCTCGTGACCCGGGTCCAGACGCTCCACGATGCTGTTGGCCTCGTGGGTCATCTCCTTGTCGAGATCCTTGCGCTGGTCGTTGTAGGCGTTGATCTGCAGCGCCATGCGGTGCGCGCGGTCCGGGTCGCGCTCCACGAGCAGCGCCACCGCCTCGCCACCATTCTGCATTCGGCCGCTGGCATTGATGCGCGGCCCGATTCGGAAGATGATATCGTTCATCGTCACCTCACGATCGTTGAGGCCGCAGATCTCGATGATGGCCTTCAGACCCACACTCGCATTGGCGTTAATCTGTCGCAGACCGTGATAGGCCAGCACGCGGTTCTCACCTAAGATGGGCACGATGTCCGATGCGATGCTCACGGCGCAGAGGTCCAGCAGCGGCATCAGCTGCGAGAACGGGATGCCGTTGTCGATGGCGAAGGCCTGCATCAGCTTGAAGCCCACGCCGCAGCCCGAGAGATGTTCGTAGGGGTAGGTGGCATCTACGCGCTTGGCATTCAGGATGGCCACCGCCGGCGGCAGCTCGTCGTCCGGCACGTGGTGGTCGCAGATGATGAAGTCGATGCCGTGCTCCTTGGCGTAGGCAATCTCCGCCGTGGCCTTGATGCCGCAGTCGAGGACGATAATCAGCCCCACGCCCGTCTCACGCGCATAATCCACACCCTTGTAGCTGACGCCATAACCCTCCTCATAGCGGTCAGGAATGTAGAAATCGATGTTGGTCGTAAAACGCTGGAGGAAACGATAGACGAGGGCCACAGCCGTGCAGCCATCCACATCGTAGTCTCCATACACTAAGATACGTTCCTTACGCCCCAAAGCCATATTCAGCCGATCCACCGCTATGCGCATATCGCGGAAGAGGAAAGGATCCAACAGTTCACTGATGGCTGGCCGGAAGAAATGTCTTGCCTCCGCAACCGTCGTCACGCCGCGGTCCAGCAGCAAGAGTCCCAAGGCAGGGTGAATGCCTACCTCGCGAGCCAATGCTTTAGCCGCTTCCTGACGCTCTGGTGTGGGAGGTTCGTAATTCCATTTGTAGCTCATTTATATGTTATTTTTATCCTAATTCTTTCGCGAATGCCTATATAAAGCGCCCAAAGGTACGCAAAAATTTTCAATAAAAAGCGGTCGTTTAGTGTTTATTTTCACTAAACGACCGTTTTTCACCTAATTTATAATATATGCGGCTTAGAGGCCGAGTTTTTTGCGGATTGGTTTGGGGATGGCGTTCTTGTTGACGAGGAAGTCCATGGTGCGGGCGGCGATGTAGTTCTTGGTCATGTACCAGGAGCCTTTGTAGTCGCCGGTGTCACCCCATGAGTTCTTGACCATGTAGTACTCGCGGCCGTTCTGGTCCTTGGCGAGGCCGTAGATGTGCATACCGTGGTCGTCGGTGAGGGTCCAGTTGTCGAAGTCCTTCTGGCGCTGCTCCTGCGAGGGGGTAGCCTCGGGGGCGTTGACGCCGAGTTCCTCGAGGAAGTTCTTGCGCTCGCCGAGCTTCAGGCCGAGCCATTTGGCCTGGTCGCTGCCGGTGAGGCTCTCGCCGCCAGCCTTGAGGTCGTAGAGGATACCGAGGCCCTGACGGGTGAAGCCGTCGTCAGAGACGTCGCCACCCCAAGCGATGGTGTAGCCGTTAGCGATGGCGTTGTCGATGATCTGCATCATCTCATCCATAGGGACATTGTAGCTGTGGTCCCAGCGCCAGTTGTCCTGCACCTCGACAGCGAAGCTGGTGTAGAAGGGGTGGTGGGTGTAGCTGGTGATGCTGACGTAGTCGTCCCAGTTGAGGCCGAGATTGTCGGCGAAGCTCTTCGGGGTGTAGGTCTTACCCTCGTACTCGAAGGTCTCGGGGGTGGCGCCGATATAGGCATCGATGATGCCCTGCAGGCCCTGCTTCCACTGCGAGGAGATGGTCTTGGACTTCGACTTGGAGACGGCTTCCACGTAGGGTTCCATGACGCTGAAGAACTCATTGAAGTTGGCCAGCGTGTCGCCCACGAGGGTGCCGGGCAATGCCATAGCGGTCTCGGGTACGATGCCGTGGTTCTTGATGATGAGGAGGACGTCGCCGGCGCTGCCGCCCTGTGCGAACTGGCTGTCACCATGCATGCGCACGGTGAGCTCGGCACGCTCCAGGTAGTCCTTGTTGGCGATGAACATCTCGGCGAGGTCGTAGGACTTGCCGGTGGCCTTCAGGATCTCAGCCTCGAAGAAGCTCAGGGTGCTGTAGGCCCAGCATGTGCCGCTGCGGTTCTGGTTCTTGACGCTGGTGATGGGGAGTTCCTTCACGGTCGTGAAGACGGGTTTGTTGGAGGGCTTCTCCTCCTGTGCTTGTGCGCCGCTGACACAGAAGAGTGTCAGGAGGGCAATGGAAAAGAACTTTTTCATTGTTGATTTATGATTGATGAGTGATGATTGGTTTAATTCACGGAAATACACGGAATAGAACGGAAAAACACGGACATTTCTTTCCTTCAATTGTCAATTTTCAATTGTCCATTATGAACGCTTCCACGTCCTCGACTTTGTAGGGGATCATTTTCTCGCCGAGGTAGCGGCAGCCATCGGGGGTGATGAGGAGGTCGTCCTCGAGGCGGACGCCGCCGAAGTCGCGGTACTCCTCAACTTTGTCGAAGTTGATGAACTCTTTGTTGTGTCCGCGGGCTTTCCAGTCGTCGATGAGGGCGGGGATGAAGTAGATGCCGGGCTCGTCAGTCATCACAAAGCCCTCCTGCAGGCGGCGTCCGCAGCGCAGGTAGCAGGTGCCGAACTGATCGAGATTGGGGCGTACTTCGTCGTCGAAGCCGACGTAGATCTGTCCGAGGCCTTCCATATCGTGGACGTCCATACCCATCATGTGGCCCAGACCGTGGACGAAGAACATGGCGTGGGCGCCGTTGGCCAGCGCATCGTCGGTGTTACCCTTCATGAGGCCGATGTCCTTCAGGCGCTCGGTGATGACGCGTGCGGCAGCGAAGTGGCAGTCCCACCATTTCACGCCGGGAGCCGCCATCTCATGCACGCGGTCGTGGGCGGCAGCAACAGCCTCATAGATGTCGCGCTGCTTCGGGGTGAAGCGGCCACTGATGGGGGTCACGCGGGTGTTGTCGGAGCAGTAGTTCTCGTTGGTCTCGGCACCGCAGTCGCAGAGCATCAGGCGCCCAGCCTCCAAGGGACGGGTCGAGGGGTAGCCGTGTTGTATCTCGCCGTGCATGGACAGGATAGTGGGGAAGCTGAGGCCGCCCTTGGCATTGGCGATGCCCGCCAACGTGCCGGCAATCTCCTGCTCGGTGACACCGGGACGGCACATACGCATCGCGGTGGTGTGCATCTCGTAGCCGATGGCGCAGGCGCGCTCGATCTCGGCTACCTCGCCCGCCGACTTCACGGCGCGCTGATCCACGACGGCCTTGATGAGCGTGAGGCTGGCCTTCGCACGCTGGTCACGCGGGTGGATACCAGTGAGATCCATGAGCTGGATCATCGTGTCGTGGCGGTAAGGCGGCAGGAAATGTAGCGCGCGACCTTGCTTGCGGGCCTGCTCCACGAGGACGGCCAGCTGCGCCATCGGGGCGCTCTTCCCCACTCCACTCTGCGCAGCCATATCGGCGACGCTATCGACGGCGCCGAACCATACGATATCGTCGAGCGAGATGTCATCGCCCAGCAGCCACTCCTCGCCGGAGTCCGCATCAATGACACCGCAGAGGCCCTCGCGATGCTGTCCGAAATAATAGAGGAAGGTGCTGTCCTGACGGAACTTATAGACATTGGCGGGGTAGTTCATCGGCGCGTCGTTATTGCCGAAGAGCACGATGAGTCCGCTCTCCACACGCTGCCGCAACGTTTGGCGGCGACTGATATACGTTTGCTTGTCGAATAACATGATGGGGTCGTTTATGGTTTAAAGGGTTTAAGAGTTCAAGGGCTCAATTTTCAATTTTCAATTCTCAATTTTCAATTCCCCATGGCTCTCTTTCGGATTTCCAGGAGGAGGGAGAACTGGCCGCAGTAGGTGTTGTTTTCCTTCGCGCGCTCGCGCAAATGGATGATCATCTCCTCCACGGTCAGCTTCAGATCGGGAATGGTGATGCCGCTGCCGAGGGTCATGGAGGCGGGCAGCTGGTCCATGTTCTTCTCGAACCACGCGATGGCCTCGTCGATCTCGGCGTTCGTGAAGGAGGGTTTGTAACAGGTGTTAACGGATGCCATGTTTGTAGCGTAGTTTTTAGTGTTCGTCACCAGCCTGTCGAGCTCAGCCCCGTGTCCTTATACCAGTCAGTGGCGTGATATGCCTTGACATAGCCGCGCTGCGCATAGGTGATGGAGGGCACGAAGACGGAGATGCCACCCGTGTAAGCGGGTTCCGCGATACGGCAGACATGGCCGTAGATGGGATGTTCATACATCGAGTACCATGTGGACGAGAGCCTCGACAGGGGTACGGCGGCCTTGAAGGCCTTCAGCCACGCGGCATACTCCACGGTGGTGAGCTGGTGGTACATCAGGTTCTGCAGGTCGTAGTACTGCGTATATTGCGATGGGTTGTAGTAGAAGCGCTGCACGGCGGAACAGTCAGGGGTCGATCTGTTGGCGAAGATGCGTTGCAGATGCGGGGCAGTAGCCGCCACGAGTGCCTCCAGCGCCGACGTGCGGACAAGAGACAGCTCCACGCCCTGATACGACGAATGGCCCTGTCCGTTGTCGTAGTAATCCACGTAGATATTCACCGCATTCATCATGTTCGCGAGATTATCGCCCTCGGCAATCTGGCACAGCGGAGACAGGAGATTGTCATAGGGCGCCCCCAAACCGGGTATCTCGGCGGGCGAGCCGATGACGTAGTCCGTGACATGGCGCAGCTGATAGGCCGTCTCTATACACTGCATGAAGCAGGCGTCGAAGAAGATATAGTCGAAGTGCGGCAGATGGCCCAGCACATTGGCCAGCGTGGTCAGCTCCATCTGCGGCCCGAAATTGCTGTTGGCATCGCTCCGCCGCTGGCCGTTATCGACGCCATAGACGCGACGGTGCGCGCTCTTCTTGTTCGTCGAAGGCAGCCAGCCCGACGCATGGCTCCACAGCATCAGACCGTAGTGGTCGGCAGGATATTTCGTCGTAATCTCGCGCAGGATGTTCTCCATCTCGGCGCTGTCCGTGCTGCAGACGTTTCGGTCGTAGGTCTTCACCACCTGCAGCTTCTCGTTGCGCATGCCCACGCAGAGGCGGCTCGACTTGGTATCGTCGATATACACCACCACGCGATGATCCACGCCGACGGTGCTCAGCCCCAGGGCGATCTCCAGCGAGTCGTAGCTCACCATATCCGCCAGCGAGTTCTCACCCGCCATATAGATGATGAGTGTGCGCGCCATCTTCTTGCCAGCCTTACCCGGCGGAGAGATCTCCGCCTCGCTGCTGCTGTCACAACAAGAAGCAGCCGTCAGACAGAGCAAAACAGACGCACTTATATATAATAAATGTAGAAAAACACGTTTCACGGGGGCAAATTTACGTTTTTTTCATCAAATAAGCACACTAAATGCCCTTCTATTTCGTTTCTTTAAGAAAATCTATGTAATTTTGTAGCGGTTATGCAATGGACAGACAGAATGCGACAGGTTAAAATCCTACTTTCAAGCGCCGCCGTCATCATCTGTGTGCTCTCACTCATTTGGTCCCACGTGCTCGTCAGCGATCTTGCGCTCGAAGAACAGCGCAAGGTGGAGGTGTGGGCCGAGGCGATGCGCTCGCTGGAGCAGGCCGATGATCAGACCGACCTGGCGCTGGTGCTGAAAGTCATCAACGGCAACCACACGATCCCCGTCATCGTCCTCGATGCCGAGGGGAAGTTGCATACCTATCGCAACCTGGAGGTGCGTGCCAAATCGCCGGCCGACGTAGAAAGCGAAGTCCTGAAGAAAGCCAAAGCGATGCGCGAGAGCGGCAACGTGGTCCGCATCAGCCTCTCCGGCGATGAGAGCATGGAAGTGTGCTACGACGAGAGTATCATGCTGCGCCGCCTAGCACAGTACCCCTACATACAGCTGGGCATCGCGCTGATCTTCGTCATCGTGGCCATCTTCGCGCTCCTCAGCAGCAAGCGCGCCGAGCAGAACAAGGTGTGGGTGGGACTCTCCAAGGAGACGGCCCATCAGCTGGGAACGCCCATCTCATCGCTCATGGCGTGGACGCAGGTGCTGCGCGAGAACTACCCCGACGACGAGCTGCTGCCCGAGATGGACAAGGATGTGAAGCGCCTGCAGATGATTGCCGAGCGCTTCTCCAAGATAGGCTCCCTGCCCGAGCCGCGCCCCGAGAACCTCAACGAGGTGGTCAACCACGTGGTGGACTACATCGGGCGCCGCACGAACAAAGCCGTCAGCATCACCACCCGCCTGCCGCAGCAGCCCATCATCGCCAACCTCTCGGCACCGCTCTTCGAATGGGTGGTGGAGAACCTGTGCAAGAACGCGGTGGATGCGATGGAGGGCCACGGCGAAATCACCATCACGGCCTTCGAGGAGAGCACGCGCTACATCGTAGAAGTCTCAGACACGGGCAAGGGAATCCCCAAGAGCCAGTTCTCCAGCGTCTTCCAGCCCGGCTTCACCACCAAAAAGCGCGGCTGGGGCCTCGGACTCTCGCTGGCCAAGCGCATCGTGGAGGAGTACCACCACGGCCGCATCTTCGTGAAAGCCTCCGAACTCGGGAAAGGCACCACATTCCGCATCGAATTGCGCAAGAAATGAGGCAGAAAGAGGGCTTAAATGTAAAAATCTTTAAAGTTTAAACCCTAAACCTTAAACTTTTCCGCCGAATCCTTGGCCACACCAAAAAAAAGACCTACCTTTGCCGCCCGTATGGACACATCAGGACGTTTTAAGATCGATTTCAGAGACCTCACAGGCGATGAAATGACGCGCACGTGGACGCTCGACGACTCGTTCTTCGACACCCTTGATGAACAGGACATCAAGCACGGACAGCTCACCGCCACGCTTCGGGTGAAAAAGAAGGCCGAGGGCTTCCAGCTTGACATCCGCGCCACAGGAACCGTAGAGATTCCATGCGACCGCTGCCTCGAACCGATGACTCAACCCATCGACGCCGAGGATTCCATCAAGGTGTGCTTCGGCGACACCCTCGAAGATGATGGCGAGCGCATCACCGTCCCCGAGGATCGACCCGTCCTCGACGTGAGTTGGAACATCTACGAAACCATCGCGCTGGCCATTCCCATCGTGCACACACACCCAGCGGGGCAGTGCGCCGAGGAGTTCAGCCAGTATCTGGTCACCGACGACGAACCCGCCGATGCCCCCAGCGAAGGCGCCAGCAACAACGACGCACCCACCGACGCACGATGGGACGCGCTGAAGAAATTGAAAATTGAAAATTGAGAATTGACAATGGACAATTGACAATTAAGAATTGAAACTATAAACATTAAACTATATAAAACAATGGCACATCCTAAAAGAAGACAGTCCAAGACACGCACTCTCAAGCGTCGCACCCACGACAAGGCAGTAGCTCCTGCATTGGCAGTATGTCCTAACTGCGGAGAGTTCCACATCTACCACACCGTATGCCCCGCCTGCGGATACTACCGCGGAAAGGTCGCTATCGAGAAGGAAGAAGCGTAAGTCTTAGCACAAGCCCCTCCCCGTCGGGGTGGGGCTTTTTTTATTTACTATTGTTTTCATGGAAAAACTACATGCTATCATCACGGGCGTAGGTGGCTACGTCCCCGATTATATCCTCACCAACGAGGAGCTCAGCCGTATGGTCGATACCACCGATGAGTGGATCATGACCCGCATCGGCGTCAAGGAGCGCCGCATCCTCAACGAGGAAGGCCTCGGCACCAGCTACATGGCGCGCAAGGCCGTGCGCCAGCTGCTCGAAAAGACCGACACCGACCCGCTGACCGTCGATGCCGTCATCTGCTCCACCTCCACCGCCGACTACCATTTCCCCTCTACCGCCAGCATCGTTCTCGGACGTCTGGGCATGACCAACGCCCACGCCTTCGAGATGTCGGCAGCCTGCTCCGGATGGCTCTACGCCATGGACACGGCAGCCTGCATGATCGAGAGCGGACGCTACAAGAAGATCGTCGTCATCGGCGCCGACAAGATGTCCAGCGCAGTTGACTACACCGACCGCCAGACATGCCCCATCTTCGGCGACGGCGCCGCTGCCGTGCTCGTGGAACCCACCACCGAGGACTTGGGCTGGAAGGACAGCTACCTGCGCACCGACGGACAGGGACTGCCGTTCCTCGTCATGCAGGCCGGCGGCTCCGTGGCACCGCCCTCCTACTTCACGATGGAGCACCGCATGCACTATGTGCACCAGGAAGGCCGCACGGTGTTTAAGTTCGCCGTCACCAATATGTCTGACGCCACCGCACTCATCGCCGAGCGCAACGGCCTCAACAAGGACAACATCACATGGATCGTGCCTCATCAGGCTAACATCCGTATCATCGAGGCCGTCGCCAAGCGCCTGGAGATGCCGATGGACAAGGTGATGGTCAATATCCAGAAGTTCGGCAACACCTCTGCCGGCACACTGCCCCTGGCACTCTGGGACTACGAGAAGCAGCTCCACAAGGGCGACAACCTCATCTTCACCACCTTCGGCGCCGGCTTCACATGGGGTGCGGCTTACATGAAGTGGGGATACGATCCTAAGTAATGTTCGCGCTGCGCGCGAGGTTGAAGGTTGATGGTTGAAGGTTTAACGACCTCCGGCTTAATGACCACTCCGCGCAGCCATCCTTAAACTTTAAACGTTAAACTTTAAACTGCGGCTGAAAGCCGTGCCCATGCATAAGTCTGGTTTCGTCAATATCGTAGGCAACCCCAACGTGGGTAAGAGCACGCTCATGAACCTCCTCGTGGGCGAGCGCATCAGTATTGCCACCTTCAAGGCACAGACCACGCGCCACCGCATTATGGGCATCCTCAACACGCCCGAGATGCAGATCTGCTTCTCCGACACGCCCGGCGTGCTGAAGCCCAACTACAAGCTGCAGGAGCAGATGCTCCAGTTCTCGGAGAGTGCCCTGCAGGATGCAGACGTGCTGCTCTACGTCACCGACATGGTGGAGACGCCCGACAAGAATGCCGACTTCCTCGAAAAGGTGCAGCAGCTCAAGGTCCCCATCCTCGTGCTGATCAATAAGATTGATATGGCCGGTGGGGGTAACCCCACCGCCATCCTCGCCCAAAAGGTGGAGGAATGGCACGCCATCCTGCCGCAGGCCGAGATCTTCCCCATCTCCGCCCTGCATAAGTTCGGCGTGGATCAGGTGCTGGCGCGCATCAAGGAGTTGCTGCCTGAGTCGCCCGCCTACTTCGACAAGGACGCGTGGACCGACAAGCCCGCCCGCTTCTTCGTCACCGAGATCATCCGCGAGAAGATACTCCTCTACTACGACAAGGAGATACCCTACAGCGTAGAGGCTGTCGTGGAGAGCTTCAAGGAGGAGAAAGACCTCATCCGCATCGAGGCCGTCATCTACGTGGAGCGCGAGTCGCAGAAGGGTATCATCATCGGCCATCAGGGCGTCGCCCTCAAGCGCGTGAGCTCCGAGGCACGCCGCGAACTCGAACGCTTCTTCGGCAAGCGCATCTTCCTCCAGTGCTTCGTCAAAGTCGATAAAGACTGGCGCAGCTCCGACCGCGCTATGAAGCAGTTCGGGTATGATCTTGAATAATGTTCGCGCTGCGCGCGAGGTTGAAGGTTTAAAGTTTAAGGTTTAACGACCTCCGGCTTGAAGACCACTCCGCGCAGCCATCTTTAAACTTTAAACCTTAAACTTTAAACTGCGGGCTTGCCCGCGCAAAAGCTATGCTCGTCGCCATCGTCGGACGCCCCAATGTGGGCAAGTCCACCCTCTTCAACCGCCTGACCAAAACCCGCCACGCCATCGTCTCCGACGAGGCCGGCACCACGCGTGACCGCCAGTACGGCAAGTGCGAGTGGGTAGGTCGTGAGTTCTCTGTCGTCGATACCGGCGGCTGGGTCGTCAACAGCGATGACATCTTCGAAGAAGAGATCCGCAAGCAGGTCACCATCGCCACCGAGGAGGCCGATGTCATCCTCTTCCTCGTGGATATCAACACGGGCGTCACGGACCTCGACGAGGCTGTGGCCGCCATCCTGCGCCGCACGGACAAGCCCGTCATCCTCGTGGCCAACAAGACCGACAACGGCGACCAGCAGTGGCAGGCCGCCGACTTCTACCGCCTCGGCCTCGGCGACCCCTTCTGCATCAGCTCCGCTACCGGCAGCGGCACGGGCGACCTCCTGGACCTCGTGCTGGAGAAGCTCCCCAAGGACGCCGACAGCATCGAGGAGCTCGACCTGCCCCGCATCGCCGTCGTGGGACGCCCCAACGTAGGCAAGAGCAGCCTCACCAACGCCTTCATCGGCGAGGACCGGCATATCGTCACCGACATCGCCGGGACCACGCGCGACAGCATCTACACCCGCTACACCAAGTTCGGCTTCGACTTCCTCCTCGTAGATACCGCCGGCATTCGCCGCAAGTCAAAGGTCAGCGAGGACCTGGAGTTCTACAGCGTGATGCGTAGCATTCGCGCCATCGAGAACAGCGACGTCTGCATCCTCATGCTCGACGCCACACGCGGCATCGAGGCCCAAGACCTGAACATCTTCCAGCTCATCCAGCGCAACCAGAAGGGCATCATCGTCGTCGTCAACAAATGGGACCTCGTGGAGGACAAGAGCGACACCGCCATCAAGTACTTCGAGGACACCATCCGCGAGCGCATGGCACCCTTCACCGACTTCGACATCATCTTCACATCGGCGATGACCAAGCAGCGCATCTTCAAGGTCTTGGAGACCGCCGCCGCCGTGGATCAGCATCGCCGCACACGCGTGGGCACCACGCGCCTCAACGCCGAGATGCTGCCCCTCATCGAAGCCTATCCCCCACCCTCCATGAAGGGTAAGTACATCAAGATCAAGTACTGCTCCCAGCTGCCCGCCACGCGCGTGCCCAGCTTCGTCTTCTACGCCAACCTGCCGCAGTACATCAAGGAGCCCTACCGCCGCTTCCTGGAAAACAAGATCCGCGAGCGCTGGAACTTCTCCGGCACCCCCATCAACATCTTCATCCGTCAAAAGTAAGGCTGCTTACTGCATCTTCCATTTCTCCCCCACGCGCACCATCGGCACGCCCACCTCTTCGGACGTGCTGTCAGCAAACGTGAGCAGGAGATAGACATGCGCCTGGTCACCGTCGATGGTGTCGCCGATGGCCTCGATGTCCGTAAAAGCACCGTGTCGCTGCTGCAGCGCAGCGGCATATTCGTGGACCAGATCCACCATCTGGGCGCGATAGTCCTCTGACATAGAGTCAGCATAGGCTATCTCGCCCACGAATTTTTCATACTTACCCTTCTGCAGGTACCCGTAGTCCTTCTCCGCCGCACGGTGCAGGCGCTCTCGGTCTGTGGAGCAGGAGGCTGTCACAATCAGTGCCATCAACGTGACACAGACCATGAACAATGTCATTTTGGCAGATTTCATGGCACAAAGGTAGCGATTATAAATGAAAAAATGAAAAGTGAAAAGTAAAAAATAAAGGTTTCCATGAAAAACTATCTATAAAGAAGGTTCCTACGCGCGCGAAGTCCCCGTTTTGGCACACCCTTTGCAAGTCCATAATCGACCGACCGTGCTATCACGGAACGTCACGAAATATCGTTCATTGTCGTTATCACGTCATTACGTTATTTCGTTATTACGAAAATAAACTATAACCGCTAAACGTTAAACAAAAAAACAATACAACTATGGGAAAGATTATTGGAATTGACTTGGGTACCACCAACTCGTGCGTATCCGTTTTCGAGGGCAATGAGCCCGTCGTGATTGCCAACAGCGAGGGCAAGCGCACTACCCCTTCTATCGTCGCCTTCATGAAGGACGGCGAGCGCAAGGTCGGCGACCCCGCCAAGCGTCAGGCCATCACCAACCCTAAGAACACCATCTTCAGCATCAAGCGTTTCATGGGCGAGACCTATGAGCAGGTGCAGAAGGAGATCAGCCGCGTGCCCTACACCGTAGCCAACGAGAACGGCTACCCCCGCGTAGATATCGACGGCCGCAAGTACACCCCGCAGGAGATCAGCGCCATGGTGCTGCAGAAGATGAAGAAGACCGCCGAGGACTACCTCGGTCAGGAGGTGACGGAAGCCGTCATCACCGTGCCCGCCTACTTCAGCGACAGCCAGCGCCAGGCCACCAAGGAAGCCGGTCAGATTGCCGGTCTCGAGGTGAAGCGCATCGTCAACGAGCCCACCGCAGCCGCCCTGGCCTACGGTGTCGATAAGGCCAACAAGGACATGAAGATTGCCGTCTTCGACCTCGGCGGCGGTACCTTCGATATCTCCATCCTGGAGTTCGGCGGCGGCGTCTTCGAGGTGCTCAGCACCAACGGCGACACCCACCTCGGCGGCGATGACTTCGATCAGGTCATCATCGACTGGATGGCCAATGAGTTCCGCAGCGCTGAAGGCGTGGATCTGAAGCAAGACCCCATGGCCCTGCAGCGCCTGAAGGAAGCTGCCGAGAAGGCCAAGATCGAGCTATCCAGCTCCAGCACCACCGAGATCAACCTGCCCTACATCACCGCTGTCAACGGTGTGCCCAAGCACCTCGTGATGACCCTCACCCGCGCCAAGTTCGAGCAGCTCGCCGACAGCCTCATCCAGGCTTGTAAGGTTCCCTGCCAGAAGGCCATGCAGGATGCCGGTCTCAGCAACAGCGACATCGACGAGGTCATCCTCGTAGGCGGCTCCAGCCGTATCCCCGCCATCCAGCAGCTCGTGGAGAACTTCTTCGGCAAGGCTCCCAGCAAGGGCGTGAACCCCGACGAGGTCGTGGCCGTAGGTGCCAGCATCCAGGGCGCCATCCTCGGTGGCGAAGCCGGTCAGGACATCGTGCTCCTCGACGTAACCCCGCTCAGCATGGGTATCGAGACCCTCGGCGGTGTGATGACACGCCTCATCGAGGCCAACACCACCATCCCCGTACACAAGAGCGAGGTCTTCTCCACCGCTGCCGACAACCAGACCGAAGTGACCATCCACGTGCTCCAGGGCGAGCGTCCTATGGCAGCCCAGAACAAGAGCATCGGCCAGTTCAACCTCACCGGCATCGCTCCCGCCCGCCGCGGCGTACCTCAGATTGAAGTCAGCTTCGACATCGATGCCAACGGCATCCTGAAGGTCAGCGCCAAGGACAAGGCCACCGGCAAGGAGCAGGCCATCCGCATCGAAGCCTCCAGCGGCCTCTCCAAGGAAGAGATCGAGCGCATGAAGGCAGAGGCTGAGGCCAACGCCGACGCCGACAAGAAGGAGCGCGAGAAGATCGACAAACTCAACCAGGCCGACAGCATGATCTTCCAGACCGAGAACATGCTCAAGGAGAGCGGCGACAAACTGCCCGCCGACGTGAAGGCCGAAGTCGAGGCTGCCCTGCAGAAGCTCCGCGATGCCCACAAGGCACAGGATCTCGCCGCCATCGACGCCGCCACCAACGAGCTCAACAACGCAGCCCAGAAGATGTACGCTGCCGCACAGCAGGCAGGTGCCGGCCAGCCCGGCGCAGGCGCAGGCTTCAACGGTGCAGGTGCAGGCTTCGGCGGCCAGCAGGCAGGCCCCCAGGGCGGCCAGCAGTCCGGCAACCAGAACGACAACATCCAGGATGCCGACTTCGAGGAAGTCAAGTAAAAACCATCCATTCCATCAACGAAAATGGCGTACAGCACCCCGCTGTACGCCATTTTCTTTTTCATCCTTTCTCGGTTACTCCGTAGCGTGGCGGTAAGCCAAGTGGGCGTTCTGCAGGGCTACGAAGGCATCGGTGTGCTGGTCCTGCGCCTGTTGCAGCAGCAGTTGAGCCTGCAACAGGTCGGTCATGGTGCTGGTGCCGGCGCGGTAGGTGTTGCGCTGTATGCGCAGGTTCTCGGTGGCCTGCTCCACGCTCTGTCGGGCGAGTGCCAGCTGGCTGTGTGCCTCAGCCACGTCGTTGGCGGCTTTCTGTATGCGTATCTGCAGGAGCTGTGCGTTGTCGGCGAGCTGCTCCTTGGCCTCCTGCTCGGCAAAGCGCTTGCGGCGGATGGCATGGGCGCCACCCCACCAATCGGTGATGGGCACGCTGACGGTGGCGTAGATCATACCGAAGTGGCGGTCGTTGTCGAGGAGGTTGTGGTAATTATAGCCCGCCCCTACGGCTGCCGACGGCAGGTTCTTGGCCACCTCCATCTTGCGTTGCAGCTTCGCCGCCTCCACATTCTTCTCCAGGAGTTGGTATTCCGGAAGCGTGGAGATAGAATATCCCAACGGCCCCTCCCCCAACCCCTCCCCTGTTAGGGAGGGGAGCAGAGTGACTTGGGATATGTCTGGCATCTCTATTTCAAATTGGTAATTACCCCCCTCCCTAACAGGGGAGGGGTCGGGGGTGGGGCCTAGTCCACAAAACTGCCCCAGCAGCATTTTGACGAGGGCGCGGCCGTTGTTGAGCTTTAGGCGCTGGCTGGCGATGTCGTTTTGGCGCAGCTGCACCTGCAGCAGGTCGTTGTTCAGGGCTACGCCAGCGCGCACGGCGGTCTCTACGTCGTGGCGAATCTGTGCGAGCATCGTATCAACGGCATCGAGCGTGCGGGTCTTCTCCTGCATCGACACGAGTTGCCAGTAGTACTGCTCCACCTGCGCCTCCACGTCTTTCTCCGAGAGCTGCAGCTGCAGGCGGGCAGCCTCTTCGCCTACGCGCGCCAGCTTGTTACCGATGACAATCTGTCCGCCGGCGAAGACGGGCTGCATGGCGTTGACGCTACCGATCGTACCGTCTTTCATCATAGCCATTGTCATGGGACTACCAAGGCCAGCCAGCGCTTCAGCAGGCAGGACTTGTGCCATCATGGGTGCCAACTCCGCCAGCGCCGCCTTCGTCTCGGGTGCCAGCATATCCTGCGGGTCGATGGTCATCTCGGCCATTTCCTTGTTGGCTTTGAAGGTCATCCCCACGGCGCTGATATTGGGGAAGTAGTTCGTGAACGCCTCGCGCCGCTGCTCCTTGGCGGCAGCCATCTGCAGGCGCCCCTTGCGCATGGCGATATTGTTCTGCAGAGCAGAATCCTTCAACTGCTCCAAAGTATATGTTTGAGCTGTAGCATAGCTGTAGCCTATGAACAGGATGATAAGGAGAGAGAATGTATATTTCATTTCTTTACACTTAGTTTCCAATACAATACGGGGAGAACGGTGACGACGAGGATGAGGGTGCCAATGCCACCCGCGAAGATGGTGACGCCCACGGGCATCCAGAACGAGGAGCCCGCGATGATCATGGGAATCACGCCCACGGCCGTCGTGGCCGTCGTCAGGAAGATGGGAACCATACGGCGATGACCGGCATTGTAGGCAGCCTCCTCAATGGCGTAGTTGAACTTATTGCGGTAGGCGTCGCGCTCCTCGGACGTGGGGTTCACGGGTTGAGGATGCTCGGCATGGAACGCCTTCATGCGATTGTCGGCGTGCTCGAAGATGAGAATCTCGTTGCGCATGATGATACCCATGAGTGTGATGACACCCATCACGGAGGTCAAGCCCAGCGTGCTGTTCATGAGTCCCAGTCCGACGAGGGCACCCGGCACCATGAGGGCGAGGGCTCCCATACAAAGGAAGGTGATCTTGAAGCGCTTGAAGTTGAAGAGGATGAAGAAGAAAATAATGACCAGGGCGATGAGGACGCCGAGGAATATCTGCGGCAGCGCCTCGGCATTGTACTCCAGCTCGCCGCCCACCTCGGTGCGTACGCCTTCGGGCAGTTCGATTTCATCCTCCATGATCTCCGCGAGTCGCCTCTCAATGGGCTCGGCATAGACGCCCTGTTTCAATTGACCCGTAACGGTGATGCAACGCTCACCGCCGCGGTGCACGATACGTCCCTCGCTCCACAGCGGCTTGACGTCGGCAACCTGACGCAACGCTATGCTGCTGTTGGCACCTCCGAGTCCTCCGGCAAGCATCGACAGGGGCGTTGTCACCGCCCAGTCCTCGACAGCGGAGAACGTCTGCTCTGTGTCGTCGGTCACGACAATGGGCACCTCGTAGTCATCCTCCCAGATCTGGCCTACGCGCAGCGAGCCAGAGGCGGCGCTGAGCGAGAGGGCGGCCGAGGCACGTGTGATGCCCATCTGCGCCGCCTTGACGGGGTCGAGCTGCACGTTGACGATGGGCGTCGGCAGCAAGTAGTCGGTGTGTACCCATTCGATTTCAGGCATCTCGCGCATACGCTCCATCATTCGTTCAGCCACCACGTGCAGCGAGTCGAGGTCCTCGCCATAGAAGCGGTATTCCAGCTCGTTGACGCTGAGCATGTCGAGTCGCTTGAAGCGGACATAGGCATTGGGGAATGCTTCGGAGAGCAGGGGTTGATAATGCTTGAGTAGGTCGAGGGTAGCCTGGTTGGAGGCCGTGCCCACGATGAACTGTGCATAGTTCTTGCCAGCCATCTGCGGCGCGTAGCTGTCCATGAAACGTGGCGACGAGCAGCCGATGAAGGCGGTGATGGCTGTGACGCGGTCATCCTGTTTCAGCACCTGATATACGGAATCGGCGACCGCCTCCGTCTCGGCCATCCCCTTGCCCTCGGGCAGGAAGATCTCCACGGCGAACTGGTCGCGGTCGGCAAAGGGGAACTGGCGCATTTTCAGCGTTGGAACAATCAACATCGAAGCAGCGATGACCGCGACACCCAAGCCGATGGTCAGATAAGGATGGCGGAACACAGCGTCCAGCACATGCGTGTAGATAGCCTGCACGCGGTCTGTGAAGCGCTTGCCATCCTTGGTCTTATCGGGTACTCCAATAATATGCACGCATAAGAACGGGATGGCTCCGACCGCCAGTAGCAGCGACACCAGCAGGTTGATGGAGATGGTCCACGGGAAGTCAACGAGAGCATCGTAAAAGGGACCTTTGAGCGTGAGGAGCAGGGGGTAAAAGATGACGCAGATGCACGCCGTGGCCAGGAGCATCGGCATGAAATACTGCTGCGCGGAGGTGATGGCTGCATCACGCGGCGCCATGCCTTTGCCGACATATTCCAGATAGCCGTCGATGATGACGATGCTGTTATCGACAATCATTCCCAGCACGATAATCAGTGCCGCCAGCGTGACGATGTTCAGCTCAATGCCCGCGATATACATGATGGACACCGAGACAAAGGTGCTCACGGGAATCGTGATGGCAGCCACAAGGGCCGAGCGCAGCGGGAAAAGCAACATCATCACGACGATAATGATGAGCATCGACAGCAGCAGGTCCCGCAGGAAGTCGTGGATGCTCAGTTCCACCACCTTGGGTTTGTCGGCGATGCGAGTGATGGTGACATCGTCGGGGAGTACCTCAGCAGCGAAGTCGCTGAGCACGCTCTCTACTTGGCGACCGTACTCGATGACATTGTTACCCGGTGTCATTTCCATCGACAACAGCACACAGGGGTGCCCGTTGTGCTCAATGCGACTGGCCTTGGGGTCGTACTCGCGAACAACACGGGCGACATCGCCCACGCGCACCGTCTTGCCCGTCTCAGAATCGCTGTAGATGATTCGTGCGGCAATCTGCGCTTCGTCGTTGCCCGTGGGTGCCAAGTGAATGGGTATCTGCTGGTCGGTGTCTTCGAGGACGCCGCTCATGGTGGTCAGACCTTCAGCCTGTAACGACGAGAACAACGCCTGCTGCCCGATGCCGTAGGCCTGCAGCCGCTGGCGGTCGATATAGAGGGTGATCTGCTGGCGCTGCTCACCGAAGAGGTTGACATTGGCCACAGACGGGATGCGTCGCAGGCGGTCGCCGAGCTGGTCGCTGTATTGGCGCAGCTCACGATAGCTGCGCTCACCGCTCTCGATGGCGATGAGCAGGGCCGAGGTATTGCCGAAGTCGTCGTTCACGACGAGCGCCAGCACGCCTTGCGGCAAAGTGTTCTTGAACTGCTCCAAGCCCAATTTGAGCTTGCTCCAGACCTCATCCTTATTATGAACATCGTCGTTCAGTTCTACCATCGTGATGCACAGGCCGTTCTGTGAGGTCGTCGTGGTCTTATTACGTTTAATTTCGCCATAGGTAAAGAGGTAGCGCTCCAGCGGCCGCGCCACCTGCTGCTCCACTTCCTCGGAGGTGGCACCGGGATAGACGGCTACGATAACGCCCTGACGAATGACCACCTGTGGAAATTCGTTTTTCGGCATCACGTACATGCCAAAGATGCCTAACAGGAACAGAAGGCTGATGATGAGCAGCGAGATGCGATAGTGCTCCAGCGGCCAGGCATACCAAGATTTATTAGGATTCACGGTCATAATCGGATTTCTTTGTCGTTATAACGGAAAAACGTTATATCGTAATAACGAAAAAACTATTTAAAGAACCACCTTCGTCCCCTCGCTCAACTTCTGATAGCCTTCGGTGACGATGCGCTGTCCCTCGGTCAGGCCTAAGAGCACCTGCACACGATTCCCGGTGGCTTCACCGATCGTGACGCCCACGCGATGAGCGGTGTTGTCGTTGGTGACGGTCCATACAAACAGCGAGCCGTCGGCGCGGCGTTGCACCGCCGTCAACGGCACAGTCAATCGCCCATTGTCCATTGTCCCTTGTCCATTGTCCCTTGTCCCTTGTCCATTCTTCATTGTCACCTTCGCCACCATTCCCGGCAGCAGCTCGCGACCGGGATTATTCACGCGCACGCGTACATCATAAGTATGTGTCAGCGCGTCAGCTTGGACACCCTTTTCGATGAGGCCGCCTTGGTAGTCGCGACCGATGGCTTCCACGCTGATGGTGCTGGGTGTGGAGGCTCCGATACTCTTCATCTCGGCCTCGGGCACGGCAATCTTCACCTTCACCGTGCTGATGTCCAGGATGCTCACCACAGGCTGCGAGGGCAGCGCCGTCTCACCTGCCGCCAAATAGCGCTTGCCGATGATACCACCGACAGGAGCTATGAGCTGGCAGTCCGCCACATTGCGCTGGGCCATGGCCAGTTGCGAGCGGGCCTGATCTACCTTGCTCTGCACCTCCACCCATTGAGCCTCGGTCATCGAACCCTCGTCGTGCAGGAGCTTGTAGCGCTGTAGCGCGTCCTCAGCCTGCCGGCTCTGTGCCTCGGTGGTGGCCAGCATATTGCGTGCCTGCGTGTCGTCCAGCTCAGCAAGGAGCTGTCCGCGGCCTACCGCTTGTCCTTCGCTGACGCAGACGCGCTTCAGCGTACCCATGCTCGTGTAGCTCACAATGGTGGCTTGATTCTCTTCTACGATGCCCACGTATTCCTTACCCGTGGCAGTACCGGCGCTGGCGCTGACCTGCTCGACAACTACGCGTGTGGGCTGCTTCTCTTGCTGCTCAGCCTTCTGGCCACAGGCCATCATCAACAGCGGCAACAACAAACAGAATGTTCCTTTTGTCTTCATTTTTATGCTTTCGTTCTTAGTTTTCTTCATTTTGGGATGCAAAGGTGCACATTTTTTTGATGACAACGATGTCCCTTTTTACCATAAAACATACCTTTTCTACCATAATAAGCACTTTAGAACATCTTTTTGGCCATTTAGGCATTGATTTATGCTCTTTTATTCGCACATTTGCACGCTGAAAGAACATTCACGGACACCTGAACAATATGAAAAGTGCGTTTCAACTGCAAGACTTGGCCAAAGCGTCGGAGGTTAACATTGATTATTTTGACGAGGACATCGTCTTCATCAACGATCTCAAGAAACTCGATGAAATCAAAGTCCCTGCACGACTGCAGATGGGACTGCTCGGTTATTGCAGTCGCGGCTATGCAGAGTTCATGCTCAACGGTGTACCCTATGAACTGCACAAAAACCAGATATTTATTCTTCCCTCCTACGCCTCTGTCTCACGCCTCTTGTTCAGCAGCGATTTCGAATTCAAGTCCCTCTTCTACACCGACCGCCTGTTGCAAAGCCTGCTCCACGATAAGATGGAACTGTGGAACGATATCATTTACCGACACCGTATCCATGTTGTAGATCTGCCCAACGACAGTGACGAGGCTTACGGCCATTTCTTCGGACTCCTCAACGCTTTTTTCCAGCAGGACCTACCCACCCCCTTCCGTGCTGAGATTATTCAATCCCTTCTGCGCTCCGCCTTCCTCTCCCTTTGCGGTAGTATCAAAGTCATGCTGGAGCAATCCTCCGCATCGCCGCAGGCTCGCAAGTCCGAGCGCCCCGCCCACTCCCCATCGCAGGGCCTCCTCCACAGTTTCCTGACGCTCCTGGCGCAAACCGACATCAAGCACCGTCCCATCGCCTACTATGCCGACCGCCTCTTCGTCTCGCCCAAGTACCTCTCCGCCATCTGCAAGGCCGAGTCCGGCAAGACCGCTAACCAATGGATTACGGAATACACGCTTGAGGACATCCGCTACCAGCTCCTGTTTACGAACCATTCCATCAAGGAAATCACCCATCAGCTGGGCTTCCCCAACACCTCCTTCTTCGGCAAATACGTCCGTCAACACTTCGGAACCTCCCCCAAATCCCTCCGCGACCACTCCCGCAAAACCTAACAACGCCCCCTCAGCAATCGCGGAAGAGGCGGTAGGAGCTGATGCCGGGGCGGTCAGCAGTCCGGCAACCAGAACGGCAACATCCAGGATGCCGACTTCGAGGAAGTCAAGTAAAAACCATCCATTCCATCAAAAAAATGAGGGTGTGTCAAAATGATGTGACCCCGAAAAGTTGGACATTAAATTAAACATTA
>CAMKTN010000027.1 GCA_946415705.1 uncultured Prevotellaceae bacterium
TACGAAAGAATCTATCCTCCGCGCGATCCCGATATCACATGGATTGACGACTACGCGCAGGTCCCTACAGACATACGTTCGCTGCTGGCCACCACGGGTGTGCAGAGCATCAGCAAGCTGAAGTGGCTTGAAACAAAGGGCGTCAAGGTCGTCTATCGGATTTTAGAGCGTGAGTCGTCGATAGCGCTGGCCAAGGCGCAAGGTGCTCGTGATGACCAGCTGTGCTACTACGAGGATGGCCATACGATAGACATTGATGCCGAGGCCATTCTGCTGAAGGAGAGTGGCGAGAGCGGCGGCTTCACGGAGAAGGTGAACGCCGCCCGAACCAAGGGCATGAGAGTCATTGCGATTAAGAGGCCGGAGCCTCTAATGTACAATGGACAATGTACAATGGACAATGAAGAGGTGGGCCGTATTCCTCAATTGTCAATTGTCCATTGTCTATTGTCAATTGTTAATGGCCCTTACGGTTTGCGGCGGGCGGTGGAGAGGCTGTTGCCGGAGTTCTTCCCATTGCATAGCGGACTGACCACGGGGACGTGCGCTACGGCGGCTGCGATTGCGGCGGTGATGCGGCTGACGAAAGGCGAGATGCCCGAGGAGGTGCCTGTGGTGCTGCCCAACGGCGAGACGATAGCTGTTCCCGTTGGGTATGGCGACGGATATGCCTATTGTATAAAAGAGGCGGGTGATGACCCCGATGTGACGAATGGAATTGAAGTGAGGGCAGCGGTGGAACACGCGGCTCAGTTTAAGATATGCGGCGGTGAAGGAGTCGGCAGATTTACGTTGCCGGGCTTCGACTACCCTGTGGGCGAGCCTGCCATCAACAAAGGGCCGCGCGAGATGATAAGGAAGAATCTGTGCCAATGGACAATGGACAATGGACAGTTGACAGTTGGGAATGGACAATGGAAAGTTACCATTTCTGTGCCACAGGGCGAAGAGATTGCGCGGCGGACATTCAATCCGCGCTTGGGCATCGAGGGCGGCATCAGCATCATTGGCGTGTCGGGCATCGTAAAACCCTTCTCGGAGGAGGCTTTCATCGACAGCATCCGTAAATGTGTGGAAGTGGCGCAGGCCAGCGGCACGGACCGCATCGTCATCAACAGCGGCGCGAAGAGCGAAGGGTTCTTGAAGGCACGCTACCCCGACCTGCCGTCGCAGGCGTTCGTGGAATACGGTAACTACATCGGCGAGACGCTGAAGATCATTGATCAAGTTTCAGGTTTCAAGACTCAAGTTTCAAGTTCTAAGGTGACGCTGGGGGTGATGTTGGGGAAGGCGGTGAAGCTGGCTGACGGGCATTTGGACACGCACAGCAAGAAGGTGGTGATGGACAAGGAGTTCATCGTACAGCTGTTGCGCGAGGCGGGGTGTCCGGAGAGCGTTGTCGAAGCTGTGCAGGCGCCGTCCTTTACGTTGGCGCGTGAGTTGTGGAAGCTGATACCGTCGGCGTTGCTGCCTCGCTTTGCAGATATCGTCATCCGTCGTTGCTACGCCCATTGTAAGCCCCTGCTGCCGAGTGGCCAGCTGACCATCCTGTTGATGGACGATGACGGCCGTATTTACGAGGCTTTGTTGTAGCGGAATTATTCTTCGATGTCGTCCTTGCGCTTGTGGAAGAGCACCATCGCGATGACGGGTGCGCCCACGAGGGCTGTCACGGAATTTACGGGTAGCGCCCCCTCGAAGCCCGGCATACGGGCGATGATATTGCACACGAGGGCGAGGACGGAACCGCAGAGGGCTGTGGCCGGCATGAGGATGCGGTGGTCGGAGGTGCGGAAGAGGGCACGTGCGAGATGTGGTACAGCCAGACCGATGAACATGATAGGGCCGCAGTAGGCCGTGACGATGGCCACGAGGACGCCCGAGGAGATGATGACGAGCATGCGACTACGACGAATGTTGAGGCCGAGGTTGGCGGCATAGCGGTCGCCCAGCAGTAGAAGGTTCATAGGCTTCACTAGGAGATAGGTCAGGGGAAGCAGGACGCACATCAGACCGATGAACAACATCATCTCATCGCCGCTGACGCGCGCGAAGGAGCCGAGGCCCCACACGACAAACGATTTCACATCCTCCTCGGGGGCCAGGAACTTCAGCACACCGATGATGGCATTGGCGAGATAGCCAATCATGACACCTATGATTAATAAGGTGACATTGCCCTTCACCTTCTGCGACACCCACAGAATCAGCAGCATCACGGCCAAGGCACCGATGATGGCGGCCACGCTCATGGCGGCATCACCGAGATAGCCCAGTCGCGAGAGGGCCACGCCGCCCAGCTTGCCCGACAGTAGCACCACGAAGGCTACGCCGAGCGCGGAGCCGTTGCTGATACCCAGCACGGAGGGGCCTGCCAAGGGGTTGCGGAAGACGGTCTGCATCTGCAGGCCGCTGACAGCCAAACCGGCACCGGCCACGATGGCCGTGAGGGCTTGCGGCAGGCGGCTGCTGAAGATGATGTTGCGCCAGATCTCGGACTCCGTGGCGTCACCTAGGAGGATGCGACAGACATCTGCGGCAGGAATCTTCACGGAGCCCAACAGCAGGTTCACGACGAGCAGAACGACGATGCTGACGGCGAGGAGCAGGATGTATAGTGCGGTTCTTTTCATTAGGGGGCTAAGAGTCGGTAGAAGGTGGGTTGATAGTCAGACTCCACAAGCTCGGGGTGCAGGATGGCGACGAGATCCTTAAGGAGCACATCGGGTTGCACGGGTGCGATCTCGTAGTAGGGTGTCTTGCGCATATTGCAGTAGATGACCTTGTGCTCGCGGAAGGCCTTGAAGAGCTCGTTGCGAGGCTCCGAGGCGCGCAGCGCTTCGTAGGAGAAGTCGCCCGGGTAGCTGTTGAGGATGCGCCAGTAGTCGGCGTTGGCGGCGAGGGCGTAGGCCTTCTCGAACTCCAGGTTCTCGCCCGAGGTCTCGTTGTCGTGGATGACGTAGTCGGCACCGGCATCGCGGAAGATCTGTGCGAGGTAGTTCTTACCGCCCACGGCGTGCCACGAGCCGTAGTGCATCTCGCCACTGATGATGCTGGGGCGCTCCCCCTCTAAACTTTCAACTTTCGACTTTAAACTATTGTATCGCTCCTCGATGCCGGCGAAGATGGCGTTGGCCTCGGCTTCCTTGCCGATGAACAGGCCCACGAGCTTGATCCATTCGGCCTGTCCCAGCGGGTCGAGTTCTTTGTAGCCGAGATGCGGCACGAGGGTGATGCCCGTTTCCTTGATAGCATCGTAGCCGCCGCGCTTGGAGGGGGAGATGAAGATGACGTCGGGGTTGGCGGCCAGCACCATCTCCGTGTCGAAGTTGCCTTCCATGCCGATCTTCACGATGCGGCCGTCCTCCACGCGGCGGCGGATGTCCTCGTTGAAGAGGTTCTTGGTGCCAGTGATGCCACTGATGAAGTCGTGGGCGTCGAGGATGGTGAAGTTGGAGAGCTGCAGGGAGGTCATGCAGAGGGCGCGGTGGATGGGGACGCGGATGGGGGTGTAACCCGAGGGGATGAGGCCCTCGGGAGAACCCGAGGGAACCGTAACTAAGGAACCCGAGGGAACCGTAACACCCTCGGGAACCGTAACGGAGGCGGGGAGGAGGGCGAAGTGATGGCGGGGGCCGATATCGACGAGGCGGATGCCGGCGGAGTCGCGGACGGTGAACTCGGTGGCGTATTTTACCTGGACGGTGACGGTGGTGTCAGCTGCGGTGCCGCTGGCGACAGCTGCCTCGCGACCCTTAGGGTCGTTGCAGGATGCCAGCAGAAGCATAGCGGCCGTGATCCATACAAAAACCTTCATGATGATTCCTGTTTTCTATGTTTTGCGGGTGCAAAGTTAGTGAATAAGTGAAAAATGAGGGAATGAAAAGTGAAAAAACAGCTCCCTTGCATGAGATTTGTCCTCTTTTATTCGTACTTTTGCCTCCAAATTCCGAACGATGGAAGCGAATATGGAACGAACGCATTGGTATGACCGCGTGTGGGCTGCCTTCATCTTCTTCACGCGGCTGCCCTTCTGGCGACTGCACGAACCGCCGCAGGCGTGCTACCGCACGGTGGTCGAACACTGGCCACTGACGGGCTGGCTGACGGGCGGCGTGACGGCAGTTACGCTGTGGTTAGGGACGCAGTATCTGCCTTATGCGCTGGCGGTGCTGCTGGCCATCGTGGCGAGGTTGCTGCTGACGGGTGCCCTGCACGAGGACGGCTTGGCCGACTTCCTGGACGGCTTCGGCGGGGGCGCTGGCGACCGCACGCGCATCCTAACGATCATGAAGGATTCGCACATCGGCACCTATGGCGTGCTGGGGCTGATTCTTTACGAACTCATGCTCGCCGCCGCGCTGTTCTCGCTGAATCCTATCGTGGCGGCCTGCGCCATCTGGGCCGCAGACCCGTATGCGAAGATGCTGACGGCACCCCTCGTGGTGGTGATGCCTTATGCACGGCGCGAAGAGGAGGCCAAGGCGAAGGTCGTCTATCGCAAGATGAGCTGGTGGGCGGGTGTCAGCCTCCTGATCCAAGGCCTGCTGCCGATGGGTGTCTTCATCTGGATGACGAACATCTATTGGGGCTGGCTGCTGATTGTGCCATGCGTAGTGATGTGCGCGCTTAGCCTATATATCTGGCGGCGGCTGCGAGGCTATACGGGCGACTGTTGTGGTGCCGTTTGTCTGCTCGTGGAGCTCTCCACGTTGTTGGTCATCGTCGCTGAAATGGTTTGGTAAGATTGATAGTTGAAAATTGATAATTGAGAATTGAAAATTTAGGATTGAAAAAGATTATTCTCATCACAGGGGGACAGCGCTCGGGGAAGAGCGCGAAGGCTGAGGAGCTGGCATTGCAACTCAGCGAGCATCCTGTGTATATGGCTACGGCTCACATCTGGGACGAGGAGTTCCGTGAGCGTGTGCGCCGCCACCAGGAGCGGCGTGTCCCGCAGTGGACAAACATCGAGGAAGAGCGCACGCTCAGCCGCCACGATGTCAGCGGACGTGTTGTACTTGTGGATTGTGTGACGCTGTGGCTTACGAACTTTTTAGGCCTCACTCCCGACCCCTCTCCAAAGGGCGAGGGGAGTATAGATGTTGACAGGATTCTCAGCGAGGCCAAGCGTGAGTTTGATGCTTTCACACAGTATGAGGCTACCTTCATCTTCGTGACCAACGAAATCGGATGGGGTGGCGTCTCGGAGAATGCCCTGCAGCGTCGCTTTGCGGACCTGCAAGGGTGGATGAACCAATACATCGCCTCCAAGGCTGACGAAGTTTTTCTCATGGTGTCCGGATTACCACTTCAAATCAAATGAAAGAGTTTAATATACAACCTGTAGATAGAGCGTTGCAGGCGGCTATTCAGCAGAAGATTGACAACCTGAACAAACCCAAGGGCTCACTGGGGCGCCTGGAGGAGTTAGCGATGCAGGTGTGCCTGATTCAGCAGACGTTGACGCCCGAGCTGCGCCAGCCTGCTCATATTCTCTTCGGTGGCGACCACGGTATCGAGCGCGAGGGCGTGTCGCTGTCGCCGCGTGAGGTAACGTGGCAGCAGATGATCAACTACACGCGTGGCGGCGGTGGGGTAAATATGTTCTGTCGCCAGCATGGCTTTAAGCTGCGCATCGTTGATGTGGGGGTGGATTATAGCCTCACCCCCGACCCCTCTCCAAAGGGCGAGGGGAGTGTTGTGTTCTTGGATCGAAAGATAGCGCGGGGGACGAAGAACTTTTTGTATGAACCGGCGATGACGGCAGAGGAGTGGGAGAGGGCGCTGACCGTGGGTCGCGAGCAGGTGGATGCCTGCTATGCCGAGGGCAGCAACGTCCTGTGTCTGGGTGAGATGGGGATTGGCAATACCTCGCCGTCGAGTGTGTTGATGCACCTGCTCCTCGGAATCCCCCTGCCGCAGTGCGTGGGGGCTGGCAGTGGTCTTGACGCTGCTGGCATTAGCCATAAACTTAACGTGCTTTCTCAGGCTCTGGAGCACTACCGCGCTGTCAGCGAAGGCTTCACCGCTGCTGACACCATCCGTTATTTCGTGGGCTTTGAGATGGCGGCTGCCATCGGTGCGATGTTGAGGGCTGCAGAGTTGCGAATGGTGATTCTCGTCGATGGCTTTATCATGACGGCTTGCATGCTGGCGGCGCAGCAGCTCTGCCCCGCCGTCCGCGACTACGCGATCTTCGGGCACTGCGGCGACGAGGGCGGTCATCACCTGATGCTCAACGCCATGAATGCCAAGCCACTTCTCCGACTGAATATGAGGTTAGGCGAGGGGACGGGTGCGCTCTGCGCCTTCCCCATTGTGGATTCAGCTGTTCGGATGATGAACGAAATGAACAACTTCGAGAACGCGAAGATCACCAAATACTTCTGACCACCAGCCAGGCGCAAACCAACAGAATCATCAATACCTCTGCCGTTCGGTTCACCCGGACGGCAGTTTTCATGTCGGCCGTAGTGAGCACGCGCTCGTTGTTGCCAATGAACGGTTTGTCGAAGAGTTCCCCGAAGTAATAATGCGGGCCGCCGAAGCGACAGCCGAGGATGCCGGCCAACGCCGCCTCTGGGTAGCCGCTGTTGGGGGAGGCGTGATGACGTCCGTTGACACGGACGAAATTGAAAATTGAAAATTGAAAATTGAAAAGGGCGTATGGCAGCACCATCAGCAAAGCTGTCAAACGGGCGGGGAGGTAGTTGGCGATGTCATCGATGTGTGCTGCCCAGCATCCGAAGTCCTTGTAACGCGCGGTCTTGTAGCCAATCATGGAATCTAGCGTATTGACCATCTTGTAGGCCAGCATCCCGGGGGTGCCGAGCAGCGCGAACCAGAAGAGGGGAGCGATGACGCCGTCGCTGAGGTTCTCGGCTAAGGTCTCCAGGGCTGCCGTCCGCACCTCCTGCGCCGAGAGCTCTGAGGTGTCGCGTCCTACGATGCGGGCTACCTGCTTGCGTCCTTCCTCCAAGGAACGGTCGAGGGCGAGGAACACGGCGCGCACCTCGCGAATGAGGGTGGTGCCAGCGAGGCAGTAGAAGATGAGGACTGCGTCGAATAGAATTGAAAATTGAAAATTGAAAATTGAAAATTGGAAGTTGAGAGTTGAGAGGAGGTGACGGATGAGCCAGGTGAGGGCGAAGACGAGCAGAATGAGGCTGATGGCGGTGAGGGCGCCCTTCAGCTTGCGGTGCGCGCCTTTGTTTAGGCGATGCTCGCAGGCAGCGATAGCCTTGCCAAACCACACGATGGGATGCGGCAGCCATGCTGGGTCGCCCAGCAGGAGGTCGAGCAGCCAGCCTATGAGCAACGCTGCGAGTGAAGAATGAAGATGGAGAAAGGAGAACTGTTCTTCCATGCTTGCAGCCTATGCTTTCTGTTGTCTGGTTTGTAGAAATGCGCGAATCGCTTCCACCAACTCTTTGTTGTAGTCAGGATGTTGAGTGGCTATGCGGAAATGACAGTCCTGAAGGCCTTCGAAGTTGGAGGCGTCGCGAATCAGGAACCCGTGGTTCTTGACCAGATACTCCTTCAGCTCCGCTGCAGAGCCCTGGCTGATAGAACAGAGCATGAAGTTGGTGGCTGTGGGATAGACGTGAATGCCAAAGATTCTGCGTAGCCTGTTGGCAAGGATTTGCGTTTCGACCAGCAAGTCACTCATCATCGTTTGCTCATAGGGATTCGGATGTGCCAGCAGCCACAGCCCCGCTTCTATCGCCAGCGCGTTGACCGCCCAGGGACGAGCGTTCGCCCGCAAACGCGCTATCACGGCGGCGGGAGCCGTGATATACCCCAGTCGCAAGCCTGGGATGCCAAAACGTTTTGTCATCGAGTGTATCTGGATGACGTTCTGCATCTCTATCGCCTCGCGGGGTGTCAGCATAGGGTAGGAGGTGCAATCCTCGTACGACTGATCGATGACGAGCCAGTGGTGGCGACAGGAGAGTTGCTTGATGGCATCTTCCGTGCGGATCTCGCCTGTCGGATTATTGGGATTGCAGAGCCATCTCACGGCACCGCCCTGGGGCGTCTCCTCGTAGCCGAACATTCGGCAGGCATCGGCATACTCGCTGAAGGTGGGATGCTTCACGGCGAAGGTGTGCTCGTGGCGCAGGGTCTGGGCGATCAGATAAATCGCGTCGGTGGCGCCGTTGGTGACGAGCACCTCGTCGGCACCCACGGCATATATCTCGGCAATCGCCTTTTCCAGCGAATGGGCCGACGGCTCGGGGTAGTGATTGATGACCTCAAGCCGCTGTGCAAGGTATTCGCGCAAGGGGCTTGTGTCTATCAGCGGCGAGATATTGCTGCTGAAATTACGGCGGAGCTCGCCGTAGTTGTATGTGTCGTCGCCGTGGCCTTCAATCATTACTTCATGAGGATTTTGTAAATGCGTTCGATATCAACATATTGTCGCACGTGCGCAGCCAGCTTGTCATACTGTTCTTCCTTGAAGGACTGATAGTCCTGGACGTGCTGCTTGGTCTGCTGTACGTTGAACTTTCCGAGTAAAAGATCTATGACGGGAGCATTGTCGAGAATGCCGTGGATGTAGGTGCCGATACAGTGGTCTGTCCGCACGATGGTGTCTGCGGGAGTGCCGTCGGACATCGTGGTGATGCCCTGGTGAATCTCGTAGCCCTGACATGTATGCCCCTCGAAGTCGAACGTCACCTGCCGCGTGGCCTTCTCAGCAGACATCGTGGTGTTGACAGGCAGCAGACCGAGACCGGGGAGCTTGGCAATGCCGCCCTCGATGCCGTTGGGGTCTTCAACCAGCAGCCCCAGCATCTGGTAGCCGCCGCAGATGCCCACGATCGTTTTCCCATTGCGATGTGCCTGTTGGATGGCCTGGGCGCAGCCGTTGCGCCGCAGCTCCAGCAGGTCGTCGAGCGTGGCCTTGGTGCCAGGAAGGATGATGATATCGGCGCGGCTGAGGTCGTTGGTGTTGTTGGTATAGAAGAGGTTCACGCGCGGGTCGCGCTCCAGTGTGTTGAAGTCCGTGAAGTTGCTGATATGACGGAGAAGCACAACGGCGACCTGCACTTTCCCTTCATCCTGTGCTGAGGCGGATCTTTTCTTCTCCAAGGCCACGCTGTCCTCTTCCTCGATGTGAATGTCCTTGGTGTAAGGTATCACGCCTAAGACGGGCACGCCGCAGATGTCCTCCAGCATCTTGCGCCCTTTGTCGAAGAGGCGAAGGTCGCCGCGGAACTTATTGATGATGATGCCCTTGATGAGCTTGCGATCCTCGGGCCTCTGCAGGGCGATGCTGCCATAGACCGAGGCAAACACACCTCCGCGGTCGATGTCGGCGACGAGGATGACGCGGGCATCGGCATAGCGTGCCATTGGCATGTTCACGAGGTCCGTGTCGCGCAGGTTCAGCTCCGAGATGCTGCCAGCGCCCTCCATAACGATGGGGTTGTAGCGTGCTGCCAAGCGGTCGAAGGCGGCACAGACTTCCTGCCTGAAATTGATAGATTGAGACGTTCTAGACCCTTTTCCATTTTTCAATCTCCAGAAGTCGTAAGCATCGCGGTTGCCGATGGGCTTGCCGTGGAGCACCACCTGCGAGGTGTGGTCGGAGCTGGGCTTCAGCAGCAGGGGGTTCATGTCCGTATGGCAGGGAATACCAGCGGCTTCGGCCTGCACGGCTTGTGCGCGTCCGATCTCCAGCCCCTCGGGGGTCGCATAGCTGTTGAGCGCCATGTTCTGTGCCTTGAAGGGAGCGGGACTGTAGCCGTCCTGACGGAAGATACGACAGAAGGCGGTGGCGACGACGCTCTTGCCAACGTCGCTGCCCGTGCCGGCAAACATAATGGGATGGAGACCCGCGGCGTTTTCTTCTACAGATTCAGTCGTGGCTGTAGAAGAAAGATAGAGATGTGTATAGCTGGCTAATACGTTCTTGTAGGTGAATACGGGCGTGGTGACAGGCTCGCCTTTGGCATTATAGACCTGTGTGACGGAAGCCGGTGTCGGGCCGAGGAACTGCGTGTAATGGAACTCATGGCCGCGATATTCGTGGCCGTCGAGCTCGAAGCGGCGATAGCCGAGCGACAGCCGGCGGTCGGCCTTGCGTGCCGTGATGGAGTGGGGCAGGACACCACACATGGGATGCTCGCCCTCGTCATCCACGATGGCTTGGCACAGGTACATCATACCTCCACATTCGGCTACGATACAGCCGCCGCGCTCGGCATAGTCGCGAATCGCCTGACGGCAGGCCGCGTTCTTCACCAGCGCCTCGACATGCTTCTCGGGATAACCGCCAGGGAGATAGAGGAAGTCGATGCCGTTGAAGTCCGGAACCTCTGTCTCGGGGTCGAAGAAACGGACATCGCCGCGCGTGCGCAGGGTGGCCAGTGTCTCCTCGTAGATGAAGGAGAAGGACTCCGCGTTGCGAGCCACGAGGGAGGTCTGCGGTCTTACGTGCTGAAGACCGTGGTCTTTCGGGCTGAAGACCGTGGTCTTATCGCCGTAAGACCGTGGTCTTATTTTTTCAAGCTTTTCGAGGTCGAGATGTTGGTCCAGCAAATGCAAAAGTTCATCCGTCTCGGCTGCCTGGGAAAAGTCGAGACCCAAGTAGCGTGAGCCTTGCTCCAGTTGAGCGCTCTTGGGCACGCAGCCCAGACATTCGATGCCCGCTTCCGTTGCCACCTCACGCAGCATGGCCGCGTGGCGCTCGCTGCCTACGCGGTTGAAGATGACGCCTGCGAACTGCAGGTCAGGGTGGAAATGCAGGAAGCCCTTCAGCAGCGCCGCCATCGAGTAAGCCGCCGAGCGCGCATCCACCACCAGCACAATGGGGAGGTCCAGCACACGCGCAATCTCTGCCGACGAGCCGCTGTCGCGGTCGTAGCCGTCGAACAGCCCCATCATTCCTTCCACGACACAAACATCGGCCTCCTGAGCATAAAAATGATATAGTTCGTGCACGTGTGCGTGCGAGGCCATGAAGGTGTCGAGGTTGATGCTGGGTCGTCCGCAGACGGCGGCGTGGAATTTCGTGTCGATATAGTCGGGGCCGCATTTGAAAGGCTGCACCTTCAGCCCCCTCGCCGTGAACAACGCCATCAGCCCTCGCGCAATCGTTGTCTTGCCCGAGCCGCTCATGGGGGCTGCTATCAGCATTTGCCTTTTCATGCGGCAAAAATAAGCATAATCTTTTGAACCGCCAAAAAAAGGTTGAAAAGATGCATTTTGTAGGTGCTTTGTTGTTTCGTTTCCGCAAATTTGACTACCTTTGCAACCGCAAAAGAAACAAAGTTGAAGTAATCTACTTTATGAAGACATTCACACACAACTTCTCGCGCCTCTTCGTGGCTGGCATGTTTCTCATGGGCGCTGCGGCTGGCCAGGCACAGGTCATGAAGGCGGCCGATCTCGAGAAATACGCCAAGAGTCGTTATGGTAGCAAATGGGTAGAGGCGGCAGCCAATATCGCCAGCAGCCTCACCCTCGACAAGAACGAGAGCCTGACCTATCAGCAGGTCATCGAGGCACCGGGAAAGAGCAAGCAGCAGCTCTACGTGGCCCTTAACTACTGGGCGACGTCCACATTCCAGGATAAGCAGGCCATCACGCTGAACGACAAGGATGCCGGCTGTATCATCATCACTTCCACCATCAAGGACATCGCCGAGCATATGGGCACGATCAACAAGTATGCCATCAGCATCACGCCTGTCATCCGCCTCGATATCAAGGAGGGGCGTGTGCGTGTGACGTTCACCGTGCAGACCTACGATGTGTTGGCTGATATCACGGGCGGCTGGCTCAGCCCCTCGGATAATAAGGACAACCGTCGCACCTATGCAGACTCCAAGCGTAAGGCCGAGGACATGACCAACCCCAACCTCTACGACGAGAAATGGGAGATTGCCAAACACTATCCCTTCGTGGAGAAGGACAGCAAGAAACGCACCAGCTCCAAGGCACTCGTGATGACACACGCCTATTCCAACGCCATTATGGACAAGGTGGAGGAAGCTGTGAAGAACGGTGTTGTCGGCAATGATGACGATGGCTGGTAATTAACAACCTTATACGACTATGAGAACCTTTCAGTTTAAGTTCTTCGGCGAGGCGCTGATTCTCGCCGCTGGCCTCTTCCTCGGCGGAAGGGCTATCAAACAAGGTATGGTGCAGTTCAAGGAGCTGGACCGCACGGTGACGGCTAAGGGCCTCTCCGAGAAGGAGGTGAAGGCCGACAAGGCCACGTGGCCGTTGAAGTTCAAGGAACTCGGCAACGACCCCGCAGAGCTGTATGAGCGTATTGAGAAGAATACGCAGACGGTTGTCAGCTTCCTCAAGGCCAATGGCTTTACTGACGAGGAGATCTCCCTCGCACCACCCACGCTTGTGGACCAACAAGCCAATATGAGCTATTCCAGCGAGACCGTTCGCTACCGTTATAAGGCCAACTGTGTCGTCACGGTGGTGACGAAGAATGTGGATTTAGTACGTAAGCTCGTGAGTCGCCAGACGGAGTTGATGCGACAGGGCGTCACCATTGTGGGCAACGAGTACGACGAGGGTCCCGTTGTCACCTATGAGTTCACCGGTCTCAATGAAATCAAGCCCGAGATGATTGCCGAGGCCACCAAGAACGCTCGCAAGACCGCCGAGCGTTTTGCCGAGGACTCCGACAGCAAGCTGGGTAAGATTCGCACCGCAGACCAGGGCCAGTTCAGCATCGACAGCCGCGACCAGAACACGCCCTGGCTCAAGAACGTCCGCGTGGTCACCACCGTCGTGTATTACCTCAAGGACTAATCCCCACACGTTAGAGACGACCTATGGAATATATGTCGCAGGAGGGCTACGACAAGCTCGTGGCGGAACTTAGGCATCTGGAGCTCGTGGAGCTGCCGCGCGTGAAGCAGGAAATCGCCGAGGCACGCGACAAGGGTGACCTGAGCGAGAATTTCGAATACCACGCTGCCAAACGTGAGCAGGGACGACTGCTGGGGCGCATACGCTTCAAGCAGCGTGTGCTGGAGTTCGCGCGTGTCATTGACACGTCGAGGCTCCACGATGACAGCGTAGGTTTGCTGAGCAAGGTTGAGATGACGAATCTCGCGAATGGCAGCAAGATGACCTACAAAATTGCCAGTCCGCACGAGGCCAACCTGCGCGAGGGAAAGATTTCCATCAAGTCTCCAATCGGACAGGCGCTGTTGAATAAGCGAGTCGGTGATGTTGTGGAGGTGCAGGTGCCGGCCGGTGTCCTCAAGCTACGCATCGAGAACATCACGCTGGACACCTCCGGCAGCACAGAACCCGAAGAAGTCTAACAAACAACTCAGCCCAAACGATGACACGTTTGGGCTGAGCTGTTAATGGTTGAAGTGGTATCAGCAGACGGGAATCTTGTCGATGCGCTTCTGATGGCGACCGCCTTCGAACTCTGTGGCGAAGAACTCGTCCATGATCTTGGCGGCCATGTCGGTGTCGATGAAGCGGCCGGGCATGACGAGGACGTTGGCGTTGTTGTGCTGGCGAATCAGATGGGCTATCTCGGGAATCCAGCAGAGGCCTGCGCGGATGCTCTGGTGCTTGTTGAGCGTCATGTTGATGCCCTCGCCGCTGCCGCAGATGGCGATGCCGGGATACACCTCGCCCGCCTCGATGCCGCGCGCCAGGGCGTGACCGAAGTCGCTGTAGTCGCACGACTCCTCAGAGTAGGTGCCGTAGTCCTTCCACGCGTAACCCTTCGCGTCGAGGTACTGCTTGACGAACTGCTTAAGGGCGTAGCCAGCGTGGTCGCTGGCTATGCCTATTACCTTAACGTCCATTACAGAATCGCCTTAACTTGCTTATACACATTCTCAGCGGTGAAGCCCAGCTTCTCGTCGAGCACCTTGTAGGGGGCACTGAAGCCGAAGCTCTGGAGGCCCCAGACGGTGCCGTCGGCACCAACGAGACCTTCGAGGTTCACGGGCAGACCGGCAGTGAGGCCGAACTTCTTCACGCCGCAGGGCAGGATAGCCTGCTGGTAGTCCTTGCTCTGGCTGCGGAACAGGCCTTCGGAGGGCACGCTGACGATGCGCACCTTGATGCCGTCCTTGCGCAGGAGCTCGGTGCCGGCCACGAGGGTCGAGACCTCAGAACCGCTGGCGAGGAGGATGACATCGGGATTCTCGTCGGAGCCAGCCACGATGTAGGCGCCCTTTTCGGCCTGGCGGTAGTCGTTGCCTGCGGGCAGGTCGGCGATGTTCTGACGGCTGAGGATGAGGGCTGTGGGGCTGTCGGTGTTCTCCATGGCCAGGCGCCATGCCTCGGTGGTCTCAGCGGCATCGGCGGGACGCAGCACGAGGGTGGAGTTCTTGCCGTGGTGGTTCTTCAGCTTCTCCATGAGGCGGATCTGTGCTTCCTGCTCCACGGGCTCGTGGGTAGGACCGTCCTCGCCGACGCGGAAGGCGTCGTGGGTCCAGATGAACTTCACGGGCAGCTCCATGAGGGCTGCCATGCGCACGGCGGGCTTCATGTAGTCGGAGAATACGAAGAAGGTGCCGCAGGCGGGGATGACGCCGCCGTGGAGGGCCATGCCGATGCAGCAGCAGGCCATCGTCAGCTCAGCCACGCCGGCCTGGAAGAAGGCGCCGCTGAAGTCGCCGGCCTTGAGGGCGTGGGTCTTCTTCAGGAAGCCGTCGGTCTTATCGGAGTTGCTGAGGTCGGCAGAGGCGCAGATCATGTTGGGCACCTGCTCGGCGAGGACGCTGAGGACGGCAGCGCTGGCGTTGCGCGTGGCGTCGCCGCTCTTCTGCTGCACCTTGCTCCAGTCCACCTTCGGGGCCTTGCCGCTGAACCATTCGGCCTGTGCGGCAGCGCACTCGGGATTGGCCTTTGCCCAGGCAGCCTCTTCGGCCTTGCGCTCGGCCACAATCTTCTTCAGCTCTTCGGCGCGACGGGCATAGAGCTCCTTGACATCGTCGAAGATAACAAACGGATTCTCAGGGTCTCCGCCAAGGTTGGTTATAGTTTTCTTGTAAGCATCGCCGCCGAGGGGAGCACCGTGGGTCTTGCAGTTGCGCTCGTAGCTGGAACCGTCCTCCTTGAGGGCGCCCTTGCCCATGATGCACTTGCCGATGATGAGGGCGGGCTTGCCCTTCACGGCCTTGGCCTGCTCGATGGCCTTGCGGATCTGTGCGGCATCGTTGCCGTTGATCTCGAAGACCTCCCAGCCGAGGGCGCGGTACTTGGCAGCGGTGTCCTCGTTCATGACTTCCTTGGTCTCTGTGGAGAGCTGGATATCGTTGCTGTCATAGAACATCACCACGTTGTCCAGACCCAGCGAGCCTGCGATGCGGGCTGCGCCCTGAGAGATTTCCTCCTGCACGCCGCCGTCGGAGATGTAGATGTAGATGGTCTCCTTCGCGAAGGTCGGGTTGCCGGTGTGGGCGGCCAGGAACTTGGCGGCGATGGCAGCGCCGATGCCGAAGGTGTGGCCTTGGCCGAGAGGGCCGCTGGTGTTCTCGATGCCGCGCTTGGGGTCAGCCTCGGGGTGGCCGGGGGTGGGAGAGCCCCACTGGCGGAGCTGCTGCAGCTCGTCGAGGGAGAACTTGCCGATAAGGGCCAGCTGGCTGTAGAGCATGGGAGCCATGTGGCCGGGGTCGAGGAAGAAGCGGTCGCGGCCTACCCAGCAGGGATCGGCGGGGTCGTAGTTGAGGTACTCGCTGTAGAGCACGTTGATGAAATCTGCGCCACCCATAGCGCCGCCCGGGTGACCGCTCTTGGCCTTTTCGACCATGGACGCAGCC
Organism: uncultured Prevotellaceae bacterium; assembly: GCA_946415705.1. Lineage (GTDB taxonomy): Bacteria > Bacteroidota > Bacteroidia > Bacteroidales > Bacteroidaceae > Physcousia. The sequence goes on from CAMKTN010000027.1 coordinate 15,780, forward strand.
AGAATACGGATGTTATCCGCTGCGTGGTTCAAAACTTTAATGTCGTTCATTTTAAATTGTTGATGGAGTGAAATAAAAAGATGTTTAGTTATTCAAAGTACCCGAAGCCACCAATGGTGGTGAGCATGCGCTCGACATAGTCCCATGCGGTGTCTTTCCAGTGGAAGCCGAGGCGGTGCAGGATAGAGCAGGTGTAGCGGTTGTCACGCTCGATGATGGCGACTTTTTGTCCGTGCGCCATGTCCTGATAAGCCATAATGGCCGAGAGCAGTTTGGCCTTCTCGGGGTCTTGTCCGGCAATGGTGACGGCCTGCTCGAATTCGTCATCCTCCACGAAGCGCATATCGCGACCCACCTTCTCCATGAGCTGGAGGACATCGCCCAACAGCTCGGCGTGGTCGTTGAAGGGTTGGAATACGGTACATTCCTTGGGCGTCGATGCCAAGAGCACCACGGCTTTCGCCGTCTGGTCGATGGGCGACATCTCTGTTGATTCACCATACAGGTCATAGGGGCAGCAACCAAGTGTAAAGAACACCTTGAGACGTCCCATGAAGCTGTTGCTGTTGAAGTTGACTTGGAACTCACCATCGTAGCTGCGTGGAGCCAAGTTACCCACGCGCATCACTTTGGCACTCAAGCCATGATGGGCCACAGCATCCAGCACCAAACGCTCTGCCAGGAACTTGGAGTGAATGTAACGGTTGTCCAGGAACTGGCCGAACCAGAATTTGCGCTCGTTGAGCGAGGGCACCTGTTCACCGTTGCCGTGGTCAATCCATATCTCTGCTACGGAGGTCGTGGAGACATGCACCAGTCGTGCACCTGTCTTCAGACAGAACTCTACGCAGCGCTGGGCTCCGCCGATATTCACATCTTCGATGTCTGTGCCCTTGGAGTAGTGCTTCACATTGGCGGCACAGTTAAATACCGTATCAATGTCGGCGACGAAATCGCCGGCCACAGTTGTGAAGTCCTGTGTCACGTCGCCGTTGACGACAAAGAGGCGGGTGCCGAAAAGATCCTTGAAGGATGACTCGAAATAGTAGAACAGCAGATTCTTGAGGCGGTGTTCTGCGGAAGCCTGATCCTTGCCGCGCACAAGACACGTGATGGTGGTGGCGTCGCTGTCGATGAGCTCGCGCAGCACATGGATGCCCAGATAGCCGGTGGCACCGGTCAGGAGGACATTGCCCAGCTGCTGTCGTTCACCCTTGAGGAACGTCTCCACCGTATTGCGCTGCAGGATGGCATCAATGCCGGAGTAGTCGAAGTCATAGACTTCATGGTCGGCCGCTTCGACGGGTGCCTCACCGCTCACAAACTGTGCCAACAGACGTGGCGTAGGATTGGTGAACACATCTCCGTAGGCCACGTGGTAGCCAGCCTTGTCGGCCTCGATGATGACCTTGGTCACCATCAATGAGGTGCCGCCCAGCTCGAAGAAGTTGTCGGTGGCGCCGACCTTGTCCATCGTCAGGACATCGCCGAAGACGTTGCAGAAGAATTTCTCCACCTCGGTGGCGGGTGCCTCGTAGTCGTGGTCGGCAGCTTGGACGACCGGTGCGGGCAATGCCTTGCGGTTCACCTTCTGGTTCTGGTTGAGCGGAATGGCATCAATCTGCATCGTGGCAGCAGGAATCATGTAAGACGGTTTCTGCTTGCCGATGAATGCATTCAGTTCCTTGATATCTACCTGTTGGTCGCTGACGATGTAAGCCGCGATGAACTTACCGCCCGTCTCGTAGTCGAAAGCTTGGACAGTAGCGTCCTTAATGCCTGGGAACTCGCGGATAACGGCCTCGACTTCCTTCAGCTCGATGCGGAAGCCGCGGATCTTCACCTGACCGTCCTTACGTCCCACAAACTGGATGTTGCCATCGGGGAGATAGCGCACGATATCGCCTGTGCGATACACACGGGCATATTTTGCCTCATCCGTGAAGGGGTTCTTCAGATAGGTCTCGGCTGTCTTTTCCGGACGGTTGAGGTAGCCGCGGCTCACTTGCGGACCGCTGACCCATAGCTCACCAGCTGCGCCGAGGGGCAAGCGGTTGAACTGCTTGTCAACGATGTAGAGACGGAAGTTATCGAGTGGTTTACCGATGGGGGCATTCTGCTCGAACTCCTTCATGGAATATGTGGTCGTAAAGATCGTACATTCCGTAGGTCCGTATGCATTATGGAGCTGATAGGCCGTCGGTGGTGTGAGCGGCAGTACCTTTTCGCCACCGACGGATAGATGGAGCAGCGAATGATTATCGAAGTTCATCGCGAACTGACAGCCCACTTGTGTGGTCATGAACGAATGGGTGATGCCTTCACGGTTGAAGTAGTCGTTCAGGTCGGGCAGATTCAGACGGATGTCCTCGCCGATGATATAGACAGCAGCTCCACAAGTCAGGGCAGAGTACATGTCCATCATACAGGCGTCAAAACCATAGCTGGCATAGGCGGCTACCTTGCTCTCAGGCTTCAAATCGTAGTAGCGATGGTACCAGTGGCAGAAGCATACCAAGTTGCCATGTTCCAGCTGGCAACCCTTAGGCGTACCTGTAGAACCTGAGGTATAAAGCATGATAAATAGCGACGATGGCGTGATGTTGGCTTGCACAGGCTTCGTGACAGCCGGCAGGGATTCGATATCCTTGGTAAAGAGCACCTTGCCCTGGTATTCGTCCACCAGCGGGCGCAACTCCTCGTCTGCAATGAGCAGCTTGGCACCCGCATCCTGCATCATAAAGTTCAGGCGTTCAGCAGGATAGCTTGGATCCAGAGGCTGGTAGGCACAACCGGCTTTCAGTACACCAATTGATGCCACTACCATCCACTTGCTGCGTGGAATCAGAATGGAAACCACATCCTCGTTGCCAAGACCCAGCGACTGGACGTAACCAGCAATACGCTCCGACTGCTCATCGACCTGCTTATAGGTCAAGCGCTCGTCGTGATAGACCATGGCGATGTTATCAGGATGTAGTTCAGCCTGCTTGCGGAACAGTGATACGACGGTCTGCGTGTTGTCGTAGGGCACATCGTTCTGGTTGAAGCTGTCGAGCAACGCAGTCTGCTGGGCATCCAGCAACACCACATTCTTCAGTGTTGCATCCGGATTGTTCATGAAGGCATTGGCCGCATTGCAGATGGACTGCGCCAAGCTTTGCATCAGGTCATGGCTGTAGCGGCCGTTATCGTATTGCAGGCAAATGCTGGGCTGCCCCTTCTCATCGTTCTGTATGAAGAAGGCGATGCGGAACTTGGGCGTTTCAGACTCGAAGGTTTCAATAGGCACCGTCTGGCCCTTGTACGTAAGGGCATCAAGGACTCCCATCTGATAAGCGAACATAATCTCCGCCGAGAGGTCGTAGTCGGCAGCGATGCGTGCAAACGGATAGGTCTCGTGGCTCAGCGTCTCGTCGAAGTTCTTGCTCGTCTCGTTCAAGAACTCCATCACGCTCTGCTCGCCGATTTGTGCACTCAGCGCCAGCGTGTTGACGAACATACCCACGGTGTTGCTGATGCGCAGGTCGGAACGTCCGTTACTGATGGTCGTGATGCACAGCTGCTCGTTGTTGGTAAAGCGAGCCAGCGCGTAGAACGTAGCAGCCAGCAGGTGATGCGCCGGCGAGATGTTGTGCTGACGGCAGAAGGTCTCTATGGCGTCGAAGTCCAACGGTGTGTAGATGGTGCCTACGGTGCCTTGCTCCAGCGGATTGGTCAGGTCGGGCGCCACTTCCGTTGGGCCTTCTACCTTGCCCAGACGCTCTTGGAAGAACTCGCGGGCTGCGACATATTCCTCGCTGCTCTCGGCGGCTTTCTGTGCAGCCACGAAGTCGGCATAGGTGAAGCTCTCAGGTTCAATCTCCTTGCCGTTGAGCAGGTCGAACAGCTGTGCCAGCAGCACGTCGAACGAGCCACCATCGACCACGAGGTGATGGATATCCATCATCAGATACACCCACTCTTCGGTGGTGACAATCTCGATGCGGTAGAGCGGCCCTTGTCTCAGGTTGAATGGCTTGACGAACTCCACTTTGTAATGCGGGAAGTCCGCCTCTTTGCACTGGCTCTGGGTAATCTCCACGGGTTGCTCGGCATCCACGATTTGGATGATGTCAGCCCCTGCACTCCCGAAGTGCGCCTGCAGCAGAGGATGCGCCTTGACGAGCGTCTCCACGGACTGGGAAAGCAACTGGATGTCCACGTTCTTGGGGAAGCGCGCGATGACCGGCGTATTATAAATGGTGGAATCGGGTTGCTTCATGCAATCCACATAGACACCCATCTGCGCATACGACAGCGGGATATTGCTCATGTCGGCGTGTGCCACCTCGTCCGTCTCCTGCTTGGCAGCGCTTCCGCTCAGCAGCGCTGTCAGGATCTCGTTCTCGATGCTTTGTATGCTGCCGCTCTTGGCCAGGGCCTTTGCGTTCAGCGTGACACCGAAGCGTTTGTTGATTTGGATGGCCAACTTGATGCCCATGATAGAGGTCAGACCGACGTAGCCCAATATCGTCGTGATGCCGAAGTCCTCGGTGTTGATGATCTGTGCGATAATCTCATGGATTTCCTTCTCCAGCACATTCATGGGAGCCTGTTCGCCCTGTTCCTCAGGCGTAGCGGCGGACAGGACAGGCGTCGGCAGCGCTTTCTTGTTCACCTTCTGGTTCTGGTTCAGCGGAATGGCATCAATCTGCATCGTCACAGCAGGAACCATATAAGGCGGCTTCTGGTCAATGATGAAGTTGTTTAAGTCATTGATGTTAATTTTCTCATCAGCAACGATATATGCCGCGATGAACTTGCCGCCACCTTCTTCATCGAAGGCCTGCACGGTAGCATCCTTGATGCCTGGGAACTCACGGATGACGGCCTCCACTTCCTTCAGCTCGATGCGGAAGCCGCGAATCTTCACCTGTCCGTCCTTACGACCTACGAACTGTATGTCGCCAGAAGGCAGATAGCGCACAATGTCGCCGGTGCGATAGACCCTGCCGTAGGGGGCTCCTGTAGCAAAAGGATTCTCTATGAACACCTCTGCCGTCTTGTCCGGACGGTTCAGGTAGCCTCGGCTCACCTGCGGTCCACTTATCCACAGCTCGCCGGCGGCACCCACGGGCAGACGACGTCCTTGCGGATCGACAATATAAAGATGTACGTTGTCGAGCGCTTTGCCAATGGGAATCTCCTTCAGCTTCTTATCCACCGGATAGGTGGTCGTGAAGATGGTACACTCTGTCGGGCCGTAGCCGTTGTGTAGGGTGAAGCCCTCGGGCGGTGTCAGCGAAGCCAGCTTCTCGCCACCTGCCGACAGATGCAGCAGCGAGTGGTTCTCGATGCAGGTGGCAAACTGGTAGCACACCTGTGTGGTCATGAATGAATGGGTGATCTGCTCGCGCTCGAAGTAGTCGTTCAGTGCCACTAGGTCGAGGCGCAACTCCTCAGGCACGATATGTACGCAGGCACCGCAGGTGAGGGCAGGGTAGAGGTCCATCATGCAGGCATCGAAGCCGTAGGAGGCATAGGCCGCCACCTTGTGTTCCGGTTTCAGGCCATAGTAGCGCTGATACCAGTGGCAGAAGGCTACGAGGTTGCCGTGCGTCAGCTGGCAGCCCTTCGGCACACCCGTAGAACCGGAGGTGTAGAGGAGGATGAAGAGGGACTGCGGGGTAATCGGAGTATTCGGAATATTCGGAGTATTCGTAATACTCGGAATATCTTTCGTCAACAACACTTCGCCCTTGTATTCATCCACGATGTCCCTGAGTTCCTCGTCGGCTATCAGCAACTTGGCGGAGGCATCCTGCATCATGAAGTTCAGGCGCTCTTTCGGATAGCTGGGGTCAAGGGGCTGATAGGCACAACCAGCCTTCAGCACACCGATGGAAGCGATGGCCATCCATTCCGAACGGGGAATCAATACCGACACGACGTCCTCTAATCCCAGCCCCTTGCTGGCGATGTAGGCCGCAATGCGGTCGCTGATGGCATCGACCTCTTGATAGGTATAACGCTTGTCCTTAAAGACGACGGCGATGTTCTCGGGCGTTGCCTGTGCCTGATGACGGAACAGCGACACGATGGTTTGCGTGTCGTCGTAAAGCACGGTATTCTGGTTGAACGAGTCGAGCACTGCAATCTGGGCATCTGTGGCAATGCTGATGTCGCGCAGCTGCTTCTGCTGCAGGAATCCCTTCAACACGGCTTCGTAGCTCTCCATGAACTGACTAATCAGTTCCTCGGAGTACTCTTCGCCATCGTATTCTGCCCTCAGGTAGTAGCCCTGCTGCTCCTCGCCGGCTGTCAGGCACAGCGACACGCCCAACGTGTAGTTGCGGAGCTGTACCGTCTCCATCGGTTTGCCCATCAGCTGTGTGTCGCCAAGCATCTCGCCTCGCCATGCAAACAACGAGTTCGTTTGCAGGTTGAGGTCGGCTATCACGTCGGTATAGCTGTAGAGGTCGTGCTCGCGACAGCCTGTCATCTGCTCCTGGTTAGCCTTCAGGAAGTCGAGTACAGAGGTGTCCTCGGCGAACTTCGCATACACGGGCAGCGTCTTCACCGTCATACCAGTGGAATGAAGGAACTTAGGCTCTGTGCGACCATTGTAGATCGTGGTGAACAGCGCCTCCTGCTCGTTGTTGTACTTCGCCAGCAGGTAGGCGTAAGCCGCCGTGAACAGCGTGCTCCTCTTGATGCCGTTCTCCTTGCAGAAGCCCTCTACCTTCTCCTTCTCCACGCCGATGCTGCGAACCTGATTCCCCTCGCCCACGGGAGAGGGGTTAGGGGTAAGGCCAACATCCGGAATCAGCGGCGTATATGTGTCGCTGCAGTCGAAGTGCTGCGCATACCATTGCTTGCTCTCCTCGAAGGCTGCAGTCTTGCGCAGCTCCGCTTCAGCACGGGCCACGTCCTGCATCGTCATCTCCTCAGGCTGCAGCGTGCCGCCGTTGTAAACCGTCTCCACATCGTGAAGCACAATGTTCAGCGTGATGCCGTCACCGATGATATGGTGCATGTCAAAGAACCAATAAATGTGTTCCGCATCGCGCATCACCTTGGTATGAAACAGCCTGCCGCCATAGAACTCGAACGGCTCTATGAACCGCTGCTTCTCAGCTTCCAGGTTCATGCAACTTGAAACCTGAATCTTGAAACTTTCGGCCTCCTCCGTGTCAAGCGACTGGAATGGCTCGCCTTCGTTGTTCATCCCAATCCGTGTGAAGAATGTGGGGTGAGCCTTCAGCATCGTCTCGATGGCGCTGCACAAGCGGTCGGCATCCAGACTGCCGTCAAGGACAAAGAGGAAAGGTAAGTTATAATAGACTTCACCTACATGGTCCACACATTCCGCGTAGATGCCATATTGTGATTTAGATAGCGGGGCAAATGATTTCATATACTTATCCTATGATGTTCAGGGAATTCAGGAAAACTATGATGATGGCGATGGGGATCATCCAGCGCAGGAGGAGCATATAGACGGCAGTGGCCACGCGCGAGCCCTGGTATCTCGCCTGCGGCACAAACCATCCTGTATAGATGGCTGTGGCGAAGGCGCCAAGGGGAATCAGGAAGTTGGTGACGAGCGTGTTGGCATTGTCGAAAAGGTTGTGATGCATGATGTTAAGCCCGTTGGCATGACCCGTCAGCGACAGGATACACAGGATATTGGTCACCATGAGTATCGCGCTGACAACCATCACGCTCTGATGCCTGTTCAGCGGACGCTTCGTGGAGGCTGTGGCTTCGCAGAAGAAGGCCACCATCACTTCCATCATAGAAATCGTTGAAGTAATGGCTGCTACGCACATGAGCGCAAAGAATGCGGTGCTGGTGACCGTCGGGGCGAACATGTGCTGGAACACCTCCGGCAGCGTGACGAACGTGAGCTCAGGACCTTCCTTGGGGCTGAAGCCGTAGGCGAAGACCGCCGGGAACACGATGGCACCGGCGAGCAGCGACACGATGATGACCAGGATGATCATCTGCAGCGACGTCTGCGTGACATTCTGCTCCTTGGGCATATAACCGCCATACGTGATGAGAATGCCCAAGCCGATGGATAACGTGAAGAAGCTGAGGCCCATCGCTTCCAGGATGACCTTCGGCGTGATCTTCGCGAAGTCGGGTTCGAACAAGAATTTCAGACCCGTGGTGCCGCCGTCGAGGAACAGCATGTGGATAGCCATCAGAATCAGCATGATGAACAGCAGCGGCATGAGAATCTTGCTCAACCGCTCGATGCCCTTGTTGACGTCGAACCACAGGACAGATGCCGTCAGTACGATGGCCACGATGGCATAGATAATCATCGCGTTGGCATTGCCGCCGAACGTCTTGAAGTAAGCCGTGAGCTGATGGGCATCCATGCCCGCGAAGGTGTTCGCCGCCGCCTCTACCATATAGTAGAAACACCATCCTGTCACGACAAAATAAAAGCTCAGGATGAGCGTGACCGACAACATCGTTGCCCACGACAGCCACTGCCAGTGGTTCGTGCCGCTCAACTCGCGGAAGGCACCGAAGGCGCTCCTGCGCGACAGCTTGCCGATCAGGAACTCGTTCATCACCAGCGGCAAGCCGAAGATAAGTGAACAGGCGATGTACAAGATGATGAACGCACCACCACCGTTTTCTCCCACCGTATAGGGGAACTTCCAGATGCTGCCCAAGCCTACCGCACTACCTGCAGCCGCCAGCAGAACGCCAATCTTTGACGAAAAAGAATTGCCCATGCGCCCTTGAAATCTGAATCCTGCGAATACTTAATCTTCAAATTCAAACAAGCTGATAAATCCTGTCAGTTTGAATACGTTCTTGATGTCGTCGTTCACGTTGCTCAAGGTCACCTTGCTGCCTGTCGCCTTAGCGCCCTTCAGGATGCTGAGCAGGATGCGCAGGCCGCTGGAAGCGATATACTCCAGACCTTTGCAGTCAATAATCACGTCCTTGCCGTTGCTGGTGTAGAGCGGCTTCAGCGTCTCTTCCACCTCCAAGGCGGCTGCGGTGTCCATTTCTCCGTCTAAAGTGGCAACGTACTTGCCATCAATCTCTTCAATCTTAGTTTTCATTTTTATTTGTTTTATGGGTTTATAATCAGTCTTTTAATCTCTTGGTGAGCGTTAGCGTATTACGCCCGTTTAAGTACTCGTAGTGGACATCATCCATCAGCGCGCGAAGCAGATGAATGCCCAATCCTCCTATCTGACGCTCCTCTGCGGAGAGCGAGATATCCACGCCCTCTTTGAGCGTTGGGTCGAAGGGCGTGCCGGCGTCTGTGACAACGACCGTCAGGCATTCACCGTCAGCCGTCATGCAAACCTCTATTTCGCCCTCTTCCCCGATGGGATAGGCATACTCCATCACGTTGACGACCGCCTCCTCAACTGCCAGTCTCATCTTGCTGGCCAACGCGTCCTCCAGCCCTATCTTTTCGAACAGGGCCTTCTCGAAACTGCTGAGTTTCGTCACCTCATGAACATCGTTCTTCAGTGTCAGCGTCTCGCTCAGTATGCCATTGAATACATGATTTCGCATTTCTTGGCTGCAAAAATAGCACTTAATTTGAAACCGCGCAAGAAAACTCCAAAAAATTAAGGCTATTCCCCAATAAATCCCCCTTCCACCGCCCAAAACCCTTAACCCTTTCGCGCGAAACCCATAGGTCTTTTGCCCAAACCCTTAACCCTTTCGCCAAAATCCCTTAGGTCTTTTGCCAAACCCCTTAACCCTTTTCTCCCAAACCCTTAACACAATTCCTCATAACCCTTACCCCTTTCTCCCGCAACCATCAGGCCTTCCGCCCAGTCCCCTTAACCCTTCTTGCACGAAGACCATGCTCTTCTCGTCGTTCCCTCGCGACCGAACGACCAACACAGCTTGGTCTTCCAACTGGATCACCTTGGTGAGACAGCAAATGCACATAGGTACAAAGGCAAATGCAATTTGGTGTGTGGGCCGTTGAAGATTGGTGCGTTGGCGTTACCCTGCGGTGTAAATAACTGTTATCTGTTGACAACTGTTTACATCTGGCTTCGGTTGCCCTAAAATGTCAACAGATGTAAACAGATGACAGTTTTTCCGCGAGAGGGTATATCTCGGTCGTGGGGGCGGTTTTCTCTCATCGTGGGGGCGGATTCCATGTCAACAGATGTAAACAGTAAACAGTTTTTTCGGCAAAGATTTTGCAGTATATGGGGACGAGAGAGCGTAGAGAGAAGATAAATATATCTTATATGTTTATTATATATATTATTATATATCAATGTATTATATATAATATAATTCTATCAATAATCCTTACAACTTAAAGCCTCCTTGCAGTCTGTTGTAGGGTACAGAAAAATAACTGTAATCTGTAATCTGTTTACATTTTCTGCGAGACTGACACAGACCTTGCGGACGAAGTGCCAGGAAGGGGGCGAGGGGCAGAACCGCCAAGAACGGGGTGGGAAGGGGAGGTTTCGGAGGAGGACATGGGGGAAAGCGCAGGGGGAGGGGGGCCTGGGGATAGGGCGCTGTGTTGCCTGCGGTTTGTCCGCAGGGCGGGGCCTTAGATCAGGTACTGGCTGCTGATGCTTTCGTTGTCTTCGACGCGGCGGATGGTTTCGGCGATGAGGTCGGCGATGGATATTTGCTTGACCTTGGCGCAGCGGTTGCTGTAGGGGATGGAGTCGGTGAAGACGATCTCCTTGAGCTGGCTGTTCTGCACGCGCTCGCTGGCGGAGCCGCTCATGACGCAGTGGCTGGCGATGGCGCGAACGCTGCGGGCACCGTGCTCGATCATCAGGTCGGCGGCCTTGGTGATGGTGCCGGCGGTATCGACCATGTCATCTACGAGGACGACGTCGGCATTCTCCACATCGCCGATAATCTGCATGCTGGCGACTTCGTTGGGGCGGGGGCGTGTCTTGTTGCAGAGCACGAGGGGGCAACCGAAATATTTGGAGTAGGCGGAGGCGCGCTTGGAGCCGCCCACGTCGGGGGTGGCGATGACGAGGTTCTCGAGGTTGAGGCTCTTCACGTAGGGGAGCAGGACGCTGGAGGCGTAGAGGTGATCGACGGGGACGTTGAAGAAGCCTTGCTCCTGGTCGGCGTGCAGGTCCATGGTGATGAGGCGGCTGATGCCGGCCACGGAGAGCATGTCTGCCACGAGCTTGGCGCCGATGGCCACGCGGGGCTTGTCCTTGCGGTCCTGACGTGCCCATCCGAAATAGGGGATGACGGCGTTGATGCTGCGGGCGGAGGCGCGTTTGGCGGCGTCGATCATCAGCAGTAGCTCCATGAGGTTGTCGCTGTTGGGGAAGGTGCTCTGCACGAGGAAGACATCGCGACCGCGGATGCTCTCTTCGTAGCTGACGCTGAATTCGCCGTCGGCGAAGTGTGTGATGTTGATCTGGCCTGGGGGTACGCCCAGGCTTTTGCAGATTTTCTCGGTGAGGTACTGTGTGGCGGTGCCGGAGAAGACGAGGAAGGAGGACATGGGGGAGGAGGTTTATGGTTGAGGGTTTTGTTTATTCGTTCAAGGGTTCAAGAAGTTCAAGAGTTCAAGGGTTCAAGAAGTTGAACTTACTCGGCGGCTTTGCGGAGCTTGCGGAAGTGTGCGATGACTTCTTTGTAGTCGAGGCCGGAGTGGATATTGAAGCGTGTCCAGAGGTCGCCGAGGATGACGGCACCGCCGAAGCCGTAGTCGGAGAGACGGGGGAGCGTCTCGCTGTTGACGCCGCCAGCTGCCATCACCTTGCGGTCGATGAGACCTGCGCGTGTGGCGTCGTGCAGCTGCTCGGGGGTGTAGGCTGCATGGCGGTTGGGGTAGGTGATGCTGTCGAAGACGGGGGAGAGGAAGACGTAGTCCAGGTCGCGCCGCTGTTGCAGCTCTTCCAGCGAATGGCAGGAGCGGCTGCAGGTGCCGTGGTAGTTCTGCGGGAGCGTGTTGTGCTTCTCGGAGAGGTGAACGCCACGCAGGCCGAACTCATCGACGAGGTAGAAATGGTCGTGGACGACGATGCGGTTGTGCCATTGTTGGGGGATGAGTGTCAGCAACCGTTCGGAATAGATGGGCTCGGTGTTGGGCTTGCGCAGGTGGAAGGAATCGAGTCCTTCCTCGAAGAGTGCTGATATGATGGTGTCTTCTTCTACGAAGAAGTCGGGGGTAGAAAGCAGAATGAGTTTCATGTGCTCTTTTTGTTTTTCTGCTGCAAAAGTACTACAAATAATCTATATAAACGAAGAAAAGCACGAAAGAATTCGCGCTTTTCTCCTTTTTTAATAACCTTTAATATGTTGGCCTAATATCCAAAGATTTCTGAGAGTGAAACATGGCGCACAGGACCAACTTGTTGCAAGGCGTCCATGTCGAGCTCTTTCGCGTCGCCGAGGATGGCGATGCGGCGCGGTTTGCGGGCCATGCGTTCATTGGCGAAGCGCACGATGTCATTGAGGGTGAGGTCGGGGAGTGCGTTGTAGATGCGCTCGTTGATGTCGTAGTCGATGCCGCGCTCCTGAGCCGCTAACCAGGCGTTGATGACACCGAAGCGGGTGGTGCGTTGTGCTGCGAGTTGTTTCGTAAGGCTCTGTTTGGCAATCTCGAAAGCGCCTTGGCTCTGCGGTATTGTATCGAGGATCTGGTTGAAGGTGCGAATGCAGTCCATGAGCTTGTCGTTCTGCGAGATGATGGAGGTGAAGCTCGTCTCGGGGTGTCCCTTGCGGTCAGGGATACCGTCGTAGTAGGCGCTGGCGCTGTAGGCGAGGCCGCGGCTCTCGCGCAGTTCCTGGAAGACGATGCCGTTCATGCCGCTGCCGAAGTACTCGTTGTAGAGTGCTGCCACGGGCGTTTGTTCTACCTGCCACGGCATCAGGTCGTTGTGGAAGGCAATCATATAGATGTTCTTGGCATCGTAGGGTGCGATGATGATTTCCGTGGCGGGCGTCTCCTGCTCCTGGTAGTCCTCGAAGGCTGGTGCCGGCAGCAGGGTCTCGGGGAGCGTATGCTCCTTGGTGAGGAGCTCCGCGAGGTCGCTCTGGCTGCGGGGACCGTAGTAGAGGACGGTATGCTCGAAGCTGGTGAGCGAGTGAATGAGGTCGATGAGCGTCTGCGGGTCGGTGGCTGCGAGCTGTGCTGCCGTGACGATATTGCGCTGGGCGTTGCGCTCACCATATATATTATATGCGCGCAGGCGTGAGAAGCAGGTCTGCTGCTCCAGCTTTGCATCGGCCTGGGCCTTGGCGACGTTCATGATGTAGGCCTGATAGGCTTCGGTATCTACCTGCACGTTGGCCAGCACGTTCTCGGCGAGTGCCAGCGCCTCGGGCAGCTTCTCGTCGAGACCCGAGAGCATGATAGATGTCTGATAGGGGCCTGCGTAGATGCCGAAGGTGCAGGCGAGGCCGTAGAACTGCTGTTGCACCTGCTCTGCCGTGAGGCTGTCGGTGCCCAGTAGGTCGATGTAGTCGCTGGCGTCGTCCAGCAGCGGGTTGGCAGCGGTGCCGAAAGGCAGGTAGAAGACGAGGTTGAAGATGCCGTTCTCAGTGTTCTCCTTGTACACCAGCGGCAGGTCATGGGCGGTGGTGCCTATGGTGAGGTCTTCCTTGAAATCCACGAAGCGGGGTTCGATGGGCTCTACTTCGGTTCCTTGGATTTCCGTGACGAAGTCGCTCATCTCGTTGCGGTTAGCTGGGATGGGCGTGATCTCGGGCTTGTCGATTTTCTTGATGTTGGGGTCGTCGCCCTGGCGCTTGAAGACGGTCACAACGTTTTCCGTGAAGTGGCGCTGTGCGAAGTTGACGATGTCCTCTTTTGTGAGGGCTGCGATGCGGTCGATCTGGCCGACGGCGTCTTGCCATTCGATGCCGTTGATGAAAGCATCCTGGAACATTGATGTGCGGGCGCGGTTGGTTTCCATGGCCTGCATCTTGTGCAGCTTCATGTTATTGATGATAGCGGGCAGCAGGTCATCGGGGAAGTCGCCGCATTTGAGCTTGTTGATCTCGCCCAGCAAGCGTTCGCGACACTCTTCCAAGGTCTGTCCCTCGCGTGGTGAACCGCCCATGAAGAAGATGCTGTAGTCGGCCAACTGGTAGTCGCTGGCCCAAGCCTCCAGCATGGTCATCTTCTGGTTGATGTCGAGGTCGATGAGACCTGCGCTGCCGTTGCTCATGACCTCGCTGATGAGCGAGAGGGTGTCACAGGCGAGGTCTTTGGCGCCGGGGAAGGCCCAGCCCAGATAGAGCGATTCGGCATTGAGGCCGATGACGGTGGTATCTACGGGCTGTGTCAACGCTGCCACGGGCTCGTACTCGGGCTGCTTGCAGTCGGGATTCTCCTGCCAGTCGCCAAAGTATTTCTCCAGAATGTCGATGGTCTTTTCGGGATCTAAATCGCCTGACATACAGATGGCTACATTGTTCGGGCAGTAGTAGTTCTTGAAGTAGTTCTTGATGTTGGTGATCGAGGGATTCTTCAAGTGTTCCTGTGTGCCGATGGTGGTCTGTGTGCCGTAAGGATGTGTGGGGAATAGCTTGTAGAGGAGGGCGTTGATCATCTTCTCGTTGTCGTCGCTCAGGTAGATGTTGTACTCCTCATACACAGCTTCCAGCTCGGTGTGGAAGCCGCGGATGACCATGTTCTGGAAACGGTCTGCCTGGATGCGGGCCCAGTTCTCCACCTCGTTGGAGGGGATGTTCTCCACATAGCAGGTAATGTCGAATGAGGTGAAGGCGTTGCTGCCGTCAGAGCCTATGAGGGCCATGAGCTTGTCGTACTCGTTGGGAATATTGTACTTGGCTGCCAGCTGGCTGACGCTGTCAATCTCGTGGTAAGCCTGACGACGCGCCTCAGGGTCGGTGAGCTGTCGGTAGGCTTCGTAGCGCTGCTCGATGTCGTCGAGCAGGGGAGCCTCTGCCTCGGCATCGGTGGTGCCGAAATGGTTGGTGCCCTTGAACATCAGGTGTTCGAGATAGTGTGCCAAGCCTGTTGTCTCGGCGGGATCGTTGCGAGAACCCGTGCGCACGGCGATATTGGCCTGGATGCGAGGCTCGTCCTTGTTCACGGAGAGATAAACTTTCAGACCGTTCTTGAGCGTGTAGATGCGTGTCTGCATCGGGTCGCCCTTCACGCTCTCGTAGTCGTGCTTCTTGCAGCCCGTAAGGCTCAGCAAGATGGCCGCCGTGGCGGCAAAGAGATAGAATCGTTTCATATCGGATGAATGATGGTATTTGTGATATCGTAATTCTTGGCAAAGGTAGTGATTATCTGTGTAAACTTACGTCCAAGACGGATGAAGTATGGGTAGAAGGAAGTGTTTTAATCCTTTTTAACTAATATGTGGAGAGGGCTTTCGGGATTAATCCGTATTTTTGCAAACCAATACACACGAGATGACTGATATTATACTCTCCACCTTTCTGAGTCTTTTTGCCTTGTTCGGCAAAGAGGAGAATGTTGACGAAGCACGGGCTAAGCGTATGCTCGTGAGCTATCTGCGCCACCACCTCGGCATTCGCAATGTGGATTTCTACCTTGATTTCTACAGCGATATGCGTGGTGCTTACGAAATGTCCGAAGGTCTTGATACGCAGGCTGTGGCCGCCACCATCTGTGAGAACCTACACGGCAAGATACGTGCCGGCGAGGAGGCGCTGCTGCTGTTGCGTCTGATGGAGTTCTGCGGCATCGGCGGTGGTGGGCTCGATTCCATCTTCCGCGTGGTGGCCGAGAAGTTTGAAGTCAACGATGCCGTGTTCCAGGACTTCACGGATTTCGTGAAAGGAACACCCTCGGAACACGTACTCCTTCATCAGCTGCCCGGTTATCAAGGACAGCTGAAGACCTTGCTGAACCCCGAGACGGGCGCGCTCGTGTTCACTTATCTCGGTGATGACACGGTATTGCTGAATGATGTCCCCGTGCTTGCGGGATCGTACCAAGTGTGGCTGCAGAGCAGTGTGTTGAAGTCCCGCGACGGTCACCCCGTGTATTACTCCACCATTCTGGAGGCTCACCATCGCCGTATGGGTAAGAAGGGCGAGAGCGTACACAAGGTGGAATTCTGCGGTCGCAATCTCAATTTCCGTTTCCCAAATAGCGACAACGGTCTGCATAACCTCAGCTTCACGCTGCGCAGCGGCGAGTTGCTGGCGATTATGGGCGGCTCTGGTACGGGAAAGACCACGCTGCTCTCCATCCTCAATGGCAGCCTGATACCACAGGAAGGCACGATGACCATCAACGGGCATGACGTCAGCGAACCTGCTGTCAAGAACCTTATCGGCTACGTGCCGCAGGATGACTTGCTCATCGAGGAGCTCACCGTTTATCAGAACCTGTGGTACACGGCCAAGTTCTGCTTCGAAGGGATGAGCGACGAGGAGCTGGACCGCCGTGTCATGAAGACGCTCAAGGACTTGGGACTTGACGCGGCGCGCGACCTGAAGGTAGGCTCTGCCATCAATAAATTCATCTCCGGCGGTCAGCGCAAACGCCTGAACATCGCCCTGGAACTGATCCGCGAACCTGCGGTGCTGTTCCTGGATGAGCCCACTTCGGGCCTCTCGTCGGCAGATACCGAGAAGGTTATCAACCTGCTGAAGGAGCAGACCTTCAAGGGCAAGCTCATAGTGGTGAATATCCACCAGCCGTCGAGCGATGTCTATAAGCTCTTCGACCGTCTGTGGTTGCTGGATCGCGGAGGCTATCCCGTCTTCGACGGTAACCCCATCGATGCCATCACCTATTTCAAGGAGGCTGCTGACTATGCTGACGCGGAGACCAGTGCTTGTCCCACGTGTGGCAATGTCAACCCCGAAATCGTACTGAATATCATCGATGAGAAATCGCTTACTAGCAGTGGTGAGATCTCTGACGAGCGTAAGATGTCGCCGCAGGAATGGCACGAGCTGTATCTGCAACGCCGTCCTGCACAACCCGAGGTTACCGTTGGCACAGTGCCTCCTTCCGACCAGCGCAAGCCGGGCGTGCTGAAGCAGTTCCTCATCTTCCTCAAGCGCAACTTGCGCACAAAGGTCACCAACCTGCAGTACATGCTCATCGCGCTGCTGGAGGCTCCGCTGCTGGCTGTCGTCTGTGCCTTCCTCACGCGTTACGCGCCGCCAGAGGGCTATTGCGTGATGAACAATAAGAACCTCGTCAGTTACTTCTTCATGGCGGTCATCGTGGCCACGTTCATCGGTATGAGCGGCAGCGCCGAGGAGATCTTCAAAGACCGCGCTTTGCTGAAGCGCGAGAAGTTCCTGCACCTGTCCTATGGCAGCTATATCTGGTCTAAGATTGTCTATATGGCTGGTGTCTCGTTGTTACAGACTTTCCTGTTTGTGATTATCGGCAATGCCATTATGGGACTGCATGGACTGTTCTGGGTGTGGTGGCTCATCCTTTTCGTGACGGCTTTCCTCTCGAATCTCGTGGGGCTCTTACTCTCACAGACGCTCAACTCCATCGTGGCCATCTATATCACCATCCCGATGCTCTTGATACCACAGATCCTGTTGTGTGGTCTCGTCGTCAGCTTCTCAGATCTTGCGCCTCGCAGTCATACGGGTAATGTGCCGATAGTGGGTGATGTCATCCCCTCGCGATGGGCTTATGAGGCGCTGGCTGTGACACAGTTCTCAGATAATGATTATGAGAAACCGTTCTTTGAAACAAACCGTGAGAAGTATGAGGCTCAGTTCTATAATGTCGGAATCCTCAATGAGATGCAGTCGCAGTTGGAAACCCTGAAGGATGAGCGCAAGCGCGGTGTGGAGGAGAATCCACAGCATATAGCAGTGATACGCCGCAACCTGCCTACCATTACAGCGTATTGCGAGATGGAGCCATATAGTGGCGATTACGATGCCGTCTCGCTCTACGATTATATGAAAGCCGCTGAACGCATCCTCGTGCAGCGCGCCAACAAGGCGACGTTGGCCAGCGATCGTATGATGTCGGCCTTCCTGCGTGAACGCGGTAAGGATGCCATGTTCGAACTCAAACGCCAGAATTACAATATCAAGCTGCAGGAGTTCGTCGTGGGAGCTGACAACGGACAGTTTGTAGATGTCATCGACGATGCCATCGTGCCGCGTGTCGGACAGATCTATCTGACGCCTCATAACCGCTATGGCCGTGCGCCTTTCTACAGCTGCGAGAAACGCCTTGGCGATTGGCATATCAAGACCTTGTGGTTCAATATGGGCGTGCTGTTGCTCATGTGCATCTTTTTAACGGTTATCTTGCTCTTAGACTTGCCCGAACGACTTCGAAAATCATGAATATGAGCGCATATTTCAGCAAAATTGACTGATGATATGGAAAAAAGTTAGTTTCAGTTTTGGCGATATGCGCAGAATGCACTACCTTTGCATAAAATACAAAGAAAAATCATCTTCAAATAACAAAAAACAATGAAGAAATTATCATTTTTTGCTGTGGCTTTGGCCGCAATGGCTTTCGCAGCTTGCGGAGGCAACAAGAGTGCTCAGACGGAGGAGGAATCCAGAGACTCTCTTTCTATGTTTGAGCAGCAGCAGATTGAGGCTGCCATTAAAATGAACTTTGACAGTCTTGCTGCCGAGGTCGCTCGTCTGAAGCAACTTCCCGTAGTGCAGAAGAATGGCATGATTGTGCTCACCGATGAGGAGAAGCAAGTGCGTCCTCACTACCTCTTGGATCTTTCTGTTGCCGAGCAGGCTATGACCCTGGCCGAAGAGTACCGTGTACTGAGTGCCATTGAGGTTGACAAGGAAATCGCTGCTCTTTATGACCTCCCCATGGAAGGCTATGACAAGGCAATTGCCAAGTTGGTGGCTGACATCAATGATCCCTCTTTCAAGGTGCTCGACAGTGAGTATAGCATCTATGAGTCCTCACAGATGTTGTATGACGCCATGAATGAGAACGGCCGCATCAATTTCTTCTGGCAGATTGTCTCCGCTTCTCTCGTAGAGCAGCTTTACATTCTCTCGCAGAATGTGGATAAGTTCATGGCTGCTTTCGACGATGAGGCTGCCAGCAACGTTTCCCTCCGCATCATCCTCATTCAGGATGCCATCAACCGTCTGACCGAGTATGATCCCGAGTTGCTGCCCGTGGCTGAGGCCATCGATCCCCTCGCTGTCATCAACGCCATTACGGTTGAAGAGTTCAAATCTCAGATTGTCGAGGCTGGCGACCAGATTGCACAAGCCCGTCAGGCTCTTATCGAGTTGGTTTACTAAAAAGAGAATCTACTCCATATGAAAAGCCCTTCCGAAACTCGGAAGGGCTTTTTGATTGACCTTTGTTGGGTGAAGGATTACTTTAGCTCAGCGAGGTACTTGATGGTGCGAACCATCTGGCTGGTGTAGCTATTCTCGTTGTCGTACCAAGCAACTACCTGAACGAGGCTGTTGCCGTCGCCAATCTTGCTGACCATGGTCTGGTTAGCGTCGAAGAGAGAACCGAACTTCATGCCGATGATGTCGCTGCTGACGAGCTTCTCCT
>CAMKTN010000028.1 GCA_946415705.1 uncultured Prevotellaceae bacterium
TCTTGTGGATGTACATCTTCTTCATGTTCTCGCGAGCGGGCTTCAGATACTGACGCGGATCGAAGTGGCTGGGGTTCTCAGCGAGGTACTTGCGGATAGCAGCAGTCATAGCCAGGCGGCTGTCTGAGTCGATGTTGATCTTGCACACAGCGCTCTTGCTGGCTTCGCGCAGCTGCTCCTCGGGGATACCGACTGCATCAGGCAACTTGCCACCATACTTGTTGATGGTGTCGACCTCGTCCTGGGGTACGGAGCTGGAGCCATGGAGCACGATGGGGAAGCCGGGGAGCTTCTCCTCGATCTGGTGCAGGATGTCGAAGGCGAGGGGAGGAGGTACGAGCTTGCCAGTCTTCGGGTCGCGAGTGCACTGCTCGGGAGTGAACTTGTAGGCGCCGTGGCTGGTGCCGATGGAGATGGCGAGGCTGTCGCAACCGCTGCGGGTCGAGAAGTCGATGACCTCTTCGGGCTTCGTGTAGTGGCTGACCTCGGAGGCTACTTCGTCCTCAACGCCGGCGAGCACACCCAGCTCTGCCTCGACGGTGACGTCGTGAGCGTGAGCGTATTCTACCACCTGCTTGGTGATGCGGATGTTCTCCTCGTAGGGGAGAGCGGAACCGTCGAACATCACGCTGGAGAAACCATTGTCGATGCACTCCTTGCAAAGCTCGAAGCTATCGCCGTGGTCCAGGTGAAGCACGATCTGAGGATTGGGGCAGCCCAGTTCCTTGGCATATTCCACAGCACCCTGTGCCATGTAGCGGAGGATGGTGCCGTTAGCATAGTTGCGAGCGCCCTTACTGACCTGCATAATGACGGGGGATTTGGTCTCCACGGCAGCCTGCACGATAGCCTGCATCTGCTCCATGGTGTTGAAGTTGAAGGCGGGGATGGCATAGCCACCGGCAACGGCCTTCTTGAACATTTCACGGGTGTTTACCAACCCAAGTTCTTTGTAACTGGTCATAATTTTAATAGTTTAATGTTTATAATTGGGGTTAATTGGAAACTTATTGCTTTTTCACGAAATAGGTGACCACGGGAAGGTGGTCGGAATAGCCGTCGAGCCATACGCCGCCGGCATGGGTGCGTTTGGGGTTACCCTTGTAACGACCGCCGTCCTGAAAGAGATAGTCGCGCATGAATATCTCAGCCTTGTAGAAGGTGAGGGTGCTGTAGTCCTTGGAGTCAAAACCCTTGATGCAACTATGGGACATCACAATCTGATCGAAAAGGTTCCATTTTCCGTCGTACTTGAGGGTACCGTGACCGTCGAGAAGAATCTGCCACCACGGGTTATACATATCGGTAGTCTTCACATCTGCCATCTTACGACGTGCACCGAGGCTCTTGGCCATCGATGGACTGAAGGGGTCATCGTTCATATCGCCCATGACGATGATCTTCATGCTGGGGTTGGCACGTAAGATGCTGTCCTTCTCTACCTTTACCTGCTGCCCGGCCCATTCACGAAGAGGGGAGCCACCGAAGCGGCTGGGCCAGTGGCAGACGATGACGGTGAGGCTATCACCCGCAAGGGCACCCTGCACCGTGAGAAAACCACGCGTGGGACGCTCATTGACGCCGGCCTTCAGCTCGTAAGGTTGCAACCACACTTTCTTGGGGGTGAAGAAACGAGGATTGTAGAGCAAGCCACAATCCACACCGCGCTGGTCTGGTCCTTCGATATGCACGAACTTGATGCCACGCTTGGCCAAGGGCTCCTGCGCACAGAGGTCTGTGAGGCAGTGGGCGTTCTCCACCTCGCTGATGCCGATGATGGCGCAGCCGGTGCGCAAACGGTCGGTCCCCATCTCTGCAAGCACTGTTGACATGTTCTTCAACTTGTGCGTGTATTTCAACTGAGTCCATTTGTTGGCACCGTCGGGCAAGTACTCATAATCGTTCTTACCCTCATCGTGCTTCGTATCGAAGAGGTTCTCCAGATTGTAAAAGCCGATAGCATACATCCCGATACGAGACTGCTGGGCAAAAGTGGGCAAGGAGCACAGCAGGAACAAGAAGATACTATTGATTTTTTTCATTCTCGTTATTACGTTATTACGACCTGTCGTTATTTCGGAATTTCGATTATCTATCTCTTCCCCCCTAACGGGAGGGGTTGGGGTGGGTCTTTAATTCAGCCATAGTCCTGCGGAATACTCCTTTTCCACGGCCTCCTCAATATCATCTGGCAGATTATGGAAGAAATCAATACCAGTCAGTTGTTCCAGTTCATCTACGGTGAAGACCTGATGATTGCTTTGGAAAATGGTATTCGGAATCTGCGAGACATCATCATAACCATAATCCTTATGCTCTATCCAGAATGCAATACTGTTATAGGTCTTACCCTTGATGCGGAGGAGCGCCATGAAGTAATGGCCTGGGACAGCCACCTGTTTGCCATTGCTGCGCATCTCATAGTCGAGGAGGTCGGACACATCATCAATATATCCGCCCTTGACGACATAGAGCGTGTCTGCGAAGGAGGTGTTACGTCCGCGGTTTTGCACGATGCCTTCAAGCTTCGCCCAGTAAGGGGCATTGAAAGAACTGATCTGCGGACTAATATTAGACATATAAAACGTCTGCTCGTTGGCCTCTCGTGAGAAAAGGCGGTCGGCAGAAGCCACGAGATGGCCACGACTGTAGGGCCAGCCGAAACCGCTGGAACCCACCCACATACTATTGGGCAACTTGGGGTCATCGGTAAAAGGCTCGTCGCTTCGTGCCACTTCCTTGGGGCGCGTGTCACCGTCAAAGCGGAAGGCTACCCAGCGAGAGTGCATCCGCACAGGGTCGAACTCCACGCAGTAATTCATCACCTCATGGCCGTTGAAGGCCACGGTGTGCGCCACGAACTGATTCCCCGCCTTGCGTGCCGGAACTTCAATGCGCTCGTCGAATGGCGTGGTAACGATGGTGCCAGCAGCCTTAGCGGAACTGCGCCACTGCACATCGCTTGGCATTTTATAGCGGTCTTCATCGTTGCTGCAGGCGGCAAACGCCAGTGGCAAAGCGCAGACGGCCATGAAGACCAAGCAACTATTTCGAAAAGTTCTTTTCATAGTTTACCGCTCTTTATTAATACTGACATCATCCACCAGGACGGCCTTGTCCTTACTGCCTGTGGGAATGGCTATGACCAGTGACGCCTGTGTTCCCTCCTCAATGGTGAAGGAATAGGAAATCTCCTGCCATCTCTCATTGGTCAATTCTGTGCGCTTAGTGGCACCCGTTGCATCCTGATCATAAATGGTGGCCGTTGCCGACTGCGGCCAGTAGCCAGCCTGCACGCGGGCACCAGCCTGGGTGGAAGCCTTCGCAGAGAAGGTAACGGTGTAAGTGCCCGGATCGAAGTACATAGCCTGTGAGGCCATACGACGCTCGCCAAGGGCAACGCCTGCGATGCTTGCAGCATAGGGCCGACTCAGGCAGTCCTCCGAACGGGACAGAGTGGCATTACCCTTTTGGGTATCCTCCTGCCAACCCACGGGCTTCGTAGCTGCGGCATCCCACAAATCGAAATTACCATTCGTGAAGTCCTCCCATGTAGTGCCGTTGTAGCCAGTCTCACCGAAGCCTGTCAGCTTGAAGTTCTTAATCTCCCAAGTGCCAGCTGAAGAGATTGTGCTAGTATATTTATAGGCTACCTGAACCTTGTGTCCAACGTAGGTGGAAAGATTGATGTTGGCAATGGTCACAAACTTACCTGAAGGCCACTCTGGGATTGCCAGCTGAGTCCACTCCTGCTCGTTATCGGCCTTCACCATCACGGCACACTGTGTGGCGGCATCGACATTGAACTTGTTGCAGTAGTGATCGAAGGTGAGATAAGCCTCGGTGGCCTTCTTTAGGTTAATCGGCGGGGAGATAAGCCAGCCTTCGGAATCATACATCGCACCACTCACATAGCCTGAGGCACTCATATAATGATTCGTGGTGTTAATGGCCCACACACGATTAGAAGAGCCCGGCAGCTTCACGTTATTAATGGTGAAGTCGCCCTGACTGCTGGAGAAGGATTCCTCATAGAAGGTGACATCACCTAAGATATCCACTGATTCTCCACCGCCACCACTGGTGTTGGTAGTGGAGAGGAGCTTGGCCTTGTTCTGGACCGTTTCAAGGGTTCCATTGTAGTTGGTCACAAGACCCTGCACGACCACGACATCGCCAATCTGCACTTGCTCATTCGCGGTAAACGGTTCGCCGTTTAGGCCCAGAGCACGATAGACATAGAACTGCTCAGTGGTCTTTCCATCGTCCGAGACGTAGAAAGAAAGGTTTCCGTACTGCGGATTAAGATCGTTCTTCACCTGCGATACGATACCCTTGAAGACCAATTCCGTTGATGTCGTCGCACCTGAAGCGAGATTGGCCACCGCCTTCAAAAGGCCCGCTACGTTGTAAGGGTCTGCCACCGTACCACTGCCCGAGGGCTCGATGATAACCTCCTCCTCGTCCTCGATATTACCAGCATTGATACCATAGGGCTCGGGGACATCATAGCAGGATGTGAAGGCAAAGCCCGTCAACAGCATCACCAAGATGGGAAAATATTTTTTCATAGTCTAATATGTATTATTTCAATCTTTCAATTATTCAATCTAATAACTTTCATTCTCTCAATCTCCCAGCACTTCCATGTCCGCAAGGTTACGCATCTGGAACTGCCAATCCGAACCGTAATAGGTGAGGAAGCCTGTGAGGCGAACGCGCCCCGTGGGAATGACAGCAACGGAAATCTCATTGCGTGTAGAGGTACGCACAAGAACAGTGGTTCTACCCACCTTGAAATTGCGGTTGCGAGCATAACCAGCATCATAGCCGTTCAGTGGATCCTCAGCCTCTGAGACGTTGGGAGTGAAAATGCGCTCACCGTCAGCCTCCGGAAAGGTTCCTTCCATGACCACCAACTTTGGACAGTTGTTGATATTCTTATTCCCGTCATTGCTCAGCCAATTACCATCTATAGGTTCCGCAGTCAGGAGTCTCTCCTTTGTGGCCGCATCGGGACCTTCGATCAGCTGGACATGGGTATGGCAGTCCTCCAAGAGCATGGCGCCCAGGCGCATATTGCCGGCGCTGGTACGATAGGGGGTGCCGATAGTGGGTACATATCCATAGTTACCTATCCACAGCCCCTTGAGGTTGACACGTACCGAGCAACCCAGGGGGAAGTAGGAATAAAGGTTCGTGTTCTTGATGCTGAGGTAGATCGTCTGCACATCTCCTTCGGGCGTCAGCTCGCTCAACACCAGCTTCTGATAGAGATTACCAGAGATATCGTTGCCCACAACCGTCCCTTCGAAAACTTCATCATTCAGAACCTTCACATACGTGTTGTTTGCTGTCATCTTGCCACGATACTTCACTTTCAGGTCTGCAATGGTCGTATTCACATCGCCCACAGATGTCAGGCTATACACACTGGCATCTCCGTTAGCGGGAGGCTCATCGTGCTCGTCCATACAAGCGGTAAAGGTCAGAAGAGCGAGAAGCGGAAGATATTTGAATAGATATTTCATAATAGAAGTCATATTAGAAGCGGAAACCGATATTGAGGAATGCATTGATGCCCTGGGCGTAGTAGTACTTGGCGTTCTTGGAGAACTTATAGGACTTATCTTCGCCAGCAGTGCCGTCAAGGTTATAGTACTTGTCGTCGCGGTTCTGTTCGTAGCCGCCCGTACGCAAATTTTGATTATTCAGGATATTGCTCACGCTGAGGTTGACGTTCAAGTTGCGTCCATGCTTCAACCGGAAGGAATGACCAATGGAGGCATCCAGCATAAAGCCGCCCTTGAACTTCTCTTGCTTCGGAGCGTAGGCATGGAGGAGATTACCTTTTTGGTCGTAAAGAATGCCGCCTTCGTTCTTCAACGTCTCGGCATCCACGTTATCGAAGATCCAACGGCCGCTCTCACTCTGACCCGTAGCCACATACTCCGTCAGTACATTGCTCAGACGGCGGTACGGCGAAAAGGCAACATACACGCGGTCATAGTAATTGAGGTCAAGACCGAGGTACCACCCCTTGATGTTGTAGTTCACGCCTACATTGATAGCGGTGAGGGGAGTGCCACTGGCGTGCATTCCTTCAGCATACACGCAAAGGGGTTCTTTCATATTACGCTTGGTTACGGGGTTCACCCAACGGTTCACCTTCGCTATCGTAGCGGCGTCCATGCCCTCATAGGAGACCTGTGCCAGCGGGTTGTTAGTATATTTCGCCTCGCTGATGGTTCCCAGCACATGGAAGCTCAGGTTGTTGGTCACCTGTAGGTTGAGGGCTACCTCCAGACCATAGTGCAGGCGATTGATGCCATTCATCGTCAAATAGGTGAAGCGCGACTGGTCGTCGTTGTAGAAGGCCGTCTGCTCCACACCGTTCTCAAAACGGGTGACATATCCGGCTACGCGACCCGAGAAGATGCCGAAGCGGAAATCATAGGCCAGCTCGGCACTGGCAATCTGTTCCAGACCGAGGTCGTTGATATAGTTGTTCTGTATGCGGGGAGCCACGAAGCTGTTGGCAGGCATCGGAGCCTCGTAATCCCAGCTGGCGCCAAAGGAAAGGGTGTGGTTCGGGGTGATGTCATAGGCGATGCGAACCTTACCGCCGCCATGCAGAAACTTGGCCCAACCGCTCTCGCCATAGCTGTTTTCAGGCGCACGGCCGTTTTGCATCAAGCCATCGCGTTCGAAAATGGTGCCGTCTAAGTGAGCACCGAAGTCGAGATGCCAGCCGCCAAGCTGATAGAGGTACTGTCCCCAAAGGCGAGCCTTGTGTACATAAATATTATAATTATACCCGAAGACATCTCCTACTCCAATACGGCGGTTGGGGTTGCGCATATCGTTCTCGGCCTCCATACTATGACGGCCGTAGTCGTTGGCGGCAAACTTGTCATAGTCATAGTAGGTGATACCACCGAGGAGGTCGGCCATCGTCTTGTAGTGCATACCCTTCGTAGAGTTGAACTGCAAGCCGACGCTATACTTACGATTGTTGTCGATTGTACGGTTGAGGGTGCTGCTGAGGTTGGCCATCAGCTGGTCGTTGTGGCGACGCTCCTGATAGTAGAGCGTCTCACCACCGTTAGCGGCCTCTGCACGGTTGACGAAATACAAGCGATCCCACTGTATCTGGCGATTGGCCTTGTCCGAAGTCCAGTAGTTGTACAAAGTTTCCCACTGGTCAAGGAAATAACGGTTGTTACCCAGATAAGCCTCATTGTTCAGATTCGAATCATATACATTGAAAACGCTGGAAGGCAAGTTCTTATAGTAGTCCGGACGAGGATCATAGGCATTGCCATTCCAACCGAGGGCTGTACTGCTGTACATAGAATAACGGAAACCTGCGGAGGTCGTCAGTTTCGTCTTCTCATCGATGTCGAAGTCCCAGGTAAGGATGGCTGTAGGTTCAAAGTCGCGAACTACACGGCTATTGCGTTTCTTGCCATCCTGATAGCCCCAGTTAGGGTTGTAGTAATGGGAGTTCGCCAACCAGTAGGCCTCCTCGGTGCTCGCAGCCTGCTGACCGCGCTCGGTGGGCGCGCCGAAAGTGACGAGAGAGAGGCTGTGACGGTCGCCAAGCTTCTTCTCCACGCCGAGGTAGTAGCTCAAGGAGTTATAGAACGTACCCTCGATATAACCTTCCTTGGCCCAGCGGTACGCCAGCATCCCAGAGAACGCCCAGCCCTTGGAATTGAAGCCAGAGCCGAAATTATAGGCCGCACGTGCCACGTAGTTACGGTTGCAAGCGGAGAGCGTCACCTGATGGCCCTGTCGTTGCGAGCCCGGACGCAAGTTGATATGCGTAGAGCCACCTATCGTGGGCAGGCCATAGACCGTGGTCTCGAAGGGCGAAGAACCCTCTCGGTTGGGGTTTACAATCTGGTTCAACCCACCTATCATGCTGTAGCTGAAGCGTCCACGCTCGGCATCGTTGTACAGAATGCCGTTGAGATAGGTGTGGTTATACTGGTTGTCCAACCCACGGATGCGGAAACGCATGGGGCTGAAGGTATAGCCCACCTTGGAGAGGTAGGGGTCTGTCTTCGTGGCCACCAACGCTGAAACGGTCTGCGCGGCATCGTTATCATCATCAAGCTGTGACTCGGTGAAGGTAAAATCCGCGTTGTCTTCTTCGACCGGATCCTTCGGGATTACAGGAGTTTGCGGTTGCTGTGCGAACACGGCTGATGCGAGGCACCAGACCACTGTCGATAGCTTCACCCTCTTGGTCATGAGATATGGATTTAGTTTAGTAAAGTGTAATAAATAATGAATTATTGGTGCAAAGATAGAAAAAGTGTGGATGAGTGCCAAAAAACAGCTCGATTTTTATCACATAAAGGCATACGAAAGAGAAAAAAAGCAAAAAAAAGACGGAATGTTTGGTCACATCAGAGAAAAGCACTACTTTTGCGCCGCAAAAATTAGGTACGTAGGTACACAAGCCCTACAATTATTCACCGCCGGTACACAAGCCCGGCAAAACTACTCAAAAAAATGAAGCAAGGCATTCATCCCGACAACTATCGCCCCGTGGTGTTCAAGGACATGAGCAACGGCGATATGTTCCTCAGCCGCTCCACCGCCAAGACAAATGACACCGTGGAATTCGAAGGCGAGACCTACCCCGTTGTTAAGTTGGAAATCTCCAGCAGCTCACACCCCTTCTATACAGGTAAGAGCAAACTCGTCGATACCGCAGGTCGTGTCGATAAGTTCATGAGCCGCTACGCTCGCAGCCGCAAGTAAGCACTCATCTGAAAACATCAGGCCCTCCGCCAAATGGTGGAGGGCCTGATTGTTTATATCAGAAACGGAAACCGTAGCTCACACGCAAGCGCCATTTGGTATGCGTAAGACGGATAGATTGCTTAGAGCCATGGAGAGAGTGGTAGGCCACAAAGGTCAGGGAGGCGAACTGGTTGTGTCGGACCTGATAAATGGCTGCCACACGCTCAGTGAAGATAAATTCTGGAAATGTGTAAGGAATCTTCTCCTTCTCCCCACCTACGTGCAAGTTGTTGAAGGATAGGACCGCCAGCGTGGGAAGCGCGGATCCGTGGAGCATCCAGTGCTTGCCAATGACCCAGTTGTAGCCATAGCCGCCACCGATGCCGAAGCTGCCATAATGCAGCTTCATTTGTTCTGATCCATGTATCGAGGTTATCGTCTCAATATTGCCGGACATCCACGCTGCAGCCAACATCCAACTGCCGGCACTGCGACGCTGGATGTAGCTCTGCGTGAAGGCCGCCGGGTAGGAGAACTTACGGTGATTGAAGGCATAGTAGCCACTGATATTCAGCGTGCGGGCTTTCAGCATATCAGAAGAAATCTCTATGGTATTACCCAGTTGACTGCACCATCCAGAATAGTCCTTGCTGTTCACAAGGGCTAATTCAACGCCAAAGCGATTGGTGTAGTAGTTAATATAAAACTCGTTCGTGTTGCTCCCACCCTTCAATTTGGCTGGGTTGAAGGAGAGCGCGATACCGATGCCACGATATGCAAAAGCGATGCTCGTCGTGATACGGTTAGGGGTGTTCAAGTGGTTGACATATTCCATGCCATGATAGACACCCTCTGTGGTGAGGCCACTGCCAGAGACGTTCATGCGTGCGCGAGCCGTGAAACGTTGCGTAGGACGCGCCAAGTAAAGGGTGTCGTAATGCCCTTTCTTCTGATAGTGAACAGCAAAGAGGTTGTCTAGGTCCCTGAGATTGCGGATGCTGTCTATACCATATTGATCCATCAGCGCTAATATCTTCTTGTGCCGCAGTAGCTTTGCTACACTCTTTCTGGACACCAGCTTTGTGAATCCAGCGTCCACTTTTTGTCGGATACGTTCCCTTCTCGTAAGGCTGTCATTCCCAAGAGTGTCAACCGCCGATATATCAACAGTAGATATATCGGCGGCAGAGGATGTGAAGTTGATGCCATTCCATTGCATCACGACCGGTTGCAGTTGCCCGGAAGAGGCTTCTCGTTCTTCCTGCTCCCAAAGGCATGGCTGTAAGGTCAGCGTCAGCGTGTTCTCATCTGGCGACAATGACATCTGCATGAGGGGCAACGCGCGCGGCGTGTCAGGAACCTTGCCATCAGCAAAGAAGGCTGAGAGCACAGGGCGGTGGAAGGTAATGCTCCGTGGCAACGGTGACCAGTCAGTTGCAAGGAAACGTATATTGGAATCAGCCATGTAGCGTCGCGAACCTTTCTCTCCACTCTCTGCTGTGGTGACAACGCAGAGCACATAGGTGGAGTCCGATGTCGGCAAAATCTTCATCTCCATAAAGGAGACATCGCTGGTGCGGAAGCGGGCGTAGTTTGCGGTCAGCGCCTCCAGCGTGACATACTCATCTGCCTTATTGCGCACACGAGCCTCCATATTGTTTTCGATAAAATCGATGCAATCCAGCCGATTGTTCTTTGTCACCATGGGTTGCACACTGTCCGGCATCGCGGCAAAGACATCGCGCATGAGAGGCTGCGCTGTGGCGCAACCAATGAAGATTAAAGAATGAAGAATGAAGAATGCTATTCGCTTCATATTTTTCTTATTCGTTTTACCGTTATTACGTTATATCATTATAACGCAATTATATATCACCTACTCCCCAACCACAGGAACACCATACTGAGTAGGACGAGGATGAGGTCAATGACTTTGGTGCGCACATTCTTCTCATGGAATACGAGGGCACCTACGAAGAAGCTGACAATGACGCTGCCACGACGAATCATGGAGACCACAGAAATCATGGCATCGGGTTGGGTGAGGGCGTAAAAATACACGAAGTCTGCTGCTGACAGGAACAACGAGATCAGAGGAATAGACCAACGCCATTGGAAAGAGGTTAGAGCAACCTTGGGGCGTAAGGAATGGGAGGCTGCGAAGCATGAAACCGCGCAAACCAGCAGCATCAGAGCAAACTGATAAAAGAGGAAATAACTCTGTACTACCATACGGTCAATGCCCAATCCACCAGCATCCACGGGTGCCAGCAGGAACTTATCATAGAGAGCACTGACAGCACCAAAGAGTGCGCCCAAAACAGCAAATACGACCCAACGATTATGATGGAAATCGATGCCTTCCTTCTTCCCGCTCCGACGCAACATATAATAGCCGGAGATGGCCAACATGACACCAAACCATTGATAAACATTGAGACGCTCTCCAAAGACGAGCAACGCTCCCACCAGCACCATCACGGGACGCGTGGCATTAATCGGCCCCACGATGGTGAGCGGCAGGTTCTTCATAGCGAAATAGCCACAGAGCCATGAAAGCAGCACAATAACAGCTTTGAGAATCACAAACCTATGAACATCCCAGCTACAGACGGGAACGTAGAACAAAGACGTGGTGTCAATGGTTCCTGTGATAGAAAGCACCACACACGGCAGGAACAGCAGCGAACCAAAGAACGTGTTCAGCGTCAGTACCTGCACGACAGCATTTGCCTTCAACGCGTGTTTCTTGAAGACATCATAGAAGCCGAGCAGAGCGGCGGAGGTGAAGGCAAGAACTAACCACATATATTGTATTCAACCTTCTGCAAAAACAAGCCCCTTGCCGGTACACTGTCACCAGCGGCGGAGCGATTCTTCTGTTCAATGACCTGACGGAAACCGTCAATGGAGAGCTGACCACGGCCGACCTCAATAAGTGTTCCGACGATAGCCCGCACCATGTTACGCAGAAAACGGTCTGCAGTAATCTCAAAGCGCCACTCGTAGTCGGCAAGCTGCACCCAATGGGCACTACGGACATGGCAAATATTGGTCTTCGTGTCGGTGTTCACCTTAGAGAAACTGGTGAAGTCCTCATACGACAGGAGGATGGCTGCGGCCCGGTT
Source organism: uncultured Prevotellaceae bacterium (assembly GCA_946415705.1). GTDB lineage: Bacteria > Bacteroidota > Bacteroidia > Bacteroidales > Bacteroidaceae > Physcousia. Next base: position 11,886 of record CAMKTN010000028.1, read on the forward strand.
CATGGCATCGAAATCGGGTGCCTTCGCCAGACGCCATGAGCGATCACGCAGGAAAGGTGACTTACGCGTATGTACATAATAATAATAGGTACGCGCGCGAGCTGAGAAGCGAGCGTGCATATCATCGGCAACTGGATAGATGCGATGAATAGCGATGTCGTGAGGCAAAACGCCGTTCAACCTATACACAAGATAGTCGCATGCTGTCTGCTTTTCACCCCCCTCCCTAGCTGGAGGGGTTGGGAGTGGAGCGTTTATATCGAAGTGCGCCACCATCATGGCTGCATGCACGCCGGCATCGGTGCGCCCGGCACCAGTTACAGTCACCTCCTCACGCAGCAGCAGGGACAGGGCCCTCTGCAAGGTTCCCTGCACACTCTCGCCATTGGGCTGTACTTGCCAACCGCAATAGGCAGTACCGTCATAGGATAGTTCGATGAAGTAGCGCAAATCGAAACGGGCTAACCCGCTGTTTAATGTTTAATAGAGTTGTTTCAATGTTTCAATTTCCAGACCTTATCGCCCTTACGCACCACATAGATGCCGCTGCGAGCAGGCACTGAAGTGCCGACATAGCGGCCGTCCAACGTATAGACGGCGGTGGGTTCTGCATCGAGCGACAGCTCAAGGTCTTGGACAGCCACGTTCGTGCCGAAGTCACTCATTTGGATGTCATCGAGGTTGATGCGTTTGTTCTGATTCCCGTCTTGTGTGGCAAACTTTAAACGTATTAGACCGTCACGTTTTATCTCATAGCCATAACGCTTCCACTCGCCGCTGTTGAACGCAATGTCTTGCGCTACGGGTGTCCACGTCATACCGCCATCGAGACTGTAGCTAACGTTGAGCTTCACGCCCGTATCTTTATTGTAGAGTCCTGCATAGAACCAAAGGGAATCGCAGCCACCCACCTTATCATCCTGCATGGTGATGGAACCACCTATCTGCATTCTGACACTGCGACCGTCGTTATGGAAGACTTCTGAACCGCTGATTAAGGCCCTATTCATCACCCATGTGGCAGCATTGCAGGTGACAGCCGCCTCAGCGTAACCACCCTTATTGCCGAGTTCAAAGCTCTCAAAGAAAGCTTTTGTTGCATCCACGGAAGCCGTCAGTGAGACAATCAACTCCCTCACGTCAGGCAACAGAAGCGTCATCTCGCTCGCATAGACACCTTCATAAGGTGCACCGGCAAAGCGTATCTGGAACTCCAGCTGTGAGGAATTGAGCGTCAACTCATGGCTCCATGTCTCTCCATCAAGGCTTACCTCGTATGGATCAGGACAAGAAACGACGATGCTGTAGCCGCTGATGCCAAGGACATTGAGTTTCATATTCTGAGGAAGCGAAGGCTTCTCGGGAACTGCCGTGAAGAGCATATCAGAGGAAGAAGCTGTGAAGATCGGCGTGATGGCAGGTATATCCACCTGCACCTCATTACTCACAAGCCCCTGAGAGGTACGGACTTCATAATAATAGGTCGTGGAAGCGGCCGGGTTCCGAACGAAACCGAACGTGTCAGTCAACTCTACGGGATAGGTGCCGAAGGATTTACGCTCGCCTTCTGAGTCCTTCGTATAGACATCTATGATATACTTCTCTCCCTCCGGCAGATGCATATCCATCCATGTTGCCAGGAATGAACGACTATTCACTGTGCTGGTGATGTCACGTGCCGGATAAGCCGGCACGCCATCGATGACCGTCATGCGCAAAGGTGTGCGCTGTTCGTAGTTGCCTTCGCCACGCAAGATGAGCATGGCATCATAGACGCCGCCAGCCGTGGCCGAAGAGGTGATGGTCAGCGGAGCGCCCGCAATAACCTCCTGCGCCGTGAGGTCAGCATCTGCCATCGCAAAGCCGTTCCCCTCAATGGTTGCTGTCAGGCCTGTTGGCAAATTACGGCCACGCACCATCACCTGTCGGCTCATGCCAAGGCTTAAGGCTTGCAAGCCGAAGTCAAGGGACACATCATGAACAGGAACAAACACTTCGGGTGCTGTGGATGTAGGATCTACATAGAACACTTCCTCGTTACGAGATCCCCACACATAATCTGCCAACTCAGGGATATCCACATAAGGATTACGGTTGCCCTGGATGCCATATATGGCTTCGTTGCGGTTGCGCTCGATGTCATCCACGGGATCAGCTGCTGCCCACTCAAGCATCAGTTCATAGACCCACGGGCGCATGGTCGTCCATGAGGTGGGATCCACAGTAAGCAAGCCCTCAGTGGTCTGCCATTCATTGGTCATGTGCTGATAGGTCGTGGCCATATAGAAATAAGTACGCGCGAAATCACCTTTCCATTCATCGGCGGGTTCCCATGCGGTGATGAGTTGGTCAGTGCTGTAGCTGCTGCTCTTTCCAACCTTGGTGACACCATTGTCAAAAGAGGTTGCACCATCGACAACGCCGATGGGATTGTTGCTCTTACGTCCGTTGGCAGAGCCGTCAGCAGGATAGAGGTTGAAGAGGTCGCAGTAAGCATTGTTCATCGTATGACCCCACCAAGAGTTGGCCCAGATATGTTCAATATTCATGCCCGTAACAGCATTCTGTCCGTCGAACTCTCGGCGTATATCGCTGTAGCGGTCGCGCACTGAACCGTCTGGCATGACATCAGTCACGGCAAAGCCCGACCATGTACGATTACTGCCACCCCCATAACTGAGGACAAGGCGTGGTTGAACGAGGTCATGGAGAGCCGTCTTCAACTGACCTTTGTTCAATCCTTGCACAGTACGAAGATAATCCAACGATAGCGGCTGCGCACATAGTGTGGCAACCACAAAAAACATACAGAGCTGGAGAAAGGCAGACTTTTTCATGCGCGAAAAACTATTTCACAAAACGTTTATAGGTATAGCCGCCCTTACGGACAATATATATGCCACGCTGCGCGGGTACTGCGACGCCAATATAGCGGCCATTGATATCGAAGACAGCATCCTCGCCTGCTATGGGGGACATGTAGTTCTGGTCTATTCCCGTAGGCAAGGGCTTTGCCTTGATGACACAATCGCTCAGTTCCCAAGCCCAGCAGTGGTCGGCATCTGAAGTGTAACGGAAGGCGATATTCACGACCTGACCGGCATAGTCATCAAGGTCTATGATGCCCGACGAAACAAATTCTGTGAACTTATTCTTTTCAGAGAGATACGCCGAAGGCCACTGCACATCTAATGTCGTCCAAGTGGCATCATTGGGTATCTGCAGATAATCCATTGAGATGAGGACTTCAAACATAGAGTGCGGGTCGGCACCTGCATTGTAACCTACGGCATGACTGAACAGCATCTTTGCACCCTGCATCGAAGTCAAATCCAAAGCAGGCGTTATGAGCCATGCATCACCAGACTTACCATAGTTGAAAGCATTACCGACCATTCCATAGCGTGAATCATAGGCCCAAACCTGCGATTGTGTGCCGTCTGCATTGACAATGCGGAAGTCACCGGCTCCATCACCTTTGAAATTTTGGTTGACCAAGATGACGCTATCACCAGGCTCAGGCGTAGGGGGAACAGGCGGATCGGGGATTTGTCCATCAAGGGAAAATGGGACTTCGGTCTTACTACCCCAGATGTATTCTGCCAAACCCGGTATGTCTATGAATGGGTTGCGGTTGTTCTGGAAGCTATAAACAGCTTCATTACGAGCACGCTCGATATCGTCGATAGGGTCATCCTTATCCCATTGCAGATAGAGCTCATAAGCCCATGGTTGCAAGGTCGGCCAGTCTGTGTTGGTGAGTGACTTTAGCGCCTCAGACTTCCATGTGAGGTCGCTGTAACATGTCACCATATAGAAATATACGCGTGCGAAATCACCCTTCCACTTATCTGCGGGTTCCCACAGCTGGATACTGTTGCCCCCCGCACCAGGGCCAGTACCGACCTTCGTGCATCCGTTATCGGTTTTGGCGGTTGTAACCTTGCCCATGCCATAGTTTCCCTTAGAACTGTTAATGGTGGTCTGACATGGCATAAGGTGATGTATATCCTTATAAGCCTGGTTCTTTGACCCGCCCCACCAGCTGTTCGCTAACGAATGCTCAATATTCATGCCACTAACGGCCGCATACGGATTGGAAACGTCAAAATAACGATGGTCGTTACTGTAGCGGTCACGAACCTCGTTGGTTCCTATGATGCGGTCAGTCTTGTAAAAGCCTGCCCAAGTCTTATCTGCAGACCCCTTGCCATAATCAAGGACATCCGCCTTAGCGATAATACTATGCAGCGCGGACTTTAGATTTTCTTTCTTCTCGCCAATTGCCTTAGCATAGTACACCTTCAAATCAACGCCCTGTGCTGACAGAGTATTGCAGGAAAGAGCACAGAAACACGCTAGTATAACCGTTCGCAATTTCATCTCACAAGACTTTTTATTGTTCTCTCCCCTTCACGAATCAGATATATGCCACGACGTGCAGGCACAGAATGCCCGACATATCTACCTTGCTCATCAAAAACGAGGCGCAAAACTGAAGGCCTGCCCAAGTCTTCAACCCCTGTGATAAGCGGTTCTGCGATGGTAACGTCCATGCTTGCTATGCGGCTTTGTCCGTCTTGCGCCATCACCAAGAAGGGATTCATACTACCCGTCCATGTCATTGTTGCTTTATCTTGCCATGCATAGCTCTTGCCATCAATACTCATATTAGCAAGTTTACTGTCATAAGCATGGAAGACGACACCCGTCACTTCTGCGCCCTCGATGAGTAGCACTGCGCCCTTGTAAAGGCGCACCTCGGCATCTGTCTTAATGACGCCATTCTGCGAAGTATTGGTGTAATAACTTATCTTCAAGCCATTAGCTGTTGCAGTGTAGCCGTTACCATAAGTGGGGTGCTTCTCTGAGGTCCATGTGCACTGACTGAATACGATACAACCTGAATGAGCACCGGGATTATCTGGGGTTACAGGGTCGTCAGGATCAGGGTCATCAGGATTGGGGTCGTCAGGAATGACTACTTCGCCCTGTCCATGAGGCAATGAGACATCGAAAGCGTATGAGACGCTGTCGCCCCACACATACTCACAGAGCGAAGGATAATCAATGAATGGATTACGGTTCTTCTGCCATTTGTAAACAGCCTCATTACGGGCACGCTCGACATCATCCACTGGATCTTGCTTCGCCCACCGTAGGAACATCTTCAAAGCCCAGTCCTTCAGGCCAGGGTATTTCTTGCCGTCGAAGACCTGTGAAGCACTGCCACCATTCCAATTCGGATGCAGATTCTCGTAGCAGGCAAGGACATAGAAATAGACACGTGCAATATCTCCCTTCACCTCGTCATTGGGCTCAAAGCACTGCCCGCTATAGCCGCTGACTGTACATGCTCCGAGCTTGCTATATCCGTTGGCCGACATCCATGTGCCGCCATTATTCTCGCCAAGCGGGTAATTTCCGCGACGATTGTTGACATAACCATCAGAGGGCACCACCTGCACCAGGTCACTCTTCATCTCGCCACTTCCGAACCAGCTCTGCGGCACAAGGTGTTCGCGATTGTAGCCATCACCCTCGCCGCTATATGAATGATTCTCTTTGGGACCGCCGATGACATAATTCGTGGCATTGGAATACCAGTCACGAAGGTAACCATCGGCACGCTTGTCTGTTTCGTGGTAAGCAGAAAGAAGACCGTCATACCCGATGTTGGTATGGTTGTGTATGATACCATAGAGAGCAGTCTTCAAATCAGCCCCCTTTTTATTGTTTGCTCCAGCATAATAGGTGGCTAGATTCTCAGCCTGTGAAGTCATTGCTACACAAGCGAATAAAAGAATAAGCGTTGAACAAAAACGAGTATATCTCATACTGCTAATAAGGTAATTTGGGGCAAAGATAGGTGAAAAAGCGTGAACGGCAAAAAATATCGACAAGAAAAGAGCCAAGGCGGCAAAACCTTGGCTCTTTTTCTGAAGATAGAGAATCTGAACTGCTTATTTCCTGATTCTCTTATTCTCTAATCATCCTACTTTTTATTTCACCACGACCTTCTTTCCGTTGACGATGTACAGGCCACGCTTGTTGAGGTTCTGCACGCGCTGACCGGCGATGGTGTAGATGCTCTTGTTTGCGACAGCGTTTTCAGCGGCGATGTCGTTGATGGCATCTACGATTGTACGGCCATCAAGGCTGTAAACCTTCACATTCTTCAGACCGGGATAGCCCATATACTTATAGATGTCACCCTTCAGCCACACCTGCGTACCTAACTTAGTGGGGTTGTCAGCCAGATTCAGGTCTGTGCGAGCACCGCCATTGGGAAGCTGTACGCCGATGAGTTTATCAAGTGCAGTAGCATCAGCTGCATCAGCCACAATGAGGTTATTATTTTTCACCTCGCCTTCAAGTTTGAACGTAGCAGTTTCAGCATTCAATGTAGAGCCATTAATCCAACCAACGATTATAGCTTTTACCCACACATCCTTCTCAAGCACTTCGGAAGTGCTAGTAGCATTCTTATGGCGAATATCCTCCACGGTGTAGGGTTTCTCAAGCGTGCCATCACCTGTGAATTCATAGGGCTGAGGTGTTTCGCCATTGTCGATGTCTGCGATTGTACGGGGATAGAGTTGTACGGTCGTTTTGTTATCCTTCGTATAGACGGTCACAAAACCTGTCAGCGTGTAAGGAGTCTCCTGATTGAAGGTGAGGTCGGTGGCCACGTTCCATTTGTCGTAAGCTGCGACAATACCGTCTGACTTCCCGTAAGAATCATCTGCATAAGCATCGAAGGAAATGTTACGACTGTCCCAAGCAGTAGCCTGAGGAACGAGGTAGTTGATGCTCACGAGTTCATTCTCGTATGCGGCACCGTCATTGGCCAATAGGTCTGCAGCAGCCACAATCTGAGGAACGACTTCGTTCTCCGAGGAGATCACCGTAACCTCATAAGCGGGGTTGGCGATCTGAGTATTGCCATTATATTTGTAGAGTTTACCCTTGATGGCACCGCTGATCTTGTCTCCTGTCTTCAGGTTTTTGCTGTTGCTGCCGTAAATAAGCATACCATCAGTGCCGTCGAAGAGATAGACGCTCTTGTCATTCACGAAGACGACGATGGCCTCGTTGAGGTTCAGCTGGGCATTGACAGCATCAGCCTCAGCAGCGGGAGCGGCAGCCTTAGCAGCAGCGAAGGTGTTGAACTCGGTGTAAACAATATCTGGAGCTTTCTCACCATTCAATGAATAAAGACAACTTTCCTTAGCGGCCGTCTCTGGCGTTCCCTGATAATTGGTCAACTTACCATAGATGATGACATCATCACCAACTTTAATCTGAGTGTCACCATCCTTCCATGAGAGATTGCCGAGGAAATAGGTGCTATAAACCTGGAACTGATTGTCGGCCTCATTACCATCATCTGTTATGAAGAATGTGGCTGTTCCATGTTGCGCATCAAAAGCGTATTTTATCTTGGACACCTTACCCTTGACATACACATCGTCGCTCTTAGCGCCACTTGCCAAAGCACTTGCGATGGCTGTAGCAGCGACATAGTTATATGGATTCTCCAAAGAGCCGTCACCATCACCAGAAGGAAGAATAGAAATCGTAATGATACTGCTAGCTACCTCACTCATGTTATCACCCTTTACAGCCACAGCTTTCACCGTTGTTGTCTTCTCAACGGTAAACGGTCCAGTGTAAATAGCGTCAGAAGCCTTAGGATCACCGCCGTCCGTGGTATAGTAGATCGTGCAGCCCTCATCAGCTGTAATCGTCACTTCCTGGGCGGCATAGTATGTGCCCGTTGCGGGAGAGATTTTCGGAGTTGCAACATAGTTAGGATCGTCGTTTTTGATGGTCACCTCAATCTTTGTAATTTGTAAACGGCCCTTGCTCGTTGCCGTTTTAAAAGTTACAGAAGAGACAGAACCAGTCCAAGCCGTACCACTCTTTGTCTGTGTCTCATCAATATCATTGGTGAAATAGTCCTGATCAGTATTGTTTGTTGTATAGGTGAATAGAACACTCTCGATGACACGACCTCCAGCTGTGATAGTAACATCATTATTTGCATACATACGTAATTGAGGACCTGTCCACATACGGGGTGGTGTCGTCTTTTCACCTTCAGCAGAGAATGTGAGAGTTACACCATCTTGTTCAATTTTTGCGACATCTCCAGCTGATGCTGATTCTCCCTGACCAGAACCAAGCGGAAGATTCCACGGATTAGCAGCAATGTCAAAAACGATCGTTTGTGCCTGTGCCACACCGACTAAGGCGAGCAAGGCGATGAGTAAAGAGTAGATTTTTTTCATATAAAAACAGGTTTTAAAGTGAATACGGCACAAAGGTAAGGCAATTTGTCCGAACCGCAAAATAAAAACACATTTTATTCTTAAATGAGGAAAAAAATGCAGCAGGCTGCATCGGGCGATGCAGCCTGCTGTGTAAGTCGATGCAGCGTGCTGCATCCAGAATTAGAGGTCGCCTTGCGGGCCTCCGCCAAAACCTCCCTGACCGCCGAAACCGCCACGAGGACCACGGCCACCGCCGAAGTCACCGCCACGACCCTGACCGCCGCGGCCTTGCTGACGCTGGTTGGGGTTCTGCTGCGGACGGAAGACGCGCAGGAGCTGCTGGGGTGTGAGGAAGGCGGAGAGCTCGGCGCAGTACTTCTTCTGGATATCCAGACGCTGCTGTGACAACTGAATCTGCTGAGCCTGACGGTCGAAGATTGTCTGCAGACGGGCGGTTGCTGCCGCATCTGTCAACTCTTCTTTCTTGTCGCTGCCATCTTGTGCGCTGGCACCCGTCTGGCCGTCCACTTGCTGACGCGGTGTGCGCAAGGCTGACAGCTCCGTCTGGTAGTTTTTGTAGATGGGCTCAAACTTCGCCTTCTGCTCATCCGTGAGCTTCAGGTCTTTCATCAGTCGTTCCGTCTGGCGGCCACGCATATCCGAGCGGCGAGCCTGACGCTGACTGTTATCATCTTGTGCGTTTGTGTTGCTGACGCTGCCGAACATCATGGCAGCCATGGCGAGCATAAAAATAGACTTTTTCATTGTGTGTAGATAATAAATGAATTGAATCGGGTTCTTTTCTCTTCGCTTTATACCTACGACAGCAAAACCGCGAGAAGGTTTATCCCTCTCGCGGTTTTTAAGACAGCTTAACATTTCCACGAAAGCTGTATAGTATGGGTTTCTTTAACGCACCGTGATATGGAAGCAACCTTGCTTCACCTCATATTTAATATAGCATAGCCCCTCCTTTCGCGCATCATTGAGCACCTCACAAAGGACATACTTCAGCGAGTCGCTGCGCACAGCACGCCGGTTCGGGTCATCGGGTGGTGCTACTGTATGGTATCGGTTGTAGCTGATATCAAAAGTGGTGCCGAATCGGTGGCAGCTCTGCTCGGAGGCATTGCCGTTGATGCGGCGCAGACGGCGCACATCATCCTCGGTACGCAAGACACTGGTGACGATAATCTTATGCAGAGGTATGCCCTTCACGGCCAAAGAGTCTAAGAAACGACGACCGATGTGCTGTAGCAGATGGCTTGCCTTTGGAACCAGATAGGGAATACTGCGGTTCATGCCGGCATCCATCACATAATAAGGATTCATACCCACAAATAAGAGTTCGTTTTTACGGAGCTCAGCCTCAGCACGGTCTTCTACGGAAGAAACGCCATTAGCCACTGCTACAGGGAACTGAACATCTTGAACGTCAGGGAAAGACTGCAGATAGGAGTGTACACCACGGATATGATGACGCGTACTGAAATCCAAGCGAGGCGCCATTGACGACAAAGCCAAGAGCTCGGAACGGCGTACATTAGCGGGCTGCACGCGGCAAGCGGTGTCTGCCACCACGCTATCTGTAAGGGCTAAAGAGTCAGCCGAAGCCTCTGTAAGAACAGCTGCTTCTGGAGATGACGATTCGGTCACCTTCGGCCAACAGAGCCGAACAAGGAACAACACCGCCACAATGGCGATGATTGACTTCACAAAAATGTCTTTTCTGAGGGTTTTCACAATGATGTATCACAAAAAGCGGTGCAAAGATAAAACATTTCTTTCGAATCACTCCTACGTTTCACAGGATTTCATTATATTTGCCCCCGAAAAAGATAACGAATGACAGAAAAGCACTTCATCCTAGAAGAAGCAGACCCTATCATCTTCTATGGTGTCAACAACACCAACATGCAGATGATTAAGGCGTTACACCCTAAAATGCGCATCGTGGCACGCGGCAATGTCGTGAAAGTGATGGGCGACGAGGAAGAACTATGCATTTTCGAAGAGAACATTGAAAAGCTGCAACGACACTGCGCCAAGTATAATAGCCTCAGCGAAGAGGACATCATCCACATCGTGAGAGGTGAGCGCACAAAGCGCGACAGCATCGCAGGCGCCATCGTCTTCAGCGTAACGGGTAAGCCTATTACGGCACGCAGTGAAAACCAGCAGCGCCTCGTAGAGGCTTTCGAACGCCACGACATGGTCTTCGCCATCGGACCCGCCGGATCGGGAAAGACCTACACCAGCATCGCTTTAGCCGTGCGCGCGATGAAGAATAAGGAGGTGCGACGCATCATCCTCAGCCGTCCTGCGGTGGAAGCCGGTGAAAAGTTAGGATTTTTGCCCGGTGATATGAAAGACAAGATCGACCCGTATCTCCAGCCGCTCTACGACGCCTTAGAAGATATGATACCGCGCCAGAAGCTGAACGAGATGATGGAGCAAAATATCATTCAGATTGCTCCGCTCGCCTTCATGCGCGGTCGTACCCTCAACGATGCCATCGTCATCCTAGACGAAGCACAAAACACGACCCCGGCACAAATCAAGATGTTCCTCACCCGCATGGGTATGAATACGAAGATGATCATCACGGGCGATATGACGCAAATCGACTTACCACGTTCACAAAAAAGCGGACTCATCGATGCTTTGCAGATCTTACAGGATGTGGAGGGCATCGCCGTCATCGAAATGAACCAAAAGGACATCATCCGCCACAAATTGGTCACAAGAATCGTAGAAGCCTACGAAAAATCCAACAAGGCCCATGAGACCAATGAGTCCAATGAGCCCCATTAGCGCCATAAGTCTCATTAACACCCCAATAATAACAATGAACGCATTAACAAAAACCGAGTTCCTGTTTCCAGGACAAAAGAGCGTGTATCACGGCAAGGTACGCGATGTTTATAACATCAACGACGACATCATGGTAATGGTCGCCACAGACCGCATCTCGGCCTTCGACGTCGTTCTTCCTAAAGGCATCCCGTTCAAGGGACAGGTGCTGAACCAGATTGCAGCTACCTTTCTCGATGCTACCGCAGACATCGTCCCCAACTGGAAACTGGCCACACCCGACCCGATGGTCACCGTAGGACTCAAAGCCGAAGGTTTCCGCGTGGAAATGATCATCCGCGGCTATCTCACGGGCTCTGCCTGGCGCGAATACAAGAATGGCTGCCGCGAGTTGTGTGGTGTGACATTACCCGATGGAATGAGAGAAAATGAACGCTTCCCTGAGCCTATCATCACCCCCACAACCAAGGCTGACGAAGGGCATGACGAGAACATCTCCAAAGAAGAAATCATCCGCCAGGGCATCGTCAGCGCTGAAGACTACGAAGTTATGGAGCGCTACACCCGCGCTCTCTTCAAGCGTGGCACCGAGATTGCTGCCAAGAAGGGCTTGATCCTTGTGGATACCAAATATGAGTTTGGCAAGCGTGACGGCAAGGTCATCCTCATCGATGAGATTCACACACCGGACAGCAGTCGCTACTTCTACGCTGATGGCTACGAGGAGAAATTCGAGAAGGGCGAACCACAGCGCCAGCTCTCCAAGGAATTCGTGCGTCAATGGCTCATCGACCACGATTTCATGAACCGCCCAGGTGACAAAATGCCTGAACTCACCGACACTTTCGTCGAGAGCATCAGCGATCGCTACATCGAGCTCTACGAGCATATCGTTGGCCAAAAGTTCGAGAAAGCCAGCGCGCTCGGTAGCGCTCCCTGCAGCTCCGTTATCAGCGGTTCGTCCGCCGATGTGGCCACTCGCATCGAAAAGAATGTCACAGCCTGGCTCGCCAATCATTAAACTATGGTAAAGGACTTCATCAAGCGCAAACTAACAGCCTTCCTACTGGCGGAGATCACGCCGGACCTCACAGAAGCGACCACCGCACGGCTCCTGCAGGAGCTACGCAGGGAAAGGTTACTAGAGGCTGCGCTCCAAAACAAGGAGGCTGGGGTTGTCTCACCGGCAGTCGGTGAGACACCAGTCATCGTGTCACTGACGACCTACGGCAAGCGCTTCTATGAAGTATGTACGACAATTGAGAGCATCATGCAGGGAACGGTAAAGCCCAATGGTATCGTGCTTTGGAGAGATGAGACAGATCATCGGCCGTTGCCTCTTACACTTCAAAGGCAGGTAGAGAGAGGGTTACAGGTACTTGGAACAAGGGACCTACGTTCCTACACCAAGCTTCTACCCACCCTCAAGATGTTCCCTGACGCCCACATCGTCACCATTGACGATGATATCTACTACCCTCACGACTTCCTTGAGAACCTCATGGCACCACACACAAAAAGTCCCCATTCCATCGTAGGAAATATGGTGATGCAGATGAGCCGTGACAGCGAAGGAATCCCCACTAAAATCCTTCAATGGCCATATCTTCACAAAGAGCCCGCCGATGGCGCATCCAATGATTTGTTCTTCGAGGGCTTCGGCGGTGTTCTCTACCCTGCTGGCAGCCTGCCGGAGGAAGTCTTTCATAAAGAGGTATTTCAGGAAATCTGTCCCACAGCCGACGATGTATGGTTCAACGCGATGGCACGGCTATCGAAAACACCTATAACATTCTGCGAACATGGATACTACGACTACCTGAAAGCCGACAACCATGTGTGTCAGGATACCGCCCTCAACCTCATTAACAACAGCGAGAATCGCAACGACAAGCAGCTCCGCGCTGTATGGCAACACTATCACCTGCAAGGCCAATAACATAATGAATAATACGGACCGACATTCTATAGAACTAACTCCCCTTTCTAACAGGAGAGGGGACGGGGGTGAGGCCTTATACGGCCTTGTAGGCTACCCGTTAGGACACAGCTTCTCACGCGCGTTCTTTAATAATATGTTCGCGCGCGAAGGGATGAATGCCGAGTATCAGAACTTCGAGCTGCCATCCATCGAAGCATTGCCTCAGCTCATCGCAGATCACCCCCACCTTTGCGGATTGAATGTCACCATACCCTACAAGCAGACCGTCATCCCATACCTCGATGAACTCTCTGACGAGGCCCGCGCCATAGGTGCGGTGAATGTAATACGCATCGTTCGTAGCCTAGACCCAAAGCGACGAACAATACTAAAAGGTTATAATTCCGATATCATCGGTTTCACCGAGAGTATTCGTCCTCTCCTGCAGCCCCATCACAAAAAAGCGCTCGTCCTCGGCACAGGTGGCGCCTCCAAAGCCATCTGTCACGGCCTCGAACAGCTCGGCATCGAATGGCGCTATGTCAGCCGCAAACCCACTACAAATCCCAAGGCTTCCGTTACGGTTCCCGAGGGTTCTCCCGAGGGCTCCACTCTCTCCTACTCCGCCATCACCCCTGCCCTCCTCGCCGATTACACTGTCATCATCAACTGCACGCCGCTCGGTATGCACCCCAATACCAACGCTGCACCAACGATACCTTACGCAGCTCTCTCTCCACGCCATCTCCTCTACGACCTCGTCTATAATCCAGAGGTCACCCTCTTTATGCGCGAAGGGCGCCGCTTCGGTGCCACCGTCAAGAACGGCCTCGAAATGCTGCATCTGCAAGCCCTCGCATCATGGAAGTTCTGGAACGAACAAGACATATGAGACTACGATTAACGATAGGATGTATGATATTGGTTGCTGCACTACACGCTGCAACCTATACCCCTGACAACTTGCCGATTCCATATCTGCAAGACAAGACGCAGTATGTCACCAATCCCGATGGAATACTCTCACAAACTGCGGTCGATTCGCTGAATTTATGGCTCGGAGAGATGGAAGCTGCACATGGTGTGCAGACGGTTTTAGCCGTTGTGGAGCGCATCGAGGGTGGTGACACATACGAGTTCTGCATGGCCCTCGGCCGTAAATATGGCATCGGCTCCAAGGAGCAGAACACAGGTCTCATCATCCTACTATCCACCGGAGACCGTGCATACTACATTCTTACCGGACGCGGTTTAGAAGGCACACTGCCCGATGCCATCTGTAAGCGCATCGAAAACCACCAGATGCTGCCAGCATTGCGCGAAGGTGACTGGGACGAAGCCATGTTAGCCACCGTACGAGCTATCACACGCTATGTCGATGGCGACCCGTCATTAGTAGGCAGCTCGGACTTCGACGATGACGATGACATCGCAGAACTGATGACCGCCCTAGCCTACATAGCACTCGGAGCAGGCTGCATCTGTCTTGCCATCTGGCTGGAGCAACGCAAGAAGAGATACTGCCCCAGCTGTCACCAGTATAAGATGAAGAAAATCAGTAGCCGTACAACCAGAAACAAACGTCTGGGCATCATCACACACCATGACACCTATCGCTGCACCCATTGCAAATTCACCAAAGAGCAGCATTGGGACGAAGACATCAATAGCGGCTCCGGCGCAGCAGCAGCCGGTGGCGCCCTTGGCGGCAGCTTCTTTGGCGGAGGTGGCAGTTCCTTTAGCGGCGGCCACTTCGGCGGTGGCTCCTTCGGTGGCGGAGGAGCTGGAGGACGATTCTGAGAAATCATCAACTCAAAAACAAATACAACAATGAAGACATTGAAATCTATCTTGCTTGCCATCATGGCAACATTTGCACTCACCAGTTGCACCTATAACAAACTGGTAGAAGAAGAGGAAACAGTCAATCAGAAATGGGCCGATGTGCAGACGCAGTATCAACGTCGCGCCGACCTCATTCCCAACCTCGTGAACACCGTCAAGGGTTATGCCGCCCATGAGAGCGAGACACTGGAGGCTGTCGTTGCGGCCCGCACGAAGGCCACTCAGATCACTATCGACCCTGCCAATGCCACTCCCGAGCAAATTGCCGCCTTCCAAGAGGCACAGGGCGAAGTGAGCCAAGCACTGGGACGCCTCCTCGCCATCACCGAGGCCTATCCCGACCTGAAAGCCAACGAGCAGTTCAGTGAACTGCAGGCACAGCTCGAAGGCACCGAGAACCGCATCGCTGAGTCACGTCGCCTTTACAATGAAGCCGTGCAAACCTACAACGTGAGCGTCCGCAAGTTCCCCAACAACATCTGGGCTTGGATTTTCGGTTTTAACAAGAAGACACCGTTTGCTGCTGAAGCCGGAGCTGAGAAAGCACCGGAGGTGCAGTTCTAAGAGCAGACCCTCCCCCCTGCCCCTCCCTTTAGGGAGGGGAGTAATTACCAAACAAGATAGATAAGAATAAATATCCTATATGCAACAAAACGACATAAAAACAAACAGGCAAATACATCCTACTCCCCGCCCTACAAGGGAGGGGCAGGGGGGAGGGTCTGCCCGTTATATGGCTCGCGGCGTCTCTGCCGCCAAGGAAGACGTACACGCCGCCATCAAGAACATCGACAAAGGCATCTTCCCGCAGGCGTTCTGCAAGATCATCCCTGACATCCTCGGCGGTGATCCCAAGTACTGCAATATCATGCATGCCGACGGCGCCGGCACAAAGAGCAGCCTCGCCTACGCCTATTGGCGAGAGACGGGTGACCTCAGCGTGTGGAAAGGCATCGCGCAGGATGCACTTATTATGAACACCGATGACCTGCTGTGTGTGGGTGCCGTCGATAACATTCTCGTCAGCAGCACCATCGGTCGCAATAAGATGCTCATCCCGGGCGAAGTGATCTCAGCCATCATCAATGGCACAGATGAGCTAATGGCAGAGTTGCGCGAGATGGGTATTGGTATCTACGGTACGGGCGGCGAGACAGCTGACGTGGGCGACCTCGTCCGCACCATTATCGTCGATTCCACCGTCACTTGTCGCATGAAACGTGCCGATGTCATCGACAATGCCAACATCCGACCGGGTGATGTTATCGTAGGCCTTGCGAGCTTCGGACAGGCAACCTATGAGAAGGAATACAACGGCGGCATGGGCAGCAACGGCCTCACCTCGGCCCGCCACGACGTCTTCAGTAAGTACCTCGCCGAGAAATACCCCGAGACCTACGACCACGCCGTCCCAGACGATCTCGTCTATAGTGGCAAATACAAGCTTTCCGATACTGGCGCCGGCGGCGCCAGTATCGGAAAGCTTGTCCTCTCCCCCACCCGCACCTACGCCCCCGTCGTCCGTTGCCTCCTCGACCAGCTGCGCCCCCGCATCCACGGCATGGTACACTGCACCGGTGGTGCACAGACGAAGGTACTCCACTTCGTGGGCGACAACTGTCGCGTCGTGAAGGACAATATGTTCCCCGTTCCGCCCCTCTTCCACATCATTGCTGAAGAAAGCGGTGCCGACTGGAGCGAGATGTACAAGGTCTTCAACTGCGGACATCGCCTTGAAGTCTATGTCCGTCCAGAGGATGCCGACGCTGTCATCGCCATCTCCAAGAGCTTTAACATCGACGCTCAGGTCGTAGGACACATCGAAGAAGGCTCCCGCAGCCTCACCATCCGCAGCGAGTTCGGCGAGTTCAACTACTAAGCAACATCTTTAAGGCGCATTTCTATCATGAACAAGAAAGGACTTACCTTAAGCCTCATGTACCTTATTATATGGAGCATTGGAGGAGGTTATTTAAACGCCCAGAATATATCTGAGGAGGAAGCACTTCAACGAGCTTCGCACTTTTTATCAGCGCCCGCCGCGCAGAGCATTGCCCGCAAGGCGCCACGCCATGCGCCACGCCTCACGACAGCTGTCAGCAACGACACTTACTACATTTTCAACGACGATGCCAATGGCGGCTTTGTCATCGTATCTGGCGAAGAATGTACGCCCGACATCCTCGGTTACAGCGAACAAGGCACCTTCGATGCGAAGCATGTGCCCATCAACGTGAAGGCATGGTTGGACGGATACAAGGCTCAGATAAAGGCCGCCGCTGCTTCCACCACGCTGACAGCCACAAGTGACACCTACGTCTCGCGAACGCCCATCGCTCCGCTGCTCCGCACTGAGTGGAATCAACATTCACCCTTCAACCTGCTCTGCCCCATGGACAACGGTAAGCAATGCGTCACCGGCTGTGTTGCCACCGCCATGGCACAGGTCATGAACTACTGGCAGCATCCCGCCCAAACAACAGGCACCATCCCTAACCGTGTGGCTGAGCGCCTTGAGTTCACGCACCCCGACATTGCTGCCGGCACAGCTATCGACTGGGCAAATATGCCACGCGCAGATTGGGAGGCAACCACCGAAGCCCAGCAGAAGGCCGTCAGCGAGCTGATGCTCTACTGCGGCATGGCTGTGCAGATGGATTACGGTGCAAATTCCTCCGCCGCATACAGCAAAAATGTGGCTCCCGCACTCAGTAACTATTTCGGTTACAGCAACGGTATCTGCTTCGTAGGACGAACAAGCTACAACTATGAAGACTGGCTATACACCATCTATAATGAGCTCCGGATGGGACATCCCGTCTATTACAGTGGGCAAAGTAGTAGCAGTGGCCACGCCTTCATCTGCGACGGTTATGCATCTGAAGACTATTACCACATTGATTGGGGTTGGGGTGGCAACTACAACGGTTTCTTCCGCCTACAGGTGATGAACCCTCAAGGACGCGGCACGGGCGGCGGCAGTTCCAGCGACGGATACACCAATTGGCAATATGCCATTCTCGGCTGCGTACCATCCGGTCACGCCGATACGAAAGCCGCACTGGCTTGCCACAGTATCACCACCAACCAGACGACGACACAGCGTTCTGCCACCACTGGCAGCTTTCAAAATGTTGCTATCACGCCCACGTTGTTCGTGACCACTCATGCTGCTGGCATCGACTACGCCCTTGCCCTGTATCAGGATGATATGCAACGCTCGCTGCTCTCATCAGCCACAACCAGCGCTCGCGTGGGCGACATCCTCAGCAAAAGCATCAATGTCAGCATCAGTGAAGAGGTGGCCGACGGCGAGTACCAGATTGTGCCCGTCTGCCGCCAATCGGGCGAGAGTTCCTGGCAGCGCTGCTTAGACAGCGAGGTTGTCTATGTCAAGGCTGTCATCAGCGGACAGACGCTCACGCTCACGCCGATGGACTACACCGCAGCGCCCATCTCTGATGCCAAACTCGTCTGTACGGCAGCGCCTGTTATCACAGGCACCTATCACTACACTGATAGGTTCAACGCGTCCTTCACCATCCGTAACGAGGGAGGAGACTATGCCGGTCCGCTCTGCATCTTCAACAGCACCACGCAGGATATGCTGGCAGAACAAACCGTGAACATCGCTGCCGACGAGACCAAGACCATCACGATGACCGACATCATTACCTGGAGCATGCGCACCAACAATACCCAGAACCACTTCTACCTTGGGAGCTATATCGGCGATATTCACGTCAGCGGCAGCGAGTTTGCGCTCGCTCCCTTCCCGATCCTTCGCGTGACTACCAACGTCCCTGAGCTGCCCGAGGCCGAAGACGAGTACGGCACCTACTGGATTTACGATACGAAGCTCAACGCCAACGTGCGCATAGAATACCCCGAGCCTGATGGCTACGCACCTACGGTCAATGGCAAGGTGAACGTGCAGTTGGCGACAGCCAACTCTGGGGCTGTCTTTTCCACCGACCTCGATATCAATCTAGAGCCCGGACAGTCGGTGGAACTACCCATCAACCTCCCAGAGGCGACAATGGAAACGTACTACCGCTACCTTCTGCACTTCTCCGTGACTCCCATCCTGCAAGAGGGCAGCAAGAGCTTCAAAATAGAGAACAACGGACAACCAGACTATAAGATTATAGTAGCCGGAGGCAAGAAAATGCCCGGCATTGTGAACTACACCATAGCCGTCAGTCCCGAGGGGGCTGGCAGCTTCAACGAGAGTAGCAGCAATAGCATCATTGCGGGCAGTGAGCTGAGTGTCACCGCAGGACCTTTCATACACAACGGAGAAACCACCTATTTATGGAATGAAGAGTGGTATAATACATACAAATTCATGCATGTAGATTACTACTTCGATCATTGGACAAAGAATGGTGTGATTGTCTCTGAAGACAATACGCTCACGCTAACCATGAACGAAGACTGCAATTTGGTGGCTCACTTCAAGCCCAACCTCAAGCTAACGTGCATCGAGACACCTACCGTGGAAGGGACGCTGGAGACAGGCAGCACAAACACCTACAACGCCGTTATCTGGAACGAAAGTGAGGAGGATTACGAGGGCGACGTCACGCTCACCTATTGGACGGACTACATGTACGGTAGCGGAGATGCAAAAGCCACCTCCTTGGTACATGTCTCCATCAAGGCTGGCGAGACACAGTCTGTCAGCCTGCCGCTCCGGAACATAGCGCCGACCATACAACACATCACTCTCTACGGCAGCCTCACTTTCTCACACCCGAAGATGGACGTTCGCGAGTGCAGCGTCTCTGGCAGCAACGTCGAGATTGCCCTCTACCCCCGTATTCGTGCCTCGTTCACGGTGTTGAATGCCGATGCCAACCACTACATCGATGCCGACTCCATTCGTGTAAGTGTTCAACTGGATAAACTTGCCAACAGCCGCCCATACAAAGGAACTTTGCCAATTGCACTGATGTGGAAAGGCAAGAATGGAGGCAGTAGCAACTTTGGGACCCAGGAGATGGACGTTGACTTCACCAATGAAGAAAGCGCTGTCCGAGAGTTCATCTTCCATAGCGGTAACTCATTAGTGCATAACAACTATAGCAGCCTTGCTTATGACCTGCATTTCAGCCTGTCATCTGTATGGGATAGTGGCTCTTACCGATACGCATATCAAACAGAGTGCATCGGTGACAGCACCATCTACCGGATGAAAACCGACTGGGGTACGCGTGGCCGTGTCTATGTCTATGCCAATTCTTCTGAAGGCGGTACCGTAGGTCTTAAGGATGACAACAACTCTGCTAATCAAGAGATATTCTTCTCTACGGGTATGACAGCCCATGCCCACGCAACCCCTGCCACTGGCTACTACTTCCGCTGCTGGACAGACCAGGACGACAACATCGTGTCGCGCGATGCCATCTATACTTTCGTCACCTCCTTCAAGACCGCCGGAGAACGCTACACCCTGAAGGCCAACTTCGAGCAGGGCACCACACCCGCCATGCGCACCATCACCGCAGAGGCGCAACCCTTCGGGCAGGGCACTGTCACTGGCGGCGGCTCCTTCTATGATGGAGAACAGACGACGCTCACTGCCACAGCCGCAAAGGGTTACGAATTCATCTGCTGGCAGGCTGAGGACGGCACCGAACTCTCCACGGATGCCACGTACACCGTCACCGTCAGCCAAGACGCCACCTACACCGCCGTCTTCGCCGTCTATGAGAACTTAGTTGTCACTGCAGACAATAAGACGATGGTTTATGGCGAAACTGTACCGGAACTGACATACACAGTGACAGGCACTGGCACCCTGAAGGGCGAACCGTCATTAATCACCAGCGTGCGAAGCACGACCAAACCCGGTACTTACGACATCCTCGTCCAGAAAGGCACCACCAACAACCGTCGTCTGACGCTGAAGAACGGTAAGCTGACGGTGAGAAAGGCTGAATTGACTGGCCATGTGGAAGATGCCACGATGCACTTGGGCGAGGAGCTGCCGACATTTGTCTTCACGCTCGAAGGCTTTATCGGCAATGACACCATGGAGTCAACCTTCACGACACTGCCGCGTTGCTATGTGTCGGGCGGCACACCCACGGAGATGGGAACATACACCATCAAGATGACCCGTGGCACGTCTGAATACTATAATGTGACAACGGGTGAGGGTACGCTGACCGTACTTGCGGCCGATGCCATACAAGACATCCTTTCCGAGAATGCGCCCGCAGATATCTACACCCTCAGCGGCGTGAAAGTGCGCTCGGCAGCAACCACGCTAAGCGGTCTGCCCGCCGGTATCTATGTCGTCAACGGCAGAAAGGTGGTCATCGGAAACGCTTTCTAACGAGAAAACGAGTAGCGAAAGCGAAAAAAACGAGCTTTTCGTTTGTGGTTACAAAAGAATGTCGTACCTTTGCAGCCGCAAACGAAAGATAGGAGCGTAGCTCAGTTGGTTCAGAGCGCTTCAGTCACATTGAAGAGGTCATCGGTTCGAGCCCGATCGTTCCTACAAGCAAAGGCGGACATGTCACCACGACAAGCCCGCTTTTTTACTACAAAAGAAATATGGCAATAGAGAACAATGACTTGTTAAACAGGCTTGAGGGCTTGGTGAGCCGCTACGAAGAGGTGGGAACACTCATCACCGACCCATCCGTCATCGCCGACCAGAAGCGCTACGTCAAGCTGACCAAGGAATACAAGGACCTGGGCGCTATCGTGAAGAAGCGCCGCGAATACGTGCAGACGCTGCAGACCATCGAGGATGCCAAGGAGATGCTCTCCGAGGACGATCCCGATATCAAGGAGATGGCGCGCGAGGAGCTCAGCGCAGCACAGGAGCGTATGCCGCAGCTTGAGGAAGACATCAAGCTGCTGCTCATCCCCGCTGACCCCGAGGACGACAAGAATGTCATCATGGAGATCCGCGGCGGCACGGGTGGCGACGAGGCAGCACTCTTCGCTGGCGACCTCTTCCGCATGTACTCAAAGTACTGCGAGACAAAGGGTTGGAAGATTGCCATCAGCAGTTTCACGGAAGGTGCCGCAGGTGGCTACAAGGAGATCATCTTCTCGGTCACCGGTGAAAAGGTCTATGGCACGCTGAAGTATGAGAGCGGCGTGCACCGCGTACAGCGAGTGCCGGCCACCGAGACACAGGGACGCGTGCATACCTCTGCCGCCACCGTCGCCGTGCTGCCAGAAGCCGAGGAATTCGATGTGGAAATCAACGAAGGTGCGATTAAATGGGACACCTTCCGCAGCCAGGGCGCCGGCGGACAGAACGTCAACAAGGTAGAATCCGGTGTACGTGCACGATATATGTGGACCAACCCCAACACAGGTGAGACCGAGGAAATCCTCATCGAATGTACGGAGACGCGAGACCAACCTAAAAATAAGGAACGTGCGCTCGCGCGCCTGCGTACCTTTATATATGATAAGGAACACCAGAAGTACATCGACGACATCGCCAGTCGCCGCAAGACAATGGTCTCCACCGGTG
>CAMKTN010000029.1 GCA_946415705.1 uncultured Prevotellaceae bacterium
GGCCCCCATCGTCAGGAGGCAAGTCAGACTTGTTTTCATCAGTATTTGTTTCATATTTGCTGCAAAGTTAGAGAAAAGAAACAATCCCCACAAAATTATTTTTACAAAAAACGACAATCCCCACAAAAATTTCTAATTGGATTTTTTATACATTCCCCATAGATCTGATTCTACAGAATCCACTCTTCCCTCATCCTTCTTCCCTCATCCTTCTTCCCTCATCCTTCTTCCCTCATCCTTCTTCCCTCTTCCCTCTTCCATCTTCCCTCTTCCATCTTTCACTCCCAACCCTCATCATCATTGCTTTCCATATAGCGGCTCATGCCGTTGTCGTCCATGTCATCCTCTGATGCTGGATCAAAGTGGCACATGTCAAGTTGGACTTTTTTCACCCCACGCCCCACAAAAAAGATGTGCCTCACAGCATGAAGCACATCTCTGTTTCGATGTCATAAAAAGACTACGCCTACAACGCGGCCACGTGTCTCAGTTCCTCCCTGATGGCTTTGTTGATAAACTCATTGATGGTCGTCCCCGTTGCCGAGACGAATGACGCTACGCGCGAATGCAGTTCCGACGACATCCGCAGATTCAATCGCCCGCTATAAGGCTTAGCAGGTTCCACACCATCAGCCTTGCAGCCCTCCAGATAGCTGTCCACGCCCGCCTCGAAATCCTTGCGGAGCTCATCCAGCGTCTGACCCTCATACAAGATCAGCGCCTTGCTCATGCCCTGTACCTTGCCGAACAGGCAGTCGTCTTCCTTGCTATATTCAACACTGCCTTTATAACCTTTATATTCAAGAAAATCCATCGTCGTTTCTATATTAAGTGATTACTCTTCAAATGCAGATAAATTGCCTTCACCATCCACTCTTTCATGATGCTGCCGGGGTGCGGGCGATGTATGTCGATGTAAATGCCCGTCGCCTCATTCTTGAATCTCACGCGAGAGCCTGATGTTGCCCCTTTGTTGTGAACCTCGTAGCCGAAGTGTGACAACAGGATAATCGTCTCCTCGTACGTAAAATCCTTTGGCCGCTTCTTGAAGCGTTCGACTAATTTATCCTTTGAACTCATTCGTATTACTTGTTTTCGGCGGCAAAGGTACCACAAATGGTACTAACCGCCAAATTTTTGCCACAGATTTTCAAGCATCGCACAAAAATTCCCGACGACCTCAAAGCCGCCGGGATTATAGGAGATTTTATCATGGGGGAAAGCGTGACGCTTCTTGTCTGTATCCTACATCAAACCACAACTCTTCCATCTTCCCTCTTCCATCTTCATCGTTCCACACCTTATTATATATTATACGATACTTACTGTAATCGTATCCATCGTGAAGCTTCTAAGGCTATGCTGGTTTAATGCAGGTTTGATGTAGGATTGAAATTATGCAATCCGCTAACCTTCGGCTGATTAGACGCAAAATGATGAAGGTATGTCAAATTCATGAGCAGCAAGCTTCATCGCCTTACACAGCAGGCTGCATCGGGTGATGCAGCCTGCTGGATATTATACGCCTAAGGTCACACCCTACCATTGATATTCGAATTCAAATGGGTTTTCCTTGGTGCTGGGATCGAGAGTTCCAGCTTGGTCAACACCACCGTAACCGATACCGTTGTTGCTTGTGACACCACTTGTGGCCAAAGGCATTACCGATTCTGCCTGCTCAACCTGAATTTCAGGGATTATATATATCTTCTTCATGACCGCTCTCATTTCATTATTTTTTTCCCGTTTATGATATATACACCATGATTCCGCATCTCTGAAACGCGACGACCACTCAGGTCAAAGGCCTGTGGCAGAGGAGTCTCCACGTGAATATCGTTGACTTGCGTCGCAACGCCATCGACATCGAGATTGAACTTAACGGACGCGACATCGTAGTACGCATCCAAGACATCACGGAACTCAAAGAAACCACGGAATGCCTTGATAGAAGTAGCACCTGTGGAGTACCAAAACTTATTGCCGCTGAGGAACAAATTTTCTTCCGGAACTTTCGTAGCGACATAGGTTCCATAAAAGTAGCCACGCTGCGATGCTTTCTTGCCTACTTGTACTACAGGCTCTTCCTCGGGTTCCAGCGTCACGCCATCGAATGTGGCTTCCGCCACCGCCTCACTCACCATGATGAGCATAGGCGTGTTAGCCTCAATGCCGTCCTCCGCGTCTGCCTCAGTGAAGGTGACGTTGATGGCCACGATGGCCCCGTCATCATCCTCCTCGCTCTCCCAACCCGTGAATGCCGACAAGCGAACATCATTGCCGAAGGCCGCCTTCACCTGCTCGCCCGTCGCCGTGAACGGCAGGCAGATCGTGCTCCATTCATTGGCTTTGATGGTGCGCTTCAACCGAATGTTGACATCCGAGACTTCCAACAGCATTTCATCTGAGGTCTCATCAAGGGTGATGTAGTCGGACACGGTGACATTGAACGTTGTCTCCTCCACATTCTTTCCGTTTATACGGACGTTGGTGAGGGTGATAGCATATGTGCCTAATTCAACACTGGCATCTGCCGTTAGTTCAATACTTGCGATATCGCCTTCCCCACTAAAAGCCTTGTCCGACGTGCTGATGGCACTTACGCCCTCGCTTCCTGCAGAGAAAATAGCGGCCCATGCTGTCGTAGCAGTTGCGCCACTGATAGCAAATTTACCTGATGGGTCATTAAGTTCAAAATGCATCGAGGTCATAGCCTCTGCATCCTGTATGTGGAGCACGAATGTGGATGTATGCCCGCTTTGCAGCATCTCCACATCCCCCACGCTTATTGTCTGTGCGGCTGCCGTTGAACATACCATCAAGGCAGCCATTAGATTGATTATTTTCTTTTTCATTGTATCTAATTATTACTCACCAAGGTTTCTCCTTAGCCACTGAATAGTCAAGCACGATCTGTGCATTGACCTCCAGTGCATCATTGCTACCGCCAGGGACGTCAATCACCTCAGGCACTTCAAGCTCATCCTTTTTGACAATACCCGCCGATACATCCAATATCTGCTGAGCATCCACTTCGTTCACCTCATCGTCACCATTCACATCTCCAACCCTAAACACACCTATGAGTCCGTTGCGTGTTCGTGCGGTCACGGCTGTTCCGTCCGCCATTGTCATCGAAATCTGGTTGATTTTCACCTGATGACGATGGCCGGTGTCAATGGTGTCGGGCAGGAACACGTCGAAAGTTAACAGAGCCTGAGTAGCTGGTTCTGTTGTGCCACCAATGAAGGTGAAATCCCATAATTGCGCACCTTCCTCGATAATGGAAATGGTATCCACTGCCTCGCAGATGGTTACCTCGTAGCCCACGGCCTTGTCGCTCAACACATAGTTGCTTGGATCCACCACAACGCCGGCGGGGAAGGTGATACGAATGTTCAGGTCTTTCACCACCTGGGTGCTGACCAGATTGATGCCATACTTGAGTGTGTCGCCAGGACGACCCGTCACAGTGTACAGGTAGTAGGCATAATCCGAGATGGCTGGCATGTTGGGCTCACCGGGTGAACTGGGATTGAAGACAAACTGGGCATAGAAGTTCATATTCTCCTTACCCATCGTGTAGCTGAACGAGCGCAGGTTGGTATACAGCTCTCCGTTCAGGTACCAGCCCACAAAGTCATAGCCGCTGTTGGCATAGGCCGTGAAGGTATAAGTGCCGCCTTCGAGGAAGCGACCTGTGCTGCCATTGTAGTAACCACCGTCGGAACAAGTGGCTGTTACCGTGTGTCGCAGAATGGGGTCGTTGGGTTCAGCCGGCGAGCTGGGATTGAACACGCAGTTGGCCTTCAGCGTGTCGCCATCAACGGGCATCGTGTAGCTGAACGAAGTGCTCGTGGAAACGGTCTCGCCCTTGCGGTTCGTCCAGCCCTGGAAGCTGTAGCCACTCTCGATGTAAGCACTCACATTCACGCTCTTCCCAGCCAGATAGCGGCCCGCACCGCTGACTGAGCAGCCTTGCGTGGCCTCCAACCCAAGACGGTAGTAGAGCGTAGTGCTTGGTTCGCTGGGCTCACTGGGGTTGCTGGGTGTAAACGCGTAATTGGCAACGAGTGTGTCCGTCAGTTCTGTGTTCACGAAGTTAAAGGAGGTTGCCGTACTGAGCACATTGCCCTTGGTGTCCGTCCAGTTCCGGAAGGTGTAGCCGGTGTTGACGTAGGCATAGACTTTCACGCTATTGCCCACGACATACCGCCCCGCACCGGAAACGCTACCAGCGTCGTCGATATTGCGCAAAAGCACAATCCGCGAGTACACGGTCGGCGGGCCAGGCTCCTCAGGCGACGACGGGTTGAAGTCGCCCTGGGCCTGGGCTGCGGTGTGCCCCATGAGGCACACCACAGCTGTTAACAGAAAACGTATCTTTTTCATACGCGTACATTATTAATTAGTGCACGACAACATCTCTTAGCGCACAACAACCTTGCTAACCTTCTTACCCTGTCGCAGCACATAGACACCAGCCCCGAGGCTCTTGGCATTCTTGCCCAGATATTTGCCATCTACGCTGAAGACATCAGTCTGCACACCGTCGCCAGCTCCTTCTGTTTCAGTGATGCCCGTAGCATTGCCCGCAACGAAGCTCAGCGTGAAGCGTGAGTTGTAGGTACCACTTTCGGCGGCAAAAGAATATGCAGAAGAGGTGATTTCAGTGGTCTCACCTGTCTGGTTGTCGGTAATGAACACTTGCGTTGCATCGCAACGGGTCACATTGATGCTGAAGTTGCCTGTGTGTCCGGCATAGAAGCCGAGGTTCACAGTGCCATCACCCATCGGGCGCTCGTTGATGGCATACTGCGTGCCATCGCTATCAAGCGTGTAGAGCTGCGGCACACTTGTTTCCATGCTCATAAACTTGGTGGCATCGCAGGAGGTTTCATAAGCCATGCTGGCCTTCTCGTTCAGCACCACGCGTGTCTGGTCCTCCCATTCGCCGTCGCTGACGGTAAGGTTCACGAGCTGACGGGTGCGCACCTCTGGGAACTCTGCCTTCACTGCGTTCTGGCTCTCGATGACGGAGGTAAGTTGACGGCCTTGCAGGGGGAAACTGATGGTGTTGTACTCCTCATTGGGGCACTGCACGAAGAATGCCTCATTGGGACGGATGGCATAGTCGTCATCGGTCAGCGAGTAGGCGGTGTAAGTATTGTTATTTGGACTCCATACTGTAATGGGTGCGGTGAAGTTCAGGCAATGGTTATTATAGAAGCACTGGTAGGGGTTTCCCACGAGGTTCCAACCTCTGTCACTTGCCGTCTCGCTGGCGTTCACTTCAAGCGTTTTGATAAACTCATTATTCCTCAGTGTGCCATACTTGTTCTCCGTGTCGGCAGCATAAAACTTTGTCCAAATGTTATTTGTGGTAATGTTTGTCTGGAAAATGAAGCCTGTACCCGCAGGAATAATACTTGTGCGATCAACATTCTTCCAGTTGCCCGACTTACCATTTGCAGCACGACCAGCACCATCGTAATAGCGGATGGCATATTGCGCACCATCACCTGGCTCTATTCTTGATACATCCAAATCAAAAGGTAGGGATACGAAATACCATTTCTTTGCTTCTGTGCCGAAACTCAAGATATTATCCCCTGTAGCCGTAATATTGTCACAATTATTCAGTAACTGTGTTTTACTACTGCTTGAGCCGGATTGGTTAACTTTTATATTGTTAAATATTTGTTCGCCGTCACCATTAATTTTCAGGTAGTTATTCCCTGAATGGATTTCTATGTTTGGCTGTCCACCGAAACGCTCATGATTCAGTATCAAACTGCCATAAAGATGAATGTCACCAATAGTGCTGTAGTCGAACGGCTCAATAGCCTTGGCATTGTACCAGTAGCTGTGAAGCTTATACTCGTTCACCAGATAGTGCGGCACTTGCAGGGTGACAGCAGTGATGTTGCTTAGGGGATATTCGCTGCTGATGGCAATTACGGTAGGTGACTTCAGTTTCACGGTCGTCAGTTTACCACAATCCTGGAACACACCGTTAGCCAGCCAGTATTGGTTTATACCCAGTTCCACAGTTTCCATGTTTGTGCAGTTGGCAAAAGCATACTGACCGATGCTCGTAACACTCTGTGGGATAACAAGAGACTTATATCCACGTGCATATCCAAACGCCTCTTCACCAATTGTAGTCAATGTTGATGGCAGGGGAGAGTTTATAGCCGCACAATTATAGAAAGCATATTTTTCTATGGTTTTCAAGCCTTCAGGTAGCGTAGTTTGCATACGATGACAAGTATAAAAAGCTGCTTCTCCTATGGTCTGAAGTTTCTCTGGCATCACGGCCTCGGTGATATAAGCCCCCCAATAGAAGGTGTTATTAGGTATCCTTGTCAGATTCTTTGGCAACACCAATTTCTCTAACCAATACATATAGCTAAAGCAATAACCATCATAAGCCCCTCCATAGAAGTCTGTCATATTTTCGGGCATTATTAGTTCCTTCACATGACTATAGGAAAAAGCATTTTTACCGACCTTTCTCATAGTGGAGGGCAGGTTGATTTCCTCCACAAAAGAATATCTGAATGCCTCATCTCCCATCGTGGTCAGCCCTTCAGGCAGCACCACCTTATGCAGGAAATTCATTGTGGTGTCGTTGTAGCTAACCATGAACTGTTTGGCGGGAATCTCCGTGAACTGTGCCTCGCTGAGGTCAAGTTCTAAGAGCGTGGACATCATCTTGATTCTTCCCCAGTCATCGCTGTTCATCGGTCCCTTCACTTTCAGTCGACGCACATTCTTGATGTGGTCGGTATTATACAGGACTTCTGTGCCAAGACTACCCGGCTCTAACAGATTAACCGAAATTTGTTGCTTCGACATTACACCCACATCATATAAATAATATTCATCCCAAGAGGAAGTACTATTTCTTTCGCATGTCCAAGTAATCGTGTGCAGTCCAGGCTCCAGCTCTTCAAAGAAGCGAGTATGTGTTTTGTCCGTCGGATAATTTTGAAATTGCTCTTGAGACAAGTATCGTACCTCTTCGCCATCCACATAAACCTTAAACCAATAGCCTCCACCATACAATCCATATACCAACGTGGAAGGTTCCTCCACCAAGACGGTGGCACTGATGGAAGATTGGCCTTGACCCCAAATACGCCTCACAAAATAAGTGCTATGGTTATTCAAAGTCCAAGTATAATCTGAATTCTGTCCGAAACTGCCGTCTGCAGTGTAGAATAGGATTGGCCGCTCGTTCCACCACGGAGCCTGATAGCCAACGGACATAGAAAGAGACTTTCCAAGTGTACTGGCTGCATTATTAAGTTCTTCATTTGTACTTGCTTCATTGGCATAGATGGCCTCAAACTGGTCAATATAGTAATGATATTCATCAGCCCGACAGAGACGGTTATAAAGACGCATTCTTGCTATGTAGTCAAAACTCTCTTCCTCAGCAGGGAGTATCTTCCACACAATATAGCTTGTCGCATCTGCCCGAAGATCGTCATAGCCTGATACGAAACCCATATACTGGCTTTCATCGTAATAGCTGCTCTTCGGCGTCTGGAAGGTGTAGCCCCCATCAACTTCTGTAATAGAAAAAAGGGTCTTACTTGAACTATTTGCCTCAATTGTTGAGGATGAAGAGCGGTAAAAGTATCTGTTCGCGTCCGTCAATTTGATGGTGTAGTAGCCGTCATCTGTTGGCGTAATAGTCACTTTCGTAGCATGGCTACTGAATTGACGAGGATAGATAGTGTAGGTGCTGGCGGAAGGATTATAATGCACGGCTTGGTCATACCCCACATTGTACAGATAAAACTCGCCTCCGTCTGTTAGTGTTACGGTGGGTTCAGTTGGTGCAACTCTTTCAGCCCATGCATCCTGCACAAGACCTACACTTGCCAAAACAACGGCAAGTAACAATCTAATTTTTTTCATTTGCTCAGTTTGTTTATAAGGGTTAATAATAAGTTCAACTTATGGGAACCCTGTACAAACCTTTGAGCATAAGAAAAGCGCAGGCATTCACCATACGCGACTCAGGTCTGGACCAACCTCCAACACATTAGGGAATACCTGCGTTTATAACGCAGCTCCTATGTGTTGGATATGGGAATAGCAATGATATAGCCATCCCACTATTGCTCGTTTAGCTTTTCGAGGGTCCAGTTCGAGTCGCGATTGAGCAAATAAGATGTCGTGCGAGCCCACTTTCAAGTGAATGCACGGGGCAAAAATAGGGAGATTTCCTGAACTAACAAAAGAAAATGCACAAAAAGTGCATGGTACAACAGAATTTTGGATTTATGGAAGCACGGAAAATCCCGGAAAGGAACGGAAATACGCGGAAAAGTTACACCTTATTCAATTACGTGCACAATAAAAGCGGATGAAATCATCAGCCGCTGGGAAGTTTTACTTCACTGCTATTGTTTTTCCAGCACTGTTTTTCCTCGAAAGCTAAAGCATATCCGCAAAATCCTTTATCACCTCAATGTCCTTTTCAATCTCATCTATATTATGATTCATGAGTGTCTGGTTAAGTTGGTAATATTGGCATCTGTTGGCCATTGTTTGCTTTGGTCTTTTTGTGTCCATGGCAAGCTTCTTATAGAGTTTACTATCTTGCCTTTGGTTTCATACAAACGAGCCTTAAAGCAGTTGACAAGTGCAGTCCTGCTTAAGCCATTTGCTATCACTTGGTTTATGTAAAACAGGGCTTCTTCTACACTTCTACTTCTGCTAACAATCTCAATATGCTGCCCCCATGGAACAAGTGCAAAAGGCAGAGGGAAATTAGCAGACGTGGTATTCCAAATTTCTGAAACAGGCTGTTTCACAATTTCTCCAACGGATCGTTGGAGTTTTATGCGCTCCTGATTTATAGACGCTTGCAATTCTCCAACGAGTCGTTGGAGTTTTTCGGTATCAGCATCGTTAGAATAGAACAGATACCACTTTTTCATATACCATAGATTGGATGTAGAGAAACCATCCTCATTGGGAAACTCTCGTCTCAAATCCAGGCTTACCTGTTCAACTATTCCAGCGCCCCATCGCTCCTCGGCTTTCTTCTGCACAAGGTCACGCCCCATCTGCCAATTCCAAACCAGTTTCTCGGCATTCACTTTAACGGCAGCCTTTACTTGCGCCGAGCGGTAGCGGTGTTTCACCTCCGCTATCCACTCTGCATAATCAGCGTCTAATGTTACATCGTGCGACTTCACAAAGAGTGGTTCGTTGCTATCTATTTCCATATTGCCGAAAATAACTATTTCATTCAGGTGTATAGAGCCTTAATTTCAGTTTGTCGCCAGCAAAGATAGGCAAAAAGTGAAAAATGAAGGAATGAAAAATGAAAAATCTTCGAGGAAAAGAGAAAAATGAAGGAAAAGTGAGAAAAATGAGAAGAGAAGCACGGAAAAATGACAGGAACAGTGGAATAATGGCGCGCAAAGAAAACGCTCCGCTGGTGTGAGACAGCGGAGCGTTTGTTTGAGGGTGGGTTGGTATTAACCTCCGAAGTTATCGAAGCGGATCATGTCGTCTTCGACGCCGAGGGAGTGCAGGAGGTCGAGGACGGTCTTGGCCATCATAGGAGGACCGCAGAGGTAGTACTCACAGTCTTCGGGTGCCTCGTGAGCCTTGAGGTAGGTGTCGCCCATAACGGGAGCCACGAAGCCCGGGGTGTACTTGATGCCTGCTGCGTCGGCCTTGGGATCGGGACGGTCGAGAGCGAGGTGGAAGTGGAAGTTGGGGAAGTCCTTCTCGAGCTGCAGGAAGTCGTCGAGGAAAGGAATCTCTTCCAGCGCACGGGCGCCATAGAAGTAGTGCATGGGGCGCTTGCGGTCTTCGTCCTTCACGCCGTGGCCCTTGAGCATGTGCATGATCTGTGCACGCAGGGGAGCCATACCGGCACCACCGCCGACCCAGATCATCTCGCGACCAGTGCCGTACTGCGGACGGAACTCACCGTAAGGGCCACTCATGATGACCTTGTCACCGGGCTTCAGGCTGAAGATGTAGCTGGAAGCGATACCGGGGTTGACGTCCATGAAGCCAGGACCTTGCTCCTTCGGCTTGAAGGGAGGTGTAGCGATACGGACGTTGAGGGTGATGATGTCGCCCTCGTCGGGATAGTTGGCCATGGAGTAAGCACGGATGGTGGGTTCGGGGTTCTTACACTTGAGCGGGAAGAGGCCGAACTTCTCCCATGCGGGCAGATAGGTGTCGCCGATGAGGGACTTGTCGAAGTCCTTGTCGTAGTCGATGCAGTCGAAAGCGGGAATCTTGATCTGAGCGTAGGAACCGGGCTCGAAGTCCATGTGCTCGCCAGCAGGCAGAGCCACCTTGTACTCCTTGATGAACGTTGCCACGTTCTTGTTGCCGATAACGGTGCACTCCCACTCCTTGACGCCGAGGACGCTGTCGGGCACCTTGATGCCGAGGTCGCCCTTGACCTTGCACTGACAGCCGAGGCGCCAGTGGTCCTTCTGTTCCTTGCGGGTGAAGTGTCCCTTCTCAGAGTCAAGAATCTCACCGCCACCTTCTACGACCTGGCATTTGCACTGGCCGCAGGAGCCCTTACCACCACAGGCTGAGGGGAGATAGACACCTTCAGCGGCGAGGGTGGAGAGCAGGCTTGCGCCCTGCGGCACGGACAGCTTGTCCTTGCCATTCATTGTAATCGTGACATTACCACTCGGCGAGAGGTATGCCTTTGCGACAAGCAGAATGATGACCAACGCGATGATAATCACGAGGAAAACCACAATGCTTGTGAGAATTAAAGAAGTATTCATTTTCTTTTTAGTTGACGAGTTATTAGTTGACGAGTTGACGAGTTATTTGACTTGGTGTTGAGTCTTGGATAGTACCAACTTGTTTACTTGTCAACTTGTCAACTTGTCTACTTTAGAGATTTAATCCGCTGAAGCACATGAAAGCCATAGCCATCAGGCCGACGGTGATGAACGTAATGCCGAGGCCCTGGAGGGGCTTGGGCACATCGGTGTAGGCCATCTTCTCGCGAATGGCAGCCAGGCAGGTGATAGCCAACAGCCAGCCGATACCGGAACCAAGGGCGTAGGCCACAGCATCCCAGATGCCGGTGATAGCCTGGGAGTTGGTGTCGGGCATAGTGATGCGCTGCTGCATGAACAGCGAGGCACCCATGATGGCGCAGTTCACGGCAATCAGGGGGAGGAAGATACCGAGGGCGGCATACAGCGAGGGGCTGAAGCGCTCGACGATCATCTCCACCAGCTGCACGATGGCGGCAATCACGGCGATGAAGAGGATGAATGACAGGAAGCTCAGGTCAACGCCCTCCACCAAGCAGTCGGGGCCAAGGACATAAACTTGCAACAGGTAGTCAACGGGAACGGTGATGAGCAGCACAAAGGTGACTGCCACGCCGAGGCCGAGGGCGGTCTTCACGGTCTTGGACACGGCCAGATAGGAGCACATACCCAGGAAGAACGCGAAAATCATATTGTCCACAAAGATGGAGCGGACGAATAGGCTTAATAGATGTTCCATAATTACTGAAGGTCTTTATTATATGCTCTGTGTGCCCAGATGACGCAGCCGACGAGGATCAGGGACATCGCGGGCATGGTCATCATACCATTGTTCACATAACCGTGGTCATAGCACCACTGCGGAACAACCTGGAAGCCGAGCAGTGTGCCGGCACCGAGGAGTTCACGGAAGAAGCCTACGATGACGAGGATGATGGCGTAGCCGATGCCGTTGCCAATACCGTCGAGGAACGAAGGCCAGGGTTTGTTCATCATGGCAAACGCCTCGAGGCGACCCATGAGGATACAGTTGGTGATGATAAGACCGACATAGACGGAGAGCTGTACGCTAACGTCATAGGCGAAGGCCTTGAGGACCTGGCTGACGATGGTCACCAGCGCAGCGACAACCACCAGTTGCACGATGATACGTATGCGGTTGGGGATGGTGTTGCGCAGGAGAGAGATAATCAAGTTGGAGAAGGCGGTGATGATGGTCACGGAAAGACCCATCACGATGGCAGGCTCGAGCTGAGCCGTTACAGCCAAGGCCGAGCAGATACCGAGCACCTGCACTACAACGGGGTTGTTCAGGTTCAGCGGACTGATCAGTGCCTCCTTATTTGCTTTGGATAACATACTCATACTTTCGTAAAGTTTAATGTTGAAAGTTTAAAGTTTAAAGTTAGCGCTGTCCACAGCAAGCCTTGTCGCCATCGCAACCGGGCTTCCCGCAGGAACCACTCTTGTCACATTTGCCGCTCTTGCAGCAGTCGCTGCCGCTTTGGCACTTAGGGGCTTCAGCCTTCTCAGGGCAGCCACCGCAGCCCTGCTGAGCTTGGGGACAACCCTCGAGCTGTCCGCAGCCCTCGTGCTTCTTCTCGCAGGGAGCAGCCTTCTCGCAGCAGGCGCAAGGGCACTCTTCGCGAGCGCAGCACTTAGCATCGGAAGCACAGTTGCAAGCTGCATCACCACAGCTGCCGTCCTTGCAAGCGCAGGCCTTCTTTTCAGCACAATTGCAGTCGGGCTTCTCGCAGCACTTGGGAGCATTCTTGCAGCTTCCAGCAGGCTTGCCAGCACCGAGAGCATCTACATACTGTTGGATACCGCTGAGCACCATTTCGCCAACACCCTTGGAGGTGAGGGTTGCGCCGGTGACGCCGTCAATCTGAGTCTCGGCTTCACTGGCACCTTTCTTCACAACGGTGAGGGCCACCTTGCCATCAGCGCCCATCACAGGACGACCGATGAACTGGCTCTGGAACTTCTCCTCCTTGATGAGGGCACCGAGACCGGCGGTCTCGCTCTCATGGTCGAAGTAAGCACCGAGGACCTTCTGGAAGTCGGGTGTCACAGCTACATAACCCCAGAGGCCACCCCAAAGGCCGCGACCTTTCAAGGGCAGGACAAGGGCTTCGTCGCCAGCGGCGGTCTTAGCCTTATAGACAGGGAACTTCTCGCCAATCTCCTTGGTCTCGACCTCGAAGGCACCGCCTTCGGTGACCTGACCGTCGGGCGTGACGACACATGTCTCCTGAATCAATTCGTCGAACTTCGCTTCCACGTCGCTCTTAGCGATGCCGCGAACGTTGAGGGAAGCAAGAATCTGTTTCTTCTTATCGATAGCCACGTTGGCATCCTGAGCAGGCTTCAGCGCGCTGCTGACGAAGGCCAACAGGAAGGCTACGAGCACCACCATTACGGCTGCATAGCAGATGGTATAGACATTGCCGTTGGTGTTAATGCCCTTTGCTTTCACCTCCTTGATATGTGAGGCGTCAGCGCCGCAGATAGGGCACTTGTCGGGCATTGATGCGGCTTCAAATGTCTGGCCGCACTGACTGCATATAAATTTCTTTGCCATATCTGTTACTTTTTAATTGCGCGTTTAGCACGTTTTGAAATATTACTGCTGACGAAGCAGTAGTCGATGAGCGGAGCGAACAGGTTCATGAGCAGGATGGCCAACATCATTCCTTCGGGGTAACCGGGGTTCATCACACGAACCGTGACAGCCACGAAGCCAATGAGGAAGCCATAGATCCACTTACCGCCTTCCGTGCGGGCAGAGGTGACAGGATCGGTAGCCATGAAGACGGCACCGAAGCAGAAGCCACCGAGCACGAGGTGCTGCACAGCATCGAGGGGCGAGAGGCCGAGGGCGTTGTAGAGCCAACCCGTGCAGGCACCGCCTACGAACACGCTGAGCATGGTCTTCCAGCTGGCAACACCAGTCCACAGCAGCAGGCAGGCGCCAAGGGCAATGGCAATGACACTGGTCTCGCCGATGGAACCGGGGATAAGACCTGTGATCTGGTCGCTGAGAGAGGTGCTGAGGGCACTGGCGCCGGCGGCAATCTCACCCAACGGGGTAGCAGCTGAGAACGTGTCGGGCACATCGAAGCCGAGGCCCCAGATAGCGTTCTGGGCCACCCAGACGGAGTCGTCGCCCGTCATGCTGGAGGGATAAGAGAAAAAGAGGAACGCGCGCGTGATGAGAGCGACGTTGAAGATGTTCATACCTGTGCCACCGAAAATCTCCTTGGCGAAGATGACGGAGAAGGCCACGGCGATGGCGAGCATCCACAACGGCGTGTTCACGGGGACGATCATGGGGATGATGATACCTGATACGAGGAAGCCTTCCTGGATCTCCTCGTTCTTCCACTGCGCAACGGTGAACTCGATGCCGAGACCCACGACATAGCTGACAATCAGCTTGGGCAGCACGGCCAGGAAACCAAACCAGAACATGCCCCAGAAGGTGGCATTCTCCAGTTGACCGGCAGCGAGCGCATTCTGATAACCTACGTTATACATTCCGAAGAGCAACGCAGGCACAAGCGCGATGACAACGAGCGACATAATGCGCTTGCTGTCGATGGCATCGTGGATGTGCGTACCGCCCACGCGTGCCGTGGTGTTGGGCACGAAGGCGAACGTCTCGAAGCCATCATAAAGCGAACGGAAGGCGTGGAGCTTGCCACCCTCCTCGAAGTTCGGCTTTATCTTGTCGAAATATTTTCTTAATGCATTCATAATCTTTAAGCGTTTTCCTTGCGGAGGATGTCAAGACCCTCGCGCACAATGCGTTGCAATTCCAGTTTTGAACTATCCACGAACTCGGCGATGGCGAAGTCCTCGGGAGCCACCTCGTAGATGCCGAGGGCTTCCTGGCGGTCAATATCACCGGTGATGATAGCCTTCACGAGATAGCCGGCATAGATGTCCATGGGGAACACACGGTCGTACTCGCCCGACATGATCATGTGGCGCTCGCCACCTTTGATGCGGGCATCCAGCGTGTATTCGGCCTTCTTCGGACGCAGCCAGCTGAAATAGCTGCGGCTAGTGGAGAACTCCTTGAAGCGGGGAGCAATCCATCCGAGCATCTCATAGACGTCATCGCCCTCGGGAATCACGGTGACCTCCGTAGCGTGTGCTGCGAGCCAGCCGTCCTTCGAGGTCTTCACGCCGACCATGGGGTTGCCGTTGATGATGCGGAGGCTCTTGCTCTCGTCGATCTGTCCAGCGAGGATGGCCTTGATGGGCTGTCCCACGAGCGTCTTAGCGTACTTGGGTGCCTTTACCTCGGAACCTGCGACAGCGATGGTGCGCGTGAAGTCCACCTTCTTGGTGAGAGCCAGACGGCCGATGAAGATGACCTCCTCAGCGCCGAGCGTCCACACGACCTCGCCCTTGTTAATGGGATCCACGTGGTTGATCTGCACGCCTACATTGCCAGCAGGAGCAGGACCGTTGAACACGTTGATGGTGCAGTCCTTGGCTGCGGTCAGCGCCTGCGCCTTCTGCTTACTGCTGATGCCGAGGTTCACCTTGGCAATCTTGGCCAGCAGCGAGAGACCTGCCTGCCACTCCTTCTCCTGTCCCTGGAGGACATACTCGAAGTCAGCAGCCAGCGGCATGCTGTTGAAAGCACTCACGAAGATAGCCTTGGGCTTGTCCTCGGGGTTAGCCACCACGTCATAAGGACGCATGCGGAAGAACCCGAACAAACCGCTTTCGAGCAGCAGCTTCAGCGCGTCCTTCTCGTCGAAGGTCTTGGCTGTCTGCTTGCCGTCGGCATCTACGCGTACGCTCATCACCTTACGGCGCTCGCCGCGCTCCACAAGAGCCACGGTGCCACTGACAGGTGAAACGAACTTTACTTCGGGATGGCTCTTGTCCACAAACAAGGCATCCCCGACCTTGACGGCATCACCCTCCTTGACAACGACCTTGGGTTTCATGCCACAAAAGTCATCGGGGACCAGCGCATACTGGCCCTCCACCTTTGTCTGCATGCTTTCCAAGCTCGCTTTGCCCTTCAGGTTTACGTCGAGGCCTTTGCGTAACTTGATTACATTTGCCATATAAAATAAGTAAGAATAAATGGTTTTAGCTAAAAACTGCGCAAAAATAAAGAAAAATCGGCATTCGACACGCATAAACGGCCAACTATTTTGTCTAGAAAGCAAAAAAACACTACTTTTGCTCTCACAAAACACCAAGGAACCATCAAAAGGCTCAGTTATATCGTCCGCTTTGTGGTAGTATTCGCACTCGTCGGCTACCTCGGGCTGTTGCTCTTCACGGCGATGCCGGCGTGTCAGCGCTGGTTGGCCGCGAAGTCTTCTGATATCCTGTCGCGTGAGCTGCAGACCGATGTGCAGATTGGCAACGCGCGCATCGGCCTGCTGAACCGCATCGTCCTTGACGATGTACTGCTTCACGATCAGCAGGGGGATACCCTCGTGAGTGCTACGCGCCTCAGCAGTAAGCTGGATGTCTGGCAGCTCCTCAACGGCCGCATCCGCATTGCCAATGTGCAGCTTTTCGGCTACGACATACGCCTGCATCGAGCGGACACGCTGTCGCCATATAACTTCCAGTTCCTCATCGACCGCTTTGCCTCCGAGGACACCACCTCTACCCCACTCGATTTGGCCATCAA
The DNA here is from genome assembly GCA_946415705.1 of uncultured Prevotellaceae bacterium. Lineage (GTDB taxonomy): Bacteria > Bacteroidota > Bacteroidia > Bacteroidales > Bacteroidaceae > Physcousia. Next base: position 16,471 of record CAMKTN010000029.1, read on the forward strand.
CAGCATCCTCATCCGACGTGGAAACATCTCTCACGACATCGACAGCGAACCCTTCGCAGACCATTTCACGCCCGCCCATGCCAGGCTGGAGAACTTCAATCTAAAGGCCCAAATCAATACTCTCACCAACGACAGCATATCTCTCGACATTAAAGAGTTATGCTTCACGGAATCTCGCAGTGAGTTTATTCTTGAGAACCTTTCCATGCAGCTGGAAGGCAACCTGCAACACGCAGCCCTCACAGACCTGTCCGTGGAGTTACCGCAGTCTAACATAGAGGTTCCCATGCTGACCCTTGACGGCGGCATCACCTCGTGGCGCAACAACCAGGGGCGCCTGCGTCTGCACGGGCAGCTGACGCCCGCAGACATCGCGGCCTTCGCGCCCGTCCTTAAATCCTTCCAGGCGCCTCTACATATCGACCTCAAAGCGGACAAGCAGGCAAGGTGGCTTGGCCTGCAGGAGCTCTCGCTGGACGCACATGGCTTCGACCTACAGCTGCAGGGGCATGGACTGCTGTCCCCCACCGACAGTAGTGCCCACCCCATTGATGAGCTGCAGCTCACGCTCGACCGCCTGCAGATGAATCCATCTTTCTACCTGCCTATCCTACAAGCGCTCAGCGATACCCAGCCAAAACCCGTCATCCCCGTGGAAACCGCTGAAATGATCAGCCGTCTGGGCGCCGTCTCGCTCGCAGGCGAATGGGAAAAAAGCTTCCTCCACGACGTGATGAAGGGGCATCTACTGGCGCAGACGGAATTAGGCAATGTGAAAGCCGAAGGTCGCATGACAGCTCACGACCTCTTCACGGCGCAAGTCGAAAGCGAATCCATCCAGTTGGCCTCACTCCTGTCCGCCGACGGCCAGTTCCCCATCAACGACCTCACACTGACAGGTGATTTCGAAGGCAGCATCAGCCAGCGTCAAATCAAAGGCAGCGCCAAGCTCAGGGACTTCATCGTCAAGGGCTCCCGCCTCGACCTCCTCACCACGACCTTCAACATCTCGCCCCAAATCCTCCGCAGCCAGACGGAGCTCATCGACGACGAGTACAACCTGAAGCTCACCACCGACCTGCAAACGCCCAAGGAGTGGAAAATGGATCTCGCCTCGCTGGAGGACCTGCAGGGCTTTGTCGGCTTGGACCGCGTGAGCGTGCGCCACGAGGACGAGGCCTATGAGCTGCGCCAGCTACATGTTTCTACCGCCAACGACAGCCATGGCCACCACTTGCTGCTCAGCGGCGACTTCATCGAAGCCCACGCCGACGGTAAGTTCCGCTACGCCAGCCTGGCGCCCGCCGTGCAACAGCTCCTGCATCAAGCTTTGCCTTCACTCGTTGCGGCACCTAAGACCGGCGCTGTGGAGCCCGATGAGAAGCTGAACTTCTCCGTCAGCATCTGGAACTCCACACCGCTACTTCAGCTGGCTGGTATCAACCTCACCCTGCCCCAGCCCGGATATATCGAGGGCGAGCTGAACGTGCCTACCAGCGAGTTCTCCGTGATGGCCGACTTCCCGCACATCATCTACGGCGGCGAGGAGATGCGTGCCGTGAGTATGCTGGCCCGTCAGGAGCGCGACAGCCTTACCTCCTTCATCACCCTGCAACGCATGATGGAGAGCGGACCGATGGATCTCTCCGTGCTGGCCGAAGGCGGGCATGACCGCCTCCATTCCGTACTCGCGTGGGACGACCACAACGAGCCCTCGCAGCGCGGTGAGCTCTCTACCATCGCCACCTTCTTCAAGGACGAGAAATCGAATCTGGGCGCCGACATCCGCTTCCAGCCCACGAGTATCATGATCTCCGATACCATCTGGAATGTCCACGAGTCACAGGTACGCTACCATGACCGTATCGTGGATGTAAGCGGCTTCCAAGTTTCGCAGGCAGGGCGCCATCTGCGCGTGGATGGCCGCGTCTCGCAGAACAGCGCCGACACCCTCTATGCTGACCTGAGCGGTATCAACCTCCAATATATCTTCGGTATCATTGACTTCCACGATGTAGAGTTCGAGGGCTTCGCCACTGGCGGTGTGAAGATCCACAACATCTACGAGAACATCGCTGTCGATGCTGACCTGCGCGTGGATGACCTGAAGCTCAACGGTGGCTTGCTGGGCGAGGCTCACGTCATCGGCGGCTTCGGGCGCAAGGATGAGCGCGCCATAGACCTTGATATTCTTGTGCGCGAACCCGTGCGCAACGAGCTCAGTCATATCTTCGGCATCGTGAAGCCCGGGCACGAACCGGGACGCGGCATGGACCTCAACATACAGGCCCGCTACCTGAACATCTACTTCATCAACTTCTTCACCGAGGACATCTTCGATAACCTGCAGGGGCGCTCCACCGGCTACGCCTACCTCCACGGTCCCTTCAAGCAGCTTGACCTCGAAGGGCTACTGACCCTCGATACGCTCGACGTGGGTATCCCTGTCCTCGGCACGCGCTACCACACGCTCGGAGGCGACACTCTCCGTCTCTACCCGGGCGGCATCAGCGTCGCCAACGCTCACATCTACGACCAGCACCACGGCACCGACAACCGCCGCCACGAGGCCCTTCTCAGCGGCGCGCTGAGCTTCGAGCATTTCAAGAACCTGCGTTATGTCTTCGACATCGAAGCACATGACTTTCTTGGCTATGACTTCAAGGAATTCGGCGACCAGGTCTTCTGCGGCACCGTCTTCGCCGACGGCAACGTTCACCTCGCTGGCCAGCCCGGCACGCTAAATGTGGATGTGCAATGCAGTCCCACACAAGGCACCGTCTTCACCTACAATGTCTCCACGCCCGAGACACTGACGGAGAATGAGTTTATAACCTACAAGGAGAAAAACCACCTGGCCCCCCCTTCGCCCCCCGAGGGTGGCACTGATGCTCAATCCAATACTGATGATGGTAATGTAGCCCCCTCGGGGGCAGAAGAGGGGGCCACTTCTGACGAGCCCACGGATATGTACATCAACTTCGACCTCGACATCACGCCAGCGGCACAGATGCGGTTGTTGATGGATCCCCGTACTGATGATTATATAGACCTCTACGGCGATGCGCATATACGCGCGAACTTCTATAATAAAGGGCGTTTCCAAATGTACGGCACCTACCGCGTCGATCACGGCACCTATCGCCTCTCGCTGCAGGATGTCATCCGCAAGGAGTTCCGCTTCCAACAGGGCAGCACCATCGTCTTCGGCGGCGACCCGATGAAGGGTAGCCTGAACCTGCAGGCCATCTACACCGTCCCCAGCGTCTCGCTCAACGACCTGGCCGTGGGTAATAATTTCTCCAGCGGCAATGTGCGCGTGAACTGCCTCATGAACATCGGCGGCACGGCCGGACAGCCGCAGGTGACCTTCGACTTCGACATTCCCAATGTCAACGAGGACGAGAAACAGATGGTTCGCTCGCTCATCTCTACCGACGAGGAACGTAATATGCAGGTCATCTACCTCCTCGGCATCGGACGTTTCTACACGCAGGACCTCGCTGCAGGGCAGAGCCAGACCAATGCTGCCATGACGAGCCTCCTCTCCTCCACCATCTCCGGACAGCTCAACAACCTCCTCGGCACCATCATCGGCAACAGCAACTGGAACTTCGGCACCAGCCTCTCCACCGGCACACAAGGCTGGAACGAGGTTGATGTCGAAGGAATGCTCAGCGGACGCCTCCTCAACAACCGCCTCCTCATCAACGGCACCTTCGGCTACCGCGACACTCCCATCGCCAACACCAACTTCATCGGCGACTTCGATGTCCAGTGGCTCCTCACCCCCAACGGCGGCATCAGCCTGAAAGCCTACAGCGAGACCAACGACCGCTACTTCACTAAGACGGCCCTCACCACCCAGGGCGTAGGCATCCAGGTGAAGAAAGACTTCAACACCCTCCGCGAGCTCTTCCGCTTCCGCCGACGCAAGCAATAAAGAATCTTAGGATTTATGCACTTGCCATGTCGGCTGCCTTCAACGTCAGCTCCTTGGCATCGGGCGCAGCGGCATCCACCTCTATGGTCTGCCCTGCCTGGATGTTGCCGTCGAGCAACAACTGACAGAAGGCATCCTCCACAGCTGTTTGGATGAGGCGCTTCAGCGGACGAGCTCCGAACTGCACATCGTAGCCCTTCTCGGCCAGCCATGTGCGTGAAGCGTCCGTGAGTTCCAGCTCATAGCCCATTTCCCTGACGCGCTTCTGCAGCGGGCGCATCTCGATATCCACAATCTGATGAAGGCCTTCCTTCGTGAGCTGGTCGAAGAAGATGATGTCGTCGAGGCGATTCAGGAACTCGGGCGAGAACTGCTTCTGCAACGTTTTCTGAATGATGCTTCGTGCCAGCTCGCGGTTTTGTGTGTCGCCGCCACGCGTGAAGCCGATGCCTTGTCCGAACTCCTTCAGCTGACGCGTGCCACTGTTGGAGGTCATGATGATGACGGTGTTGCGGAAGTCCACGGTCGTGCCGTTGCCGTCGGTCATTCGGCCTTCATCCATCACCTGCAATAGGATGTTGAAGACATCGGAGTGCGCCTTCTCGATCTCGTCGAGTAGCACGATGCTGTAGGGCTTGCGGCGCACGCGGTCGGTGAGCTGTCCGCCCTCCTCATAGCCGACATAGCCCGGAGGCGCGCCAACCATACGGCTGACGGTGTGCTTCTCCATATACTCGCTCATGTCGATGCGGATGAGGGCATCCTCGCTGCCGAAAAGTTCTACGGCTAAGCGCTTGGTCAGGTAGGTCTTACCCACGCCCGTGGGGCCCAGGAACATGAACGTGCCGATGGGCTTGTTGGGGTCTTTGAGGCCGACGCGCGAGCGTTGAATGGCGCGCACCAGCTTATCTACGGCATCGTCCTGTCCCACGACCGAACCCTTCAGCGCATTACCAAGGTTACGGAGACGTTCGTTCTCGCCCTCTCCAACTCGCTGCACGGGAATGCCCGTCATCATGGACACGACCTCAGCAATCTGCTGCTCATCGATCTGCTCGCGGACATCCCGCATCTGGTGATCCCAGTCTTTCTTCATCAGCGCCAGACGCTCCTGCTCGTTGGCCAGCTGGTCGCGATACTCAGCCGCCAGCTCGAACTGCTGCTTGCTCACGGCTTCGTCCTTCAGGTCTTTCAGATGCTGGCAGAGTTCCTCCTTGCGAGTAATTTCCTCGCTCACGGGAATGTTGATGAGATGTATGCGCGAGCCGGCTTCGTCCATCGCGTCGATGGCTTTGTCGGGCAGACAGCGGTCACTCATATAGCGGTCGGTGAGCGTCACGCAGGCCCGCAGCGCCTCCGGCGTGTAGCGGACATTGTGGTGATCCTCGTAGCGCTCCTTGATATGTTCCAGGATGGTGACGGTCTCCTCGATGGTCGTAGGCTCTACGAGCACCTTCTGGAAGCGACGCTCCAGGGCACCGTCCTTCTCAATGCTCTTCTTGTACTCGTCGATGGTCGTAGCGCCGATGCACTGCACCTCACCACGCGCCAACGCAGGCTTCAGCATATTGGCGGCATCCATGGTGCCGGCAGCCGAACCCGCGCCAATGAGCGTGTGTATCTCGTCGATGAAGAGGATGATCTCCTTGTGCTGCTGCAGTTCGTTGATGATAGCCTTGATGCGTTCCTCGAACTGACCACGGTACTTGGTACCTGCGACTACGCCAGCCAAGTCAAGCACGATGACGCGCTTGTCAAACAGCAGACGTGCCACCTTGCGCTGCACGATGCGCAATGCAAGTCCTTCCACGATGGCACTCTTGCCCACGCCGGGCTGTCCTATGAGGATGGGATTATTTTTCTTGCGGCGGCAGAGGATCTGTGCCACGCGCTCAATCTCGCGCTCACGACCCACGACGGGATCCAAGAGCCCTTCGGCTGCAGCACGTGTCAAGTCGGTGCCGAAGGTGTCGAGCGCAGGCGTGCCGTTCTCCTTGCCGCCCTTGCGGGTGGCGGTCTTCGTGGCACCCTGCTGACCGGGGCGACCGGTGTTGTGGAGGTCGTTGTCTTCCTCCTCGTCATCCTCGTCCTCATCCGTGAAGCCGAAGCCTGCCTGCGGCGTGTCCTGCGTCTGCGTCAATGCATTCTTGACACGCGGGTAGTCGATATCCATGGCCTTGAGCATCCGCGTAGCGGGCTCCTCGATGGAACGCAGCAGCGCAAGCAGCAGGTGCTCCGTGTCGGCCTGTGCAGCCTTCATGGCGCGCGCCTCCAGGAACATCAGTCGGAGAATGCGGTTGCAGTCATCGTTCAGCTCAGGCTGAAGGATGTCCGACGTACCCTTGGAGATGCGTTCCAGCTCAGCCTTGAACGCGCGGAAATCCACCCCCATCTGTCGCAGGATGGCCATCGCGGTGCAGTCCTCCTCGCGCATCATTCCCAGCATCAGGTGGGCCGGCACGACCGTATCGCAGCGGAGGCGATGCGCCTCCTCGCTGCTATAGGTCACAATCTTGGTTATGTTGGGTGATATCTCGTAATCCATGAATCCTCCTTCTCTTGTTTTTGAATGTGCGGGCAAAGATAGGCCTTTTCGTTGGGCCGTGCAAATTTTTTACAATAATTCTACGCTGCGCTTCACGAAGCGGGTCAGTGCCTCGCCCGTGAGCAGACCGTTCTGCAGCAGTGCCAGGTCGATGAGCTGATGCACGCGCTCGTTGCCCTTAGCGTACTCGCCCAGCACCTCACGACGCTTACCTTCCTGGGCTTCAATGTCAGCACGGCACTGTTCCATGTCCTTGCGCTCGTCCTCGGTGATCTCGTCGTACTTCTTCTTGTCCTGCTCAGCCTGCAGCACTGCCTTGCGGGCGTTGAGTCCACGCAGCTCGGCCTCGATGGGCTTCAGCGCTTCGGCGGTGGCGGCTTCGCTCTGCTCCAGCACCTCCTTGATGAGGCGGTTGTCGGTGTTCAGCACCAAACTGTACATATCCGGCATCTCGCCATAGAAACCCATGCCCGGCTGTATGCGGGCCATGTCCTTCATGCGGCGCATATACTCGCTCTGGGTGATGACCACGGGCATCGCGTCCTCGCCCATCGGCTGCGTTTCGACATGGTACGTGGTCTTGTCAGTCTTCGGCAGCTGTGTCTCGAATACGGCTGACAGATTGGCAGAGCGCTCGGCTGACAATTCTTCACCCTTGGGCTCGTCCTTCTGAATCAGGCGGTCGATAACGTCGCTATCGACACGTGTGAAGGTAGTCTTCTCCAGCTTGCGCTCCAGCATCTGCACGAGCGGCGTGTCCAGCTGGCCATCCATGAGCAGGACGTTGTAGCCCTTCGCGTGTGCGCTGTCAATATAGGTATAGTGTGCCTCGCGGTCGGCAGCGTAGAGATAGACGAGCTGGCCGTCCTTGTTCGTCTGCGCGTCCTTGATGAGCGTCTGGTACTCCTCCAGCGTGTAGAACTTACCCTCGGTGTCCTTCACAAGGAAGAAGCCCTTGGCCTTCTCGTAGAAGTCATCCTCGGTGAGCATACCGTAGGAAATGAATATCTTGATGTCATCCCACTTGGCCTCGAAGTCCTTGCGGTCGTTCTTGAAGAGCGAGCTCAGGCGGTCGGCCACCTTCTTGGTGATGTAGCCGCTGATTTTCTTCACATTGCTGTCGCTCTGCAGGTAGCTGCGGCTGACATTCAACGGAATATCCGGCGAGTCAATGACGCCGTGCAGCAGTGTCAGGAAGTCAGGAACGATGCCTTCCACCTGATCGGTCACGAAGACCTGGTTGCAGTAGAGCTGGATCTTGTTGCGTTGCAGGTCAAGGTTGTTCTTGATCTTCGGGAAGTACAGAATACCTGTGAGGTGGAAGGGGAAGTCCACGTTCAGATGAATCCAGAACAGGGGCTCATCACCCATGGGATAGAGGCTGCGGTAGAACGCCTTGTAGTCCTCGTCCTTCAGCTCGCTGGGCTTACGTGTCCACAGCGGTGTGGTGTCGTTGATCTGGTTGTCCTCGTCGGTGTCCTGCATCTTGCCGTCCTTCCACTCCTGCTTCTTTCCGAACACTACGGGCACGGGCAAGAAGTGGCAGTACTTCTTCAGCAGGCCCTCCAGCTTGTCCTTCTCCAGGAACTCCTTGCAGTCCTCCGAGATGTGCATCACAATGTCTGTGCCGCGGTCGGCCTTCTCCACCTCTTCGAGCGTGAACTCAGGCGAGCCGTCGCAGCTCCATTTCACGGCAGGAGCATCCTGATAGCTCTTGGTGATGATGTCCACGCGGTCGCTGACCATGAACGAGCTGTAGAAGCCCAGTCCGAAGTGGCCAATGATGGCATTGGCATCCTCCTTGTACTTGTCCAGGAAGTCGTTGGCGCCGGAGAAGGCTATCTGGTTGATATACTTGTCGATTTCCTCGGCTGTCATGCCGATACCGCGGTCGCTGACGGTGATGGTGCCGGCCTCCTTGTCGATGCTGACGCTGACCTTCAGCTCGCCCATCTCGCCCTGGAAATCGCCCTTACCTGCCAGCGTCTTCAGCTTCTGCGAAGCATCTACTGCGTTACTGACAATCTCACGGATGAAAATCTCGTGGTCTGAATACAGGAACTTCTTGATGACCGGGAAGATGTTCTCGGTCGTTACTCCGATATTACCTTTTTGCATAGTAGTATATGATGTTTTGTTAGATTGTATTCTGTTGTCAAAAGAAAAACACAATCTTCACCATGCAAAAGGCGTGCCAAAACATCTGCCCAGGATTATTCCTTCCATTCATAGCACCCCGCATCGGGTGTGCCGTCGGTCATGCGGTCGTGTCCGCGACGATCTGTAGGCCATGCCACGGAGTAGGCAGGATTAGCCATCTTGCAGATCAACGAGATGGGCAGCGGCATGAAGTTATAGACGAAGGCATGTGTGTCCATGTATGCAAAGTTCTTTTCATGGGCATACTCGCCCTGCGGGTCGTCATAAACACATCCTACGAAGCGGTTGACATACTCACTGCCTGTCGGGATCTCCGTAGCCAGGAAGCAATAGAGGAAGTGGTACTCCGCCAGCGCCTCGCTGACCTCTGCCGGCAGCTCCGTCACATCGGCCCACTCGCCCATCACCACATCGTCGGCGTAGCCGGTGATGACGGTGTTCACGAAGTCTGCGCGATAGAGGGGGTGATAGACGCCGTCGCGGATATTCGCCAGATGCAGCGCTTCGCCGCGGTTGGCATCTAAGGGATAGAACTGTGCGATGGTGCAATGTGTCATCGCCACGTCGCCTCCCAGCACATCTACACTGCGCCCCAGCGTGTTGGAAATCTCGCAGTTAGCCACCTCCGCGCGGCAGTCATAGAGCACGAGGCCGTCGCCCTTGATGTTGTGAATGAGGCTGTTCGTGAGGCGCAGCTTTTGGGGCGTATTCTCATCGAAGGGTGCTACCGTGCTACCCTCCTCCGGCAGGGGACAGAGGATGCCGTAGCTGCCACTGTGTAGGTCAATGTAATCCATCTGGTTCCCCATGCTTTCGGGGGCGATGATGATACCTTGCCATCGTCCCGGCAGACGATCATAGGGCAGATAGTCGAAGATATGGTCGGTGCGGTCGCCGCGGAAAGTGACAGGTTTCTCCAACGTGCCTTGTGCCACGACACACCCGTGAACATGCATGAAGGCATCGTCATGGAACAGCAGGCGTGTGCCGGCTTCCATCGTCACCGTGACGCCCTCGGCCACCGACAGCTCACCACGTACGATAATCGGTCGGCGCGCAGTGAGGGTGGTGTCTTGTGCCAGCGTGCGATTGATCAGATAGAAGGCATCCTGTCCTACCACCTTCAGTGTCACGCGCTGCTCTACCCCGCTCTCCAGCTGCACGATAAAGTCATCACTCACATCCTGCGGTTCGTCGCCGCCAATCTCGGGCACCGTCACCTCCATGCGAACAATGATGCTGTCGCGACGGCGCACCTCGAAATCTGTAGCGCGATTGTCAGCCGTGCGACTCAGATCCTGTCCATCGACATTCAGGCGGAAGGGGCTTGCCGCGCCACGGGCTAAGCTCACGCTGCGCACGCGCAACCCTTTGTCGCCTCGGTTGTAGATGGTCAGTGTTTTCGTGGCCGACGGGATGGTTGTGATGAGCGTATCGAACACCACCTGCTCCGTGCTGAACTGCAGCACAGCCGAGCGGTCGGTCGTGAACGTGTCATAGTCATCGCAGGCTGCCAGCACGCTGGCAGCCGCGATGATCATTATCGTCAGTCGTTTAAACATTCTCCAGAATCGCCAGCAGGTGTTTCCACACAAGGTCCACGGTGGGAATCAGCAGGCGCTCGTCGGGCGAGTGTACGCCACGCAGTGTAGGACCGAAGCTGACCATGTCCAGCCCCGGGTACTTCTCCGAGAACAGACCACACTCGAGACCGGCGTGGATACCGCGCACAATGGGCTCCTTGCCGAACAACCGCACATACTGCTCACGCGTGATGCGCAGCAGCTCGCTCTTCGGGTTCATCGCCCAACCCGGGTAGCCCTCGCCAATTTCCACTTCGGCACCTGCGAGCTCGAAGACAGCCGCCACGGTGTTCGCCATATTCTTGCGATTGCTCAGCAGCGAGCTGCGCTGGCTGGTGTTGATGGCAATGACGCCGGGCTCCGTCTGCTTGATGCTGGCCAGGTTCGAGCTGGTCTCCACGAGGGCGATGTCCTGACTCATAGCATACACGCCGTTATCCACAGCCTGCAATGCGCAGATGAGTCGGCGGTTCACATCCTCGGGCAGCACTGTGGCTGCGGCCTCGGCGCTCTCCAAAAGGAACTCCATCGTCTTCTCCGTGACGCTGAACTCCTCCTGCACCTCAGCAGCGAAGATGTTCCATTGCACGCGCGCCTGTTCCTTATATTTATTAGGAATACACACCAGACAGGAAGCCTCGCGCGGAATGGCGTTGTGCAGGCCGCCGGCCTGAATATCGCTCAGGCGCAGGCCCCACGCTTTCATGCCATCGTAGAGAAAGCGTGCCAGCAGTTTGTTGGCATTGGCACGTTTCTTCTCGATATCGTCGCCGCTGTGGCCACCCGTCAGACCTTTGATGGTCAGCTGCAGGAAGAACGCATCTGCGGGAGCAGCCTCCGGCGTGAAGCGGAAGGTGACAGCCGTGCGGCAACCGCCTGCGCAGCTCACGAACATCTCGCCTTCATCCTCGCTATCCAGATTGATGAGCATCTGTCCCGTCATGAAACCGGCTTTCATGCCCTCGGCACCCGTGAGGCCTGTTTCCTCGTCGCGCGTGAACACGCATTCCAGCGGGCCGTGCTTCAGGCTGTTGTTAGCCAGGATGGCCATCTCCATCGCGCAGCCGATGCCGTCGTCGGCACCCAACGTTGTACCCTTGGCTTTCATCCATTCGCCATCGACATAGGTCTGAATGGCATCACGGTCAAAGTCGAAGTCCACGTCGTTGTTCTTCTCGCAAACCATGTCCATGTGACTCTGAAGAATCACCGTGGGCTTGCTCTCCATACCGGCACTGGCGGGCTTGCGAATGAGCACATTACCTGTTTCATCCACTTTCGTCTCCAAGCCCAGTCCCTCACCGAAATCCTTGAGGAAGGCTATCATCTTCTCCTCACGCTTCGAGGGGCGAGGCACTTGATTGATGCGAGCGAACATTTCAAAAACACTGGCGGGTTTCAATTCAATCTTTTCCATTTGAATATTGCTAATTTAGGTTAAAGTCTGTTGATTCGTGCTTGAGACACATAAGTTTGGTGTATCTTTGCAACGTTTTTATATAAAATATAACGCAAAAGATGCTGAAATTATTGCTTATCACGGCAGGAATTGTTGCTTTGGCGGTCGCTTTGCTGGCGCTGAAGCTGCTGGTGAAGGGCGATGCACGCGGGCCTATGACCCATATCGGCGCCTCCAAGGCCATGCGTGAGCGTGGCATTCACTGCGTCGAGAGCATGGACGCCATCGAGCGCCACCAGCGCGCCAACCGCCCCCATGCCGCAGAACAACGAAAATAAAAAAATCAAAAATAACACATCATCAATGAAAAAAACATTCTTCTTCGCGCTCAGCGCCCTCGTCGCCCTGACCGCTTGCAACAACAAACAGGAAAACGAAACCGAAGCCGAGGCCGCAGCGCCCGCCGACACTGAAGAGATCACAGGACTGAAGGTCGCCTACATCGAGATTGACAGTCTCATGAGCCAGTACCAGTTCTGCGTCGATTACAACCTGCTCCTCAACCAGAAGAGCGATAACGCCGCCAACACCCTGCAGCAGAAGCAGCGCGCCCTGCAACAGCACGCCGCCGCCCTGCAGAAGAAATACGAGAGCAACGGCTTCACCACCCGCGATGAGCTGGAGAACGCACAGAACCAGCTGGCCCGCGAGCAGCAGGATCTGACCGAACTCGAGCAGCGCCTCACCAACGAGCTGGCCATGGAGAACGCCAAGCTCAACGCCGAGCTGCGCGACTCCATTCAGGCTTTCCTGAAGGTCTATAACAAGACCAAAAAGTACGACTATATCATGTCCAAGCTGGGCGATAACCTGCTGTGGGCCAACAAGAAGTTCGACATCACTAAGGAAGTCATCGCCGGTCTCAACAAGCGCTACAAGAATGGCAAGCCCGCCGCTGCCAAGGACGACAAGAAATGAAATATCTGGAACTCACCTTCCATATCACCCCCTACAACGAGGCGGCAGCTGATGTGCTAGCCGCCTTGTTGGCTGACGCCGGTTGCGATACCTTCGAGCCGCTGCCGTCCGATGCGCAAGCCCTCTCGCAACCCCTCTCGCAGCCCGCCGGCCTCCGCGCCTTCATTCAAGAATCCGCCTACAGCGAGCCCGCCATCCGCGCCGCCATCTCCAACACCCTCGCCCTCTTCCCCATTACGGTTCCCGAGGGCTCTCCCGAGGGCTTCACCGAGGGTTCTCCCGAGGGCCTTCGCATCACCTTCACCACCTCCCCCGCCCCCGATGAGAACTGGAACGCCGCCTGGGAAGCCGAGCACCACTTCGAGCCCATCGCCCTCCCCGACGGCCAGCTCATCCACATCATCCCCCGCCAAGCCTTCGGCAGCGGTGAGCACGCCACCACCCGCCTAATACTCTCCCTCCTCTCCCAGCTCGCTGCCACTCCCGAATCCCCCTCCCCTGCCACCGTGTCCGAAGCATCAGCTTCGCTCTCCGCCCCCCTCGCTGGCGCCACCGTCATTGATGCCGGCTGCGGCACGGGCATCCTCGGCATCGCGGCCTTGAAGCTCGGCGCCGCCCGCGTCTTCGCCTACGACATCGATGAATGGAGCGTGCTCAACGCCCAAGACAACTTCGCCCTCAACGGCCTCGAGGCCACCATCGCCCCCACAGCCCCACAAGGCGCCCTCGGCACCCCCTCCACAGCCCCTCGTAGCAGTGCGTTCGGCGGTTCACCCGCCGAGATCGCCCTCGGCGATGCCCGCTGCCTCGCTGACGCCCCGCAGGCCTCCGTCCTGCTGGCCAACATCAACCGCAACATCCTCCTTGCCGACCTCCCCGCCTTCGCTGCCCACCTGCAGCCCGGCGGTCACCTGCTCCTCAGCGGGTTCTACGAGGCCGACATCGACGCTCTCCTCGCTGCCGCCGCCCCGCTCGGTCTCCGGCATCTCGCCACCCTCTCCGACGGCGACTGGCGCGCACTACACTTTCAAATTGAGAATTGAGGCGGCCAGCCAATTGTCGATATAACGTTATAACGCAATAACGATATTACGAGGCCGCTAAACCCTTGAACCCTTGAACTTTTGAACTTTTGAACCCTTAAACCGCGGCGAAGCCGCCCCCAGTCATGTCCCCCGAAACAGACCATCGCGTACTCGAGCTTCTCTCGCGAAGCTATCCTAACGTCGCCGCCGCCTCCTCCGAGATCATCAACCTCGAGGCCATCCTGAACCTGCCTAAGGGCACGGAGCATTTCATGGCCGATATCCACGGCGAATACGAGGCCTTCCTGCACATCCTCAAGAACGCCTCCGGCAATATCAAGCGCAAGGTGAAAGAGCTCTATGCCGACACCCTTTCGTCCGACGAGCTGCGCGAGCTCTGCACCCTCATCTACTACCCCGAGCAGAAGCTGGAGATTATTAAAGAAAACGGCCCCAACCCCTCCCCTGTTAGGGAGGGGAGAAAAAATACTCCCATCAGCGAGGAAGCCCCCCTCCCTAACAGGGGAGGGGCCGGGGAAGGGGCTTTTTACACACTTACCCTCCAGCGTCTCATCCGCGTCTGCCAGTCGGTGTCTTCGAAATACACGCGCTCCAAAGTCCGCAAGGCGCTGCCCGCCGAGTTTGCCTATATCATTGAGGAGCTGCTCCACGAGTCGCCCTCCGACGATGACAAGCAGGCCTATTTCTCGCGCATCATTCAGACCATCATCGAGACTGGTCGTGCCGATGCCTTCATCATCGCCCTCGCCACCGTCATCCAGCAGCTGGCCGTTGATCAGCTGCACATCCTCGGTGACATCTTCGACCGCGGCCCGGGCGCTCATATCATCATGGACCGTCTCTGCCAGCACCACAGCTTCGACATCCAATGGGGCAACCACGACGCGCTGTGGATGGGCGCCGCTGCCGGCAACGACTGCTGTATTGCCAACGTCCTGCGCCTGTCGCTGCGCTATGGCAATATGCAGACCCTCGAGGATGGCTACGGCATCAACCTCGTGCCGCTGGCCACCTTCGCGATGGAGACCTACGCCAGCGACCCCTGCGACCTCTTCGGTCCGCGGCTGGACAAGGACGACACCACACACAACGAGAAGACGCGCCGTCTCATCGCACAGATGCACAAGGCCATCTCCATCATCCAGTTCAAGCTCGAATCCCAGATGATTCTCCGCCGTCCCGAATGGCAGATGCAGGACCGTCTCGTGCTGCAATGCATCGACAAGGAACGCGGCATCTTCCATCGCGACGGGCAGGACTACGAGATGAAGGACACCTTCCTCCCCACCCTCGACCCGGCACACCCCTTCGAGCTCACACCCGAGGAGGCCGAACTCGTGCGCCAGCTGCACCACTCCTTCCGCGTCAGCGACAAGCTGCAGAAGCACATCAAATGCCTCTTCACCCACGGCTGCATGTACGCCATCTACAACGGCAACCTCCTCTTCCACGCCAGCGTGCCCCTCAATGCCGACGGCACCCTCAAGGAAGTGGATCTCAACGGACAGCGATACAGCGGCCGCGAGCTGCTGCATCAGATTGGCATGACCATGCGCGCCGCCTTCAACGCCGACACGCCCCGCGAGGAGAAACGCTTCGCCAAGGATTACTTCTGGTATCTCTGGTGCGGGCAGGACTCCCCGCTCTTCGATAAAGACCGCATGGCCACCTTCGAGCGTTACTTCCTCTGCGATAAGTCAACTCACGAAGAACGAAAGGGTTACTACTACCAGCTTCGCGACAACGCCGAGGTCTGCGACCGCATTCTTGATGCCTTCGGTGTCGAGGGCAAGCACCGCCATATCATCAACGGCCACGTCCCCGTGCGCGTGGCAGGCGGCGAGAGTCCCATCAAGGCCGACGGCCGTCTGATGGTCATCGATGGCGGCCTCTCCAAAGCCTACCACAACACCACCGGCATCGCCGGCTACACCCTCGTGTTCCATAGCCGCGGCTTCGAGCTCATCCAGCACGAGCCCTTCGAGAGCGCCGACGACGCTATCCGTCGCGGCACCGACATCGTCTCCAGCAAGCAGATCGTAGAGCTCAGCGGTCGCCGCCTGCGCGTCCGCGATACCGACAAAGGTCGCGAGCTCCTCTCGCAGATCCAGGAACTCAAGCACCTCCTCTACGCCTACCGCCACGGCATCCTCAAGGAGCGCACCCGCCAATAACCCCTCATGAAGACGGCCATCATCGGAGGTGGCGCCGCCGGTTTCTTCCTCGCCATCACGCTCAAGGAGCTGTGTCCGCAGATGCATGTCACCATCTTCGAACGCAGCCAGCACCTTTTGCGCAAGGTCAAGGTCTCTGGAGGCGGCCGTTGCAACTGCACCAACACCTTTGCCGACATCCGCGACCTCTCCGAGTGCTATCCCCGTGGCCATCGCCTGATGAAGCGCCTGATGAAGGGCTTCTCCGAGCGCGATGCCTACGCGTGGTTCGAGCGCCATGGCGTGCCCCTCACCGTGCAACCCGACCACTGCGTCTTCCCCGCTGCCCAGGACTCGCAGGCCATCATCGACTGCTTCCTCCGCCACGCCAGCCGTCTCTCCATCGACCTCCGCCTCTCCACCCCCATCACTTCCGTCACCCCCGCATCTCCCCTCCTTGATTCAGTTCCCGAAAGCCCCCTCCTCGTAACTGTTCCCTCGCCAGCCACCACTCCCTCCTCAGCCACCACTCCCTCCTCAGCCACCACTCCCTCGGTTTCAACCGAGGGCTCTCCCGAGGGCTCTCCCGAGGGCTTCGACTTCGTCGCCCTCACCACCGGCGGCCAGCCCCGCCTCGACAGCCTCCGCTGGCTCGCTGACCTCGGCCACGAGATCGAGCCGCCCGTCCCCTCCCTCTTCACCTTCAGCATTGAAGACCCTGCGTTGCGCGCCCTCATGGGCACCGTCGTCGAAGGCGCCATCGCCTCCATCCCCGGCACCAAGTTCCGCGCCACAGGCCCCCTGCTCATCACCCATTGGGGCGTCAGCGGCCCCGCCATCCTCAAGCTCTCCAGCTATGCCGCCCGCCATCTGGCCGACAACGCCTACCGCGCGCCCCTCGCCATCAACTGGACCGGCTTGAACGAGGAGCAGGCGCGCGCCGAGCTCACCGCTCTTCTCGCCGCCAATCCCCGCAAACAGCTCGCCACCCTCCGTCCTTTCGGCCTCCCCTCGCGCCTCTGGCACTACCTGCTGTCAAAGGCAACTGCCAGCAGCACCTCAGCCCCTGCCAGTAGTACGCTCGCCAGTTCACCCGCCGAAGCCCTCTCCAAGAAAACCCTGAACCGCCTCGTCGCCCTCCTCACGGCCGACGCCTACACCATCGCCTCGCGCGCCCCCTTCAAGGACGAGTTCGTCACCTGCGGCGGCGTAGCCCTCAGCGCCGTCAACCCCAGCACCCTTGAGAGCCGCCACTGCCCCCACCTCTATTTCGCCGGCGAACTCCTTGACATCGACGGTATCACCGGCGGCTTCAACTTCCAAGCCGCCTGGACCACCGCCTACACCGTTGCCCACGCCATCGCTACGACGATCAAATAATAACGACCAAAAAGCGATTTCCCATCAAAAAGGATGGTCGATTCAATAATAAACCCTACCTTTGCAGCGTTCATTCCCGGTAGCCTCTGGATTCCAAGCTATCGGGTGTTTTTTGGTATGTTATGGAACAGAAATTCAGCAATAACAGTATAGATCTAAAGGTGCTGCGGGAGTTTTGCGAGCGGGAAGGCGAGGCTGTCTTTTACCGCAAGGGCGACCAGA
>CAMKTN010000030.1 GCA_946415705.1 uncultured Prevotellaceae bacterium
CGGTGACGATTAACAGCAGTGTGAGTGGCGATGCCACCAACGGCGGCTTTGTGGGCGGTCTGAAAGGCACTGTCACCATCCGCAACTGTAAGTTCGACGGCAGCTTCGAGGGTGTCAACAGCCATTCTAACGGCGGCTTCGTGGGCTGGGTCAACAGCAACAGCACGCTGAATATCGAGAACTGTCTGTTCGAGCCGGATCATATTAGCACAAAATTTGAAAACTGTGCGACCTGGGCACGCAAGAGTAACACACCATCGGCTTTGGTAAAGGTAACGAACAGCCAAGTCATCACCGAGTATTCTCCGACGAGAATCATCATCCGCAACGCCAGCGACTGGGAAAGGTTCGCTCAACTGGTGGATGCAGCCAAGAACAATTACTGGGTGGATGCCATCCTTCAAGCCGACATTACCACCGACAGGTCAGTTGGCCTCAGCGGTGCACCCTGGCGCGGCACCTTACACGGTAACGGTCACACCATCAATATTAACATTCAGAGTCCTCTCAACACTTATGCATCACTCTTCCCCCAGGCTCGTGATGTCACTATCACCGACCTGCACGTAACGGGAACTGTCAACGGTGGTCACCATGCTGCCGGACTCATCGGCGGTGTCGCAGACGCTGACCCCCCCGTTACTCTTAACCGTGTGTGGGTTTCAGTAGAGACGACAGCAGCAAATTCAGACCTTGCAGGCGGTATCATCGGACATTCTGACCGTGGAACGGTGAGTATGAACGACTGTCTCTTTGACGGTAAGGTTACCACTAACAATTCTGCCAATTCCTGGGCTGGCGAAATCATCGGCTGGTGCAATGGTGGCGGATGGTCCTTACAACGAGTTTACGACAACGGCACTTTGCCGTTGGCGAAGTGGATGTTCTTCTGCGTAGATTATAATCCCGATAATGGACCAAAGCCTTGGGGCACCAATGAAAACAGTTTCACCGTTACCCGTTACACGTGGGACAATGTGAACAAAAACAATATGACCGACCAGAGCGCAGTGGTTGGTCTGATGAATAGCAGGCGAACCGGTACATGGCACCTTGTCGATGGCAAGGCTGTCCCCATTATGAACACTACAGAGAAAACTCTGACCGCAGCCGAGCTGGTCGAGACTCTTGGCAAGTACAACTGGAAAGTTGTTGACGGCAAGGTCGTTCCCTATTCAAATAGCCCATCGGAGGAGAGTGAGGACGACGCTTTTGTCAATCTCGCCACGTGGACGAAGGATGGAGATACCGTCGTTCCTACCACCACGACGGCGACCGAGCCTGACTACAGTGCTACTACGCCTCCTGTCATTAAGGACAGTTTCTACCACTCGAGCACAGGTAAGATAGACAAGGAACTGCTGACGGAGACACTCCAGAGCAGCGTGGTGCTGACGTGGAATACCGACGGCAACCCCATAGACTACTTCACGGTGCAGCGCCGCGAGGTGGGCATCGCCGACACCACATGGGTGAATATTGCCACCAATCTGGACCAGATGACCTACGAGGACAAGACGGTGTCACCGCTGAAGACGTACCAATACAGGGTTTGTGCGACAGCCGATTGCGAAGGTCAACACTTCACACATACCGACCCGACGAACGGTGCATGTAAGAACACCGGTCGTCTGGAGGGTTACGTACGCTTCAACGACGGAACAGGTATCCCCGACATCACGGTGAACATTGCAGGAGGAAGTGTCCAGACTTCCGTTATCACCGACGAGAGCGGTCACTATGTTGCCGACGAACTGCCTTATCAGGGAACATCACGCATTACGTACAAAGTGACTGCCGGTAAGATACAGTCGGAAGTGAACACATACAACGTAACATTCGACGAAAAGACCAACGACGTACTTGTACACGAGATTACTGCCACCAACGGCTGTCGCTTCTCCGGCTACGTGACATACGAAGGCACCAGCATCCCCGTCAAAGGCGTTAACTTCCTGCTTGACGGCAAGAGACTGCACAACGCGGCAGGAAAATATGTAGAAACTGACGAAGAAGGTAATTTTTCATTCCGCGTAGTGCCTGACGACCACACCATCCAGGTTGTCAAGGACAGTCATACCTTTGTGAACAACGGAATGTACTCACGTAATTTCTCCGGTGACGTGGCAAGCATCAATTTCCATGATGCTACCAAGGTAAAACTGATAGGCCGCGTGGTCGGCGGTACCGACCAGGGCAACATGCCTATGGGCAACAACCTGTCGAAGAACAACCTGGGCGACGACCTGCAGATGGTGATGACCTTAGAGGGTGACACCAAGTCGTGGCTGGTTTACGACAACCGGAACCCCGAGCGCACCGAGCGCGACACGGTCTATATGCATGCCGGCAATAAAGGGCATCAGACTAAGGTGAAAACCTATCGTAAGCGCATGGAGGTGACCCCCGACCCCGCTACCGGCGAGTATATACTGATGCTGCCGCCAGTACGCTGGAAGGTGCAGCAGGTTTATTGCAAGGGCTATCCTACGCTCTTCCAGGAGGGACAGGTAAGCGAGGTCATAGACCTTACCAACAGTCTCACCCCGAAGGACACCACCTACGTGGGATCCTACATGGATGTCGATGGCAATACCGTCTATCAGCCAAAGGCAACATACAACGCTATCTACAACCGCATCTATCGCAATCCGGTAGAGCTGACATATAAGCAGTTGGGTTACGACGCGTTCGACTACTTCGGCGACAAGAACTATACGAGCACCACCCTGAGTGGCGACAAGGTGAAAGTGCCGCTGGCATACAAGAATCCTGCCGACACGACGAAGGCTCTCTACACCTTCGGACACCCGGTGTTCAGTCTGGAGCGCAAGTACTTTATCCAGGTGCAGGTAGCAGAGAGCTATCCGTACAACAACGACATTGCTTCCGAAAAGATTGACTATGTGCGTATTGGCGGTGGTGTTGCCACCATGCACAACGGCATGCGCCAGGGCGTTGCCGTGGATACGCTGCACTTGGACAGCCTGGGACAGGGAACCTTCATGCTGAAAGCCGACCAGGTAGCTCAGCCGGTGGGTAGGGAGAACGCCCTGAAGACCGTGACCTTCAGTGCTCTTCAGGACGGCACACACTTTGAGGCAGAGCCGCTTCAAGGTTACGTGCTTAACCTGTTCCCGATAGGAAGTGGCAAGGAACTGTTGACAGACGGTCAGCCGATGCTCTTCGACATCCTGCGCGACCCGCCTGGAGCCTACAGTTCTGCAACACTTTCCAAGGGAGCATCGCTCAACAGTTCTTACTCCATGCACCTGTCGATGGATGGCGGAGTGACGTTTAGCTTCACGTGGGCAGATAAATATACATGGTTCAATGGTGATGTGGCAGGCAATTTGAACCTGAACCCTTTAATTTCAGATTTCTCTGGTGGCATCCTTGGTTCCGTACGCGATAATGAGAAGGTTGATGTCCAATGGACAGAACTCATTTTCAACTATGACGGCACCAAGGCATGGTCATATACTATGAATATTAACAACAACGTAAGCACCAGTGCAGATCCGAGCATGGTGGGAGCCGATGCCGACCTCTACATCGGTATGGTGCAGAACGTTCAGGTAACACCATTGTCATCTATCCATGCCATCTCCGACAGCCTGTATCAATCGCGAATAGCTCAGACAGGCATTGGCAATGACAATCCTAACGGTGAAGTAGCCCAATACGCTGACTACGGAACTTTGGTACATCTTGCCGAGGGAGAGGATGCCGACGGTAACAAGTTCCACCTGGTACGTGACATATCGTTAGGCTACGGTCCGAAGATAAAGTCGCAGTTTATCTACTCCCAGAAGCAGATTATGGAGGAGATAATCCCCGACAAGGTTAAGGAAATCTTTAATCTTCTTTATGTAGGTACTCAGGAAGATGCCCAACAGATTGCCAACTCAACGGGAAAAGCCGTCTATCGTTCGCTGCGCGAGCCTACCGACCCGATGTTCGGTTATAGGAATTACGTTTACAATACGGACATCATGGAAGCTAACGACAGCACCCACTATGTCATCGTGCTGCCTTTTGATAAAAAGCCTGCCGACTATCCTGACCAAATCATTCAGAAGAGCGAGATTATCTATGCGTGGACAAAGTTTATTGCACAGAACGAGCGCGAGAAGCTCAATGCCACCGACCTTCTGACCAGCTACGACATTGCCGGTGCACAGAGCGTTAACTACAGCGAGACATTCACCAGCAACTACACCAACTCCACGGCGATGTACTTCCCCTACGGCGTTCAGCCCGACTACTTCCCGGGTAAGCTTAGCGGCATTGGCTCCTCTTTAGGTATGATTGCTGTTAACTACGGCTTAGGATACCTCTGTGCCTATGCTGAGTCCATGAAGAAACTTTACCCGAATATTACCAGTGATGTAAATAATATAATGAGCAAAGGAACCAATTCTACAATGACTTTTGAAGATAGCTTTTTCAAGTGGTACCTGCTGCCTGTGCTTAAGTCAAAGGTTGTCGGCACCAACAGCATAAACAACAGCTATACCCGTTCGGAGTCATTCAACATTAGCCTCGCTCCTACCAGCCGTCTGAGTGTGGATGTCTATCGCATACCGATGTCTAACATCCGCGACTTAAAAGAAAAAGTCGGCCCCGAAGATGTCTTCAGCACTTACAATTTTGAAGACTTGTCGGCAGACGCTATTGCTATGCTGAAGGCTAAGTCCAATGCTCCCGACTTTGGCGGACCGAGCCGCTTCATTTACCGCACGCGCGGCGGTTACACCTCCGCCCCTTGGGAGGACCAGCGCACGACGCACTTCTACGAGGCTGGTTCTATCCTTGACGAGCGCACGCTGAAGATTGACAACCCGACCATCAGCCTTGACAAGCACAGCGTCAGCGGCGTATCTGTCAACGACGCGGCACGCTTCACCGTCTATATTGCCAACGAGAGCGAGAAGCCGGAAGCCACCGGTGGCGTGAGTGTCTATCACCTGTTTGCCGCTGACGATACAAACCCCAACGGAGCCAAGCTTAGTGTCAACGGACAACCGCTGACCACTGGCGGCATGTCCGTAAGCGTAGTGCCGGGCAAAACCACAGAACTGCAGTTGGAGGTGCGCCCCGGCAACGGGTTCGACTATGAGGGACTGACCATCGGTGTCATGTCGCCATCGGATGCCCAGCACGCTAAAGCAACGACAAAGTTCGACGTTCACTTCCTGCGTGAGGCGGGAGCGGTGAGCATCTCGGCACCGGCAGACAAATGGGTACTGAACACCTTTGCCCAGAAGGACCCGGACCGCGGATGGTACATACCGGTAACCATCAGCAACTTCGACCGCCACCAGCACAACTTCGACCATATTGAGTTCCAGTACAAGGAGACACAGCGTGGCGACGACTCGTGGACGAACCTCTGCTCGTTCTATGCGGACTCTACGCTGATGGCGAACGCTAACGGAATATGTAAACTGATGGAGCCTAACGGCAACATCGTTACTGAGTTCTTCGGTGACGGAACGGTGATGGAGCGGAGCTACGACCTGCGTGCCGTACTCTTCACTCGCAACGGAGGCACCTTCCTTACCTCCTCGTCGAAGGTTATCAGCGGCGTGAAGGACACCCGCCGTCCGCAGCTGTTCGGAACACCGGAGCCGAAGAGCGGAATACTCAACCTGAACGACGATATTGTATTCAACTTCTCTGAGGATATAGAAAACAACAACCTGAGCGACAAGACCAACTTCGAGGTGAAGGGCGAGGTGAACAACAACGCCCTCTCCGAGATGGTAAGCCTACAGTTCACAGGACAGTCCAGCGTAGAGAGTGAGGCAAGACGTAACTTCAGCGGCAAGGACCTGACCATAGACCTGCGGATAAGACCCGACACGCTCACGGGACGTGACATGCCGCTGTTCTCGCACGGCACCAACGGTCAGAAACTGCAGCTGTGGCTTACGAAGGACTTCCTTCTGAAGGCTGTAGTCAACGGACAGACCTTCATGTCTGACTCGACTATCAAACCGAATGCCTTCCGCCATGTGGGTGTCAGCATCAACCAGAAGGACAGCACATTATTACTCTACTACGAGGACAAAACTATAGGCAAGCACAAGATGAAAGCCCTCTACTCGGGTACGGGTCCGCTCATCTTCGGTCGCACCAACGAGCTTAACCGCAACCAGAGCCAGTACTACGAGGGTCGCATGATGGAGGCTCGCCTGTGGTACAGAGCTATGGACATCGGACTCTTCGACACCTACGGGTTACAACGTCTGACGGGCTACGAGAAAGACCTCGTTGACTACTATCCTATGAACGAAGGCTCCGGCGACTATGTCACTGACCACACCCAAGGTGCCAACGCCAAACTGATAGGCGCTACGTGGGCTATGCCGCACGGCATGTCGCTGCACTTAGAGAAAGAGGACAACGGAATGGAAATGACCGACGTGGCACTGAACCGCACCAGCGACCACGACTACACGCTGATGTTCTGGTTCAAGACCGACAGCAACGGGCGCGGCACACTGCTGAGCAACGGCAACGGCACTAAGGAAGAGAGCGACGCACGGAACCGTTTCAACCTCGGATTTGACGGTGACAAACTGATGTACCGCTCTAACGGCTTTGCTGCTCAAGTGGAAGGCGACTGGAGCGACAACCGCTGGCACCACTACGCCATGACGGTGAACCGCGCACGTAACATTGTCAATATATATGTTGACAAGGAGCTGCGCACGTCGTTCGCTGCAGACAGCCTCGGCGGTATCAGCGGCAAGTCGTACATCGGTGCGACAGAGGGCGGCAACACTCCACTGAAGGGCAACATCGACGAACTGATAGTGTTTGCCCAGGCTCTGCCGGAAACGCTCGTCAAGACCTACGCGACGAAGAGTCCTAACGGCGACGAGAAGGGACTGATTGCTTACTTAGGCTTCGAGCACCAGGAGCGTAACCAGATGAACGAGATTGTCATGACACCATACGTTTACAGCAAGAAAATCTATCTGGACGCTAACGACAACATAAGATATCAGGAAGACCCTGTTACGCACGAGCCGACAGGCATCCCGGTACGCGACTACCTGTTCACGGACAACATTAACAAGATCCTGGCACACATCGACGAAACGATGGCGGCGCCCGTAGTGCCTTACGAGGAAGTGACGAACCTGAAGTTCGACTTCATAGGCAAGGGCAACCAGATACTGGTAGATCTCGACGAGAAGGCTGCCAAACTGAACCACCGCAATATATACGTGACGCTGCGCGACGTGGAGGATAGGAACGGCAACACTATGGCATCGCCACAGACGGCATGCTACTACGTTACGAACAGCAGTCTGCAGTGGCTGGCGAACCGTAGGGACGCTACTATCATGTACGGCACCGGCGAAGACGGTGGTCAAGAGCTGACATTGCCGTTCTTCAACAATAGTGCTACGGTACACAACTACATCATTGAAAACTGTCCGAGGTGGTTGATTCTCGACAAATACAGTGACGTGATAGCACCTCAGAGTTATGATGCCATTACGGCGAAGGTCAACAAAGACCTGAACATCGGTACGTATAACGAGATTATCTACCTCACCGACGAGAATGGCATCACCGAACCGCTATACCTCAACCTCACCGTCGAGGGCGAACAGCCCGAGTGGTCACAGGGTGTGGATAGCGACCTGCTGGAGAACTCCATGAGCATAAGCGGAGAGGTTTATCTCTACGACGAACTGGACACTGACTCCCGCGACATCGTGGGCGTCTTCGACAACGACAACGTATGTCACGGCTTCGCGAACATCAGCTACAACGCACAGTCTGGCGACCACGGACTCTTCCTCACCGTCTATGACAACCAGAAGAGCGGCAGACCGCTGATGTTCCGTCTGTGGCAGTACAGCACAGGACGCGAGATTGTGCTCACCACCACACCCGCCATCACCTTCACGAAGGACGCCACCTTAGGCACCGACAAGCCGGTACGCTTCGAAGGCGGTGAGGCATTCATACAGAACTTCAAGCTTAGCAAGGGCTGGAACTGGGTATCGTTCAACGTTGAAAGCGAACAACTAAGCGACATGGACGCACTGCTCAGCAGCATGCACTGGAACGACGGTGACATCATCACCGAGTTAGGAGGCTCTATGACAATGACCTACGAGGGTGACAAGAAGCAGTGGGTGGCTTCTAAGAGCACGAGCAATTGGATGGTATCTCCAAGGAAGTCGTATGCTATCAAGGTGCAGGAGGACTGCCTCCTCCCCATCGGCGGTACTATCATCAAGGACAAGAGTGCACGCACAATTCTGGTGAAACATGGATGGAACGCCATAGGCTACACGCCGATAGCCAACCTTACCGTGGAAACGGCTCTTAGCGACTACTACGACCATGCTCAGCAGGGCGACGTCATCAAGAGCCATACCGAGTTTGCGTACTTCACCAAGTCGGGCAACACGGGTCAATGGCGCGGCAGTCTGCAGTATATGAAACCGGGTGAGGGCTATATGCTACTGCGCAAGGATGCCGTGACGACATCATTCGTCTATCCGTTCTACGAACTGAACAGCTACTTCCGTGAGGACTGGACTTCGGGCAATGCTCGCAGGGCACCTGTGCCGAGCAGTTCTACGATGAGTGTCAGTGCCGTTGTCGAAGGCGTGGAGACCGAGGACGGCGACGTGCTGGTGGCTTACTCTAACGGTGTCGAGGCAGGAAGCGTCGTCATAGACTCTCAGCTGTCAACAGTCAACTACCTGAGCATTGCCGGCGAGAACAGTAATAAGATATGGTTCGCCATAGAGCGCGAGGGCGAGATTATTGCCTCTACCGGTGAGGTTATGACCTTCAAGACCAACGATGTCGTCGGCAGTCCTGACACGCCGACAACTATAAGCTTCGTGAAGTCTGACTTCGAAAACGGACAGTGGTTCACCATCAGTGGCATACCACTGCCGAAGGAACCTACGAAGAAGGGACTCTACATCTTCAACGGCAAGAAAGTCATAGTTAAGTGAGAGAAGACTCAAGCTCGCTTGAAGTCTTCCGAACGTGAATGACTTCGAGCGAAGCTCAAAGTTATAAGGAAGTAAAAGCCTCTCCCCCGACCCCTTCCCAAGTAGGGAGGGGAGAACAGAACGGGCGAGAATAAATAGTTAAATAGTAAATAAATAGTAATTTGTAAATCGTCAAATAGTAAATTAAGAAGATGAAAAAAACAAAGATAATATTCGCTGTGCTGGCAAGTCTCTTCTTAGGGGCTTGCAGCAGCGACAACAGCGACAACAAGCAGCCCAGCTATACGGAGACCGCACAGACGGAGGCTCCCGCGTGGGGCATGGACTGGAGCAACAACCAGGAGCGTCCCGACTGGACGGAGCCGGACTTTCCGTCAATCTACGAAAACTGGACCGTCATGAAGGTGCAGATAGAAAAGACACTGGAGCCGTACACCTCTGAGGGCGACCTGTTGGCACTCTTCGTTAACGGCGAGCTGCGAGGACTGACCGGACCTGCCGTCATCGTCGGCAGCGACCAGGTGGATAACGGTAAGTTTGTGCTAAAGGTATGGGGCAACGAAACGGGCAACGAAACCGTTAACATGTCGCTACAGTACTATAACCAGACGTTGAAGCACGTCTTCACACTGTCGGAGGATATAAGTATGAACTCCGACGAGACAACGGGCATCGACAACGACTTCGTACCTGAATTCACCAAGGGCTCTGCCAAGTACCCTATAACGAAGACCGTTACCGTGGAGCCTGTCCTGAACGGTGTGGGACTTACCCCCGCCGGCGACAACCCCATAGGAGCATTCGTCGGCGAAGAGTGTCGCGGAACGGCGACGCTCTCGCAAGGCGGCACCACCCATCTCACCATCTACGGGCGCAGCGCCGGCGAGTCGGTGACGCTGAAATACTACGACGCCGCTAAACAAATTCTATATACCATCCCCGACGCGGTGAAGATGTAGTACGCGACAGGAACTGTACTCTCTGCGTAAAAACGTTGGCAAAACGTTGGCAGAGCATTGGCAGGGCATTGGCAGGGCATTGGCATTCCGTTGCAAGGCAATGGGATGCCTTTTCTTTTCTGTACCTTTGCAGCGATTCGTTAACCCTCAAACAAGAAAGACAGAAATGAAAGCAACGAAAGAAAGTAGCAAAGAAAGAAAAGAAAGCAAAGAAAGTAAGAAGGCTGTTGTTGTTGCTGAGGCCTTAAAAACAACAACAACAACCAACGCGGGCGCGCGCGAGTATCCGACGGACCAGCCCCTGGAGGTGGTCACGGAGGCGGATTTTGTATATGGACGACATTATCTGACGGAACGGGTGATTAAGTGACGGAACGTGTAGTGAACGTGCGTTGTGCGGCATGGCACATCGTACCTTTGCACTCGCAAAAGGACGGAGGCCTGTCCGACCCACTGCGGTGTCTGCGCGCAGACACTATAGAGGGTAAGGCGAGGGACTAGTAGTGTCTGCGCGTGGACACCTATAATCCCCTTCTGAAAGGCGCCTCAGAGGACTCCGCCCCATCAGTCAACCTATTTATTCACCTTTAACAAGAAAACACTATGATTGATTACGCAGTAGCCATGTTGAAGAACCCCTTCCACCCCGAAGAGCCGCAGAAGGCCTACGCCTTCCTCCAGAGCCGTGCCACCCTCACCATTGAGGAGATCGCCGACCACATGGTCTCACATGGCTGTAACTACGACCGCGGCGACATCATCGCCATCCTCATCAAGCTCGTCAGCTGTTCCAAGGAGCTGATGCTCGACGGGTATCGCATCGAGTTGGGCGACCTGGGCAAGCTCTACCTCTCGTGTCAGAGCGAGGGCGCACTGAACAAGGAGAAGTTCACCCGCGCCAACATCAAGAGCATCAACGTGAACTTCAGCTCCAGCAAGCAGTTCAACGACCTCCTGCAGCACGTATCCCTCCACAAGGCGCCTACCCGCAAGGCTGTTGCCGCTGCCCTCGAAGCCGAGTCGCAGGGCCTGACCGCCGCCAACTGGGCAGAAGAGTAGGCCCCTCCCCCGACCCCTCCCCTGTTAGGGAGGGGAGAGGGGGGACTTTCAAGACGAGAAAGTAAACTTAAATATTAAACCCTAAAAATTTTTATCCCCCAAAGTATATACTCCCCTCCTTTATAGGGAGGGGTCGGGGGTGAGTCTTATGAAAGAAAGTACGAAGAAAACACTGAAGAGAATCTTTGACATTGTCGTGACGGTCTTCACCGCCCTCATCACCTCCATCACCGCCAGTAGCTGTCGCTAAATTGAGAATTGAAAATTGAGAATTGAAAATTGAGAATTGAAAATTGAGAATTGAAAATTGAAAATTGAGAATTGAGAATTGAAAGGTAAGCTGTTCTTATGCGAACGATTAGTTTCATTATCCTTCATTGCTCGGCCACGAGGGCCGGGCAATGTTATGGGTTCGAGCGGTGCCGCAAGGACCATATTCGTCGCGGCATGCAGGACATCGGCTACCACTACTACATCACGCGCGACGGCAACGGCCGCATCACGCCCAACGAATGGCTCAAGCAATGTCCCTGTTTCGACGCTCTCCTCGACTACGAAGACCTGCAGCCGGAAGGGCTGTTCTGATGAAAAAGAGAAGCCCCGAGAATCGCGTGATTCTCGAGGCTTTCTTCGTTTGATACTCATTAATTCTTAATGAGCTCTAAAAAGAGGGTTGTTCACTGTTATTTTATCTTGAATTATTTCCGTAGATGGTTATTTTATCATTATCTTTGCAGCGCATACATTGAATCAAGATGAAATACGCAGATTTACCGAAACAACGGCTGAGTCACCTGGTGAAGCCCAACGGCAAGACGCTGGAGGAGTGGCAGGTGATGCTGCGCATGCAGCAGGCCCAGCGCGAGGACTTGCAGGTGGAATGCGTCAGCGAACGCTATAACCCCGGCGAGTACCGTGTGCAGAGCCCTAAGTCGGGTGGTGTATATAAGGTGGTGTTCCGGGGCGCGAAGAGTCCGTGGAACTACTGCGACTGCATGGATTTCAAGACGTCGCAGCTGGGGACGTGTAAGCATATCGAGGCGGCACGGCAGTGGATTGCGGACCATCACAAGCGCATCCATTGGGACTTGCCTGCCTACACAAGCGTGTATCTCAGCTATCGCGGCAACGAGCGTAAGGTGAAGATCCGCATCGGCACACAGCATGAGGCGGAGTTCCGTGCGTTGGCAGCCCGCTATTTCGACGAGCTGGACACGTTGCAGGCGCGTGCCTACGAGCATTTCGGTGACTTCCTGGCGGCGGCCCGCGCCGTGGATGAGGGCTTCCGCTGTTACAAGGATGCGTTGGATTTCGTGTTGGAGCAGCGCGAGGCTATCGCGCGTCGCAAGGTGATACAGGAACGCTATGACGATGCTGCCCTGGACGGCCTGCTGCATACGACATTGTACCCATACCAGAAGGAGGGTGTGCGCTTTGCGGCGAGTGCAGGGCGTGCCATCCTGGCAGACGAGATGGGTCTCGGCAAGACAGTGCAGGCCATCGCCACGGCGGAGCTACTGCGGCGCGAGGGCTTTGTGAGCAATGTTCTCATCCTGTGTCCCACGACGTTGAAGTATCAGTGGAAACGCGAGATAGAGCGCTTCACGGAGGCTTCGGTGGTGGTGCTCGATGGTACGCCGGAGCAGCGCTGCGAGCTGCTGGAGGGCGAGGCGTTCTTCAAGATTGCCTCGTACAACAGCATCCTGAACATGGTGGATGCGAGTGCGTTGCAGTCGGTCGATATGCTCATCTTGGACGAGGTGCAACGCCTGAAGAACTGGAACACACAGCTGGCGAAGGCGGTGCGCCGCATTTCCTCGCGCTATGCGCTGATACTGAGCGGCACGCCGCTGGAGAACCGACTGGAGGAACTGTATAGCATTGTTGAGCTGGTGGATCAGTTCCTGCTGTCACCATATTATCTCTTCCGCGACCGCTATATCATCATGGATCAGGATGGGCGGACGACGGGTTATCGCAATCTGTCTGAGATTGGACAGCGCATGGCCAATGTGATGATACGCCGCAGGAAGGCTGATGTCGCGTTGCAGCTGCCGCCACGCATTGACAAGAACCTGTTCGTGCCGATGACGCGCGAGCAGATGGAAGCGCATCATGACCTAAAACGGCAGGCGGCGCGCCTGGTGGCGAAATGGCATCGCCAACATTTCCTCTCGGAGATGGACCGCCGTCAGCTGTTGCTGCTGTTGCAGCAGATGCGCATGGCGTGTGACAGCCTGTTTGTCCTGGACGAACACAGCCGCCATGACACGAAGGTGGAGGAGACCATGAACATCCTCGACGAATGTGGGGTGGATGGCGAAGAGAATGGACAATGGACAGTGGACAATGGACAATGTTCTTCGCCGAAGGTAGTGATTTTCAGCCAATGGGAGCGGATGACGCGGTTGGTGGCGCAGGAGCTGGAGCGTAGTGGCATTGAGTACGCCTATCTCCACGGCAACGTACCGTCGCGTGAGCGCAAAGAGCGTGTGGAGGCGTTTCAGAACGATCCTTCCGTGCGCGTGTTCCTCGCAACGGATGCCGGCTCCACGGGCCTGAACCTGCAGGCAGCGAATGTGGTCATCAATCTGGACATGCCTTGGAACCCGGCCGTGCTGGAGCAGCGCATCGGGCGGCTCCACCGCATCGGGCAGCAGCGTGGCGTGGAGGTCATCAACCTCATCTCTGCGGGCACCATCGAGGAGGATATGCTGTCGCGCCTGCGCTTCAAGACCTCGCTCTTTGAGGGTGTGCTGGACGGCGGTGAGGATGCTGTGTTCCTGTCGGGCAATGAGTTCGACGGGCTCCTCAACGGCCTGCAGGATTATATGGAGGAGACGCCGCATGAGTACGAACCTGTGCAGACGGAGCTGGAGTTCGCGGAAGCGGGGAGTGACGAGCGGGCGACTGAAGAAAGGACCGTCGCTGATGCGACGGGCACGGTGGCTGCGGAAGAAAGCGGTCCCGAGGCTACATTCCTGCGCTCGCTGGCCGACCTTTTAGAGGCGGACGAGGCTACGCGCAAGAGGGTGGCGGAGAGGCTGAGGAAATTGATAATGGACAATTGAAAATTGAGAATTGAGAATTGAGAATTGAAAATTGGGAATTGAGAATTGAAAATTGAAAAAATATAAAGCAATGGACTTTAAGATTGCAGTATTGGCCGGCGATGGTATAGGGCCGGAGATCAGTGAACAGGGCGTGGCCGTGATGACGGCGGTGTGCGAGAGATTCGGGCACACGGTGAGTTATGAGTATGCCATCTGCGGCGCTGATGCCATAGACAAAGTCGGTGACCCGTTCCCCGAGGAAACATTCCAGACGTGCCTGCGCGCTGACGCTGTGCTGTTCAGTGCCGTGGGCGACCCGAAATACGACAACGACCCCACATCGAAGGTGCGCCCGGAGCAGGGTTTGCTGGCGATGCGTAAGGGGTTGGGGTTGTATGCCAATATTCGTCCGATAGAGACCTTCGACTGTCTTGTGCATAAGTCGCCGCTGAAGGACGAGTTGGTGCGCGGTGCCGACTTCATCTGCATTCGTGAACTCACGGGCGGTATGTACTTCGGCGAGAAATTCCAGGACAACGATCGTGCCTACGACACGAACGTCTATACGCGCGGTGAGATAGAACGCATCCTGCGCGTGGGCTTTGAATATGCACGGCGTCGACAGCATCACTTGACGGTAGTGGACAAGGCCAACATCCTGGCGTCGAGCCGTCTGTGGCGGCAGATAGCCAAGGAGATGGAACCGCTGTACCCCGATGTGCGTGTGGATTATATGTATGTCGATAACGCCTCGATGCGAATGTTGCAGGAGCCGCGCTTCTTCGATGTCATCGTCACGGAGAACACCTTCGGTGATATTCTCACCGACGAGGCTTCGTGCATCACGGGTTCCATGGGGCTTCTGCCGTCGGCCAGTACGGGCGAGCATACCCCCGTCTTCGAACCCGTTCACGGCTCGTGGCCGCAGGCAGCAGGGAAGAATATCGCCAACCCGCTGGCACAGATTCTCAGCGTTGCCATGCTCTTCGAGCACTTCGGACTGATGGAAGAGGGCCGTCTCATTCGCGAAGCCGTTCGTGCCAGCCTCGATGCCCATGTGCGTACTCCCGAGATTCAGGTGGAGGGCGGTGCCACCTATGGCACAAAGGAAGTCGGGGAGTGGATTGTGAAAAGACTCACCCCCAACCCCTCCCTATAAGGGAGGGGCGTAATTAGCTTCAGGAATTGACGGATGAGTAATAAAACCCTATTCCTTATTATTTCCCTGTGTTTGCTCGCTTTGTCTCCAATGGCAGCACAAGTATCTACTCCCCTCCCTGATAGGGAGGGGCAGGGGGGAGAGTCCGTAGAGTCCACGACTTACCCTTGGCTCGTACGCCAGGGGATTACGGCGATGGAGGATGATAGTCTGATGCTGGCGGAACGGCTGTTCAAGCTGGCGATGAGGGAGGCACCTTCTGCACATACCAACGCAATTCTATGGAGTCATCTGGCCAGCATCCACGAACGTACGGGACGCGAGCAGGAAGCATTGGAGGATTATAAGCAGGCGCTGGCAATAGCTCCCGGCACAACGGGCATCCTGCTCAGCCGTGCATCGCTTTATCTGAAGTTGGGCAACGAGGATCGCGCGCTGGCGGATTATGACGAGGTGCTGCAACAGCAGCCCGATCATCAGGAGGCATTGCTGATGCGGGCGTACATCAAGCAGCGGAAGCGTCTGCTGAAGGAAGCGCGTGCGGATTATGAACATTTGTTGCGCCTGCAACCCACTCATGAGCAGGCACTCTTGGGGCTGGCACTCGTGAACAACGAAGGACGCCGTCCACAGGAGGCGATGGAGACCATCAACCGTGCCATCGACCTCTACCCGACACACGCCGCAGGCTATGCGTTGCGTGCGGGGATGGAGTTTGAACGCAAGCTCTACGAGCTGGCTGAACTAGACTATGGCATGGCCATTGACCTCGACCCTACGAATGTCAGCTACCGTCTGGCGCGCGCCAGTTTCTACACGAAAACCAAGCGGAAGCGTCTGGCACGCGAGGATGTGCGCGAGGCGGCACGTTTGGGCGCCTCCCCCGCCGAGGTGGCCGGGGCCGCAGGCTACAAAGTCAAGTAGTTATCGATAGACCATCACGCGCAGGTTGCGCTCCACATCGGCTGCGGACAGTTTCGTGGCTACGGTGACGGCGTATTCCTCGCCGGGCAACAGGTCGAAGAAGTTGTCTGAGAAATGGTGGTCGGGGTCGCCGTCGAGGCTCAGGAAGACACCGCGGGCGTAGTTGTCCGTTGTTAATTGAATATGGATGACTGACTGGCCCACGTCTTCCTTGTAGGAGGGCAGACGATCGACCTTAGCATCAATGTGAGCGGGTTGTAGCTTCAGGTCCTTGGGATAGACGAGGATGTAGTTGTTGGCGTATTTGTTGCTTTGACCATCGGGCATGAACTCGGCATGGATGATGGCCTCGTTGGCCGTGAGCTTCGCCTCGTTCAGCCATTCTTGGGTGTTGACAGACCAGACATCCTTGACGCCGTTGGCAGCGACTTTCGCTTTTAGCATTCTCCTTAGCACGCAGCGCTCGGAGTTGCGCAGCTCAATGGTCAGCTTGCCGCTGACGGGCGTGAGCCGGTCGTTGACGATGAAGAAATGGCATTTGCCGTCCTCCTTCTGGATGGGCGAGACAAGGATGTCGGCCATGGCGGAGCGGATCATGTAGTGTGCCGCCTTCCAACGGCCGTAGTAGTCGCGTGTGCTCCAAGATGCCACCGGCCAGCAGTCGTTGTGCTGCCATAGCAGGGAGCCCCAGCAGTAGCCTTTGTCGCGGCGATGTGCCTCGACGGCCGTCTTCATGGCGTCGCCCTGCATGAGCTGGCCTACATAGAGGAGGGTGTCAAAGCCCGTCGGGCGACCGTATTCCGTAGTGAGGTATTTCTCGATGAGTGCGTTGGCATGTGCGCCGCCACGCTGGTGAGCCATCATCACGTCAGAGGTGATCTCCCAGTCCTTCGGGTCGGGGGCAAAGCGCTGTACGCTGGCCAGTTCGGGGAAGCTCTGTATGCCATACTCGCTGAAGAAGCGCGCGCGGAACTTATTATATTCGCTGATGGGCTTCTTCTCGTGCCATACTGCCCAGTAGTGGTAGTCGCCGCGCGTGCCATCCCTCGTGCCGTCTTCGGCCGTGAGGGGCGATGTGGACCGATAGGGCGTCTGCGGGGCATATTCACTCACCACCTCGGGCAACGTCTTCAGGAAGAGCGCCTTGTACTCCTCCCATATTCGTTCGGCCAGCTCCTTGCTACGGTCCTCGATGAGCTGCTTCCAGCCCCAGCACATCCATGCATCCAGCACCTCATTGTTCCCGCACCAAAGGGCGATGCAGGGGTGGTTGCGCAGGCGTCGTACGTTGTCGATGGCTTCCTGACGGATGTTCTCCAGGAGCGCACCTGTAGCGGGGTACATGGCGCAGGCAAACATGAAGTCCTGCCATACGAGGATGCCGTTCTCGTCGCACAGCTCATAGAAGCGGTCGTCCTCAAAGACGCCACCGCCCCACACGCGCAACATATTCATGTTCACGTCCACGGCATCGGCGATGGTACGGCGATAGACGGAGTCCGTGACACGCGGCAAGAAGACGTCGCAGGGGATGTAGTTACCCCCTTTCATGAACACCTTCTCGCCATTGAGGGTGAAGTAGAATGCCTCGCCCTTCCCGTCGGCATCGGCCTCAAGATGGAGGCGGAGGGAGCGGAGGCCGACCTTCGTTGATATAGGCTGCTGGCCTGTATCGATGCAGGTCTTCAGTACATAAAGATGCGGTTCGCCGAGGCCGTTGCACCACCACAGCTTCGGGTTCTTGATGGTGTAGGGGAGGGTGACGTCGTTGGTGCCGCGATGAAGCCTGACCTTCTGTGTCGCCAGCTGGCGCCCTGATGCCGAATCGGTGACAGTGACGGTGGCCGTTGCGTCGTGGTCAGCTTCGATGGTCACGTGGTGCTGGATGACAGCGCGCTGGCGGCTGACCTCCTGCTGCTCCACGAAGACATCACGGATGATGGCGTCGTCCCATAGCGTGAGTACCACAGGGCGCCAGATGCCGAGGGTGAGGATGCGGGGTCCCCAGTCCCAGCCGTAGTGATAGCCAGCCTTACGGATGAAAGGCGAGAGCCGACGGTTCAGGAGACCACCGTTCTCACTCTGGTCGGAGGTGGCCTGGTATTCGTCGGGGTGTGCCTCCCATTTGGGCATATCTATCTTGACGGGTGAATGGAGGCGGACGCGCAGGTAATTGTCGCCCACGCGGGTAAGTCCGGTGATCTCCACACGCCATGTCCGGAACATGTTGTCGGCCTTGAGGATGAGCGAGTCGTTGAGATAGACATCAGCGTAGGTGTCAAGGCCGTAGAAAGTAAGTTCGCGATGGGTGCGCTGTTGCTGGGCTTCGGTGAGCGTGAAGTGCTTGTCGTAGAGCCAGTCCTCCTTGTCAATCCACTGGATGGCGCGTTCGTTCAGCCCGAAAAACGGGTCCTCGATTTCGCCGAGGGCCATGAGGTCCGTTTGCACGGTGCCGGGCACGGTGGCGGGGTGCCAGTTGCGAAGGCGCTCCTGGCGGAATGTCCAACCGCTGTTGAGGGTGATGGACTCTTGTGCCAGCAGCGTGAAGGCCGAAACAGCCATCAGGATGCTGACGAGACAGCGTTGTAGAATACGATTTTTCATAGTGGTTAGCGGTTGTTGATGGCACAAAGATAGATAAAAACAACGTTCGAGCCACCAAAAACTTCCAACTTTCAACGCTCAACTCTCAACTTTTTACTACCTTTGCTGCCGGAAACGTTAAAAACAGACAATATGACACAGTATCTTGCAGTCGATTTGGGCGCTACCAGTGGGCGCACCGTTCTGGCATCGTTTGATGGTCAGCGTGTTGAGATGCGTGAGTACACGCGCTTTGAGAATCCCCAGCTGCCGCTGGGAGGACATATCTACTGGGACCTTCCGCATTTGTATAACGAGGTGCTGCGCGCCTTGCGCAAGGTGAAAGCCGAGGGTGTGGAGCTGCAGAGCATCGGCATCGACACGTGGGGCTGCGACTTCGCCTTCTTCGGTCGCGACGGCCAGCTGCTGGGGCTCCCTCACTGCTACCGCGATCCGCACACCGACGGCTCGATGGAGCTTTTCTTCGAGGAGCACATGCCCCAGGCCGAGGTGTATGCCCGCACGGGAATCCAGTTCATGCCTTTCAACTCGCTCTTCCAGCTTTATACGATGCGCCGCAACGGCTGCGAGGCGCTGGCCCATGCCGACAAGATCCTGTTCATCCCCGATGCGCTCATCTATATGCTCACCGGTGAGGCCGTGATGGAGAGCACCGTAGCCTCTACATCCCAGATGCTGAATCCCCAGACGGGTGATTTGGACGAGGAGCTGCTGAAGGCCATCGGCCTCACGCGCGACCGCTTCGGTCGTCTGGTGCAGCCCGGCGAGCGTGTGGGCGTGCTCTCCGCTCAGGTGCAGGAGGCCACGGGCCTCGGCGCCATCCCCGTCATTGCCGTGGGCAGCCACGACACCGCCTCGGCCGTTGCTGCCGTGCCCGCCACAGATGCCCATTTCGCCTATCTAAGTTGCGGCACCTGGAGCCTGCTGGGCGTAGAGTCCCCGACACCCATCATCAACAAGGACAGCTTCGCCGAGAACTTCACCAATGAGGGCGGCCTCGACCACACGACCCGCTTCTTGAAGAATATCACTGGGCTTTGGATCTTCGAGCAGTGCCGCAAGGAATGGGATGCAGAAGGTTCGGTGCCGAAGGATGTCAACGCGCTGAATGCACTGTGCATGCAATCCGGGTGTCAGAGTATCATCTTCCCCGACGACCCGCGTTTCGCACATCCCGTTTCCATGACTGCTGCCATCCGCGACTATCTCACCGAGAGCGGACAGACGTTGCCCCAGACGCCCGCCGATTATGTGAGCATCATCTTCCGCTCGTTGGCCGCACGCTATCGTGGAGTCGTGGAGTCGCTGCGCAAGCTCACCTCCGTTGATATTCAACGCCTTCATGTTATCGGCGGCGGCTCGCGCAACGAATACCTGATGCAGTTCACGGCCGATGCCCTGCAGATGCCTGTCATCGCAGGTCCCCAGGAAGGCACGGCGCTGGGCAATGCCCTCGTGCAGGTGCGTGCTGCCGGATTGGTGGGTTCGCTCAAGGAAATGCGCGCCGTGATCAAGAACAGCATAGAACTTAAAACCTATTCACCGCGATGAAGAATATGGATTGGAAGACGCTGAAGAGCGAATATCTCTTCCGGCGTCCTTGGCTAACGGCACGACGCGATACGTGTGAGCTTCCCGATGGTCGCATCAACGATGAATACTATGTGCTGGAGTACCCCACATGGGTGCATGTCGTGGCTATCACCAAGGAGGGTAAAATGGTGATCATCCGCCAGTACCGCCACGGCCTCGGCCGCACCTGTTACGAGATTGTGGCAGGCTGCGTCGAGGAGGGCGAGGATCCGCTGGTGGCCGCGAAGCGCGAGCTACAGGAGGAGACGGGCTACACGGGCGGTGAATGGCGCGAGGTTCTGCAGTTCTCCTGCAATGCCAGTGCCATGAACAACATCACGCACAGCTATCTGGCTGTCGGCGTGGAGCAGACAGATGGCCAGCACTTGGACGCTACCGAAGATATTGAAATCTACACCTTCACGCCCGACGAGGTGAAGGACATGCTCCGCCGTGGCGAATTCATGCAGGCCTCCATGCTGGCGGCTCTTTACAAGTATTTTTCCGGACTTTGAGGCTTTCGTTTAAGAAAGCACCACGTTGATGGGTTGTCCCGCCATGAAGGCCTGCAGGTTGGCCGTGGCGGTGGCGATTAGCCGCTCGCGTGCCTCGCGTGTTGCCCATGCGATGTGCGGCGTGAGATAGCAGCGCGGTGCTGTGAGCAACGGGTTGTCGGCGGCAGGTGGCTCGGTGGAGAGCACGTCGGCACAGTAGGCTGTGAGGTGTCCAGCGTGCAGGGCCGCCGCTACGTCCTGCTCGTTTACCAGCGGGCCGCGGCCCGTGTTGATGAGAATGGCCGTGGGTTTCATCATCGCCAGCGTCCTGGCATTGATCATCTCGCGGGTCTCAGGGGTCAAGGGGCAGTGCAGCGTAAGCACGTCGGACTCGCGTAGCACGGTCTCCCACGACGCCTTCGTGATGCTTGGCGCCAGGGATTCTTGTGCGCGACTTGTCATGGCCAACACGCGCATGCCAAAGGCCAGCGCGATGGCGGCGACGGCCTGTCCGATATTTCCCAGGCCATAGATGCCGATGGTCTTGCCGGCCAGCTCCGTGAGGGGCGTGTCCATCCATAGGAAGTCGGGGGTTTGGGACCAGCGGGAGGGGGAGACCGCCGCTGACGCGACGGGCACGGTGGCGTTGGCGGTGCTTTCTGCGGGCGCGGTGGCGTTGGCGGCGGCGTAGTGAGCGACGCGGTTGGTGATGTTGAGAAGGTGCGCGAAGACCAGCTGGGCCACGGACGCGGTGCTGTAGGCCGGGATGTTCGTGACCGTGATGCCTCGTCGGCGGGCCGCCTCGCCATCCACGACGTTGTAGCCTGTGGCCAGCACGCCGATATAGCGCAGATGGGGGAGGGCTTCGATGACTTCAGCCGTCATCAACACTTTGTTTGTGAACACGGCCTCCGCCTCACGGCAGCGGGCGATGGTCTCCTCGCTGCGTGTACGTTCATAGACGGTGAGCTGCGCCCCTGCCGTTCCCAATGCAGTCTCCAAAGACTTCCATGACAAGTCCTGCTGTGTGACGGTGTAGCCGTCCAAAATCACTATCTTCATTCTTCTCCCATTCTTTGTTTTGCGCGGCAAAGTTAATGTTTTTCTGTGAAAACGTAGTTCCATTGCGAAAAAAAACGTACCTTTGCCACGGAAATAAGCTACACACAAAAACAACGATATGAACGAACTACAGCTCAAGTATGGGTGCAACCCGAACCAGAAGCCGTCGCGCATCTTTATGGCCGATGGCAGTGAACTACCTATAGAGGTGCTCAGCGGGCGCCCGGGTTATATCAACTTCCTCGATGCACTGAATGCCTGGCAGCTGGTGCGCGAACTGAAGGAGGCTACGGGCCTGCCTGCAGCGGCTTCCTTCAAGCATGTGTCGCCCGCCGGTGCTGCCGTGGGGCTGCCGATGAGCGATACGCTTCGCAAGATATATTGGGTCGATGATGTGCCGTTTGAACTGACGCCCATCGCCACGGCCTATGCGCGTGCACGTGGTGCCGACCGCATGAGCTCCTACGGTGATTTCATTGCCTTGAGTGACACCTGCGACGAGGCCACGGCGCTGCTCATCAAGCGCGAAGTCTCGGACGGCGTAATAGCTCCCGACTACACGCCTGCCGCCCTGCAGATCCTCCAGGAGAAGCGCAAGGGCACCTATAACGTCATCAAGATTGACACGGCCTATCGCCCCGAGCCCGTTGAGCGCAAGCAGGTGTTCGGTATCACCTTTGAACAGGGCCGCAACGAAATCCGCCTGGACGACCCCGCGCTCTTCGAGAACATTCCCACGCAAAACAAGACATTCCCCGCCGAGGCGCGCCGCGACCTCATGATCGCCCTCATCACGCTGAAATACACGCAGTCCAATTCCGTGTGCTATGTCAAGGACGGTCAGGCCATCGGCATCGGTGCCGGTCAGCAGAGCCGCATCCATTGCACACGACTGGCTGGCCAGAAGGCTGACATCTGGTGGTTGCGCCAGCACCCGAAGGTGATGGCATTGCCTTTTGTCCCCGGCATCCGTCGTGCCGACCGCGACAACACCATCGACATCTACATCTCCGATGACCACGATGACGTGCTGGCCGACGGTGTCTGGCAGCAGTTCTTCACCGAGTGCCCCGCACCACTGACACGCGAGGAGAAGGCGGCTTGGATTGCGCAGAACCGCGGTGTGTGCCTGGGCAGCGACGCCTTCTTCCCCTTCGGCGACAATATCGAGCGGGCGCATAAGAGCGGCGTGGAGTATGTGGCACAGGCAGGCGGCAGTGTCCGCGATGACCATGTCATTGCCTCCTGTGACAAATATGGCATCGCCATGGCGTTCACAGGCGTGAGACTGTTCCACCATTAAGAAAATTGAGAATTGAGAATTGATAATTGAGAGTTATGAGTAATTTTGGCGGTGACGACATCGATAAGGTGATTCTCGAAGGAGTCACCTTTAAGAAGGCAAGCAATAAGCCCAAGGCTGATCCCGGGAAGGTGAAGACCAAGGCTAAGAAAAAGAGCTACATCACCGGTGCTCACGGCAGTGCCTCGGCCAAGAAGAAGGCCGACATCCGCCGTGCGCGTGCCAATCGTCATAAGTGATGGTGAGGCGCGGAGCTATTCGAGGTCGATGATCTCCATGTCATCGAAGTCTTCCAGCTCGTCGAGGTCGTCGATGTCCTCGTCGTCCACGAAGATGAGTTCCTGATCTTCGCCTTCATCCGTCATCTCAGCTTGCAAATAGGAGAGGTCCTTGTCGCGATGCACCATCGCAGCGGCATGGGCCTCTTGCCGTTCGGCGGTGTCCAGCTGTTGCCACAGGATGTCCTTGAGCTGGGTGATATGGAAGCCTGTGACGGACGAGATGAAGATGTGCGGCAGGTCTGTGGGCAGATCGTCGCTGAGCATCTGCATCAGTTCCTCGTCGAGGAGGTCGGCCTTGGTGATGGCCAGCACGCGCTGCTTGTTGAGGAGCTCGGGGTTGTAGTTGGTGAGTTCCCTGAGGAGCACCTCGTAGTCGCGCCGTATGTCGTCGGTGTCGCCGGGAATCATGAACAGGAGCAGCGCGTTGCGCTCGATATGCCGGAGGAAGCGCAGCCCGAGGCCCTTGCCCTCGCTGGCACCCTCGATGATGCCGGGGATGTCCGCGATGACGAAGGAGCGGTTGTCGCGGTAGCTGACCACGCCCACGGAAGGCTCCAGCGTCGTGAAGGGGTAGCCCGCAATCTTGGGGTGTGCCGAGCTGATGGCGTTCACGAGCGTGCTCTTGCCCGCATTGGGGAAACCCACGAGGCCCACGTCGGCCAGCATCTTCAGCTCCATAATGACGGTGAGCTCCTGCATGGGCTCGCCGGGTTGTGCGAAGCGGGGTGCCTGGTTGGTCGAAGTGGCGAAGTGCTTGTTGCCCATGCCGCCGCGGCCTCCGCGCAGGAGCATGACGACCTGACCGTCCTCGGTGACGT
The DNA here is from genome assembly GCA_946415705.1 of uncultured Prevotellaceae bacterium. Classification (GTDB taxonomy): domain Bacteria; phylum Bacteroidota; class Bacteroidia; order Bacteroidales; family Bacteroidaceae; genus Physcousia. The sequence continues at coordinate 24,291 of CAMKTN010000030.1, forward strand.
CGCAGATGAAGCGCCCCGTCTCGGCGTCATAGACCACGGTGCCGCAGGGCACGTCGATATAGCGGTCCTCGCCGTCGGCACCGTGACTGCCGTTCTTGCCTCCCGCGCCGCCGTGGCCGGCGAAGATATGTCGGTCGTAGCGCAGGTGCAACAATGTCCAGTAGTTATGGTTGCCGCGCAGATAGACGTGGCCTCCGCGGCCGCCGTCGCCGCCGTCGGGACCTCCGTTGGGCACATATTTGGCACGGTGCATGTGCATGGAACCGCGCCCGCCCTTGCCGGAACGACACACGATCTTGACGTAATCTATGAAGTTTGTTTCCATTGTTGAAGAGGTAATAGGTCTAATGGGCCTTATGGGGCTTATGGGGTTTTGAGCTGCTTGAAGGCCGCAGGGAGATAATTGATGATGTCGCTGGCGATGAGGGATTCCTCGCAGAGCGCCTCGGCGGCGAGGTCGCCCGCGAGGCCGTGGAGATAGACACCCAGCTGTGCCGCCTCGGCTGCCAGATAGCCTTGTGCGAGGAGGCTGGTGATGATGCCCGTGAGCACGTCGCCGCTGCCTGCCGTTGCCATGCCCGCATTGCCCGTGGTGTTGAAGAGCACGTTGCCCGTGGGAGTACAGATCTGTGTGTAGTGCCCTTTCACGATGAGGAAGACGCCGAAGTTGATGGCGAAGTTGCGGGCGCGGTTCATGCGTTCGAAGGAGTTGTTGCAATGTCCTACGAGCCTGTCCAGTTCAGCGGGATGCGGCGTGAGGATGCTTTCTGCCGGCATCTCGCGCAGCCATTCGGGGTTCTCAGAGAGAATGTTGATGGCGTCGGCGTCGATGACCATGGGGCAGGCCTGCTGGCGCAGGTAGCTGTGGAGGGCCGCTGCGGTGTAGCGCTCGGTGCCGATGCCGGGCCCGATGCCCATGGCCTGGTAGCCTGTGGCGTCGAGTGCGGTGGTGATGATGGCGTCGTCCACATCGGTCTGCACGATGGCCTCCGGGACGGCCGTCTGCATGATATTGAGGACCGTGCGTGGCAGCTGCGCCGTAACCTTGCCGGCACCTGCGCGCAGGGCGGCGCGTGTGCAGAGGATGGCAGCGCCCGCCATCCCTTCGTGGCCCGCCACGAGGAAGGCATGGCCCATGGTGCCTTTGTGCGCGAAGGGCGACCGCTGGCGCAGCAAAGCCCGCACCTCAGCTTCCTCGGTCATCCACAGATGGCTCTTGATGCTTTCGAGTCCCTTGCGGCTCAACCCTATGTCCAGCAATCGGAAATCGCCCACGAAGCGATGGTTCTCAGGGAAGAGGAAGGCCAGCTTGGGCACTTGTATGGACAGCGTCTTGTGCGCGCGTATAATAAAAGAGGTGTCGTTGTAGGTGTTGTCCTCGCACATCAGCCCCGAGGGAACGTCGATGCTCACGATGGTCGCGTTGCTCTGGTTGATGCGCTTGGTGACCAGTGCGAAGCCGCCGCTGAGCGGTTTGCTGAGGCCCGTGCCGAAGAGGGCGTCGATGACGAGGTCGTCGGGGTGCAGGTCGGGGAAGGTCAGCTCGCTGGTGACCTCTATGAGGGCGTCCTCGTTGAGGTCGCGCAGGCGGTCGCGGTTCGTCTCGCAGTCCGGGTTGATATGTCCCGTGACGTTGAAGAGATAGACCGTGACATTGCGCTCCGCCTGCAACAGCATACGTGCCACGGCAAGTCCGTCGCCGCCATTGCCGCCGGGGCCTGAGAAGACGATGATGCGCTGCTGCTCGTCGGTGAAAGTGCGTAGGATTTCATCGGCGATGGCACGACTGGCCCGCTCCATCAAGTCAATGGACGCGATGGGCTCATGTTCAATCGTGTAAAGGTCCAATTCGCGGAACTGACCGCCCGTGAGAATCTTCATTTGAGGACTTTTTTTGTAATTTTGCCGCAAAAATAGTGAAAGGAATATGAAAAACAAAATAATTTATATACTTTTGCGGTCGAAAAGGTGAATCTCAACAAAAATTATCATCTGACATGAAGGAACTGCAAGTGAAAGACAAGACCTTTGCCATCTCCATTCCCGAGGCAAAGATCCAAGAGCAAGTGCGGCGCGTGGCTGCGGAAATCTGTCGCGACTATGCGGGTGAGGAACCGCTGTTCCTGCCTGTGTTGAACGGCGCTTTCATGTTTGCCGCCGACCTGTTGCGCGAGGTGACACTGCCTTGCGAAATCAGCTTCATCAAGCTGGCCAGCTACCAGGGCACCCAATCGACGGGTGAGATTCGTGAGGTGATAGGTCTGGGCAAGGATATCACTGGGCGCCATGTCATCATCGTGGAGGACATCATAGACTCGGGTCTCACTATGGCCCACATGATTGAGACGCTGCAGCTGCAGAACCCCGCCAGTGTCGCCGTCTGTTCCTGTCTGGTGAAGCCCGACGCGCTGAAGGTGCAGGTGCCCATCAACTACTGTTGCATGGAAATTCCCAATGATTTCATCGTGGGCTATGGCCTCGACTACGATGGTTTCGGCCGTAATACGCGCGATATCTATACACTGATAAAGTGATAGAAGCCAGATAAATAATAAACGATTAAAGAACTAAAATAACACTAACTAGGTCTATGAAGAATATCATTATCTTCGGTGCCCCGGGCTCCGGCAAAGGCACCTACAGCGAGGAAATCAAGAATCGCTACGGCATGGGTCACATCTCCACGGGCGATGTACTGCGTGCAGCTATCAAGAACGGCACGGAACTGGGTAAGATTGCTCAGGGTTATATCGACAATGGCCAGCTCATCCCCGATCAGCTGATGATCGACATCTTGGCCAAGCAGTACGACAGCATCGCTGCCGACGGCAAGGGAGTCATCTTCGACGGCTTCCCCCGCACTATCGCCCAGGCTGAGGCCCTGAAGCAGATGCTGGCCGAGCGCGGCCATGACCTTGGCATGATGATCGAGCTGATCGTCAGCGAGGATGTGCTGATGTTCCGCCTGCTGCGCCGTGCCGAGTTGGAAGGCCGTGCCGATGACAACGAGGAGACCATCCGCAAGCGTTTCGCTGTCTATCACAGCCAGACGGAACCCCTCTCCAAGTGGTTCGCCGCTGAGGGCATCCGCCACACCTTCGACTGGGCCATCTGCAAGACCAAGGAAGGCATGCTCGAAGCCATCTTCAAGGAGATTGAGAAGGAAAACGGAATAGGGTAATTGAAAATTGAAAATTGAAAATTGAGAATTGAAAATTAATAAAAGAACGAAGTGAAAAAGATAAGCATCATACTCGCTCTTGTATCATTCCTCCTTTCCCCGTCTGTGGCGCAGACAGAGATTGAGCGTTTCCGCCCAGGAGTGACGTTGGAGGGCGTGAACTATTTCCTGCCTAAGACCGTCTTCGAGGTGGTCCTGACGGCAGAGAAGACGGTGACGAAACCTGGTGAGTTTGCGGCCTATGCCGACCGCTACCTGCGCCTGAAGGACGTGCCCACCGTGGAGTCCACCACGTGGACGCTGAAGACGGTGACGCTGATGCCCTATGGCGCGCCCGACTCCACGAAAGCCTTTTCCATCAAGCTGCGTGCCAAGACCGCGGCACCCCTCGTCAGCCTCACCGACGACGGCCTCCTGCTGGGCGTCAATGTGGATGCCACGCCCGATCCTGCCCCCGAGCTGCCGCAGCGCGTGCCTGCTCCTAAGCCTGTCAACGGCCGCGACTTCATGACCCACGACATCCTGGCGGCTGGCAGCACATCGAAGATGGCTCAGCTCACCGCCGAGGAGATCTATGACATCCGCGACAGTCGTAATGCCCTCGTGCGCGGCGAAGCCGAAAATACGCCCAAGGACGGTGCCCAGCTGAAGCTCATGCTGGACAACATCGACCAGCAGCGTACTGCGCTGGAATCCCTCTTCAAGGGCCAGGAACTCACCAGCACTGAGGTGCTGAGCTTCGACTACGAACCCTCTGCGAACCCCGAGGAGTGCGCCGAGCGACACCTGCTGTGCCGCTTCTCGCGTAAGCTGGGCCTCGTGGCCACCGACGACCTCAGCGGCGACCCCATCTGGATCACCGTGAAGGCGCAGGGCAGCCTGCCGCCGATAGAGAACGATGCCGAGGCTGCCAAGAAGAAGGCGAAGCTGGAGCAGGGCCTCTATGTTAACCAGCCGCGCCGTGCGCAGGTGACCATCTTCACCGCCACGCAGACCCTCCTTACCGCAGAAGTTCCCGTGGCACAGCTGGGCACCGTGGAAGTGCTCTCCGATGCGCTCTTCAACAAGAAACTGGATACAAAAGTGACGCTGCACCAGCACACGGGCAGCGTCAAGCAGGTGGAATAAGAGTTTAAGGGGTTTAAGAAGTTTAAGGAGTTAAAGCTCTTACTACTGCGCGACACACGGCAGTGTTATCGATTGCACGATACCTCGCTGTGTGTCGCGTACTTTTAGTGTGACCTGTCCTTGCTGGCCGTTGCTGCGCACAACGACCACGAGCTGTCCGTTGAACAGCCGCATCGTGGGCTGCGTGAACGGCTCCAGGCTGGTGGCGTCGCCGTTGCAGGCGGCTTGGAACGTGCCGGCGCCCGTCACCTCGAACGTCAGCTGGTCGGCGGCCTCGGGGATGAGCGTCCCTTCCTTGTCAGTCAGTGACACAGTGATGAACGCCATGTCCTCGCCGTCGGCCTTCAGTGTGCCGTCCGCCTGTGTCCATGCTTCCAGCAGCAGCTTCTTGGCCTTGCCTGCCGTCCTCACCACCTTCTCGCCAGCACGGTTGCCGTCGGCGTCATACACCACTACACGCAGCTCTCCCGGTTCAAACTTCACGTCGTTCCATCTCAGCCTATAGCGGTCAAGCCGCGAAGACCCCTCTAAATCTCCCCGTGAGGGGAGACTTTCTTGTCCTTTGGCAATCTCTGCATCAGACTTCTCGGCGCCAGCCACTCCCCTCCCTGACGGGAGGGGGTGGGGGTGGGTCTTTTGGGGGTGGGTCCTTTTCCCCTGGCTCTTCCCATTCACGAACAGCTCCGCTGTGGGGTAGTTGGTGTAGCAATAGACGGGTGTCACCTCGCCGCGGCGCTCCGCCCCGAACGACCAGTGGGGCAGCAGATGGATGGTCTCCTCCGCCGTGTTCCAATGCGAGCGATAGAGCCAGTAGCGGTCCTTGGGCAGGCCCGCCAGGTCGCAGATGCCGAAGTAGCTGCTGCGCGAGGGCCAGTATTCATCGTAGGGCGACGGCTCGCCCAGATAGTCGAAACCCGTCCACACGAACTCGCCGATGACCCAGTCCTTCGTGTCCTGCCATACCCAGTCGTCATCGGGCAGGTTCGACCATGAGCAGTATTGCACGTCATACGACGAGCACTGCCCGTTGTAGTGCTCCTTGTGGAGTGCCGAGTTGGGCTTGTCGGCGGCTTCCACCACCACGGGGAACTGATACACGCCGCGCGAGCTCACCGTGGAGGCCGTCTCGGAGCCCAGCAGGAAGCCCTGCGGCAGCTGCTTGATATTGTTATCGTATTTATGTACGCGATAGTTGAAGCCCGGCACATCCATCGCTTGCGCCATGCCGCTGCCGAGGGCTGCCTCGGCGCGATCCATGCCCTGCGTGACGGGGCGCGTGGGGTCGAGTGCGTGGCATAGGCCCTGTAGGCGAATGGCAATCTGGCGACCCTCCTCGCTCCACTGCTCAGGAATCTCGTTGCCGATGCTCCACATGACGATGCTCGGGTGGTTGCGGTTGGCCAGCACCAGGTTCGTGATGTCCCTGTCGGCCCACTCGCGGAAGAAGCGCGCGTAGCCGTTCTTGCACTTGGGGTAGAGCCACATGTCGAACGATTCCGCCATCACCATCATACCCAGCGAGTCGCAGATGTCCATCTGCCATTGCGAGGGCATATTGTGTGCCGTGCGGATGGCGTCGCAGCCCATGGCCTTCATCAGCTTGATCTGGCGGATGAGGGCGGCTTTGTTCACGGCGGTGCCCAGCGGGCCGAGGTCGTGGTGCAGGCAGACACCCTTCAGCTTGCGCGTCTGGCCGTTGAGCTGGAAGCCGTGTTCGCGCGTGACGCGCACCGTGCGCAGACCCGTCTTGATGGTCTTGCTGTCCAGCTGTTCGTACTTCTGCCCGTCATAGACCTCCTCGGGTCCGTTCCAGTCCACGCGGTTTACCGTGGCCGTGACCGTATATAAATAAGGTGTCTCCGGCGACCAGAGCTTGGGATTCTTGAAATAGAAACTCGTATGGAACGAACCGTCGGCTGCCAACTTCAAATCATCGCTGTTGATGGTCTCGCCGTCGGGTGTCGTCATGGTCACCTTGGCCATCACCGCGCCAGCCGCTCCACTCCCTGACGGGAGGGGTCGGGGGTGGGTCTTCAAGACCTTGCCATCTACCTCGACCGTCAGCACGCCGTTCTTCTTCGTGTCCGTGGCGCGTACCACGAGGCTCCAGTCGTCGAGGTGCGTCCTGTCGGTGGTGATGAGCGTCACGGGGCGGTACAGGCCGGCTCCCGGGTACCAGCGCGAGCTCTCCTCCTTGTTCTGCAGCTGGACCTCCAGCGTGTTCTCGCCTGGCTTCACGAAATCCGTGATATCTACGCGGAACGCATTGTAGCCGTAAGCCCAAAAGCCCGCCTTCTGGCCATTGACTACAACCATGGGCTCCGCCATCGCACCGTCGAAGAGCAGCTCCGCGTGGCCGCTGAAGCCCTCGGGGAGGGTCAGCGTGCGCTTGTAGAAGCCCTTGCCGATCCACGGCAGCGCCCCCGAGCGGCCGCTCTTCTCCGTGGCCTCCGTCTCGCCGTTTTGCACGATGGCCACCTTCTGCAGGTCCCATTTCTTGTCGAAGGGGCCCGCGATAGCCCAGTCGTGGGGCACGCGGACCGTCTGCCACGTCTGTTGGTCGTGAGAAAACTGCCAGCCGTCGCTGAGTGTGATTTCCTGCCGCGGCTGTGCCGCGCAGGTGAGGGCCAGGCTGAGAGCCAGGGAAAGTAGGGGAGTGCGCATATCTTTCTTCATTGTTATAGATTTCGCGGGCAAAGATAATAAAAGAATCTGACCATTCCGACATATTTTGTGATAAAATGCAAAAAAATGCGCAAAATGTTTGGCGGTTTGAAAGAAACCACCTACCTTTGCCGACGATTTGAAACAATAACAAGCAAAAACAATGCAACGTACAGCTAACTTTTGGTGGTGGCAGAACTCAAGATTCCAATAATCGTGAGAGATGTGCCGCGTACCTAAGTTAGTATAGCAATAACAAGAGGCCAGTCGTTCTCACGACCGGCCTCTTCTCTTTTTCAACAGTCTATTCAACCAACCCTTTTTATTCACCCAAACACAAATCGCGTTATGGAAAACAAACAGAAAAGGTTTTTCTTGCCAGAGAGCGAGATTCCAACACAGTGGTACAACATTCAGGCCGACATGGTCAACAAACCCATGCCGCCCCTTCACCCGGGTACCAAACAGCCCCTGAAGGCCGAAGATCTCTTCCCCATCTTCGCCGAGGAGCTGGCACGACAAGAACTGAACCAGACCGACGCATGGATTGACATCCCCGAGCCCGTGCTGGAGATGTACAAGTACTACCGCTCCACGCCCCTCGTGCGCGCCTACGGCCTCGAGAAAGCCCTCGGCACACCCGCACACATCTACTTCAAGAACGAGAGCGTCAGCCCCGTCGGCAGCCACAAGCTCAACTCCGCGCTCCCGCAGGCATACTATAATAAGATGCAGGGCGTCACCAACATCACCACCGAGACCGGTGCCGGCCAGTGGGGCGCTGCCCTCAGCTATGCCGCCAAGGTATTCGGCCTCGAGTGTGCCGTCTATCAGGTGAAGATCAGCTACAACCAGAAGCCCTACCGCCGCTCCATCATGCAAACCTTCGGCGCCACCGTGGAGGCATCGCCCTCCATGTCCACCCGCGCCGGTAAGGACATCATCACCCGCGACCCCATGAACCAGGGCTCCCTCGGCACCGCCATCTCCGAGGCTATCGAGCTGGCCATGAGCACCCCCAACTGCAAGTACACGCTGGGTAGCGTCCTCAACCACGTGGCCCTCCACCAGAGCATCATCGGCCTCGAGGCCGAAAAGCAGATGGCCCTCGCCGGTGAGTACCCCGACATGGTCATCGCCTGCTTCGGCGGCGGCTCCAACTTCGGCGGCATCGCCTTCCCCTTCATGCGCCATAACATCCTTGAAGGCAAGAAGACACAGTTCATCGCTGCCGAGCCCGCCTCCTGCCCCAAGCTCACGCGCGGCGTCTTCCAGTACGACTTCGGTGATGAGGCCGGCTACACGCCCCTGCTGCCCATGTACACGCTCGGCCACAACTTCATGCCCGCCAACATCCATGCCGGTGGCCTCCGCTACCACGGTGCAGGCGTCATCGTCAGCCAGCTCCTCAAGGACGGCCTCATGAGCGCTGTCGATATTCCCCAGCTGGAGACCTTCGATGCCGGTGTGCTCTTCGCCCGTGCCGAGGGTATCATCCCCGCCCCCGAGAGCAGCCACGCCATCGCTGCCACCATCCGCGAGGCCCTCAAGTGCAAGGAGACTGGCGAGGAGAAGGTCATCCTCTTCAACCTCAGCGGCCACGGCCTCATCGACATGAGCGCCTACGACCAGTACCTCTCCGGCAACCTCCAGAACTACGAGATCACCGACGAGATGGTCGCCGAGAACATCTCCAAGCTCGAGAAGGTCATCTAATCGCCCTTCATGAAACGAATTGCTATTCAGGGTGTCGAGGGTAGTTTCCACGACATCGCTGCCCATCAGTTCTTCGAGGGAGAGGACATACAGCTCGTCTGTTGTTCCTCCTTCGAGGAACTCTTCCGTGCCATGCGTCAGGACTCCACCCTGATAGGCATGGCCGCCATCGAGAACACCATTGCAGGTTCGCTGCTCCACAACTACGAGCTGCTGCGCGATTCCGGCGCCGCCATCATAGGCGAGCACAAACTGCGCATCAAGCACTCCTTCCTGTGCCTGCCCGACGATGACTGGGCCGACATCCGCGAAGTCCACTCCCACCCGGTGGCACTCATGCAATGCCGCGACTTCCTCAGCGGGCACGAGGACTACAAGGTTGTGGAAGCCACCGACACCGCCGGTGCCGCACGCGCCATCGCCGAGGGCAAGCGCCACGGCCATGCCGCCATCGGCTACAAGGGCCTCAGCGAGATCTACGGCCTGAAAGTGCTGGAAGAAGGCATTGAGACCAACAAGCACAACTTCACCCGCTTCCTGGTCTTCTCCAGCCCCTCGCGTGCGAACCTCTTACGGAATATCATGGAATCCGACAAGGCCAGCATCGTCTTTGCCTTGCCCCACGAGGAGGGCTCCCTGTCGCAGGTCCTCAGCATCCTCTCCTTCTACAAACTGAATCTCA
>CAMKTN010000031.1 GCA_946415705.1 uncultured Prevotellaceae bacterium
GAATCTTACCCTGCTCATTGAGGAACTTCTTGAGGAACTCAGGATCCTTGTAATCAATATACTTAATGCCACTCTTCTTGAAACGGCAATACTTTTTCTTTTTGACATCAACGGTAGGTGGAGTCAAATAACGGATTTCTGTCTGTGCCATTGCTTAGTCCTCCTTGTTAGCGGTTGCTTTTTTGTTTCTTCTCTTCTCTGCATACTCTGCGGCATACTTCTCGTTCTTCACGGTGAGGTAGCGCAGCACTCTCTCGTCGCGACGATAGTTGACTTCCAACTTAGCGATCAGCGTGGGCTCAGCCTTGAACTCGATCATCGCATAGAAGCCCGTCGATTTCTTCTCGATGGGGTATGCGAGCTTCTTCAAGCCCCACTCTTCTTCGTTCAGGATTTCTGCACCGCCATCGGTGAGAATCTTCTTGAACTTGCCGACCGCTTCCTTCATCTGATCGTCAGACAAAACGGGAGTTAAAATGAAAACGGTTTCGTACTGATTCATAATACGTTAAATGATTAATAATGGTTATTTTTGCAAAAATGCTCGGCAAAGGTAGTACATTTTTCTCACATAGCAAGGGCTTCAGCCCTATTTTTCGCCTTGTAAGGATAAAAAAAGGGTATTTAGAGCACTTTTTCCACAAAATGTTTCGTCTGTTCATAAATTTTGGTTTAATTTGTGCACGAAAAGCGGGCATATACCGCGAAACGACCAGAAAATCGACAAATAAAATACTAAAAACAATGAAAATCTACTACGGCATTCTCACCGCTATCGCCGGTGCACTTCTGCTCATCCTCAGCTACTTCGCTGGGTGGGTGGACTACAACTTCGTGCAAGGGCTGGGCATCCTGCTCATCATCGCTGGCATCGGCCTGCATTTGTACTTCAACTACAAGAAGCCCAAATACGAATAAGATAAGGGCCGCGCGTCGCGCGGCCCTTATTTTTTTATTCCTCTTCGATGCGTGCAATCAGGCGGTAGCCTTTACCGTGCACATTGTTGATTTCAATGTCGGGATCATCCTTGAGATGCTTACGCAGCTTGGTGATATAGACATCCATGGAGCGGGCATTGAAATAGTTGTCGTCGATCCAGATGGTCTTCAGGGCCAGCTCGCGCTGCAAGACCTCGTTGGCGTGTGAGCAGAGCAGGATGAGCAGCTCGCTCTCCTTGGTCGTCAGCTTGGACTGGTGGCCGTTGATGGTGAGGATCTGGCGCTTGGTGTCGAAGATGAAGTTACCGATGCGATAGACGGACACGTTCTTCTGCTGCTTGCCATGCACGCGACGCAGGATGGCCTCCATGCGCAGCACCAGTTCCTCCATGGAGAAGGGTTTGGTGATGTAGTCGTCGGCACCGATCTTGAAGCCCTCGAAGATGTCTTCCTTCAGGTTCTTGGCGGTCAGGAAGATGATGGGCACCTCCTGGTTCACCTGGCGGATTTCCTGTGCCAGCGAGAAGCCGTCCATCTTGGGCATCATCACATCGAGGACACACATGTCGTAGGTGGTCTTCAGGAAGGCTTTGTAACCGGCCTCGCCATCGGGGCAGAGGTCTGCATCGAAGCCCTTGGCCTGCAGGTATTCACGGAGCAACATGCCGAGGCTCTCATCGTCCTCGCAAAGTAGGATTTTCAGTTTGGAATCTTCTTGTGTCATAATTATTTCGTTTAAAGTTTAATGTTTAATGTTTAATGAGTTTTCTTTCAATTTTCAATTCTCAATTTTCAATTATTAATCAATGAGCGGTAGTGTGATGATGAACTTGGTGCCGCGACCCAGCTCACTCTCGGCCTTGATGGTGCCGTGCATCAGCTCCACCATGCCTTTGACATAGGCCAGTCCGAGTCCGAAGCCTTTCACATCGTGCTTGTTACCGGTATGTACGCGATAGAAGCGGTCGAAGATGCGGCGCAGGTCGTCGTGCTTGATGCCGATACCATTGTCCTCCACGGTGATGATGAGGTGGCTGCCCTCTGTGGCCGTAGCCACCATCAGTTGCAGGGGTTCATCCTCGCGGCGGTACTTGACGGCATTATCCATGAGGTTGAAGATGACATTGGTGAAATGCATCTCATCGACATAGATGGCTGCATCCTCGGCATCCAGGCGCGCCGTCAGCGTGCCACCACTCTGCTGCACCTTCAGCTGGAAGGTCTTCACGACATCGTCGATGACGGCGTTGGCGTCGATCTCCTTCTCATTGAAGCGGATGTTATTGCGTTCGTAGAGCGACATCTGCAGCACCTTCTCCACCTGATAGCGCAGGCGCTTGGTCTCGTTGACGATGACGCGCGAGAGGTTGTCCACCATCGAGTCCGTCTTCTTGATGCTGGTGTCGCCCAACATCTGTGCGGCAAGGGAGATACTGGAGATGGGCGTCTTGAACTCGTGCGTCATATTGTTGATGAAGTCGTTCTTCATCTCCGTGTCGCGTTTCTGGCGCACTATGAGCCACACCGTGAAGCAGAAGGTGAGGAAGAGGATGAGCGTGAAGACTACTGACGGTATCATCATGCGCGCCACGTCCAAGATGTACTTATCCATATCGGGGAAGTGCACGCGCAGGACACCCATCTTCTGCGAAGGGTCGTTGCGGAACAGCGTCTGCGTGTAGGAGTAGTCGGAACCCTTGTCGGAATAGTCCGCACAGCGGAACACCTCCTCGCCGTTGGCGTCATAGACGCTGAAGTGATAGGTCAGGTGGATGCCGGCCGCCTCCAGCTCTGTGCGCAGGTTGGAATCCAGGATGCGGAAGTCGATGCGCTCGCGGAAGTCCTTCTCACTGGCATTATATAATATGGTGTAGATGACCTCGTCCAGCACGCCCTTCTGATAGAGGTAGGCATTCTTCACGAACTCCTGGAAGCGCTGGCTGGCAGCGTCCAACGAGGAGTTGGAGCGCAAGGTCAGGGCCTTTGGCGTCTGCGACGGGCTGCGCTGGAGGGTCTGCAACTTGAAGGGCGTCGCCGTGGTGTCGCCCAATGCCAGCGAGGCTTCCACGCGCTGTCGCTGCACCTGTGCCGACAGGTTCTCCGCCTCGTAGTCGGTAGATACGGCCACCGTCTCCAGATAGCGGAAGGTCTCGTTGCGCTCCATATCGCGGCTCGTCTGGTCCAGCGCACGGAACACGGTCTCATCGAACTCCGCCTTACGCATCTTCGCCATCGCATCCACGATTCGCGCCTGCAGGAAGAGCAAGCCGAAGAACGAGGCGCCGATGATGAGGCTGATGAAGGTGATAGTGGTTCGTTTCATGCCGCAAAGGTAGGGGCTATTATCGAGATGACCAAACAAAAAGGCCCTCCCCCACCCTACAATTTAACATCTTTAGCATGTATTAGCGAATTTATCTTGCATATTTGCACAGACAATACTTGGAATTGCAAAAAGTTTTGGTGGTTCAAATATTGTTTGTAACTTTGCCCTGCAAACTAACCAACCCCCTCAAGCAATGAAAACCACTCTCCTCTCCCTCCTCCTGTTGCTGTGTGCTGCCGGCACACAGGCGCAAACCCCTGCCGCCGCGCCGCAGGTGCTGTTCAAGACCTACGACGCCTACAACGTCCCCTACCGCATCCCGGCCATCGTGACCACGAAGAAAGGGCATCTGATTGCTGTCGCCGACCGCCGTTACTGCGGCTTCGACATCGGCTTCGGCAAAATTGACATGGTGGCGCGCACGAGCAAGAATAACGGTCGCACGTGGGCGGCCGACACCGTCATCCAGCGCGGCTCCGGCATCGACGGCGCTGCCGACTGCGGCTACGGCGATGCGGCGATGGTTGCCGACCGCTGCAGCAATAAGATCCTGTGCATGTCCGTGACTGGCTGCACACCATATTTTAAAGGTACGCGCGCGAACCCCAACCGCATCGCACGCTGGTACAGCCCCAATGGCGGCAAGTCCTGGACAAAGGCCGAGGATGTCACGGATGCGTTCTACACGATGCTGCCGAACACGCGCACGATGTTCATCGGCTCGGGCCGTATCATGCAGAGCCGCGTGGTGAAGAAAGACAAATACTATCGCCTCTACTGCTCCGTGCTGACGCGCACGCAGATGGACGACAAGGACGTGGCCTGCAACTACGTCATCTACAGCGATGACTTCGGACAGCACTGGGCGGTGCTGGGCGGCACGACGCTCGACGGTCACGACAGCCCCTGCATCGACGGCGACGAGCCGAAGGCCGAGGAACTGCCCAATGGCGATGTCATCCTCAGCTCGCGTAAGTGGTACGGCCGCTTCTTCAACGTTTTCCGCTTCAAGGATATCCGCAACAATCAGGAAGAGGGCGCGTGGGGCACCTGCGTAGCCAGCCACGATGTCGTGGGTGGCATCAAGGTGGGCGCCAACTCCTGCAATGGCGAGATCATGCTCGTGGATGCTGTCGAGGCAGCCAGCCAGCGCCCCGTGAAGCTGATGCTGCAGTCGCTGCCCTGCGGCGAGAAGCGCCGCGACGTGGGCGTGTGGTTCAAGGAAATCATTCCCAACGGCATCTACTCGCCACGCGCCTTTGCCTGCAGCTGGACGAAGGGTCTGCAAGTGTCCACCACCACATCGGCTTACTCCACGATGACGTTGCAGAAGGACGGCCGCATCGGCTTCTTCTACGAGGAGAACGAGAACGGCAACGGCTACGACATGGTCTATCTCCCGCTAACCATCAGCGAGATCACACTCGGACAGTACAAGTAAACAGTAAAGGCGCCCTCCGAGGCGCCTTTATCAGTTACTTGCGGTCATCAATATTATCCCCTTCCGTGGGGGCCATCTTCGAGAAATCGTCGAGGCCCGCAGCGATGAGGATGTTGTACCACTGCAGGAGCTTCTTGATGTCCGAGGGGTGCACGCGGTCGCGGTCAAAGCTGGGGAGCACATCGGCGAAGTAGTCGAAGAGCTGGTCCTTGGAGGCTTTCTTGTAGTCGAGGCTGCACACCGCCCCCTTCTCTTTTGTCTTCAGGTTCGTGAGCACATCGGCCAGGGGGATTTCCTCCTCGTCTGTGTACATGGCGATGTCAGCCAAGGAGATGACGCGGTCGGTCGTGAAGGCCGGGAAGCGCTGGTGCTTGTCGTCGATGCTCTCAACGATCAAGTTGCGGTTGCCGCGCGACACGAGCTTGTAGAGTCCGGGCTTGCCGGCAATAGCTAAGATGGTTTCTAACATTGTTGCAAAATGATTTTTCGTTATTTCGTTATTTCGATTGTTCGTTATTATGTTATAACGTTATTTCGTTATTACGAATCTTTAATCCTTAATCTCCGCAGCTGTGCTGCGAGGTCGCGGCCGTCGTTAATGATGATGAAATCAGCCTGTTTGCGCAGTTCTTCAGCCGGTAGCTGCTGGCGGATACGGGCCTCCACCTGCTCGCGGCTGGCGCCGTCGCGCTGCATGGCCCTGCGGATGCGCAGCTCCAAGGGAGCCTCCACCACGATGAGCGTATCAACGACCTCCCGGAATCCAGCCTCCACAAGGATGGCACTCTCCATGAGCACGTCCGTCGTCTGTTGCGTCGCCCACGCCAGAAAGTCGGCCTTCACCGCAGGATGCACGATGGCATTCACGCGTGCGGCATGTGCGGCATCGGCGAAGAGATAGCGGCTCATGACGGCTTTGTCGAGCTGCCCGTCGGCATCATAGACCTCAGCACCCACCAACGCCTGCAGCTGTTGGCGCAGCTCCGGGGAGGCGTGCATCAGGCGCTTGGCCTCGCGGTCGCAGTCGTAGAAGGGCACGCCCAGCTGCTGCGCCAAGATGCGACAGACATACGACTTGCCGCTGCCGATACCTCCCGTGATGCCGATTCTCATTCGCTCTCGGTCTGTTCTATCAGGTACTGCACCCTGTCGGGGGTGATCTTCACGTTGGACACGCCCTCGGGGACGGAACGCAAATGCAGATGTAGCATGGAATCTTGCTGCGAGAGGAGCTCCTCGTAGGTCGCCGTCAGCACGAAGTTTTCTTCGGTGATGCTCCTGTAGGCCTTGCTGCCCACGCTGAAGGAGATGACCGCCGACGAGGGGAAGGTGCGCAGTGCATAGCCGGCCGGGAAGTTGGTACCTACGATGGGCACGCGCACGCGCTTCTCCACTTTGATATCCACATCTGCGCGCAGCGTCACCTCCGCAGGGATCACCTTCATGCCGCGCTCCACCGCGATGGGCACCACCTGCTCCAGCGTCGTGGTGAGATTCGTAAGGTTCGTCGCCATCGTGGACACCGACGTGATGGAGTCCAGCAGCGCCTCACTACCCCACACCGTGACGGTGTCCGGGTCGAGTGTGATCTTACCGAGGTAATAGCCCGCAGCCGTCTCCAGATGGCCGCGGAAGACAACAGGCATACGGCGTTGCACGCCGCGTGTGTAGTAGTAGTCCAGCGTGTCGGGGTGGACGCTGAGGATGCGCGTGGTCATCTCGAAGAGAGGTTGCAGACGCCTCTGCACCTCGGAATGCGAGATCACCACATGCCCGAAGCTGCTGCCCAGATCATGGCGCGCGAAGTCGAACTCCACGGTCTCGAAGCTATCGAAATAGTACTGCATCAGCAAGGAGCCTCGGTCCTTGAGCTTCACCGTGATCTGTTTCGGCAGGTCCTGCGTGATGACAGCCCCCTCGGGGACGTTCACTAATGCCACGGGCACCTGCAGTTCCATTTCATAGTCCTCGCGCATCGTCTGCATGAACCAGAATACTGCCGACACCGCCAGGAAGAAGGTAAACACCAGCGCCTCCCGACCCAGCTTACGGGTCAGGGAAGAGTGGACGTTCTCCCACAGCGTTTGCAGCCTTTCGCGATCCATCAGCCCTGTAGCGACTTATTTGGAGTAGTTCTCTGTGGCCTGAGCGGTAGCGAATACCGAGTTGCGGTCGATGCGGAGGCGCACGCCATTGGCCACTTCCACGATGAGGATATTGTTCACATCGTCGATCTCACGCACGGTGCCGTAAATGCCACCGGCCGTGACGATTTCCTGACCCTTCTCGATGGCCTTGCGGAAGTTCTGCAGTTCCTTCTGCTTCTTCTGCTGCGGACGGATCATAAAGAAATACATGATGGCAAACATCGCCACGAGCATCAGGATCATGCTCAGGCCGCCACCGTCTTGTGCTTGTAATAAAGTCATAGTCAATTCAGTATTTATGGTTATTCGTTTAATGTTTAGCGTTTAAGGGTTCAAGAGTTCAAGAGTTCAAGGGTTCAAGAGTTCAAGGGTTCAAGAGTTCAAGGGTTCAAGAGTTCAAGAGTTCAAGGGTTCAAGAGTTCAAGGGTTAATAATCATCATTCATCAATCATCAATCCTAAATCCCTAATCCTTAATCCTTAATCCTTAATCTCTTTGGCCTCCTCTTTCGTCTCCTTACGGCGGGCATCGGGGAGTTCCTTCTTCAGCTTACCCTCCTCGATGAGGCGGCGCGCGATGGCATCCAGCATACCGTTGATATAGCCGCCGCTGCGAGGCGTGGAGTAGTATTTGGAGATGTCCACATACTCGTTGATGGTCACCGTCAGCGGGATATTCGGGAACGTGAGCATCTCGGCCAGCGCCGTCTGCATCACCAGCAGGTCCATCAACGCCAGGCGCTCCAGCTCCCAGTTGTGCAGCAACTGCTGTATCAGCATTCGGTAGTTGTCGGCACCCAGCATGGAGGCGCGGAACAAGCGGCGCGCGAACTCACGGTCCTCCTCGTCGCGGTATTCCGGTAACAGCTCCTGATGTGCACCGTTCTTCTTCTCAAAGCGCTTGATGGTCTTCAGCACGAAGGTGTCCACGATATGGCGGTCGTCGTTCCAGAAGATGCACTTCTCCTCCAGCGTCTGGTCCAAGTCCTCATCATCGATGAGCACCGCCTTGTACAGACGTCGCCACAGCTCACGGTCCTCATCGTAGGTGGGCGCGTCCGTGCGCTCCATCCATTCCTTGTATTCCTCGCTCTCCGTGATGCGCTTGAAGGTGCGACGCACGAAATCCTCATCGTTGGCCCATGTCTTCTTCTGGTTCTCCGTGAAATCCTGCAACTGGTGGTTCACGCGCAGTTGCGCGATGAACTGGTTATTGACGAAGCGTGGATTCGGCATCTCCTTCTCCCCTAACCGCTCGGCACGCTGCACGCCCGTCAGATAGGTGCGCTCGGCGATGCGCGTCACCTCCACCATCAGCGACAACATATACAGATATAAGTCGTAAGCCTTCGAAAGACTGGTGAACAAATCGTTCTCCGCCGCATCCAGCTTGTGGCTGCCATTCTGGTAGTAGGCGTATGAGAGTTGGACAACTTTCAGTCGGATCAGTTCTCTATTAATCATAATCTACTCTTGCTTTCATTGTTTTGGCGCGCAAAAATACACATTATCGGGCAAAAAATCATGCTTTGACCCACTTTTTTCAACATTTTCTATGTCGTTTGCTGAATTATCCATACTTTTGGCACTCGAAAACGCAAAGAAAAGGCAAAAACCATCATCAAACACATGAAAGAAAACAACAATTCATTCGGACACGGAGAGAAGGACATCCTCTTCTCACGTTCCATCAAAGCAGGCAAGCGAATCTACTATGTGGATGTGAAGCAGAACAGTCGCGGCGACATGTATCTGTCCCTCACCGAGAGCAAGAAAATCGTCAGCGGCGACCCCGACATGCCACAGTTCAACTACGAGAAGCACAAGATCTTCGTCTATCCCGAGGACTTCGAGAAGTTCACCAACGGCCTAGCCGACGCCATCAAGTTCATCTACGAGCAGAACGGCCCCGTTGATCAACGCCCCGAAGAGCCCCGCACCGATATCCAGCTCGAAGGCCTGGAGTTCTAATCCCAAACCCAGAGAGACTAAACCTTATCGCTCAAAAGAGAGCACTCCTATGATGAATCCATCATGATGGCACAATCAATCCATCATGATGGCACAATCAATCCATCATGATGGATTAATCGTCAAGCATGATAAATGAAGCCCAGTATATGGGATCAGAGAATCGGGCATCTGCCCGTAATCTGTTCTGGGCCTTATGAAATGCCTTCCTGCGTGATGAGCCATTTACCAGTTCCTCATAAAAAGCAGTCATCATGGTCTGAGTTGCAAGGTCATCGACGCTCCATAAGCTCATTAACAAGGTTCTGGCACCTGCCTTTTTGAATCCGCGCTGCAATCCGAACACGCCGTCATCACGCAGCTGTCCCAGACCTGTTTGGCACGCAGACAACACCACCAGTTGCAAATCACACAAATTCATGGAGGCAATTTCGCGCGCTGTCAGTATGCCGTTCTCCATATTCTCCATCTTGACTGTGTGTTTCAGCGTGTTGTTAGCTCCCGCCATCAGGAGACCGGCATAACAGAGGCTGTTGTCAGCTTCGTGTCCACTTTCCCCATTCAACCCCAGATACATCAGGTCGCTTTGATTCTTCTCTACTGTTTCCTCGGATAATGTGAATCCGTGGGTTGCCACATGGAGGAGTCTCACTCCACTGCCGCTGAGCGACTTAAAGGCTTCTTCGGAACCACGCTCGCGCTCATAGATATCCACATCCACATCCTGCATGAAGAGGATGTCGCTAATCGCATGGGCCTCATTCTCGGTGCCCTCCAGGAATTCAACAGCTATCAGACCTGCACGCGCCATGGCATCCCGAGTATGGCTTTCTGCCAACGCGAGGTCTTCGCCTCTGTCGGCATTATCTGCCAAATAGGCCGTAAGGAAGCTGACGGACTGCTCCTTCATGGTGTTGTTTGCTGCGCGGAGTTCATCGGGGGTGGCATCATAGTCCAGCCCGCCAAACACCGCAGCGTGCTTGATGAGAACACTTAATGAAGGTGACGAAGTCTGGATGTCCGCAGAGTAGCGTGTATGCTCCTCGACTAATTGCTTTGTTGAGGATACGCGATGCATGGCCAGATGGTCTATCATCCGTTGTCCCTCATAATAAAAATACTCTATGCCCAACTGATAGAAGAGTCCTGAAGGCGAGAACCATACTGAATGTATGCCATGGAGGCATGACATCAGCGGCTCCCACACCAGCCGACCAAGGTGCTCGTCGTTGTAAATCTGATTAATACCATTCTGTTGTGTAAGTGCCTGCTGCAAAGGCAGCCCGTCAAACATAAGGCTGTTTAGTTCGGAGAGATTGAAGAGGTGCACCAATTGTGGCACACCATTGTCTTTTCGCACAACTAATGCCCAATACGCACGGTCGCCATTCTGAGTCTCTATATCAAAGAATTCTATTGCGGCTCCATCCGATGGCAGGGATTTAACGACCTGACTGACGTCGATATTCATAGCGGCTGTGAAATCGCCGTATTCTTTGCAGCCTCTGATGATTTCGCGCTCCAATCTTGTTGCTTCGCTTTGTAACAAGTCCAGCTCCGCCCGATTCTCCTGGGTCGGCGCACGCCAGATGTCTTCTATTTGCTGACGTGTAGCTTCAAGTTCTGAATATTTCTCCTGTAATTCCTCATCAGCTTTGTGTGCCAGCAGCTTGCGGAAGTCCACTTCTGAATTCAGGAGTAAGCCCTTGGTGAAGAGCAACGAGTTGTAGGCATCGATTCTCGCGGAGTCGTTGTTTGCCAGAAGACACGCGACATAGGGGGCATAGTGGAAGACATAGTTCTTGGTGCCCCAGTAGAGCTCGCGTCCACGGGTTGAAAGATGCGAGAAATTATTACGCACGTGACTCATTTGTTGGGTCATCGCCTGATGGAATAATTGCTGCCCGGAGATGGTGTCCCCCTTACGGATATGATACACTGCCTGGTTGAACGTCAGCATGACATTGTCCGGGTGTTGCGGGCCCAATATGCGTTGCTGAATAGCCTCGGCCTGAGCACTAAGTGATATGGCAGACTGCAGGCTGTCTCGCGCCGCTTCATACAAAGCCTGATTGGCCAGCACTTTTGCGAAAAGCGATGTTTCCGTTCGATTGGCAGTCTCGAAGAGCTGGGACGCCCGACGGGAAGCCTGTATCGCCAAGTCGGTTTTCCCCTGGCTGTAATAGTACATGGAGAGATTGTTGAGCGCCAGCCCTTTGTCCTCGTTATGTCCGGGAAGGGACTTATATATCATCAGTGCCTGCTGACACGTGTCGATAGCAGCTTCTGTATCCCCCAGGTGATATAAATAATTGGATATGTCGGACAGGGACGAGGCCACATCAGCCTGCTCTTTGCGATTACGGAAGATCTGTATCGCCTGACTTTCCAGGACAATCGCCTGATGGTAGTTGCCATCGGCAGCCATGATAGATGCTCGTTTGCACAATGAGTGAGCATAGTGTGCATCATATTTTGCGTCTTGCGTGGCCTGAGAGGTCATTTGCACATTGACATTTGCCGCAAGCTCGAGGTTTCCCATCTTGGTGTAGGCTGCGGAGATTTCACTCATGCAATCTAAATATCCGGAACCGTTTCTTGTCTGAATGCGCTCGTATATTTCTGCTGCACGCTGCCATAATGCGATGGCTTCTGCGTAGTTCTCGTTGTGCTTTTCAAAGGATGCCGTATTGGACAGAAGACGCGCAAAGTTCAGGCTTTGTGTTTCGTTGTGCTGTTCGTAGATAGCGATGGCCTCATGGGCATATTCTGCTGCTTGGGCATAATTGGCGGCATTGGCCAGATGTACAGCCTGATTACTAAGTGCTGAGGCATAGTTCATGCTGCTCTTCTCCAGCACCTTCATTGCCTTCTTGGCAATCTTAGCATATTTACTTGCTTTGACCTTCTCACCGGAAAGCGAATAATAAACGATGAGGTTGTTGATGGCATGAGCATAGGCTGGACTTTTCTTGGGTAAGGAGCGGATAGCCTCCTCGCCCAACGCAACAGCGTGTTGGCGATCGCCTGGTGCGTTGCGAGAGGTGTAATAGCTTGCGAGATTACTTAATGTGATAGCATATTGTTCGTGCTTCTTCCCATAACGTTTGGCATAAATCTCCAAAGCTTTTTCGCCTTGCTTGATGGCTTCGTCGTAATGCCCTTGTTGATTGTGGATGGCCGCAATCAGATTATAGGTCTCCGCTGCATGGACATAATCAATATACTCTCCATGTGTTCTGATGTCAATAACCCGGTATAGCGTATCCAAAGCAGCCTGAATGTTACCACTACGTTGGAGACTCAAGGCTTTCTGCGTAAGGGCAACAGAGTACTTATAAGTATTTTGCAAGGCTGGTGTAACACATCCAGCCAAATACTGATCGAATAACGTTCCAGCTTCTGGTTTGTTATGCTTCAAGGCTGTTTCAGCCGAGTTGTATATGGACTTCAGGCTATTTTCCAGACTGGCATAGGCCCTGCTGCGCTGTTGCTGGAGTTGAGCATATAACGTAGATTGTCTAACTGCAACGGGAGCATGCTTCAGATAATAGTCCAATGACAAATATGCATCTGCATACTCTCCATTTTGTAGTAATGCCAAGCCTCTCTCCCGATAGTATTCTGGATCGTGTGTCTTGTCTTGTGCACAAATGGGCAAGCTGCACAAAAGAACAATAGAAAACAAGCCCACGGACAGCAAGCTACTCAACGGAAGTCTGGCGTATTTCATGTAAGATGTATGCAGTTTAGATTAATGTATGGTATCGGCAGGGAGTACAGACAGGCTATCTATTGCAGTGTAAAGACTGTCAACGGATTTCAGTGACATTGTCACAGAATCACCATCAAGTCCGACCTTGCGGAATACCGTGGCTTCATTGTCCTCTAGCGCACCAGAATCATCCTTTCGGCCCCGAAATGCCTGTTGCAAGAGATAACTCATATATTTCGTGGTGATGGTCTTCACACAACTTTTCTCGTTTTGCTTAATATAGTTCATTATTACTCCTGTGTAGGCACCTTTGAACGTATAACGTAAGTTAGCGGACGGTATGACGGCAATCATGGTCATGCCAGGCTTGAGAGCAATGATATCATTACTTGACAATGTCGAGCCCTGCGTGATTACAATGCGTTTCTTCCCTTTTTGAATATAAGCACCGGTATCGGAGATAGAGGAAACAATCAGCTTCTCCGTTGGCTTGTTTTGCGCAAAGGACATCATGGAGAAGGAAAGAAGAATGAGCAAGTGGAGAATGTTTTTCATATTTCTATTCTTTAAAAAAATAAACTTGTTTCTTGTGTTTAGTCATCATCGGAATAATACATGGAACGTTTCAGCCATTGCCAATCCACCCTGCTGGCAACCATGCGAATGATGAGTTCATATATCTCGCGTGCATTATCCAAGAGCGCGATGCCCATAATGGCCCACGCCGTGTTAAAGTAAATATTCCAACGGAAAAAGAGGACGAAACATGCCCCCACTAACAGCACCATGGCTATCATAGAAATAATGCTTGCAGCCATGCCGCTATTGCCCAAATATTGGCGCATGGATGAACGTGATCTGCTTAAACGATTGGTAACACCCTGCTGTATAAGTTGTATAAACCAAATGATAAGCATGGTTAACATCATAGACATCCATAAAGGGAATTCTATCGGCATGCGACGCTGTACCAGCGTCTGAATGGCATAGGCCAAGATCTCCACACCAGGAATCTTACCAATAGGAGTATAATGCTGATCGCGAATATCGTGCATAGCACCCAGCAGGACAATGTGGCTGCGGATAAGGTTGGCATACGCTGCTATGCTGTCAGCCGGTACTACAGGGAAATAGGTGGAAGTATAGCAGATATTACAATCTCGAGATTGCGTAATAATCGAAGAATCATTGGTCGCAGCCAATGCCACCTGCGCAGTTAGGGAATATTCTGTCTCGTTGGCGCCCTGACGGTGCAAGCCCAGTGTACGTATGGTTCCGCCGTTTGTATCGCGCTGCACATTGATAAAGCCTTCATGCTCTACATCAACGACCTCCGTGAAGAAAGAATGATAAGAACGGTCAAACTGCCCCTCGTCGCTGTTCCAATGCGTCAGCTTATATGCCCATATCGTAGGAGATACGGTACTGCATACAGTTTCTATTAAACGCTCATTTCCAATACTATCATTCCGAACGCCATCAAAGACTATATCTATACCCATCACTGAGGGCTCCAACGCCTGTATCTCATCAATGATTTCCGCAAGACGGCTACGATCAAACTCGTCCGTCATGTCAACAATCGTCACCAATCCGCTTGTGTCGCGCTCGGCACCCGTATTCGAAATCTCATAGAAAACATCTGTCATCCGAAAATTATCAATCGTGCGGGCTACAGGATTCAGGAACGATATATTGAATGCCAGCATGATGATAATTTGCATTATCACAAACGTAATGAATACTATCCCAAAATGATCATAATGGAATATAAACCGACAGAATGTAAGAATCTTCGATTTCATCGTTTGAAATGATTGCTGCCCACGCACTCGCAGACAGCAATCATAGAAAGATATACCAAAATATTATTACTCTGTAGCAAGGATGATGGCTACACGGCTCTTTTCATTGTCGCCATAGGGCATCGCCTTATCACCCTTAGAATCGACCTTCAGGCGACTGGCATCTATACCAGCATCTTTAATAGCCTTGGCAACAGCCTCGGCACGATTCTGGGCATAACGTGCATTCAGGACTGGATTACCCGTGCCTGCATCAGCATGACCCGTAATCGTAGCCACAACAGTCGGGTGAGACTCCAGCCAGCTAACCACCTCACGAATCTTAGCTGCCTCGGACTTGCGTATTTCACTGCTTGCAATCGTGAAGAAGATGTCTTTCTGGAGCGTCTCCGCAGCCTTGACAGGAGGAGGAGCCACTTCTTTTTTCTCAGTAGCGGGAACTACCAACAGAGCGGGAGCCGACTCGGCGCTATTATCACCCACATATTCCTCCACCGGTGCCACCACAACAGGTGCTGTATGAACACGCTTACCGAAGCCAAACTTATAAGCCAGACCCAACTGGGCGGTCAATTGCCAATCGTCCTTTGCATGGTGGCAGCTGTTAAATTTATCAGCAAGATTATTGGCAGTGATCTCCAAGTTGACGCTCCAATGCTTGCTAATATTATAGTCAAGCATGGCGCCCAAACGGAGATTATGGCTTAGCAGATTGTCTTTCCAAGCGTAGGGCGTTGCATGATCACTCTTAACTAAATCATCGTTATCCCAAGCGTACGTCAAGCCAACGCCACCTATGAGATATACATTGAATGGGTAGTAATCCTCGCGTCCGAATAACGTACAGAGATTGAGCAACAAATCAAAATCGGACGTTACATACTTATAGTTATATGTAAAGTCATCGTCATCATCAATCTCAAAGCCGCCTTTGTTCCAAAGACCATTAAAATGCAAACGAGCTCCAAAAGACGGATTGAAGAAAGCGCCAAAAGACAAAGACGCTGTGGGAGTTATTAACTTGAAAGGAGATATTTCAGCAAACGTGCTCTGAACTCCACCCTGCAATCCTACAAACATATAGGGCGTAGGTTTAAAATCAATTCGGTCTGCGGCACTTTGTGCCTTTGTCGCAGAACTAACGAATTGCAACAACAATAAAGATACAAGAAAAAGCTTAATCCGTGACATAATAGAACGGTTTTTTGAGGTTATTTAGTTTCTTTGGCGCCAAAGTTAAACAAATGTTTACAAACACTCTCCCACCTCTACGTTAAATGGTGTTAAATGCTATGTTTTTAAGCTATAAGTATGATTTCATACAAGGTATCCTTTGCAAGCTCACCCCTAATCCCTACCTTTGCGACCACATTTTAAAGGCGATATGGCAAAAGATAAGACGATGTATGTCTGCGAGAACTGCGGACAGGAGAGTGCCAAGTGGATTGGCAAGTGTCCGTCATGCGGGCAGTGGAATACGTTTAAGGAGTTTAAGACGGGACCGTCATCTGCGAAGAAGGCGCCATTGGCGCTGTCTTCACAGGCTGCCTCCCGCCCTATCCCACTCTCCGACATCCGGGCTGACGAGGAGCCGCGCATGGACATGCACGACGAGGAGCTGAACCGCGTGCTGGGCGGCGGGCTGGTGCCGGGCAGTCTGGTGCTGCTGGGCGGCGAGCCGGGCATCGGCAAGAGTACGCTGGTGCTGCAGACCATCCTGCGCCTGACAGACAAGAAGGTGTTGTATGTCAGCGGTGAGGAGAGTGCGCGACAGATTAAGCTGAGAGCTGACAGACTTTTGAAAATGGACAATGGACAATGGACGGTGGACAATGCGGATTTGCAGGTTGTTTGCGATACCTCATTAGAAAATATCTTCGAGCATATCGAGGCGGAGCAGCCGGACTTGGTTGTCATCGACTCCATCCAGACGATTTCCACCGAGACCGTAGAATCCTCCCCTGGCTCGCTCTCACAGATCCGCGAATGTGCCGCTGCCCTGTTGAAATACGTCAAGGGCGATTCATCTCCCCTCCCTAACAGGGGAGGGGTCGGGGGTGGGGCCTCCCCCTCCATCATCCTCATCGGTCATATCACCAAGGAGGGCACGCTGGCGGGGCCGAAGGTGCTGGAGCATATCGTGGATACGGTGCTGCAGTTCGAGGGCGACCAGCACTACCTCTACCGCATCCTGCGCTCGCAGAAAAACCGTTTCGGCAGCACGGCCGAGCTAGGCATCTATGAGATGCGGCAGGACGGTCTGCGCCCCGTGGCCAACCCCAGCGAGCTGTTGCTGACCGACAACCAGGACGGCCTCAGCGGCATCGCCATCGCCGCCGCCATCGAGGGCGTGCGCCCCTTCCTCATCGAGACGCAGGCGCTGGTGAGCACTGCGGCCTATGGCACCGCCCAACGTTCGGCCAATGGTTTCGACTACCGACGGCTGAACATGCTGCTGGCGGTGTTGGAGAAGCGCGTAGGCTTCAAGCTGGCGCAGAAGGATGTGTTCCTGAATATCGCGGGCGGCTTGCGCGTGACGGACCCCGCCATCGACCTGGGCGTCATCGCCGCCATCCTCTCCTCGAATGTCGATACGGCCATCGAGCATGACACGTGTCTGTGCGGCGAGGTGGGCCTCTCGGGCGAGATACGTCCAGTGAGCCGCATCGAGCAGCGCATCGCCGAGGCGCAGAAGCTTGGTTTCCAGCGCATCCTCATCCCGGCGGCGAACCTCAAGGCCGTGAACCCTCACGACTACACCATCACCATTGTCCCCTGCCGCCGCGTAGAGGACGCCTTCCGCGCCCTCTTCGGCTAATCATCCCATAATTCATCTTCGTCGAAATCGTACTCCTTGGTGAAGCCGATGTCGCTTGTACTATTCACCTTCTCTTCCATAGTGCCAATCTTCATGGATACTGAAATCGGTCCATGGCTCATGAGGGCACAAATACTTGTTTGGGGTGCCTGATATATCTTTTTCATAGTTGTTCGTATTTTAATATTATTTGATGGGGAACTTAAATCTGACGCAAATCTTTACATTAATCTTTATTTAAGTTTGAATTTATGCCAGATTTAAGTTCCTATTCTCATTTTACTTTACCAATACTTTTTTTCCATTGACGATGTTCACGCCCTTCATCGGCTTATTAAGCCTCTGACCAGCGAGGTTGAAGATTTCACTTCTTCCATCTTCCATCTGACCTCTTACATCGCTGATTGCGTCAGCGCCATCGAGGTCGAAAAGGAAGCCCTTGACGCTGCCACTCGATGCCGCAGTCGTATTCAGGTATGCCTTGTTGGCTCCGAGGGTGATGGTGCCGCCCGAGAACTTGTAGAAGCCAATTTCGCCGTTGAGCCTACCCATGGAATAATAGGTGGTGGCGTCGCTGAGGTCGAGCGGACGGCTGCAGAGCGTGCCTTTCAGCAGGTTAGCGTTCTGGCTGACCTGCTGCGTGAGGCCGTCAGTGCGTGTCAGCGTCGTGCTGGTCGCGGCTTGATCGTTAACAAGGATAACTGCTGTGTAGGCTGGTATCTCGTTGTTCGTCACCTCGGTCAGCTTGGCGTAACCATTGTCAGCTGAGGTGATATAGTAAGCCTTCGTCTTGCCGTCGGTTGATACATCCACAGGCAGGTAGAGGGTGGCGTAAGAGGCATCGCCAACGACATTGAGCGGGAAGATCTTGACGAGGGTGACGGCGAAGTCGGCAATAGCCAGATACTTGCTCTTGTCGGTTGTCGTCACCTCAATGGTGGTGGATTGAGCGTTGACGCCAGAGACCTCCAATGTTGTGTAGCCTGTAGCTGAGCTGGCAAAGGCTGGCGTAATTGTTGTTCCGTCTGCTGCCGTAAGCGTATAAGTGTGAGCGGCAGAGTAGGCTTTTGCGGCGAGCAGTGAATAGCCCTTGATGATGTAACCATCAGGAGCCGTCAGCGTCAGGGTCGAAGGTGTGTTATTGGCTGCTGGTGCGTATGCCAAGTTGAAGTGACCGTTCCAGTTACTGAATTGGTTGAAGCTGCCGTCGGATTTGGTCAGCGTAACGCCTGCCATTCCGCTCGTTGCATTGGACGTCCAAGTATCACCTGAGAGTGAACCATAAGAAGTATGCCCCGTCGTTCCATAGACCACCTTCACTTCATCCTCAGTGTCATAGGCAGCTGCAAACAGCTCGTCTATCTTCGCATCGACTTTTTCTTTGCTGATGACGATGTAGTTGATGGCATAGCAGTCCTGTTTGTCCTTGTTGCCGATGCTGCCGTCCTCGAAGATGATGGCGAGGTCGCCGTTGGCGAGCTTCTGCATGGAGCTGTAGGCGGCGTAGCCGGCTTGCAGCTGGAAGGCTTCCTGCCACGTAGCGCCCTGGTCGAAGCTCATGTAGAGGCGCAAGTCCTTGCGGAAGGTGTCGTAAGCCTTGGTGAGGGTGTGGAAAATGACATCAGGGCGGCTGGCATCTTCCGTGCTGCGGTTGTAGTAGAGAATGTCGGCGTTGCAGCCGTTGGCGTTCATCTCGCTACCCCAGTTGGCAGCTGTGCCCCAGTTGGCTATACCGCCGGCGCTGGCATCACCCGTGGTGCGGTTATAGGCGCGCAGGGCTTTGCCGTTGTAGTTGCCCTTACGTACGGATAGCAACAAGGAGTTGTCGTTCATGATTTCCAACTTCGACTCGTCGCCGCCGCCGTAAGCTACGGTGGGCTGGATGTGCCACGTCGCGCCCTTGTCATCGGAGTAGATGGGATAGATGTTGGTGCCGCTGACCTTGCCGAGGAAGGCGAAGGCCATGCGACCGTTAGCGAAGGTCACGCCCTTGCCGCCTGTAACGAAGGCTGAGGCGATGGTGAGACCGCCCTTGTCGATGTCGCCGTAGATGTCCTTGACAGCCGACCACGTAGCACCGTGGTCCGTACTCTTTGAGTAGCCTACGTGCAACATTCCTGACGCATAGCTGGCGTTACCGGCAGCCATGAGGCAGTGCAGGGTTCCGTCGGCATCGCGCACGATAGCCGGGTCACCGAAACCGTAGGTGGCGGCGTTGGTGCCGTCACCGGCAGCTACCACGACCTCGTCCTGCCACGTCAGGCCGCCGTCGGTGCTGCGGCGTGCCACCACATCCACGACGTGAGCCCCCGCACCGTTGTTGGCATTCTTTCCCAAGTCGTATGGATGGTCGTGGCGATAGTCGGTGAGGGCTACGATGCCGCCGTCGGCTGTGTTGAGCATCGTTGGAATACGGTAGTATTTGGTGTTGGCGTGGTCGGGTGTCCACAGCGCAGTCTGCTGCTTGAAGATGCACATCTGGCCGTCGGGGTTACCTGCTGCGGTGAGGTCGAGGGTGTGGCTGGTGCCCGCCCAGTTGTCGTAGGTGATGCCGGTGATGGCGGCATCGATGGCAGTCAGCTCGGTGGCGGCAGACTTCACGTCGGCAGTCACCCAGAGATAAACAGTCTGTCCTGCATCGACCTGACTCATCGTAAGAGGTATCTCCAAAGAGGCGGCAGGGGTCTCGTCGCTGCTCACCTTAACGGGTGTAGCGGCGACGGCGTGCAGCTGGTCGATGGCGGTGGCGTAGATGGCCACGTTGCTCAGCTGCTCGATACCCGTGAGTGTGATGTTGAGCTGGGTCGGTGTTATTTCGGCTGCTGAGGGAGTCAGTTTCATGCGCAGTAGCGCCTGCTGTGTGTTGCCCTTGCCCGTCGTCTCGTTGCCCTGTATGATGGTGATGTCGGAGGCGGTGAGGGTGGCGCTGGGCGCTATGGTAATGCGTTTGTTGGTGGCATCGACCTTAGTGGCTAATCCTTCAGTGTCGGCCGTGAAGTCAGCGGCCACGGGTGTGGTGCCGGTCGTGAAGAAGAAGGTACCGCCGTTATACACCTTATTGATGCCTTGCAGGTTGGCGTTGCTGCACGTCACCTGTCCTTCGCCCTGATAGACGACAGTCCAGGCATCCAGGCCAAGGTCTGAAAGTTTGACACGCTTGAACTGCACCATGGGGAACATGTTCTGGGCTGTCTGCCCGATGTAGGGCGTAGCACCCTTGCCTTTCGGCACAAGGCTATAGCGGGTGCCGGTGACTGCCGAACAGATGACAGAATTATAGGGATAAGATGAGCGGCTCTTGTAGATGAGCACGTTCTGGCTGGAGGCGGTGGTGCTGGCGGCTCCCGTCTGCGTGACGTAGTGACCGTTGGCGCTGCGGAGGTAGCCGCTCACGCCGGCATTCCCCTCAAAGGCATTATAGTTATAATAGACTAACGACGCGGCCTTGTCCGTGAGCGTGGTAGGCTCTTCGGCCAGGTAGAGCGGATAGCTGGCATCGCTGACTGTAACATCCGTAGCATAGTTGCGGACATACTTGCCTGCCACATCTGCGGCGACATAGTCGGTCGTCGTATCGCCGCCGACATCCACCCAGCTGATCAGATACCAACCGGCAGTGACACTGACGGGAGGGGTGAGGAGCTCTGCATCTGAAACTTCGTAGATATAGACCTTTGCATTATTTCCCGTGCTTAAGGCGTTGTTATTATTAGCATTAGCCCATCCTACGAGCTTCTGACTACTGCGTTCAAGTCCTAAGACGATGTCGCTGCCTTGTGCTGAGGGATAAGCTACATCTGAAGTGAAATTCAAAGACCAGGCTCCTGCGTAGTTTTCATCAACAGAAGAGATATTGGCATTGATTGTCGTTGGAGCACTCCAATACCGTCCCGTGTAGTAGTTCTTAATTTTCCACGTCCCATCGCCGTTGCTGATCAGGAAATACAAACTCTTATCAGTGGCAGAGTTTGCGGTTTCGGGCACATCATAAGTATTGCTGTTCTCGGTGATATACCTGTTAGCTCCAGTCTTCAGCACATACGCCTTTCCGCTGACGATCTGGCTTTCGCTGGTAATCTGATTACCAACTGTGACGGCCGTCTGTGCGGCCAGATAAGTGTTTGTTCCCGTTGAAAGGAGCAGGAGACATGTGAGTAGTAAAGTGCTTTTTTTCATGTGGTATATGTTTTGTTGATGTTATGCTTACGAGGGTGCTATTTGACAACAACCTTCTTACCGTTGATGATGTTCACGCCGCGCTGCGGTTTGCTCAGTTGCTGGCCGGCGAGGTTGTAGATCATTGAACTTTGAACTTTGAATATTGAACTTTTGGCTTCGTCCATGGCGGGGAGGCTTTCAATGCCGACGGGCAGTTCACCGCCGGCCTTGACGAACCAGTCGAGGATCTGCTCGCGGGTGATGGTGACGAAGTTGATGGCATAGCCGTTGCCGGCGCTGTAGGACTCGTCCTCGAAGAGCAGGGCGACATTGCCGCTGGGCAGCTGGATCATGGTGGAGTAGCAGGAGCCGTTGGGCTGGATGTTATAGACGTCCTTCCATGTCGTGCCGCCGTTCAGGCTCATGCTCATCTGCAGGCTCTGACGGCCGCTGGTGTTGATGTAGCTGTGGAGCAGGATGTCGGGATCGGTGTCGCTCTGACGGCTGTAGTAGAGGATATCGGCATTGCAGGCGTTGCCCCAGATGTCTCCCGTGCGGGTTTGTGTGCCCCAGTGGAAGGTCACGGTGCCGTCGGCGTTCTTCGTGTAGGTGGCGGTGTTCCAGCCGCGGTTGCCGCTCTGGCGCACGGAGAGCAGCAGGCTGCCGTCGTTGCGCTGCTCCAGCTTCGACTCGTCGGTGCCAGTGTAGGCCACGGCATTGCTCAGGCGCCAGTGGGCACCGTTGTCGGTGGAGTAGAGTATATAGTTGACGGTGCCGAGGTTGTTCTTGCAGTTGGTGGTGAACATGATGACGCCGTCGGTGGTGGTCAGGCCCTTGCCGGAGGTGGTGAAGATGTTGGTGACGCTGAGGCTGCCGTCGTTGCTGTTCTCGTCATAGAAGGCAGGTGAATCCAGCAGGTTCTTTATCAGCGTCCAGCTCTTGCCGTTGTCGGTGCTGCGGGCGAAGCCGGCCGTGACCATGCCGTAGCCCCACGTCTTGCTGCCCGAGGCCATGATGCAGACGAGGTCGCCGTTGGTGGCGCGGGCCAGAGCGGCATCGCCGTAGCCGAAGTAGGCGGCCGTGTAGCCGTCGCCGACAGCGATGGTGGCGTAGTCCTTCCAGGTGCGGCCGCCGTCCTCACTGCGCAGGCTCACCACGTCGATCTTGTGGTTGCCCAGGTCGCTGTTGCTGTTGTAGCGCTTGTCGGCTGCGACGACGATGTTGTCGTTCTCATCCAGGATCATTGCCGGGATGCGGTAGTAGCGGCAGTCATCGGTGGTGGGTTTGAAGATGAAGAGCTGTTGGTCGAAGACTTTCATGCCTTGGCGGTCGGGGTTCCCGATGGCTATGGCATCGAAGGAGGCATCGGCCGACGTGGTATAGTCGATGGTGGTGAGAGCTGCCTTGAGGATGGCGCCCAGCTGGGCATCGTCCTTCACCGTGGCACAGAGCCAGAGGCGGTGCAGCCCAGCGGTGATATTCTCCACCTTGATGTCCGTCGTGGCGCCTATCTCGGTGGCGCTCCCCACGGGGGCTGCCGGGATGTTGGCCAGGAACTCTGTCTCCTTGGTATCATAGAGATAGAGGCTGCTGATGTTGTCGCGCGTAGCTGCATCCAGGGCAAAGCGGAAGGTGGCCTTCTGCAACACCTGCGACGGGGTGATGTCTATGCGCAGGAGCAGGGCATCGGCATTGCCGCGCCCGGTGGTCTGGTAGCCGCGACTGACGGTGACGTCGCTCTCGAAGAGTGCAATCTCTGCAGGGATGTCATCCAGCTCCACGGGATAGAAGGCCCAGTCGTTGTTGCCGCCAATGCCGGTAGGAACGCTATTGCCCCATCCCACGACAGTGGCCTTGGCATCGCCGGCGCTGAGGTCGTTGGCGTCCAGAATGACACCCGTGCTGACGCCTTGCAGGTAGAAGTGTCCGTCGGTGCCTGCAATTTTCTTCACCGCGATGGCCTCGGTGGCTCCTGCTACCACGGCCACCTGTGTGTTGTGCTCAATGGTGCCGAAGTAGTTGCCGAAGCCGTTCTGGATATAGTAGTTTCCATCGCCTGCATCCGTGAGGCGCAGCAGGTACTTGGCCGCTTTCGTGGCCAGTCCGCTGGGTGCTGTGGCGGTGTTGAAGAGCTTGTGGCTGTCGCTGTTCTCATAGAGATAGCCGTGGGGTTTGGTGCCGCCGGTGAGTCCGCGGTCGTAGATGGTGTACCACTGTCCGGTGGCCAAATCGTTGGCAGGCGTGGCACTGACGGCCACCATCTTGTGCTCCAGCTCGGGCAGAGGCTCCGAGGAGAGGGCAGCATCGACCTCATAGATCTTCACACTCTGCGCTGCATTGCCGCTGGTCTTGGTTGTCCAGCCCACAATCTTCTGCGAGGAACGGTCGATGCTGAGCACCGTAGTGCCGTCGGCTGCCTTGGCTCTCGGGTAGGCGATGTTGCCGGAGAAGTTCATCGACCATGCGCCGGCCTCCAACTCTATCGCCGGTGCCAGCTTCTGGTTATAGACCGGGACGCCCCAGAACTTGCCTGTGTATTGGTTGCGGATGCGCCAGGTGCCGTCGGTGTTCTTGAAGAAGTAATAGACGCTGGCCGTGGTGGGCAGGTTGCCGCCGTTGGGTACAGAGTAGTCGGAGCCAGCGTCGGTGATATAGGGATTGCCGGTGGCCTGTGATTGCAGGACATACTTGCCGCCATCTACGAGGTCGCTTTCTCTGGTGATCTGTGCGCCAACACCTACTGAGGACTGCGCGAGGAGATGAACGGGCAAGGCTATCATCATCGCGATGATGGCTGCGAGTGTCTTGAGAGTCGGTTTCATGTTTTTATGTGTTTTAGGTGTTATTATACGGTTGTTAGCGCACAAATATACGTCAGTTTCCTTATTCGGCAAAGAAAACGGCCCGTAAAATAGCAATTAAGTGTCAGAATGGCCGTTGAGATGGGCTTTTCTGACACTTAATAGAGGGTTATAACGCTACTGCTTAGTGTATTTTCACCACTTGTGTGGCTGCTTGGCTGGCGTTGCGACGGTCTGTCTCTGTCACCACGCGCGCAGCCAGTTGCAGGAAGGCATTGCCTGTGGGCGTCTCGGGATGTAGCACAGCAGGCTCTCCGCTGTCGCCGCTCTCGCAGACGCTCTGCACCAGCGGGATCTGTGCCAGCAGCGGCACATCCATCTCCTCGGCCAGTTGCTTGACGCCCTCGCGACCGAAGATGTAATAGCGGTTGTCGGGCAGCTCAGCCGGTGTGAACCAACTCATGTTTTCTACGAGACCCAAGATGGGCACGTTGACCTTCTCGTTGGTGTACATATTGATGCCCTTGCGCGCATCGGCCAATGCCACTTGCTGGGGTGTCGAGACGATGACAGCGCCCGTGATGGGCAGCGTCTGCACAAGAGTTAGATGGATATCGCTCGTGCCCGGAGGCGTGTCGAGGATGAAGTAGTCGAGGTCGCCCCAGGCAGCCTCGCCGATGAGCTGCTTCAGCGCATTCGAAGCCATGCCGCCGCGCCACAGCGTGGGGGTGTCGGGATCTACGAAGAAACCGATACTGAGCATCTTCACGCCATATTTCTCGATGGGCACGATCATCGCCTTGCCGTCTATCTCCTCGCTGTAGGGACGCGCATCCTCCACCTGGAACATCTTAGGCATCGAAGGGCCGAAGATATCGCAGTCCAGCAGGCCTACGCGGTGCCCCAGACGTGCCAGCCCGATGGCCAGGTTCGCCGCCACCGTGCTCTTGCCTACCCCACCCTTGCCAGAGGAAACGGCGATGACATTAGCAAAACTGCTGAAGTTCGGAGTGCTCGGCTGAGCACTTTGAACTTCAACAGCTTTGGTCTTTATCTCCACCTCGACATCCTTGCTGACATACGCATGGATGGCAGCCTCGGAGGCTTTCACGAGGGATTTCAGGAACGGGTTCGTGGGCTTGTCGAAGAGGAGGGAGAAGCTGACGTGCATCCCGCTGATGCGCAGGTCGTCTTCCACCATCCCCATCTCCACAATGTTCTTGCCCGTGCCGGGGTAGCGCACGGTCTTCAGGGCGTCTATGATGAGTTGTGGGTAAAGAGTCACGGTAGAAATTGAAAATTGAGAATTGAAAATTGAGAGTTGAAAATTGAGGGTTGAGAGTTTTATCTCGCACAGGCGGGCGTGCCTATGCGCTCATTAGAGCGGAGCAAAGGTAAGTAAAAAGTTTGGAACGCTTATGCTCTTCACCAAGATTTTTGCAGGGACATGCGAAGATTCATTTGTTTTAAGTGTAAAAGTTTAGGCTTTCGCATCATTTTATGACATGATTTGTACGCCGTTTTCGAAGTTTTTGCGTACTTTTGCGGCCGAAAAAGCAAATCACTAAAAAGTACATCAGAATGATTGACTGGAGCAACCTGTCCTTCGGCTATATGCCGACCGACTATAACGTCCGTTGCAACTACCACAACGGCAAGTGGGGTGAAATCGAAGTTCACTCCGAGGAGACCATCCCCATGAGTATGGCAGCCACCTGCCTGCACTACGGCCAGGAGGCCTTCGAGGGCCTGAAGGCGTATCGCTGCCCCGACGGCAAGGTGCGCATCTTCCGTCCCGAACAGAACGCCGCCCGTCTGCAGTCCACCTGCCGCGGTCTGGTGATGCCCGAAGTGCCCACGGAGATGTTTATCGAGATGGTGGAGAAGGTCGTGCGCCTCAACGAGCGCTTCATCCCGCCCTACGAGAGCGGTGCCACACTTTACATCCGTCCGCTGCTGATTGGCACGACGGCACAAGTGGGCGTACACCCCGCCAGCGACTATCTGTTCCTGATCTTCGTGTCGCCCGTAGGTCCCTATTTCAAGGGCGGTTTCGCCACCAATCCTTATGTCATCACGCGTGACTACGACCGCTCCGCGCCCCTCGGCACCGGTTGCTACAAGGTCGGCGGCAACTACGCTGCCAGCCTGCGTGCCAACAAATGGGCCCATGAGCAGGGCTACAGCTGCGAGTTCTATCTCGATGCGAAGGAGAAGAAGTACATTGACGAGTGCGGTGCTGCTAACTTCTTCGGTATCAAGAACAACACCTACGTGACACCCCTGAGCAACAGCATCCTGCCCAGCGTAACGAACATGAGTCTGATGCAGGTGGCCGAAGACCTCGGTCTGACGGTGGAGCGCCGCCAAATTCCCCTGGAGGAGCTCTCGACCTTCGAGGAGGCAGGCGCTTGCGGTACAGCCGCCGTCATCAGCCCCATCGAGCGCATCGACGACCCCGAGACAGGTCACAGCTACGTCTTCAGCAAGGACGGCAAGCCCGGTCCCGTCTGCACAAAGCTCTATCGCCGTCTCATCGACATTCAGTACGGTATCGAACCCGACATCCACGGCTGGACACGCGTGGTCATCGAATGAGCAAAGGCAAGTTAGCGAAGTTCGCCGATATGGCGAGTTATCCCCACGTCTTCGAGTACCCCTATTCGGTAGTCGAAGACGTGCCGTTTGAGATGCGCGGCCATTGGCGCGAGCAGTTCTTCAAAAACGACAATCCCATTGTGTTGGAGCTGGGCTGCGGCCGCGGCGAGTACGCCGTGGGCCTAGCGCGCCGCTACCCCGACCGCAACTTCATTGGCGTAGATATCAAAGGTTCACGCATGTGGAGCGGTGCCACGGAGTCGCTACGCGAGGGGCTCACAAATGTCGCCTTCCTGCGCACAAACATCGAGATCATCGACCGCTTCTTTGCCCCCGGTGAAGTGCAGGAGATCTGGCTCACCTTCTCCGACCCGCAGATGAAGAAGGCTACCAAACGCCTGACCTCCACCTACTTCCTTGCCCGCTACCGCCATTTCTTAGAGGACGGCGGCCTCATTCACCTCAAGACCGACTCCAACTTCCTCTTCACCTACACCAAGTATATGGTGGAGGCGAACCAGCTGCCGGTGGAGGTGTGTACGGAAGACCTCTACAGACTCACCCCCGCCCTTCCAGGCGCACCCCTCTCTTTCAAAGAGGGGACAGATACTTTTGCATCTCAGGATCCTTTAAGACCTACTGCCGACTCCCCCTCTTTGAAAGAGAGGGGGCAGGGGGGTGAGTCTTTAGATCTTTCCATCCATACTTACTATGAAGACCAATGGCTGGCTCGCGGCCTTACCATCAAGTACCTGCGTTTCCGTCTGCCAGCCGAAGGTGTACTCGTGGAGCCCGATGTGGAAATCCCCCTTGACGAGTACCGCAGCTACAACCGCGACAAGCGCAGCTCGCTGCTGACAGGCAAGTAATCCCCTACCCTCTTATTCTCCTAACAGCTTCTTGACCTCCTCGTCGGCCTTGGTGAGCTTGGCCTTGCAGAAGGCAAGGAGCGTTTGGGCTTCTTTGAGTTTGGCGGCCAACAAGTCGATAGGCACCTCGCCAGCTTCCATCTCGCGGGCGAGTTTCTCCAGCTGCGTGAGGGCAGCTTCGTAGGTGAGTTCTTCTGTATTCATAGGGCTTGAGATTGTACGATTCCATCGGGAAAACGGGTGAGGAGACGGTCACCCGGTTTCACCTGTGCGACGGTCTTCACGAGGTGTCCGTCGGCGGTAAAGGTGAGCGAGTAGCCGCGGCGCAGTTGCAGCACGGGGTCGAGGGCCGAGAGGCGCGTCTCGAAGTTCTGAAGCTTGAACTTGGTCCCCTGCACCTGAAGGGCTGTTGCCTGCCTGAAACGCTGCGACAGCTGCTGCAGCTTGTGCTGTTCGCGCTCAAGGGTCATGGCTACGGTGTGTGGCAACAGCGCCACCATCTTGTCGAGTTTGAAGTGCAGGGCCTCTATCTGTTGCCGTGCGGCCTGTGTGAGGCGCTGCTGCAACTCCTCGATAAGGGCCAGCTGCTGTGCACCGAGGTCGATGAGGAAGGCGGCAGCCGCCGTGGGTGTCTTCACACGGGTGTGGGCCACGAAATCCAGTACGGTTTCATCGCGTTCATGGCCAATGCCCACGATAACAGGCAGAGGCATCTGCGTGATGGCCGCTGCGAGATGGTAGCTGTCGAAGTCGGAGAGATCGCTGGTGGCTCCGCCACCACGGATAATGACCACGCAGTCCCAGCGATCCGCCTCGTCGGCGATGGCCGCGAGGGCTGCGAGGACGCTCTCCTCGACATGGTCACCCTGCATGACAGCAGGGAAGAGCTGCGTATGGAAATAAAGACCGTAATCGTTGTGCTCCAGCTGCTTGCAGAAGTCGCCATAGCCCGCAGCACCTGCCGACGAGACAACGGCAATGCGTTTCACGAGGACTGGCAGCTGCAGCTCCTGGTTATCATGCAGGATGCCGTCGGCCTCCAGCTGTGCCAGGATCTCGCGACGTCGGCGTGCCATATCGCCCATCGTGTAGGAAGGGTCGATATCGACGACATTGAGCGAGTAGCCATACAGTTCATGAAACGCCACCGTCACCTGCACGCGCACCTTCATGCCAGCACGCAGATGCTCGCCTGTGGCACGCTCGAAAAGCGGAGCGAGGGTGTGGTAGGTGCGTGCCCAGATGGTTCCTCGCGCCTTGGCGATGAACGACCGTCCGGCATCGTCCTTCTGCACGAACTCCACGTAGAAATGGCCGTTGGAGGCCAGTCGCGCCTCACTCAGCTCCGCCTCCAGCCAGTAGGTGTCGTCCAGCGTCTGCTCCAGTACGGAGCGAACGAGGGCGTTGAGCTCATAGAGTGTGACGCTGTCCGTGGGCATGGCGCACAAGGGAAGAGGTTATACCAGAGAGTAGAGCAGCAGGATGATGAGCTGCGCGGTGAGGATGCGCAGGAACATGCAGAGCGGATAGACCGTGCTGTAGCCTACGGCGGGCGCATCGTTGTTAGCCGTCTGGTTGGCGTAGGCCAAGGCAGGCGGGTCGGTGTTGGCACCGGCGATGAGACCCATCAGTGTGAAGTAGTTCATCTTATAACGCAGGCGCGCGAGCGTACCTATAATAAGAATAGGTATGACGGTAATGAGGAAACCGGCCCAGACATAGGTGAGACCATCGCCTTCGGTGACCGTCTGCCAGAACGTAGCACCCGCCTTGATGCCCACGGAGGCGAGGAAGAGTGCCAGACCGAACTCGCGCAGCATCAGGTTGGCGGAGTTGGTAGTGTAGCTGACCAGATGGAACTTATAACCGAAGCGACCGATGAGAATGGCGATGATGAGGGGACCGCCGGCGAGACCCAGCTTCACGGGAGTCGGCACACCGGGGATGGCGATAGGCATCATTCCAAAGACGATACCCACGACAATACCGATGAAGATGGCGGCGAGGTTGGGGTGGTCGAGGCGCTTCACCTCGTTACCCAGCAGCGCAGCCACACGGGCGATGGCATCCTCGGGACCTACGCAGACGAGCTTATCGCCAATCTGTATGCGCAGGTTGCGGTCGGCGAAGAGGTTCATGCCATTGCGGTGAATGCGGGTGACATTGACACCATAGACGCTGGAGAAGTGGAGTTGACCGAAGGTCTTGCCGTTGACGGCGGGCTGTGTCACGAGCACGTTCTTCGACACCATACTCACATCCTGCTCGTCCCATTCCACCTGATCCTCAGGACCGATGAAAGCGCTGACAGCCTCCCAGTCATCCTCGGCACAGGTAAGGTAGAGAAGGTCGTCGGTATAAACGACGGTGTCACGATTGGGGATGATGACATGGCCCTCGTGCAGCAGACGTGTGCAGACGAAGTTGCGCCCCAGGAAGTCGCGGATCTGCAGGATAGTGCGTCCGTTGAGGGCTTTGTTCTCTGCACGCAAGGTCATACGGTGCGGCTTGGCATGCGGGTTCTCATTTTGTTCGCGCTCTATCTCCTCTGCCTCGTTCTTGAGGCTGACGCGGCAGATATAGCGGATGGCGATGATGGCACCGATGATGCCCACGACACCCAAGGGATAAGCGCAGGCGTAGCCCGACGCAATCTGCGGGACCTCCGCAGCACCCTTATAGATGCTGGCCACCGCCTCCGAGGCAGCACCCAAGCCAGGGGTGTTGGTGATGGCGCCACAGAGGACACCCGTCATCATGGAGAGGTTCCAGACATTCTCGCCGCCGTGGATGGAAGGGTTGTAGAAGATGATGAAGTAAAGGGCCAACATGGTAATGACATTCAGACCCACGATGCCCATCGCCAGCATATTGGCTGTGATGCCGCCCTTGGCAAAGCTCTCAAAGAAGCCGGGGCCCACATTCAAGCCTATGCAATAGACGAAGAGGATCAGACCGAAGTCCTGGACATAGTTCAGCACAGCAGGCGTACCCGTGAAGCCAACATGTCCTGCCAGGATACCGGCAAACAATACAAAGGTCACACCGAGTGAGATGCCAAAGAGCTTGAAGCGTCCCAGATAGATGCCGAGCGAGATGACCAACGAGTATAGCACCACGATGTGTGCGATGGAATCGGTGTTGGTGAAGAGGTTAATGAGCCAATCCATGCTTCCGTATAGTTTAATGTTTAAAGTTGAAGGTTTAAAGATTTTTTCAGGCGAGGGCGAGTTCGATGAACTTCTCCACGGCAGCGCTGAGGCCGTCGGGGTTCTTACCGCCAGCCGTAGCGAAGTGGGGCTGTCCGCCGCCGCCGCCTTGCATCAGTTTGGCAGCCTCGCGGATGGCCTTGCCTACGTTCACGCCGTTCTCCTTCACGAGGAGGTCGCTGGCAGCACAGGTCAGCAGGGGCTTGCCATCGTTGATGGAACCGATGCACACAAGGGCGTTCTCTACCTCGGCACGCAGCTGGAAGGCAATGTCCTTCACGGCCTCGGCGGGCAGGATGGTCTTGCCGCTGATGACACACACACCGTCTTTCTCCTTGGCGGTGCGCAGCAGCTCGGCCTTGTAGGCCTGTGCTTTCTCGTGGATGAACTCCTCGGCCTGCTTCTTCATGCCGGCGTTCTCGCTGATGAGACGCTCGATGGCTCCGTGCACGTCGGGGATGCCATTGAAGAGCTGGCGCAGCTGTTCCATGCTGTCCTGCAGCTGGTAGAGTGCTTCCTCCACCTTCTGACCGGTGATGGCCTCGATGCGGCGGATACCGGCAGCGACGCTGCTCTCACCCACAATCTTGAACATCCCGATTTGGCCGGTAGCCTTCACGTGGCAGCCGCCGCAGAACTCCACGCTCTGCCCGAACTGCACCACGCGCACGTGGTCGCCGTATTTCTCGCCGAAGAGGGCGATGGCACCGAGCTCCTTGGCCTTCTCGATGGGAACGTTGCGGTGGTCTTGCAGGGCGATGTTCTCGCGGATGCGGGCATTGACAATGCGCTCCACCTGGCGCAGCTCCTCGGCTGTCACCTTCTGGAAGTGGCTGAAGTCAAAGCGCAGGCCTTCGGGCGTCACGAGCGAGCCTTTCTGCTCTACATGTGTGCCAAGCACCTCGCGCAGGGCCTGATCCAGCAGGTGCGTGGCGCTGTGGTTGGCCTCGCTGGCGTGACGCTTGTCAGTATCCACGCAAGCCATGAAATTGGCTTCGGGGTGTTCGGGCAGCTTCTTGGCGATGTGCACGGTGAGGCCGTTTTCGCTCTTCGTGTCGATGATGTCGATGGTCTCGAACTCGCTGACGATGACGCCCTGGTCGCCCACCTGTCCGCCCATCTCGGCATAGAAAGGTGTCTTGTCCAGCACAATCTGGTAGTAGGTCTGCTTCTTCTGCACGACGCGGCGGTAGCGCAGGATGCGGCATTCGTATTCGGTGTAGTCCCAGCCCACGAACTCACTCTCAGCGGGAGAACCGCCGAGCACATCCTGCCAGTCATCGGTCTCCACGGCGGCGGCATTGCGGGCGCGCTCCTTCTGCTTCTGCATCTCGGTGTTGAAGCCGGCTTCATCCACGGTGAGGTTGTTCTCGCGGCAGATGAGCTCGGTGAGGTCGAGGGGGAAGCCGTAGGTGTCGAAGAGCGTGAAGGCTTCGGTGCCGCTGATCTCGCTCTTGCCGGCGGCCTTCGTGTCG
>CAMKTN010000032.1 GCA_946415705.1 uncultured Prevotellaceae bacterium
AACAGTCGTTTAAGAAAGATTGCGAAAAAATGCCTTCAACTGGTTTATGGGAAGAACCCAAGAAAATTGCAAGAAGAAGTTGACCGTATGCTGTTTTCTATCCATCAAGGTGACTATCTTGGAAATCTTTTTGGCAGGTGGGCAGAAAAGGAAATTGTACTCATTGAATGGTATGGTAGCGGTAAGAGATATGAATTTGAAGACACCTCTTTCGTTGGAATAGAAGATTACGATAAATACCTTACTCGATTATACGGTGATTACATGCAGTTACCTCCAGAAAACAAGAGAGTCGCTCATGTTGAAAATGTATATATTCGTTAATAAAACATGTATCATTTATGGCATTTAAAAAACTGAAGAATAATAGATTTATCAGGGGGCTGTATAGTCTATACAGAGATTACTTTGGCAGTTGTAACCGCAGACGATTTGGATACATAGCTGATGATGTAACGTTAATTCCTCCCCTTCGTATCAGTAATCCGGAAAACGTGTTCTTGTACGGTGACAACTCGTTAAAAAATGCGGATATAATGACCACACACGCACGTTTCATTATGAAGCCACATGCAGGTTCGGCAGAGGGACTTCGTGTGACGACAGGTAATCACGCTATGATTGTTGGTAGATTCTACAGGTCTATTACGGATGCAGAAAAACCTGAAGGGCTTGACAAAGACATAATCGTTGAATCGGATGCCCATATTGGCAGAAATGTTACACTTCTGTGTGGTGTTACTATTGGACGTGGTGCCATCGTTGGAGCAGGCTCTGTGGTGACAAAAGATGTGCCGCCATATTGTGTAGTTGGTGGCGTTCCAGCCAACCCCATTCATTTTAAATGGACAATTGACCAAATACTTGAACATGAAGCTGCTCTGTATCCAGAATCTGATCGTTTCACAAGAGAAGAGCTGGAGAAAATCTTTGCAGAGACAAAAACAAAGGTAAAAGTATGAAAGTTCTTCTTTGTACTCCATATCTTGAAACTCCTGATGTTGTCAGTAGCGGCATCGGTACTTGGGCACGCAATATCATGGCCTTCAATCAGGACGCTGGCAACAGCATAGATATTGTGCCGGTTTCCTTTGACCGCCATACACACATTGAGGAATATACCGTTGGTGGTTTCAGGCGGTATTATTCAGGTATCAAGGAGGTGGGAAGATGCGTAATCAATGCCATCTGGAAGATAAAGAAAGAAAAGCCCGATGTTATACATGTCTGTACAAGCGGCCATATTGGCTTTTTCAAGGACATTCTGCTTACTCTCATTGCGCATAGAAAGGGTATCAGAAGCATCATCCATTTCCATTTTGGGAGAGTCCCGGATATCCTTGCAGAGAAGGGCTTCGAATACAAACTGCTCAAAAAAGTCCTCAGCTTTGCTGATGTGGTCGTTGTAATTGATGGTAAGTCTTTTAAAGCACTTACTACACTGGGATACAAGAACATTTTGTTTATTCCCAATCCCATTTCTGATTCATTCGTTAAAGAAGCGAAGAAGCAGGAAACTTCTACACGTCGCAAACACAAACAGGCTCTTTTCGTGGGGCATGTCATTCCTACGAAAGGTGTGGAAGAACTAGTGGACGGTTGCAGCAAGGTGCCAGGCCTTTCCTTGCGGATTGTCGGGAAATGTTCTGCAGAGATGAAAGAAAGGCTATGCTCCTTGGCCAAGGGAAGGGATCAGGGTAATTGGATGACCATTGTCGGAGAACTACCCCATGATGAAATCATCGGAGAGATGCTGCAGGCTGACACCTTCGTGTTCCCCAGCTATACGGAGGCCTTCCCGAATGTCATCTTAGAGGCCATGGCCTGTGGATGCACCATTGCGGCTTCAAATGTCGGTGCAATACCTGAGATGCTGGAATATAACGGGAAATTGACTGGACTCTGTTATAATCCTCAGAGTGTTGAAGAAGTTACCAATGCTGTCAACAAACTATACCAAGATGACAACTATCGAACTCAATTGTCAAAGAAGGCCAAGGAAAAATTGTACGCTACATATACCATAGAAAAGGTATGGTCTCAGCTAACGAAATTTTGGTTTACAACG
This sequence comes from uncultured Prevotellaceae bacterium, assembly GCA_946415705.1. Lineage (GTDB taxonomy): Bacteria > Bacteroidota > Bacteroidia > Bacteroidales > Bacteroidaceae > Physcousia. The sequence continues at coordinate 2,069 of CAMKTN010000032.1, forward strand.
TAACTACATGAAATACGGATGAAGATATCTATCATTACAGCAACATACAATAGTGCCGCAACCGTGCGTGACACGCTGGAGAGCATTCTTCAGCAGACTCACCAGGATTGGGAACTGATTATCGAGGATGGGCTTTCACGGGATGACACACTTTCCATCGTGAGAGAATACGAGCCGAGAAGCCAAGGCAGGATGCGTATTTTCTCAGAAAAGGACAACGGGCTCTATGATGCCATGAACCGGGGCATTGCCCGTGCTACGGGAGATGTCATTGGAATCCTCAACTCAGATGATTTCTTCCACGACGAGCATGTGTTAGAAGATATTAATCGGGCCATGGAGAATCAACCTATAGATTGCGTATATGGTGACCTGAAGTTTGTGCAAGCAGGAAACACGCATCGGGTGGTCCGCATCTGGAAAGGGTCTCAGCATGAGAATGGAGCTTTCCTGCGCGGATGGCACCCTGCGCATCCTACATTTTATGCCCGGCGTAAGTGCTTCGAGAAGTACGGCTCATTCGATACCAGTTTCGCGGTTTCCGCTGACTTCGAGCTGATGCTGAGGTTTATAGAGGTTGAAGGAATCCGCAATAGATATATCCCACGTTATTTTGTCAAGATGCGGATGGGGGGAGAGAGCACAGGCAGCTTGCGCAACATCCTCAAAGGAAATCGTGGTATCCTGCGGGCATTGCATGAACATGGGTTCAAGCCTTCTACTTTTTTTGTATTTCGTCGTATGTTGCCCAAAATCAAGGCCTCCATTTTGGGAAGATTGCACCTTACGAAATAGATTAAGACATCTTTTCGATGATATTTTTGGCTAAATTGTTATTTTTGCTTACCTTTGCAAGCAAATTGCTACAATGAGCATCATACAAACGAATATGTCTTTAGGTCTCCTTGCTAAAATCATACCATTCTTTATTGCAGCCTTGTTGGGATTGTTCATCATTCCTAACATGCGACTGAATGCGTCCGACAAGAAACGTCTGTACCCAAACATAAAAGGTCCAGGTAGTAGCTTGTTGATTGGGGGAATAGCGTTCTTCCCGATTATCTTGATTGCACTATGTACGACCATCTCACTGCCTTATTTATTAGGTATTGATGAATTACGCAATGTCGTGGGGGAGACAGCCATGCGTATTATGCAGATTATAGTGGGCTGTTCGATGTTATTTATAGTCGGATTAAAGGATGACCTGCATGGCACCAGTGGTCAGATGAAGTTGGGTGTATTACTCCTTGCTGCCATGATGTTTCCTGCAACGGGGCTGTGGTTAGACAATCTGCATGGACTGTTTGGCATATGGAAGATGTCTCCTTACATTGGTATGCCATTGACGGTAATCCTGGCTGTATATATTACGGAAGCGTTTAGTCTGCTGGATGGTCTGGATGGCCTCAGCAGCGGAGTGGGAAGTATTCTACTCTTGACGTTTCTGGCATTCAGCGTATGGTATGAATCGACCCTCACCAGTTTCGTGTCAGCTGCAACGCTTGGCGTGGCGGCGGTCTTCAGCATCATGTCGTTGTCCTCCAGAAGATGGCAAAACACATTGATGGGAAACTCCGGAACGTACGTATTAGGTTATATCATCAGCTATCTTACGATTGGTCTTAGTCGGAGTACATACATGCCCAAGAGCATGTTATTGATTTGCATAGGTGCATTGTTTGTTCCAATGATTGATGTTATCCGTGTCGTGAGCAGTCGTGTCAGAGACAAGCGAACTTTGGACCGGCCGGATAGGAATCAGTTTAACCATAAGTTGATACGTACAGGTATGCCGCGCCACATGATTCCTGTCACGATTGCATGTTTGATGGGAATTTTTGTGGTGATAAACACATACGGCGTTGTGGCTCGCTGGAATCCAAATATCATCATTGTATTAGATATTTTCCTATGGATTACCATGCATGGAGTCATCAATTATTTTATCCATCAGCACGCAAGCAAGGGATTCCATCGGGCATGGGAAAAAACCTATGGCGAGGATTCATGGTACGCGAATATACCTCATGAAACACTCAAGCGTAAGGTGGAGACCTACGGCACAATGGGACTTCCTGCCGAAATCATGGTCGAGAACAATGTCGAGTTCATAGCAGATGGCATGAACGCTTTTGAACGAAACACGAAGCGTATCGTGGACTTCTTGATATCAGCCATCTGTCTGATTGTGTTCTCTCCGTTGATGCTCATCAGTTACCTCCTCATCAAGTTCGATGATGGAGGCCCAGCTATCTTTAAGCAGGAACGATTAGGTCGATTCGGACGGCCCTTCTACATCTATAAGTTCCGTTCCATGCGGCTGGATGCGGAGAAGGCTGGGCCGGCACTTAGTCATGCGAGTGGGGACAAGGATCCACGACTGACGAGAGTCGGCAGTTTCCTCAGGGCGCATCATTTGGACGAATTACCACAGCTTTGGAACGTGTTCATCGGCGATATGGCATTTATTGGATACCGCCCGGAACGAAAGTTCTTTATTGAACAGATTATGAAGGAGGATCCCCGTTATACGTTCCTCTATCAGATACGTCCGGGTGTGACATCCTACGCTACGCTTTATAACGGCTACACGGATACGATGGAGAAGATGCAGCGACGGTTGGAGTTAGACCTCTACTATCTCGGGCATCGTTCATGGTGGCTGGATGTTAAAATATTGGGACTTACCTTCCTTAACATCATCTTCGGAAAGAAGTTCTGAAATCCACTATTATAGGCGCCAGCAGCTACAATCTGAGTCTCAGGGTTGTAGCTGCTGGCGTTTTTGAGGAAGGGACTAGTGCTGTGGAGGGGAAGGTCTAGTGGCGTGAGGTGGATCACCATGGTGGTCCACCTCGAAGAGCTAGGTGCGTTGGGCAGAAGAGCTAGGTGCGTTGGGCAGAAGAGCTAGGTGTGTTGGCGAAAAGGGCTTGGGGCGATGTCCTACCAGTTTGCTAGCTTAACTTCCAGCACAAAGTGCTTAACTCCCTATTTAACTCCCCATTTTATTCCCGTGAATAATTTCAAAAGTTGATATTTAAGGTGCAAAAGTAGCTAATTGACAATAAATCAGTACTATAGTTCACTAATAAATAGCGAATAATAGTGTTTAAATAGGCAATTTTCGCTTTAAATAGCCTGTTTTACTATGCTAAATAGGCAGTTTTTCTTGCTAATTCATGCTTTTTAGTGCTAATTATTGTCGGTTTTTATGCTAAATAGGGCATTATTTCTGCTATTTTGTTTGCTTATTTGGGATAAAATGGCTATATTTGCAACGGAAATGAAGATTAGAGATTAAAGATTAGAGATTAAAGATTAGAGATTAGAGATTAAAGATTAAAGATTAAAGATTAAAGATTAAGGATTAGAGATTAAAGATTAGAGAGGAAAGATTATAGATTAAAGATTATGGATAAAACATTTGTAAAAGAAGTGATGACATTGGACTGCATCGGGGCTGATGGGCTTGAGGTGCAGAAGAAACTGACGGCAGCGCAGCTGGCGGAGCTGGTGCGGACGGGCGGTGCGTCGAGCGATGCGCTGTGCGAGGACTACCGCGAGCCTCTGGAGGTGCTGCGGCGCGAGCTGCCGAAGGTGCGTTCGGTGAATGTGGATTTCAGCGAGAGGGTAGGGAAGGTGCCGGTGTTGCGGCCCTCGGCCTATGTCACGCTGGAGGATAACCAGTATTTCTACCATAACTACTCTGGGGTGGTGTGTCTGGATATTCAGAACGTCTATTCCGAGGAGGAACGTGAGGTGATACGACGTTCCGTGCGTACATTCCCGATGACGCTGATGGCCTTCGTGGGCTCCAGTGGAATGTCGATGAAGGTGCTGGTGCGCGTGCAGCCCGTGCGCAACGAACTGATTCAATCACCAGATGAACTGCGCCATTTTATCCAGTTGGCTTACAGACAGATGAGAGTGCTATACGGAAGTGTTATTCCTCAGGTTATCACACAGGTGTACGAGGTGCAGGTGCAGGATGGTGTGCGCATGAGCCATGACCCGGAGGTCCTCTTCCTGCCGGAGGCTGTGGCGGCTGTAGTGAACCCAGAGGTGAAAGTGCATGTGCCGCGTCTGCCGAAGGGCGACGATGCCGAGCGTGAGCTGCGCCTGCCCGTGCCGGCAGACGTGCGCCATCGCGCTTACTACGACACGCTCTTTGCCACGCTGATGGAGAGCGTGCGCGAGTCGTTCGTGGCACAGGAGCGTAATCCGCATGAAGAGTCGGACGCTTACCTCGAAGCGGCTGTGGAGCGTGCTGCCGAGCTGAAGGTGCAGGAGGGCGAGGTGTGCGCTCGCATGACCCGCTTCTTTGCCTATAAGGATGCGAAGCAGGTGCGCGACCGTGTGCGCGCCATCTATGCCAAGCAGCAGACGGCTCCCTCTACGGGCAGCGCCGTAGCCGATAATATGCAGGCGCTGCAGCGCGTGCTCTTCGGCGGCTATGACTTCTGGCGCAATTCGGTGAACGGCGCGTTATATATGCGTGAGCGAACCACTTACGGAGAGTGGCACCGTGTGACGAAAGAGGAACGCAATACGCTGTTGGTGGAGGCGCAGGAGGCTGGCGTGAAGGCAAACCTCGGCCTCGTGGATGCCCTGTTGGGCAGCACGCGCATACCGACGTCGGACCCCGTCAAGAGTTACATCAACCGTGTGAGAGGTACATGGGATGGGAAGGACCGCATCGAGGCGCTGGCGCGTCGCGTGCCCACGGCATGCCGCCACTGGCCCCGCTGGTTCCATGTGTGGTTCTGCGCGATGGTGCGACAATGGGTGGATCCCGACCAAAACTACGCCAACCAGGTGATGCCCATTCTCGTGGGGCCGCAGGGCGTGGGCAAGAGCACCTTCTGCCGTCGCTTGCTGCCACCTCAGTTGGAGGATGGCTACTTGGAGAGCGGCGATCTGACACAGGAGAAGGAGGTGCTGCGTTCCATGTCCACTTTCCAGCTGATCAACGTCGATGAGTTCAACCGCTACTCCGCCAGCGAGCAGGAAGGCATCCTGAAGAACTTCCTTCAGCTTGCCGACATCCGTCTGAAGACACCCCATCGCACTTCGTTCGACATCCTGCAGCGTCGTGCTTCGTTCATCGCCACGTGTAACCCCGTGGAGGTGCTTGCCGACCGCACTGGCTCGCGCCGCTATCTGTGTGTGCTGGTCAGCGGTGCCATCCGCCATCAGGCGCCCATCGACTATGACCAGCTGTATGCGCAGGCCATCGACGAGATTGACGAACGGCGTAAGGCAGAGCAGCCGGTCAGCGTGCGCGAGGTGGCCGGTCGCTGTTATTTCACGAAAGCCGAGGAGAGCGCTATCGAGCGTAACAACCAGCGTTTCATGCGCGCCTGCGTGGCCATTGAGCGCTTCCGCGAATTCTTCGAGGCGGTGCCTCCGCGTCGCGGACGTCGCCCCGCCGGTGTCGTGGAGCTGACGCGCGACGACCTCTTCCAGCGCATCGAGCACGGCCTGCGTAAGCCCCTCAGCGATGTGGAGCGCAAAGGCTTCTACATCTTCCTGCGTAACCTCAAACGCAACGGCGAGCTGGCGTTCAAATCACGTGATAAGGTGGAATACTACTGCGTGAAAGAGCTAAAGAATACGTAGAAAAAGGTGCTTATTTCATCAAAAAAGTGCCTATTTAGCTCAAAAAAGTCCCTATTTAACAACAAAAATGCCCTATTTAACGACTAAAACAGCCTATTTAAACGCAAAAATGCCTATTTAGAATCAACTAAACATTTGTATTTCTTTTATTTAGCCATTTTATCTATTTATTATAAACTTTTATATAATATTTTGCCGTCTTTCATCTCTCATCTCTAATCTTTAATCTCTAATCTATAATCTCTCATCTAAACAAACCATGTCCCTCAAATACAATATCCATCAAGATCCTCCTCGCAAGGATGGTCAGCCGGCAGCGAAGCATCTGCGCACCGTTGATCTGAAGGCTGTCGATAACCGTGCGTTGGCGCAGGCGATGCGTCGCCGCTGCAATGCCTATAGTGCCGGTTCCTGTCTCGGCATCCTCATTGATTTGGCTGACACGATGCCAGAGCTGTTGGCGAAAGGCTTTGCCGTGCATCTTGAAGGCATCGGCACCTTCTCGCCTCAGGTGGAAGGAGATGTCGAGGAGACGGCTCGCGGCAGCCGTGCTACCAATCTTCGCGTGGGGGCTGTCGTCTTCCATCCCGATGCGGAGTTGCTGAGCGAAGTCAACCGTCGCGCCCGCTTTGAGCATGTCCTGGAAACGCGTCGCTCGCTGCCTTCTGATGCCGAGGTCGAAGCCTTCCTCGATGAGCACTTCGCTACGCACACCACCCTCCGTCGTCATCAGCTGGAGTCCCACTTCCGGCTCTCCAAGCGTCTTGCCCTCCGCCTGCTGGAGCACCTCGTTGCCACCCACCGCCTCCTTCCACAGGGCTCCCGCCATACCCTTCATTATGTAAGGGCTTGATAGTTTAGAGATGAAAGTCGTCGATGAAGGCGACTTTCATGTTTAAAAACTTAGTTTTTTCATGCGTTTTATTTTTCTATAAGAAAAAAAGCAGTACCTTTGCGCCCAATTAAGGATTTTATGCGGAACATTCCCGCTAAGATGGTCTATGGCCTGATATGAACGCGTTGAATAATGCTAATATTCAGGACCAACACAGCGAAGGATTTACCTCCTTTGCCTTCCCCGAGGCAAAAAACTCAAAAACAGGGGTGTCGGTAGAGTATGTCCCGGCAGCAAACAAGGCATGGGATGTTCTATTATTTGGATGAAATCAATGATACAGCTTCTTTTTAATATCCTGCGCGATGCCCTGTGGCGAGATGAGATTCAAGGTGCAAAACTTTTACCCCGTGAATTATCTGAGGCTGAAGCTACGGAGTTAGTGGATCTGGTCAAAAAACAGGCTTTGCTGGGGCTGGCAATCGATGCACTCTTCAGGAACAATGTGAAAATGCCCCGAAAGAATGTGGTCAGATGCGTGAACCTGCAGGATTTGATTACGCAACAGGTAAAAAGGATAAATCATGGCGTGATAGAACTGCATCAGTTGTTTTCACAAGAAGGAATCGACTATTCAATCGTGAAGGGTCAAGTCGTTGCAGCGTATTATCCTGATGCACGATTGCGCCATCCTGGAGATATAGATTACTACTGCGACAGCAAGAACTTCGAGAAAGCCTATCAGCTCCTGAAAGAGCGATGGGGCATCATTCCAGATGAAAAAGATGCTGGCCATCATCTTTGTTTCGACCATGTTGGTGTGACCTTCGAAGGGCATTTCGCATTGCTCGTACCCTATGGGAAGAAGGAGCGCGCATATTGGAACCAATTATTAGATAGTGATCCAGGGGGAACTGTCACGGTGGATGGTGTTGAGATAAAAACACTTTCACCGACCGTTCACACATTGTACATATTCAGGCATTTATACAACCACCTTTTAAATCTGGGCGTTGGCTTGCGCCAATTCTGCGACTTGGCGGTGATGTTGCATTATGCCAAGGAGAAGATTGATATGGATGCGTTGCGCGTTCACCTGAAAGCATTAGGCTTGGAGAAGGCTTGGCGTGCTTGTGGCGTCATTCTTGTCGATCATCTTGGACTGCCTGAAGGTGACCTTGGTTATACGTTATCTGCTCAAGATCGCCGCTATGCAAAGCGAATACTTGATGTAGTCCTATATAACGGAAACATGGGGCATTATGAAGGAACCCAGTTAAGGGAAAATGAAGAACAGATAGGAAAGATGAAACTTGCGTGCATAAAGCTCTTCCACTTTATGAAGTTCGCACCGATTGCCCCTCACTTTTCCTATGCCTGGTTATGGCATGAAGTAAAACGTGCCTTCGCTCGTGAGTGATATTTTGAAAGTAGAATTATAATAAAACAATAACTTATGAGAGAAACAAAAATCTGTGTAATCGGTCTCGGTTATGTTGGCTTGCCTTTGGCTCGCCTGTTTTCCACTAAGTATGCCACCGTTGGCTTCGACATGAACCAGAAGCGTTGTGACGCACTTATGGCTGGACACGATGCTACGCTCGAAGTAGCAGACGACCTCCTACAGGATGCCATCAAGAATCATGGTTTTAAATGTACTACTAATCTTGATGATATCAAGGATTGCAATTTCTATGTAGTTGCAGTACCTACACCTGTGGATGAAAACAATCGTCCCGATCTGAAACCTCTTTGGGGAGCCTGTGAGACCGTGGGTAAAGTTGTATCCAAAGGTGACATCGTAGTCTATGAGAGCACCGTCTATCCTGGCGTTACCGAAGAAGAGTGCTTACCCGTTGTGGAACGCGTCAGCGGTTTGAAGTTCAATGTTGATTTCTATGCCGGCTATAGCCCAGAGCGTATCAATCCGGGAGATAAGACCCACACCGTGGAAAAGATTAAGAAAGTGACATCTGGCAGCACGCCAGAGGTAGCCGATATTGTTGATAACGTTTATAATTCGGTTCTAGTAAACGGTACACATAAAGCTCCCAGTATTAAAGTTGCTGAAGCATCAAAAATTATTGAAAACAGCCAGCGTGATGTGAACATAGCTTTTATGAACGAATTGGCTAAAATCTTTAATGCAATGGGCATTGATACCCACGATGTCATTGAAGCTGCTTCTTCCAAGTGGAACTTCATCAAACTAAGCCCAGGCCTTGTCGGCGGACATTGTATCAGCGTAGATCCCTACTACCTTATCCAAAAAGCTCAAGTCTATGGTGTGTTACCTCGTGTGATGTATAATGCACGTCGATTGAACGATGGTATGGGCGATTATGTCGCCAATCAAGCCATCAAGCGGATGAATCAGAAGGGCGTAATGGTCAAGGATGCAAAGATTCTTATCCTTGGCATCACTTTCAAGGAAAACTGTCCCGACATTCGCAATACCAAGGTTGTTGATATTTATAACACACTCAGTGAGTACACCTCCGATATCACCATCTTTGACCCTTGGGCCAATTCTGCTGCAGTAGAACATGAATATGGTGTGAAAGTAGAAAATTCAAAGTCGATTGTTGAAAGTTCAAAATATGATCTTGTCATACTAGCCGTTGCGCATAAGGAGTTCTTGGATATGGACATCAAAGCCCTATGCAATCCAAATAGCGTTATTTATGATGTGAAGGGTATTTTACCCCGTAACATTGTTGATGGTCGACTATAGTTCATACGCAGACATCACCAAGGCCTATACCATCCTCGGCTACGACCCTGAATACAACTTTGCCCGTGGCTTGAATGAAGCCATTGAGTGGTACAAGGCCAACCTTTAGCAGGCAGATAGTCCCAAATCAAGAATATGGGAACAGAAGATATGAAGCAACGCCATCGGGCTTGGGAATGTGGATTGCCTGCCTATCTTCAGCACGACTTGGATGCGTACAAAGAAGGACTTCGTACTGGTAGCACATTGATTGACTGTCTGTGGTGCGAATTATATGGCAGCATCAATGGTGCGGAAATCGACGATCAAGCCATCACCCATGAGCATGCGCAATATCTTCGTGACAAATATCTTTGGCATAAAGACGTATGACCTCCATTGATTTCACATCATGCCCCCGCATCCCTGTCAGGGCTTACAATGGAGCGAACGGCAAGAAAGTAGCCGTCTTGTTTCAGGGTGAGCCGTGGATTCTCAAATCAAAAACACGGTTATTGACAGCGAGACAGGCGGTACTGGCACTGAGCTCTCAGATATTCTTGAGACGATTGAGCACCAATCATTTGTGGATCCGCTACTGGTATATGAACGTTTTTGGCAGATGTTCGTAGTTGACGCTCTTCTGGGTAATTCCTCTTGATGGGTGGAACACCTGTCTTTCGCCTGCACGACGAACCGCTTACCATTCTTGGGAACCGCATCATCAAACGTGCCTTCGACTTCGTTGCCTCCAGCCTCTTCCTTGTCACCATCTTCCCCTTGGTTTATATTATATTTGGCATCCTCATTAAGATGAGTTCACCAGGGCCGATATTCTTCAAGCAAAAACGTTCCGGTTTGAATGGAGAAGAATTATACTGCTACAAGTTCCGTTCCATGCGAGTCAATGTTTGGAAGACGATACTGACAGTCTTTGGTCACGAAGAGAACGCATACTAAGCAATACTTAAACGATGGGGAAGATGTGGGTCAATTATTGGGACTTACTTTACTGAACATCATCTTCGGAAAAAAACGGAAACAAGAACCACTAAATGCTGACTAAAAGATGGATGCACAATTAATAAATAGACAAACCGTATCTAACAGAAATACAAAATTAGATTCTGTTAAAGCTGTATTAATTTTCGGCGTGGTATTAGTACATACACTACATTCAAGGGAACCGGGGATGTTGAATACAATCAATATGGTTGTAAAAACTTTCTTGTGTTCTTTTCTGATGCCATTGTTCATTATTGTTTCGGGTTATTTCTTTAACACGAAATGCTCAAAGGAAAAACTATTCAAAAAGGTCATAGAAATAATGGCATCGTATTTAGTCTTTCAGTTTATTAGACTAGCTCTTGCAGGGAAATACAGTATTGTGGATTTGTTATCTCCTCAATATACTCTGTGGTATTTGTTATGTTTGGTTTATTGGAGAGTTGCTGTTTATTTCTTGTCAAAGCGTTTTTCAATTGGCATTGTTCTTTGTTTAAGCATCATTATCAGTTTAGGATCTGGTTTTATACCCATAAACATTCTTAGTTTTCAACGTGCTTGTTCTTTCTTTCCATTCTTTGTATTTGGGTGTTGCTGCAGGTCTCATAATATATTATACAAAATAGATAAAACTGCGGCCTCATTATCAATCGTGTCATTATTGACAGCTATAGTAATTTGTACCATGGCGAAGTTGTATGGGGCAATTAATTTATTGGGCGTTTTTATGGGGAAGACTTTATACGCTAATGATATAGATATTGTGATACGGGGTGGATGGTTAGTTATTTCTCTTATTATCAGCTTGTCTGTATATAAATTGATTCCAGATAGAAAGATGTTAGCAAAATATGGTGGTTGCACATTAGTTATTTATCTTTTGCATTCGTTCTTTACGGGACAATTTGGTTGGTTGATTAACCATCATATTCTATATAATGATTTGATTACATGCATCGTGTTTTCACTTGTAGTGTTCCTTTTCTGTGCCTACATCAGTAAATTCCGGATTATAAAGATATTAACACAACCTATATCATTTAAGTAAATTGGGTGTGTCAAAATGAAGTGAACCCCGAAAGTCGGACAAAAAACTTTCGGGGTTCACTTCATTTTAACACACCCTCATTGTTATTACAGTGTTATTGAGATGTATGTGTGATGGGGATTAGTATTTGATGTTGAGTTCGCGGAGGATGGCGGAGATTTGCTCCATGGTGGTGAGGCGGGTGGGGACGAGGGGGAGGCGGAGCTGGTTCTCGATCATGCCCATGGCGTGGAGCATGGCCTTGACGCCTGCGGGGTTGCCATCGACGAAGAGGAGCTTGAAGAGCTCGGTGAACTTGTGGTGGATATGGAGGGCAGGGGCGTACTCGCCGCGAAGGGCGAGGCGAACCATGCGGGAGAACTCGCGCGGCAGGGCATTTCCGATAACGCTGATGACGCCTACGGCACCGAGGGTGATGAGGGGGAAGGTGATGCCGTCGTCGCCGGAGATGACATCGAAGCCTGCGGGCTTGTTCTTGATGATGTCGTCCATTTGAGTGATATTGCCGCTGGCTTCCTTGATGGCGACGATGTTTTCGAAGTCGCGTGCCAGGCGTAGGGTGGTCTCGGCGGTCATGTTCACGCCCGTGCGCCCGGGTACATTATATAATACGACGGGTACGGGGCTAGCCTCGGCGATGGCTCGGAAATGCTGGTAGAGGCCTTCCTGGGAGGGCTTGTTGTACATGGGGCATACGCTGAGGACGCCGTCGATGCCGGTCCAGTCGGTCTCTTGCAGCTCGCGCACGACGGCAGCTGTGTTGTTGCCGCCGCAACCCATGAGCAGAGGCACGCGACCTGCCACGCGCTGGACGAGGGTCTCGCGCAGCCAGCGCTTCTCGTCGGGGGTGAGACAGGGCGTCTCGGCGGTGGTGCCCATGATGCAGAGGAAGTCGGCGCCGCCTTTGATCTGGAATTCCACCAAACGGATGAGGGCTTCTTCGTCGATGCTGCCATCGGCTTTGAAGGGGGTGATGAGGGCGATGCCCAGGCCACGGAATTTATTTTGTGCCATGCGAGGGGATTGACAATTGAAAATTGAGAATTGAAAATTTAGAATTGAAAATTGAAAATTAAAGGTTAGAGGTTATAGGTTAAAGGTTAGAGATAAACCTGAAACTTAAACTCTTGAACTCTTGAACTCTTGAACTCTTGAACTTCTTGAACTCTTAAACCTAACTTTTCTTGAAAAAGTAAATGAAGGTGGCGACGCCTTCGAGGGCTGTCTTGCCGGTTTCCTTGATGTCGATGGTGAAGCGGATGCTCATGCGGATGGCGCCACGCAGGTTGGCGAGGGACTCCATGCTGGTGGACATGCGGACGCTCTGTCCGGAGAGTACGGGCTGGCCGAACTTCATCTTGTCCATGCCGTAGTTGACGAGGCGCTCCAGGTTATTGACCTGTATGATTTGTCCCCAGAGATAGGGGAGGAGTGAGAGTGTGAGGTAGCCGTGGACGATGGTCTGGTGGAAGGGGCTCTCTGTCTTGCAGCGCTCTTCATCGACGTGGATCCACTGGTGGTCGAGGGTGGCATCGGCAAAGAGGTTGATGCGGTCCTGATTGACCTGGATGTAGTCGCTGGTGCCTATTTCTTTACCGAGGAGGGCTTCAAAGTCCTCGTAGCAGTTGATGATAACGGGGGACATATTTCGTTGGACGTTGAACGTTTTAAGTTTTGTGTTTAAAAGTCGAAAGACATTTCATAAATTCGCTGCAAAAGTACTGCTTTTTATCCAAATAGTTGGTATAAAAGTTGCTTTTTTACGTGAAAACTTGTTTAAGCGCGTAAAATCCTATAATTTTGCAGTCGAAAATGAAGATTATGAAACCAATATTCATAGCCGGACCTTGTGTCATCGAGAGCGCTGAGGTGCTCGATGTGGTTGCTACGGAGCTGGTACGCTTGCAGGAGAAGTACGATCTGGAGCTGTTCTTCAAGGCGTCCTTTGACAAGGCGAACCGCACGAGTCTCTCGTCCTTCCGAGGCCCTGGTCTGGAGCGCGGCCTGCAGATGCTGGCCGATGTGAAGGCGAAGCACGGCCTGCGCCTACTGACAGATATCCACGAGTCTTATCAGGCAGCAGCTGCTGCTGAGGTGGTCGATGTCTTGCAGATTCCTGCTTTTCTGTGCCGCCAGACGGATCTGTTGGTGGCTGCCGCGAAGACGGGGAAGGTGGTGAACATCAAGAAAGCGCAGTTCCTCTCGGGCGTAGATATGCAGTACCCTGTAGAGAAGGCGCGCGAGGGTGGTGCCACGGAGGTGTGGCTCACGGAACGTGGCAACTCGTTTGGCTACAACAACCTCGTGGTGGATTTCCGCAATATTCCTGATATGCTGAAGTGGACACCGCGTGTCATCATGGACTGCACCCACAGCGTGCAACGTCCAGGGGCTGCGGGTGGCAAGACGGGTGGCAACCGCGAGTTTGTGCCTGCGATGGCAATGGCGGCCAAGGCCTTTGGTGCCAACGGCTACTTCTTCGAAACGCATCCCGACCCCGACCACGCCCTCAGCGATGGGCCAAATATGTTGAAGTTAGAGGATTTGGAGAACGTAGTTCAAAAATTGATAATTGAGAATTGAAAATTGAGAATTGAACTTCTTGAACCCTTAAACCCCTTGAACTCTTAAACTCTTGAGTTTATGCAAGTACGAGATATAGCGGCGCGCTGCTTGCGCGATGAGGCGGAAGCCCTGCTGCAGACGATTCCGCAGTTGGATGAGGCTTTCGACCGTGCCGTGGAGCTGATGCTTCATTGCACGGGGAAGGTGGTTGTCACGGGTGTCGGCAAGAGCGGACATATCGGTGCCAAGATTGCTGCCACGTTGGCCAGCACGGGCACGCCGTCGTTCTACCTGAACCCGCTGGATGCCTTCCATGGTGATTTAGGCATGGTTGCCGAGGGCGATGTCGTGGTGGCGCTGAGCAACAGCGGCCTCACGGACGAACTGCTACGCATTATCCCTTCGCTGAAGGAGCGCCATGTTCCCATCATCGGTATCTCGGGTAATGCGGAGTCGCTGCTGGCGCGTAACGTAGATATACATATCTTATTGCATGTCGCTCATGAGGCATGTCCGCTGAACCTGGCGCCCACGAGCAGCACGACAGCGCAGCTGGCGCTGGGCGATGCCCTGGCGGTGGCGCTGATGGAAGGCCGCCATTTCAAGGCCAACGACTATGCGCAGTTCCACCCGGGTGGCTCGCTGGGCCGACGGCTGCTGACGACTGCTCACGATGTCATGCGTACGGAGGACCTGCCCGTCGTAGCTACGACGATGCCATTGAGTGAGGCGGTCATCGAGGTCAGCCGCTCGCGACTGGGAATGGTGGTGGCTGTCGAGGACGACAAGGTTGTGGGCATCATCACCGATGGCGATGTACGTCGTGCGATGGAGCGCCTGAAGCAGGACTTCTTCAATGTCACCGTGGGTGAGGTGATGACACCGACTCCCAAGTGCGTGCCTGAGACCATGAAAATCAGTGAGATTCAAAGAGTCATGCAAGATAATAAGATCCATGCCGTGCTTGTCACCGACCAGCAGCGTCATCTGCTGGGCATCGTGGATTCGTTCAGTTGTATGATTTAACAGTCTTTCAGTGGAGTGACTACACAAACCATGCGTCCGTTCTTTTTCATCCTTTCCCTGTTCCTTATGCCGCTGTTTATGCGGGCCGAGGAACAGCCTTCGGACATCGTCCTGCGTCAGGCACTGGAGGAACAGCTGGGTGTGGAGTTCACTGGCAATAACAGCGTGGTGCTCCTGCACACGGGTAAGGACAAGTTCGAGGCGATGTTCTCGGCCATCCGTCAGGCGAAGCACTATGTGCATCTGGAATATTTCAATTTCCGCAACGACAGCATCGGTAATGTGCTCTTCGACCTTCTGGGCGAGAAGGTGAAGGAGGGCGTTGAGGTGCGCGCGATGTTCGACAGCTTCGGCAACAGCAGCAATGACTCGCCACTGAAGAACAAGCACCTGCGTGCCATTCGTGCGATGGGCATACAAATTGAGGAGTTCGACCCGATCAAGTTCCCCTGGATCAACCACGCCTTCCAGCGTGACCACCGCAAGATCGTAGTCATCGACGGCGCCGTGTGCTATGCGGGTGGCATGAATGTGGCGGACTACTACATCAACGGCCGCCCCGAATACGGCGAGTGGCGTGATATGCACATGGAGCTGACGGGCGATGTGGTGGCACAGTACGAGCGTATCTTCGCCCGTATGTGGTGGCAGCAGACGGGTGAGGTGCTGCTCGATGAGCGCTATCTCGCGATGCCGACACCCACGAGCGAGGTGACGGCGGGCATCGTCTCGCTGGCGCGCTCGCGTGAGGACTTCCAGCTGCTTGCCGACACATCCACGACAGCCGGTCACAAGGTGATTGGTGTGGTAGATCGCAGGCCACGCTACACGCCCAAGAACATGCGCAAGGCCTATGTTGCAGCGATAGATGCCGCCAAGGAATGCATACAGATTGTCAACCCTTATCCCACGAATGTCAAGTCGGTGCGCCGTGCCCTGAAGCGTGCGCTGAAGCGAGGTGTGCGACTGGAGATTATGGTATCAGCCAAGAGCGATGTGCCCATCACCCCTGATGTCGTAGCCTTCGAGATGAAGAAGCTGGCAAAGCGTGGCGCTGAGGTGTATTACAACCAGACGGGTTTCCATCATTCCAAGGTGATGATGGTTGACGGTCGTTTCTGCACCGTGGGCAGCACGAATATGGACGGACGCAGCTTCCTGTGCGACTACGAGGTGAACAGCTTCATCCTCGACCGTGAGACGACGGCAGAGCTACAGCGCATCTTCGAGCTGGACAAACAGCATTGCACGCTGTTCCGTGCCGAGGACTATCGTCGGCAGTTTAATTTCGGACATCGCTTGACGGGACATTTCTTCGCGCTCTTCCGCAGGTTCTTCTAAAACTTCATCGGAAATATCAGGTGGTCGGGGCTGTAGCCCTGACGTACCTTGCCGCGTGACTGCAGCCATCGCAGGGCCGCGTCGGCATCGCTGCTCTGTGGTGTTGTGACGGGCACGTAGTGTGGCGTGGCGCGCAACAGGGAATCTATCAGGCTGTCAGGCGTCAGGAACAGTTGCTTGTACATGGCCACCAGCGTGTCGCGCTCGCCACCGTCGTTGAGGGCAGCGACAGCCTCGTTATAGCCTTGGAAGAACAGCTGCATCTGACGCACTCGCGTGCTGTCGGTGGTGGCGGCCTCGGAGGCCACGAAGACTGTCAGGCGTGGCTGCAAGGAGTTCGTCGTGAAGTTGCTTTTGTTGCCTCGCAGGAGCGCTTCCTGCGCATATGGGGCAGGCAGGAAGGCAGCATCCATCGTGCCGTTGCAGAGCATATCTGTGCGAATGCGCACATTGTTGATCTGCGGACGGAAGATGTCAGCGCGCGCCAGACGGGCCGAGTCTGTGAGGCGGTCGCTCCAGTAGTCGGTGATGCTGTGGCGGGCGACAGCCACCATGCGCTCTTTTAATTGGTTGAGCTGTCGCACACGACCACGACGGGCCGTGATGAGCTGCAGCTCACCCTCTGTGGCGGCCACGGCGCGCAGCGGTGTGGTGTCCTGCTGCATGAAAATGGCGCGTGCCAAGTCGCTATAGATGAGTTCCGCACGTCCACGCATGAGGGCCGTGTCGGTGTCGAGCTGCGCCTGAAGGGTCAGGATGCGCAGGTCGAGGCCGAGGCGTTCGTAGATGCCCATGCGCTGGGCATAGAAGGCCGGCATACAGTCGTGAACGGGCATGAGTGCCACGTGCAACGCCGCAGAGTCGCGTGCCGCCTGCTCTTCGTGTGAGAGCGAGGCGTTGCCGTTGCAGGCAGCAAGGAAAAACAAGCATAGCGCAAAGTGCACGAGGCACTTTGCACTATGCATTGCTGAAAAATGTTTGTGGGGAATCATTAGCCCTTGATAGCAGCTACGCCGGGGAGCACCTTGCCCTCGATGGCTTCGAGGAGGGCACCACCACCAGTGGAGATGTAGCTGACCTTGTCCTCAAGGCCGAACTTGTGTACGCAAGCGATGCTGTCGCCGCCGCCGATGAGGGAGAAAGCACCCTCGGCAGTAGCCTTGGCCACAGCCTCACCCACAGCACGGGAGCCTGCGCAGAAGTCGTCGCACTCGAAGCAGCCGGCAGGACCGTTCCACAGGATGGTCTTGGCGCCTTCGATGGCAGCAGCGAACTTAGCCTGGCTCTTGGGACCTACGTCGAGGCCGTCCCAACCCTCAGCGATAGCGTTGCTGGGGAAGGTCTTGATCTCTGCACCGGGCTTCACGCTGAAGGTGCCGAAGTCATAACCTGTGCAGCACACGCTGTCCTCAGCCAGCACGAGCTCCACGCCGTTCTTCTTGGCCATCTCTTCCACGCCGAGGGCTACATCCAGCTTGTCGAGCTCCACGATGGAGTTACCGATCTCGCCGCCGTGAGCCTTCACGAAGGTGTAGGTCATACCGCCGCAGAGGATGAGTTTATCGACCTTGCCCAGCAGGTTCTCGATGATACCGATCTTGGTGCTCACCTTGGAGCCGCCCATGATGGCTACGAAGGGGCGCTTGATGTTGCTCAGCACGTTGTCCACGGCTGTCACTTCCTTCTCCATGAGGAGGCCGAGCATCTTGTTGTCGGCATCGAAGTAGTCAGCGATGACAGCGGTGCTGGCGTGGCGACGGTGAGCCGTGCCGAAAGCGTCCATGACGTAGCAGTCAGCGTAGCTGGCCAGCGTCTTGGCGAACTCCTTCTGGCTCTCCTTCATGGCCTTCTTGGCAGCGTCGTAGGCGGGATCTTCCTTGTCGATGCCCACGGGCTTGCCTTCCTCTTCGGGATAGTAGCGGAGGTTTTCCAACAGCAGCACCTCACCGGGCTTCAGGGCAGCAGCTTGATCAGCAGCCTTGGCGCAGTCGGGAGCGAACTTCACGTCCACGCCGAGGGCCTTGCTCACAGCGGGCACGATCTGCTGCAGGGAGAGCTTGGGGTTCACCTTGCCCTTGGGCTTGCCCATGTGGCTCATGATGATGAGGGCACCGCCGTCGCCGAGGATCTTCTTCAGCGTGGGCAGGGCACCGCGGATGCGGGTGTCGTCGGTGATGTTACCATTGCCGTCGAGGGGCACATTGAAGTCAACGCGTACGATGGCCTTCTTGCCAGCGAACTTGTAATCGTTAATGGTCATAGTTGTTTAGTTTTTTAAGTGTATAAGATGATTGGTTTCTTAATAATTCTATCATTGACGGGTGCAAAAATATACTTTTCTACTGAGGCATGCAAGTAATTTAGGACTTTTTTTGTCGTTTTAAAGAGAAAACGTAACTTTGCACCCAGAAGCCTGAATCATCCTGCATAAGGGTCTTAATGATTGATGTTATGAAAAAGGAATATGTCGTAGTCTTGTCAACGATTGTCGCTTTATTGGTGATGGCTGTGTCTTCATGTAAGCGAACCGCTAATAGCATGAATGACGAACCTGCCGCGGTTGATACCACCACGGTGGCTGAAACCTCAGAATTAGATTTCTCTGTGCCTGTCAACTACAGTGGCAGCGAACCGCGAATCTCTGACTTTATTGAAGCAGCCATTTCAATGGTAGATAACGGTGAATTCCTTGGCGACATGAGCAGGAGCTGGGAAAAGTACAAGGCTGGCCAGCCTCTTCCACATAACCGCTCCATCCTGCTTGATGAAGAAAACCGCTATATGCGCTTTGATGCTTCTGCGGAGGATGATGAAGCCTTCCATTGGAGCTACTTCATCGAATTCTTCTGTTGGGATTATTCCGACGGCAAGCACAAACTGGTTATCACGAACACGGTGAATTATGATGAGGATGGTAAACCCGAGGACGGCCAGTTCTCCGGCGTTGGCTTCAATCTGTTCGATGTTGAAACCCGCAGAATGGAGCTCGTTTCGGCTTATTCCATCGGCTTTGAAATAGACATGCCCGATGAAACCTACCTTTTAGTGTATAGGTTATTCAACAAGGAAAGGATCATTGAGTGTGAATGCTATACACCTTCAGGCATTGCCGTCAGGAGGGTGGCGTTTAACGGTAAGGAGTTCCTTCCTTTATAGACGTGTGTAATACGGGCATATCGACTGCAAGCCGCACTCCATGCAAAGGGGCTTCAATGCTTTGCAGACGTATCGCCCGTGCAGGATGAGCCAGTGGTGCGCCTTGGGGATGACAGCCTCTGGGATGTGCTTCACCAGCGCCTGTTCCACCGCCAGCGGTGTCTTGGCCTTGTCACTCACGAGACCAAGGCGATGGCTGACGCGGAAGACATGGGTATCTACCGCCATGCGTGCCTGCCCGAAGGCCACGCTCATCACCACATTCGCCGTCTTGCGCCCCACGCCAGGCAACGATGTCAGTTCTTCCAGCGTCTCTGGTACCTCGCCGCCGAAGCGCTCCACCAGCTGCCGGGCAGTGGACACGAGGTGCTTGGCCTTGGAGTTGGGGTAGGAGACGCTCTTCACGTAGGCCAGCACCTCCTCGTCGCTGGCGGCCGCCATGGCAGCAGGGGTGGGGAAGGCCTCGAAGAGGGCGGGCGTCACCATGTTCACACGCTTGTCCGTGCACTGGGCACTCAGCATCACAGCCACCAGCAGCTGGAAGTCATTGGCGAAATGCAGCTCCGTCTCAGCCACCGGCATCGCCTCCTCGAAATAGGCAATCACGGCCTCATAACGTTGTTTCTGGGTCATCACATATCTGTTAGTGCGTGCAAAGTTACTCATTTTAGCGATGAAAGTTGAAAGTTTAAGGTGGAAAGTGATCGGTTTTTGTTATTTTTGTGTACTTTTGTCGCGTCAAAACGCTTTCAGATATGCATAAGTGGCTTCTCATCGTGTGCTTGATGGCCGCCTGGCTCCCTTCGCAGGCCCAGGACCTGGCCTACCGCCTGGCGGCCTCCGACCATCGGTTGGATTCGGCTGACACGAGGTCGCTGTTCTTCGCGTTGGACAATATCTCGTTCTTCAAGGATAACGAGTTCAACGGTGAGCAGGCCAAGGGCTATACGCTGCCGGGCCTGTGGGTGCAACCCAAGGTGGTATGGCAGCCACTGCACAGCATACGTCTGGAAGCGGGTTGCCACGCGCTGGTATTCGACGGCGCGAACAAATACCCCTGCTACGTCTATCACGACATCGGCACATGGAAGGGCAACCAGTACCAGCGTGGCTTCCACGTCCTCCCGTTCTTTCGTGCGCAGGCCCAGCTGAAGCGCCTCACCTTTGTGCTGGGCGACATCTATGGTGGCGCGAACCACCGTGTGATGGAGCCGCTGATGAATCCTGAGATCAACCTCACGCAAGACCCTGAGATGGGCTTCCAGCTGCTGCTGGACTTGCCCCGTTATGAGCTGGATGCATGGGTTAACTGGCAGAGCTACATCTTCGAGGAGGACACCCACCAGGAAGCCTTCACCGTCGGCATCCACCAACGCGTATCTTTAAACTCTAAACTCTCAACTTTAAACTTTTATCTCCCCATCGACATCCTCATCCAGCATCGCGGAGGGGAGCAGGACATCACGGACTTGGGCGTGCAGACCATCACGAATGGCGGCATTGGCTTCGGCGTGGAGTGGAACACGGGGGCGCGCGTCGTGCGCCGTCTGACGGCTGAGTTGGCCGCATTGGGCTGCTGGCAGCAGAGCGGACACCTATGGCCCTTCAACTTGGGCGCTGCGGGTTCCTGCATGGTCGCCGTCGATTTCGCCCGTGACTTCCGCCTCTTCGCAGGGGCGTTCTATGCCCGCGATTTCGTATCGCTCTACGGCATCCCCTTCTATTCCACCTTGTCGCAGAAACACCCCGGCGCCCGTTTCGATAAGGTCATTGTCCCCCACGTAGGTGCCGAATGGAGCCACACCTTCGCCAAGAACTACATCCTGGGTGCCAAGGTCGATGCCTACCCGATGATAGAGGGTGAAATGACAAATGCCGATGGCACGGTCCGTGCATCGACATTCGTTAATCATTTTTCCTTTGGCGTTTATTTCCGCTGCCATCCTCGCTTCCTCCTGAAGCATTGGCAGTAGGCGGCTGTCGCTTAGCCGATGAAGTTCACTTCGGGCTCAATACGAATGCCGAAGCGCGCTTCAACGTCTGCTTGAATCGACGAGCATAAATCGCTGATTTCTTTACCTTTTGCACCGCCTGTATTAACGAGCACCAAAGCCTGCTTTTCATACACGCCGGCGTGCCCCAGCGTCTTGCCTTTCCACCCGCATTGCTCAATCATCCAGCCCGCAGGAACCTTCACGCGCTGCTCGTCCACGTCGTAGTGCGGAGCCTCGGGGTATGCCTGTTGAAGGCGCTCGAAAACGGTGCGTTCTACGATGGGATTCTTGAAGAAGCTGCCGGCGTTGCCCAGGACAGAAGGCTCGGGCAGTTTCTCGCGGCGTATCTCCAGGATGGTCTCTCGCAGCTGCTCTGCCGTGAGGTTCACCTCCTCAATGCCACGGGCCTCGATGGCACGACGTATGCCGCCGTATTCGAGGTTCGGACGAAAATCGTGCGTCAGGCGGAAGTGCACGTGGGTGATGGCATAGCGGCCACGCAGCTCCTGCTTGAACACGCTGTTGCGATAGCCGTAGCGACATTCCTCCACAGTGAAATGGCGGATGGCTCCCGTCTCCAGATCCACAGCGTCCGCGAAAAGGATGAAATCCTTGGCCTCGGCACCGTAGGCTCCGATGTTCTGCACGGCCGAGGCGCCCACCTCGCCAGGGATGCCGGACAGGTTCTCCAGGCCGTGCCAATGGCTGTCAACGGCATATTGCACCCATTCGTCCCATGCGATGCCTGCGCTCACGCGAACATATACATATTCCCCTTCGTCGGCCGTCACCGTGATGTCCTTCAGGGCAGAATGCAGCACAGTGCCGTTGTAGTCGCTCAGAAACAGCAGGTTGCTGCCGCCTCCGATGTGGAGGAGGGGAGAGGTGTCGCCGTTTGCTGTGCGACGGCCGATGAACAGCTGCAGCTCATCCACGCTGTCGTATTCCACGAAATGGGCTGCTGTGGCAGCGATGCCGAAAGTATTGTGCTCGGCCAAAGAGTAGTTATCCTTAACGATCATATTTCAATTTTCAATTCTCAATTTTCAATTCTCAATTCTCCAACTCCGTCAGCCGCCAGCTGTTGCCGTCGCGCTGGAATACGAGCAACGCCTGCAACCCGTCGCTGATGCCCCGTAGCTGCAGCAGCATACGCTGGCGGTTGCTGTAGGTCTGCCCGTAGGCGATGTGCACGAGCACATCCTTGGGCATGTCAGGCTGGAACTCAAACCATTGCTCTTTGTTGATGTTCCCACGGATGCGTTCGTAATCCTCTTCATCGCTCGTGACATAGCTCAGCGGGTCGGCCACGTGGTGGCGCTGGAACACGCTATCTGTCGCGAACTCGCGGTAGAAGTCCAGGAACGACGCCAGGTCCGTGTGCTCGAAGGGCACCTGGCATTGCTCCGTCAGCATCCACAGCCCGTTGATGCTGTCGCGCTGGAACACGAAGGATTCTATCTGGCGGCTGTGTAAATATATCTGATCCACGCGCGCCTCATACACGCTGGTGTCCTGTGCCAGCTCCATCTGTCGGCGCGAGTTCCACAGCACCGTGCAGAAGTCCTGGTGCAGCAGCAGGAAATGGTGCTGCCATTCGTTCTGCTGGAGGTAGTGGACATTGCCGTCGGCATTGATGACGCGCAGCGGAAACTGGATGCGTGTGCGCTGAAGGCGGTTGCTTTGGTCGAAACTGAAAAGGAAGTCGTTGAAGAGCTCGTCCACCGTCTCGGGCAGCGGCGTGTCGATGGTTTCCAAGTCCAGCAGCAGCGTGTCGGCATTCTGCTCCAGCGTATCGCATTGCAGCGTGTCGGCCTCTGAGTCGCCGAAGTCCATGAAACGCCCGTGCTTGTTCCCTGAACAGGCCATGAACAGTACCCCGGAGATGAGTAGAAGAATCCTTCTTAAATACACGTGTAAAACTACCTTTTGGTAAAAATCGCGCAAAAGTACACTATTTTTCTCAACCCACGCATGCTTTTCGCAAATAAATGTCTATCTTTGCGCCGTTTTATAAAGATATATCAATTCTACGACTATGAATATGCTCGAAAAGATCAAGCAAATGCTTGAGGAAGTGCAGCAGGTTTCAGCTGCTACACCCGAGGAGGTGGAGGCACTGCGCATCAAGTATTTGAGTAAGAAAGGTGAAATCAGCGCGCTGATGGATGAGTTCCGTACCATCCCCAACGACATGAAGAAAGAGGTGGGGCGCCACATCAACGAACTCAAGGACTACGCCACCGAGCGCATCAACCAGCTCAAGGCCGCAGCTTGCGCTCAGGAGACTGTCGCCGACGACCTCGACCTCACGCGTACCGCTTACCCCATCGCACTGGGCACGCGCCATCCCCTGACCATCGTCAAGAACGAGATCGTCGATATCTTCTCGCGCCTGGGCTTCACCCTCGCCGAAGGTCCCGAGGTGGAGGACGACTGGCACGTCTATAGCTCCATGAACTTCGCCGACGACCATCCTGCTCGCGATATGCAGGACACCTTCTTCGTCGAGGCACACCCCGACATCATCCTGCGTTCCCACACCTCCAGCGTGCAGGCACGCGTGATGGAGAAACAACAGCCGCCCATCCGCGTCATCTGCCCGGGTCGCGTCTATCGCAACGAGGCCGTCAGCGCCCGTGCCCACTGCTTCTTCCATCAGGTCGAAGGTCTCTATATCGACAAGAATGTCAGCTTCAAGGACCTCAAGCAGGTGCTCCTGCTCTTCGCTCAGGAGATGTTCGGCCCCGAGACCCAGATCCGTCTGCGTCCCAGCTACTTCCCCTTCACCGAACCCTCGGCTGAGATGGACGTCAGCTGCACCATCTGCGGCGGCAAGGGCTGCTCCATGTGCAAGGGTTCTGGCTGGCTCGAGATCCTCGGTTGCGGCATGGTGGACCCCGCTGTCCTCGAAGCCAATGGCATCGACAGCACCCAGTACACCGGCTACGCCTTCGGTATGGGCATCGAGCGCATCGCCAACCTGAAGTACCAGGTCAAGGACCTCCGCCTCTTCTCCGAGAACGACGTCCGCTTCCTCGAAGAATTCACCGCCGCGAATTGACAACTGTCAACTCTCAACTGTCAACTGTCAACTCTCCATTGACCCATCGTCCCCCTTGGGGGACCACAGGGGGCCTCTCAATTTTCAATTTTCAATTCTCAATTGTTAATTTTCCACTCCCTCTCCCTCGCTTATAGCGACCGCGTGCTATTCAGCGGCCTCGATCTCACCATAGACCGAGGCCAGCTTGTAGGTGTTACCGGCGAGAGTGGAACCGGCAAGACATCCCTGCTGCGCGCCATCGTGGGTGTCATCCCCATCACCGCGGGCTCCATCGAGGTCTGCGGCCTCCCCTTGGATGTGCACCACATTCATGAGATCCGCCAGAAGATTGCCTATGTCCCCCAGGAGCTCCAGCCCCCTGCCGAGAACGGCGCAGCCCTCATCGCTCTCACCCACGCCCTTGCCTACAACCGCGCCCTTTTAGAGTCCTCCTCCTCCCCCGCCACAGTGCCCGAAGCGTCAGCTTCGGTCCCCTTGGAAAAGGTCCTCTCAACTCTTTCCCTAGATCCCTCCCTCCTCTCTCTGGAGGCCTCCAAGCTCTCCGGCGGCCAGCGCCAGCGCATCCTCCTTGCAGCAGCCCTCGCGCTCCCCAAGCCCCTGCTGCTGCTCGACGAGCCCACCTCCGCCCTCGACGAGGAGAACAGCCAGCGTGTGGCCCTCGCCCTCCTGCGCGCCTGCCATGAAGAAGGCCGTGTCGCCCTCGTCGTCTCCCACGACCCCGTCCTCCTCCGCTTCTGCGATAAGGTCCTCGACCTAACCAACCTTTAAGAGTTTAAGGAGTTTAAGAAGTTTAAGAGGTTTAATTTTCAATTTTCAATTCTCAATTTTCAAATCTCAATTCCTCCATGCTCCTCGCCCTCATCCAACACCCCTGCACCCCCTCCATCGACGAGAACCGCTCTCGCATCGCCGTCGCCATCGCCGACGTCGCTGCCCGTGGCGCAGAGCTCGTCGTGCTGCAGGAGCTCCATAACACCCCATACTTCTGCCAAGTGGAGTCCGTTGACAACTTCGACCTTGCCGAGCCCATCCCAGGCCCCAGCACCCACTTCTTCGGCGCCCTGGCCAAGGAGCATGGCGTCGTCCTCGTCACCAGCCTTTTCGAGCGCCGTGCCCCCGGCCTCTACCACAACACCGCCGTCGTCTTCGAGCGCGACGGCAGCATCGCCGGCATCCATCGCAAGATGCACATCCCCGACGACCCCGCCTACTACGAGAAGTTCTATTTCACCCCAGGCGACCTCGGCTTCCAGCCCATCCAGACTAGCGTCGGACGCCTCGGCGTGCAGGTATGCTGGGACCAGTGGTACCCCGAGGGAGCCCGTCTGATGGCCCTTGCCGGTGCCGACATCCTCATCTATCCCACCGCCATCGGCTACGAGAGCAGCGATACCCCTGACGAGCAGGCGCGCCAGCGCCAGGCTTGGCAGCTCGTGCAGCGTGGCCATGCCGTCGCCAACGGCCTCCCCGTCGTCGCCGTGAATAGGGTAGGTCATGAGCCCGATCCCAGCGGCCAGACCCGTGGCATACAGTTCTGGGGCACCAGCTTCGTCTGCGGCCCCCAGGGCGAGTTCCTGGCCGAAGCCTCCCAGACAGAGCCCGAGAACCTCCTCGTCGACGTTGACCTCCGTCGCTCCGAGCAAGTCCGCCGCTGGTGGCCCTTCCTCCGCGACCGCCGCATCGACGCCTACCAAGATATGCTTCTTCGTTATAAAGACGAATCCTAGGTTCTCCTAGGTTTTCCTAGGCAACCCTAAACGCTAACCTCTCAACCATTAACCCTTAACCATTAACCATTAACCCGCGGCGAAGCCGCTTGCCATGGCTATCCACTTCACCCCCAGCACCCCCACCATCAGCGACCTGACCCTCCACCTGCAGATGGCCAAGCCCGTCGCTGGTCCCGAGCAGACCGAGATCCGCTCCACCTTCTTCCCTGCCGAGTGGTTCCCCCAGAGCGGCGTGCAGCTCACGTGGCCCCATGCCGCCACCGACTGGGCACCCCTCCTGCACGAGGTCGATGACTGCTTCATTCGTATCGCCCTGGAGATCCTCGTCCGCAACGAGCTCCTCCTGATTGTCACCCCCGAGCCCGACCGCATCCGAGCCCTCTTCCACGAGCGCATCCCCTCGCGCCTGCTGCCCCATGTCCGCTATTTCGAGTGCCCCACCAACGACACCTGGGCCCGTGACCACGGTTTCCTCACCCTCATGACCGAGTCCGGCCCCCGCCTCCTCGACTTCCGCTTCAACGGCTGGGGCAACAAGTTCCCCGCCGAGCTTGATAATGCGATTAACGGCCGCCTTGCAGCCGAATTCTCATTTTTCAATTCTCAATTTTCAATTTCCAATTACGAGTCCCATCTCGATTTTGTCTTCGAGGGCGGCAGCATCGAGAGCGACGGCCGCGGCACCCTCATGACCACCAGCGCCTGCCTCCTCTCGCCCAACCGCAACCCCGACCTCAACCGCTTGCAGATCGAGGAGCGTCTGCTGCGCTATTTCCATGCCGAGCGCGTCCTGTGGCTCGACCACGGCTACCTTGCCGGCGACGACACCGACAGCCACATCGACACCCTCGCCCGCTTCTGCCCCGGCGGCACCATCGCCTACGTCCAGTGCACCGACCCCTCCGACGAACACTATGAGTCCCTCCACTCGATGGAAGAACAATTGAAGGAAGCAATTGTCAATTGTCAATTTTCAATTTTCAATTTCCAATTGCTCCCCCTCCCTCTTCCATCCCCCATCTACGACCCCGACGATGGCCATCGTCTGCCCGCCACCTACGCCAACTTCCTCATCATCAACGGCGCCGTCCTGATGCCCACCTACGGCCAGCCTGAGAACGACGACCTCGCCCATCGCCAGCTCCAGAAGGCCTTCCCCAAGTACGACATCGTCCCCATCGACTGCCGCGTCCTCATCCGTCAGCACGGCTCCCTCCACTGCTCCACCATGCAGTTCCCCGTCGGCGTCCTCGCGTGATGAATCTTGTCCTTCGCAAAAAAATCAAAAAAAGTTGGGAGTTTTGCGGGGAAAGAAGATGGAGATTTGCGAAAAAATACGTACCTTTGCGCCGACTTTAGAAAGAGCGTATCGTGGATATTGATCTTCTGTCCTTGGCCATAGGCCTGCTGCTGCTCTGCATCCCCCTGTTTTTCTTGAGGGTGTTGCGCACGGGTCTCGTTTGCGCCACGCTCGTAGCTGCAGGAAGGATGATCCTTCAGCTGTTCCTCATCAGCATCTATCTCCGCTATCTCTTTGAATGGGACAACCCGTGGCTCAACACGCTGTGGGTGGTCATTATGGCGATGGTGGCTACGCACGCCTTAGGGCAGCGCACACGGCTGCAGTGGCGCGTACTGGCGGTGCCGGCCTTCGTGGGTTTCATTGTGGCGGCAGCGGCGGTGGGCTTCTATTTCCTGCTCTTCGTGTTGCATCTCGACAACCCCTTCGGCGCCCGCTACTTCATCCCTATCATGGGCATCCTGATGGGGAATATGCTGGGGGTGAACGTGCTGACGCTCTCCACGTTCTATAGTGGTATCGCGCGCGAGCACGCTACCTATTATTATCTGTTGGGCAACGGTGCCACGCGCTTCGAGGCTTGGTTGCCGTTCATGCGTGAGGCGGTCATCAAGAGCTTCACGCCCTGCATAGCGAATATGGCCGTGATGGGTATCGTGGCGCTGCCGGGGACGATGATAGGTCAAATCCTGGGCGGCTCGGCCCCTGATGTGGCTGTGAAATACCAGATGATGATTGTCATCATCACCATGACGGCTTCCATGATTTCACTCATTCTCACGCTGTTCCTCTCCACCCGCCAGGCGTTCGACGCTTTCGGGCGACTGGGGCAGGTGATGCGATAAAATACACTCTAACACAAAATACGAGGATCTATGAAAAAGAACATGAAGAAAGTGCTGGTGCTGGGCAGCGGTGCTTTGAAAATCGGACAGGCAGGCGAGTTTGACTACTCTGGCTCGCAGGCGCTGAAGGCGCTGCGCGAAGAGGGCATCTCCAGCGTGCTCGTGAACCCTAACATCGCTACCATCCAGACGTCCGAGGGCATCGCCGATAAGGTTTATTTCCAGCCGGTGACGCCCTATTTCGTCACGGAAATCATCAAGAAGGAGCGTCCCGACGGCATCCTGCTGGCTTTCGGCGGACAGACGGCACTGAACTGCGGCACGGAGCTCTACCTCAACGGCACGCTGAAGGAATACGGCGTGGAGGTGCTGGGCACGAGTGTCGAGGCCATCATGAACACCGAGGACCGCGACCTCTTCGTGAAGAAGCTGGCTGAGGTGGATCTGAAGGTGCCTGTGAGCCACGCTGTGGAGAACATGGACGACGCCCTGAAGGCAGCCCGCGAGATCGGTTTCCCCATCATGA